>DASZDZ010000024.1:5000-129526 GCA_035941355.1 Pseudaminobacter sp.
CGACGGTCGCGAGCAGCTCGCCACCCCGCCGGAGATCGCAGACCTGTTGCTCGTCCGGCGCGGCGGCGACGACCAGGGCGAGAAGGCCAGGACCGACCGGCTCGTCCCGGCACGCCAGATCGCAAAGGCCAAGGATCGCCGGCGCATGGAAATCTCCACGGTCAGCCGCGAGGGCGACCGCGATGTGATCCGCACGATGCCGTTCGTGCAGATCAAGATGGCGCTGGCCGCCGGACACAAGACGGCGCGCAACTATCCGGAGTTCGATCCGCTGGAGGTGTTTGCCGAAGATGGCGCCGCTTTGACGGCGTCCGCCAACACCGGGCAGATCTACGGCGTCAAGGTCGAGAGCGAGATGAGCCTCAAGACCGTCGATTTCCCCGTCGAGACGGCGGCGTTCGATACACGGAGCGGCCTTTCGGCCGACGAGGTCGAGCAGGTCGTCCGCTCGACAGGCTCGATCCTGACCGACGGCGCCATCCAGGTCGCGGCGCTCCACTATGTCGACCCGCAGCGGTTCGGCGATTCGCTCACTCAGACGCTGACCGCCTCCTACGGCGTGCGGATCGTCCCGGAAAACGTCTCGGTCTGGCCGCTCGAGGAAACCGACGAAACCGTCCTGTCCTACGCCGAGGAGATCATTCCGTTCAACAACGACCGTGAAATCGCCGCCGCCTTCGCCGACTCAGGCTACGTCGGCGAGGATGCGGCCGGCATGGCCGAGGCGATCGGCAAGATCATGAGCACCACCACGCTGAAAGCGGGCGCGGTGCTGCGGGTAGGCCTCGAGGTCCGCGGCGACCAGGCTCGGGTCGTGCGGACCAGCGTCTATGACAAGGTCCAGCATATCGCGACGATCGCGCTCAACGACCGCGACCAGTTCGTGACGACGGCCGAACCCGAGCCGAACCCGGCGCTGCTGACAGCCTTCGACGACACGCCGCCGGTGGCGGTCCGGGGCAACCTGCCCACCGTCTACGACGGTATATATCGTGCTGCCTACGCCTACGGCATGTCCCGCGGCGTGACCAAGCAACTGATCAAGCTCCTGGCGTCGGATGTCGATTTCCAGTCGCGGCTGAATCCGGCCGACCGCGTGGAGGTGTTCTTCTCGCAGCCCGATGGCGACGACCTGATGTCGGAAGATTCCGAACTGCTCTACGTGTCGGCGACTTTCGGCGGCAACACCCGTAATTTCTACCGTTACAAGATGTCGGACGGCACGGTCGATTATTTCGACCAGGACGGCCGCAGCGCCAAGCAGTTCCTGCTGCGCAACCCGCTCCCCAATGGCCGCTTCACGTCGGGCTTCGGCGGACGCAACCATCCGATCCTCGGCCGTTCCGCCATGCACACCGGCGTGGACTGGGCCGCACCGCGCGGCACGCCGATCATCGCCTCGGGCAATGGTGTCGTGGAAAAAGCCGAATGGGCCGGCGGCTACGGTCGCCAGACGATAGTCCGACATGCCAATGGCTACGAAACCTCGTACAACCACCAGAGCGCCTTTGCCAAGGGCATCAAGGCCGGCGCCAAGGTCCGCCAGGGCCAGGTCATCGGCTATGTCGGATCCACCGGCCTGTCGACAGGCAACCACCTGCACTACGAACTGATGGTCAACGGCCGCAAGGTCGATCCGATGCGCGTCAGGCTGCCGGTCGGCCGTGTCCTGAAAGGCGACGACCTCGCGAAGTTCGAGAAAGAGCGCAAGCGCATCGACGACCTGCTCAAGGAAGAGGCCGGCGGCCCGCTGAAGGTCGCGAGCGCCAAGGCCGAAGGCTGATCCACCCGCTGTTGCGATATCATTCCGCCGAAGCGGTATCGGCGGCTCCCGCCGCACTTTCGGTACGGCCGCCTCCAGGCACGGTCATCCACGCGGTCAGCGCCGAGAGAACGCAGAGCGCTGCCGTGACCCAGGCGATGGCGGCAAAGGCGGCATCGCTTGCGGCGAGCCGGATGCTTTCGACTTCAGCCGGAAGCGCAGTCGCCGGTTGCTCGCCAAATCCTGGGACTGTACCCCCGCCCTCGCCCAGCAACAATGCGTAGCGGAGCGCGGCGACGCCGCCCATCACCGCGACTGCAAACAGGCCTGCCATGCGGGCTACCGCGTTGTTGATGCCCGAAGCCGACCCGGTTTCGCTATCCTCGACGGCCGTCATGATCGCCGTCGAAAGCGGAGACACGACAAGCGCCATGCCCAATCCCATCAGAGCCATCAGCGGGAAAATGCCGAACCAGAAGCTGTGGACGCCTCCGCCCGTCAGAAGAGCAAGACCTCCGAAGGCAGCCGCCACCACCAGGCTGCCGGCCGCGATCGGCAGACGCGCCCCGATGCTGTCCGAGGCCTTTCCGACCGGCCCCGAAAGAATTGCGATCGCCAGCGAAAGCGGCAGGAAAATGAAGCCGGACTCGGCTTCGCTCAGTCCCCATCCCGCAATCAGCAGCATCGGCAAATAGAAAAGGATCGCCGAAAGCGCGAAGTAGAGAAAGAACGTCGAGATGTTTGCTCCCGAAAACGGTCTGCTGGCGAACAGGCCGAGATCAACCATGGGCTCTCGCTGACGCCGTTCCCAGACGAGGAATGCCGCCATGATCACCAGGCCGGCGGCCACCCAGCCGGCGGAGTGCAGCAGGCTCGCGGTGCCGAAAACCGTGAAGCCGTAGGCAAGCGCGCCGAGCGAGGCTGTGGCGAGCGCCGCGCCGCCGAGATCGAGCGCGCGCGTTGCGCCCGGCGCATCCGCCGGCACCTTTGCCGCCAGGAAATAGATTGCCAGCCCGCCGAGCGGAAGGTTTACGGCGAATATCCAGCGCCAGACGCTGTCGTCGAAGGACGAAAGCAGCACCCCCCCGATCACCGGCCCCAGCGCCGTGGTGAGCGCCGAGGACGCCGCCCAGATGCCGATTGCCCGCCCGCGCTCCTTCTTCGGATACGCTTTCGCGATGATAGCCAGGCTGCCGGGCACCATGATGGCCGCGCCCACTCCCTGCGCGGCGCGCGCGACGATAAGAAACAATGGGTCCGGAGCAACCGCGCAGACCATCGAGCCGCCTATAAACAGCGCAATGCCGACGATCAGGGTGCTGCGCAGGCCGAACTTGTCGCCCGCCGCCCCGCCGGCGAGGATCAGCGCCGACAGAGTCAGCGCATAAGCGTTGGAAATCCACTGCGCTTCGACAAGGCTCGCGCCGAGGTTGCTGCGCATCGCCGGAATGGCGATCGCCACCACCGATCCGTCGATGAAGCCCAGGGCCGAGGCGAGAATCGCGGCGACCAGCACATAGCGGCGGCGCTCCTTCGGGCAGAACGTCCCATCGCTGGGCGGAACTGTCGTCTGTGGGACAGCGCCCTGATGTGCTTCGCAAGGCGATCGCATGCGCCGAAAATAGCGCAACGCGCAACCGCAGCAATCCCGTCAGGTTGAAAGAGCCGATACATCCGACCGCGCGGAATTACTCCACGAACTCGACCGTTACGCCGGGGCTGACCAGCTTTGCCAGTTCCTGCGCGTCCCAGTTGGTCAGGCGCACGCAGCCATGGCTTTCGGTCTTGCCGATCTTCGACGGGTCCGGCGTGCCGTGAACGCCATAGGTCGGCTTATCGAGCGCGATCCAGATCGAGCCGACGGGACCGTTCGGGCCGGGCGGAATGGTCAGTATCTTGTCGTTATTGCCCTGCTTGAAATTCACCTTCGGATTGTAGGTGTAGTTGGGGTTGAAGGCGACCCGCGACACAGTGTGGGTGCCGGTGGGCGACGGCGTCTCCGTCGATCCGATCGTCGCCGGGTACGCCGTGACCAGCTTTCCGGCCTCGTCGTAGGCGCGGACCTGCTTGCGGCCCTTGTCGGCCACGATGCGCTGGACCTTCCTGGTGGCCGGTGCGCCGACATTGGCGACGCGGATGATGGTTCCCGGCCGTGAGAAATTGGCCTCCGGATTGAGCGCCTTCAGATAGGTCTCGTCCATATGGAATTTTTCCGCCAGCATCTCCAAGACCGAAGTGAAGCTCAGATTCTCGAGCTCCGCCTTGCGGCTGTAGTCGGCCGGAACCGCGGCGACGAACGGCCCGGCGGCATCGGCGGCGGTGATCGTATAGGTGGTGAACGGGTCGCCGCCTGAGGCCGCCAGCGCTGCCTTGATGCCCGCCGAATCGGTCGACCGCAGGCTGGTTCCGGTGATCTCGCGGTAGGCGTCGAAGGCCTTGTCGACATTCGAGCCGAACTTGCCGTCGATGACGCCCGGCGAAGCGCCGGTCCGGTCCATCAGCACCTGGATGCCGGCGACATCCTCGCGCGCGGTGAAGCTCATCGGCGGCGGCGTCACCGGATCGACGACAATCGTGTCGCCTGGCGCGGAAGGATCGGCAGGCGCTTCCTCGAGCGGCTCGCGTTCGACGACGCGCGGCTCTTCCCTGAGCTCGGGCAATGCGCGCCGCCCCGGCGCCGGCGGGAATTCGTCGACGAACGGTTCGCGCGCGGCATCGGGATAATCGTATTCGTCGACCGGCGGAGGGAGGAGGCGATAATCGCCGAGCTTGCGCCGGCGCAGGCGCTCCATGTCCTCGGGATCGTCGAGATAGTAGCGCTCTTCCCGGTCCAGTTCCCGCTCGCGCAGCGCGCGGCGCAGCGCCTGCCGGTTCATGGGGCGGACGCGCCGCGGCGGCTGCACGGCGATGACCTCGCCGGTATAGGCGTCGATGATGACGCGGTTGCCGTTGCCGTCGTAGAAGATTTCCACATCGCCGGCCTGCGCGAGAAGGACGCCTTCGGCCTGGCCCGCCGTTGGACCATCGCCCCCGCGATCCGCATCGGCCGATCGGGACGCCAGCGCATCGGGCGAATGGACGCCGGCGAGGAGGACCGAAAGCATCAAAACCTTGCCGAGCATCTGTCCCTGTATCTCCAGTGCGTTGCCTGCCGGCCGGGACCATCCAGCCTGCAATGCTGTTTCAGCTTAGAAGTTCCAATATGAACCGGGCATGAAAATGGCCGCGCTGTGGCCGCATCCATGCATTTCAATGGCCACATATTTTACCGGCCCGCGACAGGTCGCGCTACGCCATCCGACGCCTGGGATAGCTCGCTTTTCACCCGCTTCGGCAACGCCCGGAAAATGAGCCCGTGGCTTTCGCGAATGTAATCCTTGAGAGCCTCGGCATCCATGCTTTCGCCGGTCCGGCGCTGGATCCATTTCATGCCGCGCGAGGCGAGATAGGGCGCCGGACGGCAGCCCGGCTGCTCCCTCAGTATTTCGTAAGCGAATTCGGAGCATTTGAAGGTGACGGCCAGTTCTTCCCCGCCGCTCCACCCGGCGATGGCGAACACCTTGCCGCCGACCTTCCAGACATGCGCGCCGCCCCACTGGACGACGTGGGTCGCGAACGGAAGCGAGGCGCAGAAGCTGTTGTATTCGTCGAGCGTCATGGTCCTGTTTCTCGCACACATGGAGGATTCTTGCCACGCTCCGGAGTTTCACCGGCCTGGCTATTGATTGTCTCCCGGCAAGTGCAGGTCCCAGGCGTCAGGATGTGTCGGGGTGTTCGAGCGCCCAGAAGGCCAACCCGTGGGCGGCGGTCAGAACCTCGTCGACCTCATGGGAAGGCCGCCGGCGAGAGCCGGGCGGGCGTCCCATCCGCAGCGGCCAAACGCGACGAATCCGGCCGCGAGCGAGGGGGTTGTTTTGCGCGCCCACAGCGTCGCGGCCGTGTTCTTTATTCCGCGCGGCGGCGTCATTCCGCGCGGCGGCGTCGCGGCGATTCCGCCAGTGGGCGAAGCGCATGGCCTGGCGCGGCAGGTCGTCGAGTGCTGAGGCCAGCGCCTCAAGCCGGCGGCCAAGACGGCCGGCGTCGACCGCATCGTCGGGCGCGGGCGGACGGCGGTCCGCGACGGGAAACGGCTGGGTGACGCCGGGAAGAGAGATGCGCGGCACGCCGTTCTGCTGCGGCCTGCGCGGGCGGAACGGATGCTGCATGGGATCGAAAAGCGGCAGGCTCAACGCGCGTGGCTTGGTACAGGCGGATGAGGAGCCGCCAGGGGCGGCGGAAGGCATCGCAATGCCGGTGCCGACACCGTTGCGCAGGATCGTCGAAATGATCCTGGTTTTGCGAGGCGTCGCGGGATTTGCCTTGCGCGGCGGCGGCAGCGTCACGACAAGCCCGCGCGCTAGCGCGATGATGAGCCGCCGCGTGGCGGACTCTGCCGGACGCAGGAGCCGCAGCACGGCGAGGCGGAGATGGCGCGGCAGGGCCGGCGACGGTTTACTTTTTTCCGCCTGCGCCGAACCTTGAGGCGACGCGCCTTCCGGCGGAAAGAAAGTAAACTGTCCCCCGAGGCCGGCCATGGCGACAAGCGCCGCCAAAATGTGCGTCAGCGCCTCGCGGTGTTTCTCGATCGCTCCATTCCAGTCCATCGCCGCCTCCCGCCGCCGCCCCTGATCCCCGGTCCGGACCAGGGTTCCCGCGGGGGCGGTGCGGGGGATTATGCGCGCGGGGCGGAGGATGGGGATAAAGGTGGGAGAAAGACTGCTGACAAATGGTGACAGGGGGCGGGGCGGCTGCGCGCCAGTAGCGGAAGTTCAGGGCAATGTTGACCAACGGCCGGTATCAGAGGCAAGGCGGGACGTTCATTCGGGAAGGCCCGCCTTCAACAAACCTTCGCGCAGGTGGTCGGCATCAGCCAGGTATTTGTAGTGCGGCATCTCTGCCTGCACACTGAAACCCGGCTTGCGGCGGAGCACTTCGGCCGCCTGAGCGCGGGCTTCGTCGAGGCGGCCAAGCTGCGCCAGGCAGGCCGCTTCACGCGCCATCTGCCAGGCGGTCTTGTTTCGCCCGACCTTCCGGCTCGCCGCCAAGGCCTCGTCGTAGCGCCCGAGGACATAAAAGCAAATGCTGAGCGTGCCCCAACCGAATTGCATATAGGGGTCCAGCCTTTGGGCCCGGCGGGTTAATTCAATCCCCTCTTCAGCCCGGCCGGAGATACCGAGCACAGCGGCCAAATGAATCAGGCCGATTGCGTCATTGGGGTTGAGTTCCACACCGCGTTCAAGGTGGAAAATCGCCATGTCGTACTCGTCACGAAAGCGGTGGATCTGTCCTAGGAACGTGTGGCATCGGTTTTCGCGCGGATCCATAGAAACGGCCGCCGTGGCAATGTCCAGGGCGCGTTGCGTGAGCGCTCCGGGGGCCGCGCCATAGCCATTTTCGACGATAAGCGACAGAGCGAGGTAAGCATGGGCCAGCGCGTAGTGCGGATCGAGGGCCACGGCCTGCTCGAACAATTCCCGTGCCAGTCGGTTGTCGTCCGCGCCGTAGCCGCGCAGATGTCGGACGCCGCGCAGCAGAGAGTCATAAGCCGGTAGGCTTTCGGTCCGCTTGGCTATGGCCGTCCTGATTTCGGCGTCCTCCAGTCGGCCCGCAACAGTCGCAACGATGGTCCGCGTCAGCTCGTCCTGAACGTCGAAAAGCTCCTCGATGCCGCGATCGAAACGCTCGCTCCACAGATGGTTGCCTGATATGGCGTCAATCAGTTGGGCCGTGATGCGAATCTGGCTTGCCATTTTGCGGACACTGCCCTCGACGACGTAGCGCACGCCAAGCTCGCGCGCGATCCGGCGCACGTCGACGGCCTTGTCCCGATATTGAAACGACGAGTTCCGGGCGATGACGAACAGCGAGCGCGAGCGCGACAATTCGGTGATGATGTCTTCGGTGATGCCGTCGGAAAAATAATGGTGCTCCGCATCGGCGCTCATGTTGGTGAACGGCAGAACGGCGATCGACGGTTTGTCGGGAAGCGACAACGGGGGGTCGACGGGGACTGGTACGGCACCATCGGCGATCCTGAACACATGCACCGGCTTGGCGATGTTCTTCAGCGTCTGCTCGCCCAGGTCTTCGAAAGCGACTGCGAGACGGCCATTGGTTTCATCGCGTACCTTGGCCGAGACGCAGATTCCTCCCGGAGTCGCCAGCGCCTCCAGCCGCGCGGCGATGTTGACACCGTCGCCATAGCGATCCTCGCCCTCGACGATCACCTCGCCGAGATTGATGCCGATCCTCACCTGAGTTCGCTCTGCCTCGGGAAACGAGGCGTTGCGCTCGGCGAGACCACGCTGCAACGACACGGCACACTCAACGGCGTCCACTACGCTGCCAAATTCGGCGAGTAGCCCGTCGCCCATCAGCTTGAAGATATGGCCGTGATGACGGGCGATCTCGGGCTCAAAAAGCTCTTTCCGTCCGGCACGAAGGCGCTCGAATGTGCCGGCCTCGTCGCGCTCCATGAGAGCTGAGTAACCGACCACGTCGGCCGCGAGGATAGTCGCGAGCTTTCGCTCCATGGGAGGGGGGCCTCAGGGCAGCATCAAGCGTTCACCGGATGCTACACAAATACGTGGAGCCGCGCAAAATCATTCAAGCTGCAAGCTGTGATGCCCATTTGTACTTCCACTCCGTGATGGCAGCCCAAGGGCCGCCCTGGGCTCACTTCCAGACGTTCGCATGACGGCTCGGCAATGACGGCGTTGGGTCAATTTTTCGCATCCCTCAAGGCGAAAGCTGCGCCAAGAGCGGTCATCGCCGAACCCCTACGCAGACGTCGCGTTTGGGGCCGATTCCTGACAGTCGGCTTATAAGATCTCACAAACAGAAAGCCGACGTCCGACCGCGCCGACAAGGCAATCACGAATGCGCTACGATGTGTTCGACAAGACGAGGTGCTTCCTCGGCGATGGCCAATATGATGCCTGACTTGCGTGTGGAGGCGAAATCCAGTCCGGCGAAGTAGAGGCCCGGCAGGACGCCTACGCCATCCGTGTGAACGGGCTGTCCGGCAGCGTCGAGAGCATCAGGAAGTCTCACATAGCTGAAATCGCCCTTGAAGCCTGTGCACCAGACCACGCTAGTGATGCCGGACCGGGAGAGATCGAGCGAACCGATGGCGGAATCCGGCCGACGCCACGCGACCGTCTCGGCCGGGTCAGAGTTCGAAACGGGTGCGTCGATCCCGACTCGGCCGATATAATCGTCGATATGGCGTTTGACATTGTTGGAGGCTTCATCCCCAAAGCGAATATTTGCTTCGACATCGTCGGCGAACGAGAGGCGGCCGCCATCCGCAATGCCGGTCAATCGCCCGAGAAGCACAATACCCTGGGCGCCGAGCGCCTGAAGGCTTATCGTGTGCTCCGACCCGAGCACACCACGCGGCGGGATACGTCCCGCAAGCCGAATGACCTCCTCTCGCCGCACGTCGAGAAATCCGCTTTCCTCGAGCCAGATCATGATGTCGCGCCCCCGATAGCGCCGCGGGAGCCGCCCGACGCGACTGGTCGCAAGGAAGACCGTCCGGCCCGCTTCCGCCAGTTCCTCCGCGATCTGAGCGCCTGATTGACCGCTTCCGACCACCAACACCGCTCCGCCGGGCAGATCGGCAGCGCTGCGATAGCCGGAAGCGTCGACCTGGCAAATGTCAGGCGGCAACGCATCTGACGAGATAGGGCGCACAGGACAATTCAGATTGCCGCTTGCGACGATCACATTGCGTGCTCGAAATTTGCCGTGCGAGGTGGTCAGCCGATAAGCGCCATTCTCCTGCGCGAGTTCACTCACCACAGTATTCGCTTCGATCGGCAGCCCATTTCTCCCGGCGAAGTCCTCAAGGAGAGCGACGAACTGGTCGCGCGTGAGGACACCATACGGGTCCGGACCCTCGTAGCGGTCGCCGGGCATGACGGTCTGAACGTTGGGTGAATTCATAAGAAAGGAATTCCACCGCTGCGTGCGCCAGGTTTCTCCTACGCGACCCCGCTCCAGGACGCTATGGCGCAGGCCTCTTCGTGCCAGCCAATAGCTGACACCGAGGCCCGCCCATCCGGCTCCGACGACGACAGCATCGAGAATATCGGCACTACCATTCATTTGCCGCGGTGATCTCATGATTGGCATCCCCCACCATCCACGTTCGGCATTAAGCCTTGTTCATGGCAACGAGTCGAGCGTCCGTCCGCTCGCGGATACAGCAGTTCCCATCTGGCGGCCACATGTCCGCGTTGGGCCGGCACCGGAACGACGGCTTTCGGGAGCGACTTGGGATAAAGCCGCCAGTGTAGAGCCCCTTCGGCGGGGTGGATGTCTCCGAGGCTAGACACCTGAAGGCGCTGGAGGACGAGGACGCACGGCTTAAGCGGATTCTGTCCGATACCAAGCTCGACGATGAGGCGCTGGGAACAGCGTCATGATCGCCTCCGGATTGTCGTGCCGGAACGCGGCAATGGTGCGGTAGTCCGGGGCCAGCCGGCGCATCAACCAAAGCGCTTCGAGGTCCCGGACGCATGTCCGCTTGCAGGCACTTGTCCGCTGCAAGCGTCACCGGCGACCTGCTGCGTATCAGTTGCCCGATACAGACAGCCCCGCGAGAAGCGGCGCGTACGCGGCGAGTCTGCGGGATACGAACTCAGTGAAGAGCCGCACGCGCTTCGTCTTGCGTGTCTCCCCCTGCATGAGAAGCCAGAGTGTCCCATGCGTGGGCAGGTCGGTGCCCGGCACCCTCACCAGCAGGGGGTCGGCATCTCCGACGAAGCACGGCAGTTTCGTCATCCCGATCCCTTGCTGCGCCGCTACGATCTGCGTCTCGGCGTCCGGGGTCCTGAATGGAACTCCCGTGCTGTGAACCTCTCCCTCGCGCGCCCAGTCCGGAATTCCATGATTGTCTATGACGATCCACCGGATGGGATCAGGTGCGCCCGCACGCCACGCTGCCAGTCGATCGCGAGACATGTAGATGCCGCTAAACAGGTCCGGTCCCTTCAGGCCGTGAAGATTGAGCGGCAGGGTTTTGCGGTCGGCGACAATACGGATCGCGACGTCGGCCTCTCGGTTGGTCAGATTTGCCAGCTCGCCGGACGACAGGATTTCCATCTCGATGTCCGGATGCATACGCGCGAAGTCAGCGAGATCTGGCATGAGCAGGTGTGTGGCGAGGAACGGTGGAAGCGTCACCCGCAAAAGCCCGCGCGCGCTCTGGTCGCGCCCGAAGATTCGCGTCTCTAGCTGGTGCGACGACGCCTCCATCTGGTCCGCGAACTCGAGGACCTCCTCGCCCGCAGCCGTCAGGCGGTAGCCCGAGGGCAGCTTCTCGAACATCTGCGCCCCCAGCCGCTCCTCCAGTTGGGCAATGCGCCGCAGCACTGTGGTGTGGTTCACCCCGAGGCGCTCGGCGGCGGCTCGGACCGAGCCCCCGCGCGCGACGGCAAGAAAGTAGCGAACGTCGTCCCAGTCGATCATGGTGCAATCCCGCACCGCGGGGTGCGCCTTTCAAAGCCCGTATCTAACACATCGAACTGCAGTACGCGCGGTCATCCATAGCCTATGTCGACGAGCGCGGCCCAGTTTCGAACGGCGGACACCGATCGTCGCGGCTGGCATCAGTCGTCCAGCCGGATCGATTTCGCACCACCGATGTGCGCGCTTCCGCACTCAACAACTGACGCCCGCGGACCCATTTCGACGTTCTCGGAGGCAGATGCTGTCCCGACACCACGAAAAGGAGAAGTCATGGGAAAGCTAGAGGGTAAGGTTGCAGTCATCACGGGTGGATCGATCGGCATGGCGCTGGCGAGCGCCAAGCGGTTCGTTGAAGAAGGCGCCTACGTTTTCATCACGGGCCGTCGGCAGGAAGCGCTCGATGAGGCCGCCAAGCTGATCGGCCGGAACGTGACCGGCGTGCGCGGCGACGCGGCCAATCTCGACGACCTCGACCGCCTGTTCGATACGGTCAAGCGGGAAAAGGGCAAGATCGACATCCTGTACGCGAGCGCCGGCATGGGCGAAGCCGTCCCACTGGGCGAAATTACCGAGCAGCACTTCGATGCGGCCTTCAACCTGAATGCGCGCGGCACGCTGTTTACGGTTCAGAAGGCGTTGCCGCTGTTCAACGATGGCGGATCGATTTTCATGACCGGGTCAGTTGCTTCGATCAAAGGTTTTCCTGGTTATAGCGTGTATGCGGCGAGCAAGGCGACGCTGCACGCATTCGCACGCGGGTGGCTCAACGAACTCAAGGGCAGGAATATCCGGGTGAACGTGCTGCACCCGGGGCCGATCGCCACACCGATGCAGGACCAAGTTCTCACCGAGGAGGCGAAGCAGATGTTCGAATCCCTGATCCCGCGGGGAAAGATGGGTCGTCCTGAGGAAATTGCGGCGGCCGCGCTGTTTCTTGCTTCTGACGATTCGAGCTTCGTGAATGGGGTGGAGCTGTCTGTCGACGGCGGCTTCTCGGCCATCTGAATTCGCGCCGGATCGCGGGAAACGACTGACCGGCGGGAACTAGCGTGTCCATGTGGAACGACTTCCGCGCTGAACGGTCGCGCGGAAGCCGTTCACGGCGGGACGTCTACGCAAAGGTCGCCACACAGCAGAACGGATAACCCAGCGCCGTTGAAGGCCGGGGAATCAATATCAACACGGATCGGAGAAGCATTATGAGCTACGCGATTGTAGGATTCGGTAAGATTGGCCAGGCCCTCGCCCACGCCTTCGCCCGTAAAAACATCGACGTGACCGTCGCGAGCCGCCGGCCGCCCGAGGCGTTGGCGCCCCAGGCTCGGGCGATTGGACCCACGGTCGTCGCCAAGTCGCTGCGGGATGCACTCGAGGCCGACACAATCATCCTGGCGGTCCCATTTGGGGAACATCGCGAGGTTGCGAAGGCCCTGCCGAGCTGGAAAGGCAAGACGGTCATCGACGCGACGAACACGTTTGGAGTTCCCCCTGAAGAGCTGGACGGTCTCCCGTCCTCCGCCTTCGTCGCGAAGTCGTTCACCGGCGCCAAGTTCGTGAAAGGCTTCAATCACCTCATCGCAGCCACCCTGGCTACCGATCCGGTCGTCGAGGGCGGCCACCGGGTCGTCTTTTTGTCGAGCGACGATGAGGACGCGATCGCTCCCGTGGCGGCCTTGGCCAAACAACTCGGGTTCGCACCCGTCAAGCTGGGAAAGCTCAACGAGGGTGGCGCGCTGGTGCACGCACGCGGCCGCACTTGGGGCCAGCTCATCTTCCAGGACCTGTTCAAGAAGGATCAGTAACGGATTTACTGTCCACTGTCAGAGGTGCTGCTTGGTTGCCAAGCCACCAACAAAAAATGCCCCGCCTTTCGACGGGGCATTTTCGTCTCTTGGATAGGCTGACGCCCCTCACCCGGATTGCCAACGGCGTCGCTTCGCGCCGCCGGGCAATCCGACCTCCCCCGCCAGGGGGAGGTAATCACGCCGCCTTCTCGGTCTCCGCCGGCTCGCCGGCCTTGGCGCGGAAGTTCAGACGGTCGGAGCCGGCGGTTACCTTGACGGTCGAGCCGTCGAGAATCTCGCCCAAAAGGATGCGTTCGGCGAGCGGGTCCTGCAGCTCTTTCTGCATGACACGCTTCAGCGGACGCGCGCCATAGGCGGGGTCGTAGCCCTTGGCGGCCAGCCAATCGATCGCGTCCTGGTCGAGTTTGAGCTGGATCTTGCGGTCGGCGAGCAGGCTTTCCAGCCGCTTGAGCTGGATTTCGACAATGCGGCCCATGTCCTGTCTGCGCAGCCGGTGGAACAGGATGATCTCGTCAACGCGATTGAGGAACTCCGGCCGGAAAGAAGCCCGGACCACGTTCATCACGTCGTCGCGCACCAGGTCGACATCCTGGTCCTCGGTCAGGTTGACCAGGTATTCGGAGCCCAGATTCGAGGTCATCACGATCAGCGTGTTGCGGAAGTCGACCGTGCGGCCCTGCCCGTCCGTCAGCCGGCCGTCATCGAGCACCTGCAGGAGCACGTTGAAGACATCGGGATGCGCCTTCTCGATCTCGTCGAAAAGGATGACCTGATAGGGCCTGCGGCGCACGGCCTCGGTAAGCGCGCCGCCTTCCTCGTAGCCGACATAGCCGGGAGGCGCGCCGATCAGCCGGGCGACGGAGTGCTTTTCCATGAATTCCGACATGTCGATGCGCACCATGGCGCTCTCGTCGTCGAACAGGAAGTTGGCCAATGCCTTGGTGAGTTCGGTCTTGCCGACGCCGGTGGGGCCGAGGAACATGAACGAGCCGAGAGGCCGGTTCGGATCCTGCAGGCCCGCGCGCGCCCGGCGCACGGCCTTCGAAACGGCCTGCACCGCCTCGCCCTGGCCGACGACGCGCTTGCCGATCTCGTCTTCCATACGAAGCAGCTTCTCGCGCTCGCCTTCGAGCATCCTGTCGACCGGAATGCCGGTCCAGCGCGACACGATATGGGCGACATGGTCCGGCGTGACCACCTCTTCCACCATGCCGACCTTGCCGTCCTGCGCTTCGGCCGCCTTCAGCTTCTTCTCGAGTTCCGGAATCTTGCCGTAGGCCAGTTCGCCGGCGCGCTGGAATTCACCCGTGCGCTGCGCGATGGCGAGTTCGTTGCGCGTCTCGTCCAGTTGTTTCTTGAGGTCCGCCGCCAAGCCGAGCTTCTGCTTCTCCGCCTGCCACTTGGCGGTCAGTTCGGCCGATTCCTCTTCGAGCCCGGTTAGCTCTTTCTCGAGACGGGCGAGCCGGTCCTTCGAAGCCTCGTCCTTCTCGACCTTCAGCGCCTCGCGCTCGATCTTGAGCTGCATGACGCGGCGGTCGATCTCGTCCAGCGCCTCCGGCTTGGAATCGACCTGCATTCTGAGCCGCGAGGCCGCCTCGTCGACCAGATCGATCGCCTTGTCGGGCAGGAAGCGGTCGGCGATGTAGCGGTTGGACAGGGTCGAGGCGGCGACCAGCGCCGAATCGGATATGCGCACCTTGTGGTGCTGCTCGTACTTTTCCTTCAACCCGCGCAGAATCGAAACCGTATCCTCGACGGTCGGCTCATCGATAAACACAGGCTGGAAGCGGCGGGCAAGCGCTGCGTCCTTCTCGACATGCTTCCTGTATTCGTCGAGCGTGGTGGCGCCGACGCAGTGAAGCTCGCCGCGCGCAAGCGCCGGCTTGAGCAGGTTGGAGGCGTCCATGGCGCCCTCGGCCTTGCCGGCGCCGACCAGCGTGTGCATCTCGTCGATGAAAAGGATGATGCCGCCGGCGGCTGCGGTGACTTCGGAGAGCACGGCCTTCAGCCGCTCTTCGAACTCGCCCCGGTATTTTGCCCCGGCGATCAGCGCGCCCATGTCGAGCGCCATCAGCTGCTTGTCCTTCAGTGATTCGGGAACGTCGCCATTGACGATGCGCAGCGCCAGACCCTCGGCAATCGCGGTCTTGCCGACGCCGGGCTCGCCGATCAGCACCGGATTGTTCTTGGTGCGGCGGGACAGCACCTGGATGGTGCGTCGGATCTCGTCGTCGCGGCCGATAACCGGATCGAGCTTGCCGGCGCGCGCGTCCGCCGTCAGGTCGCGCGCATATTTCTTGAGCGCGTCGTAGCCCTGTTCGGCGCTCGCCGAATCGGCGGTGCGGCCTTTACGGATCTCGTTGATGGCCTGGTTGAGCGCCTGCGCGGTGACGCCGGCCTTGGCCAGGATCTCGGAACTCTTCGCCGACTTCTCGACGGCAAGTGCTGTGAGCAGCCGCTCGACCGTGACGAAGCTGTCGCCGGCTTTTTTTGCCAGTTCCTCGGCGGTGGAAAAGACCTTGGCCAGAGGCTGCGCCAGATAGAGCTGGCCGTTGCCGCCCTCCACTTTCGGCATCGCCTCGAGAGCCGCCTCGACGGCGAGCTTGACGTCGCGGGCGCGGCCGCCGGCGCGCTCGATCAGCGATGCAGCGAAACCCTCGTCGTCATCGACGAGGACCTTCAGGATATGCTCGGGGGTGAACTGCTGGTGATTGCGGGAAAGCGCCATTGTCTGGGCCGATTGGATAAAGCCCCGAACGCGCTCGGAATATTTCTCTAAATCCATGCCTGTCTCCTTCGATCACCGGCCCGCTTTGCGGCGCCGGATCAGCTTGCGGTGACGAGCCCGCTCTTCGAGCCGGGCCCACTATGGCAGAGATATGGGGCGCGTGTTGATTTCCCTCAAGATCGAGCGGAAGCAATAAAAAACGGCGGAGACAATTGTCCCCGCCGCCGCAATATACCTGAATTTAGTGTCGTGATCAGCTTTCCGCCGGCGTCAGGGCGGCTTCGCCGCCGGTGTCTTCCACCGCTGCGGGCGCTGTTGCTTCGGCGCTTGCCCCGCCCTCATTCGCAGATCCGGCCTCGGAAGCCTGGTCGGGGCGGCGTTCGCCACGGCGTGGACGGCGTCCGCGACGCGGCGCGGCATTCTGCTCGCCTTCGTCGCCATCTACCTGCGACGCCTCGGGAGAAGCGGTCTCGGCCGCAGGGCTGGCCTCAGGGCGCGGGGGGCGCGGCGTATGCGGACGACGCTCGCGATTGCGTCCGCCGCCCGACGCGCCAGAGGCTTCCGAGTTCAGTGCGACCTCGGCCGGAGTGCCGTCGATGACCGGCTGCGGGCCGGAGCCATTGCTCACCGGCGCGGACTGAGGAGCGGCCTGCGACTGGGCGGGCGCTTCATTCCCGGAATTGTCTGCCGGAGTATTGCCGACGCTCTCGAACTCGTCGCGGTCTTCGTCCTGGTCGTCGCTGAAATCGTCGCGATTGTGCTGGACCTGCTGGATCAGCATCTGCGCCTGAGCGGCCGCGATGATGCGATTGTAGTGCTCGGCGTGCTGGAGATAGTTCTCCGCCATCACGCGGTCGCCGGAGCTTTGCGCGTCGCGGGCCAGCGTGGTGTATTTTTCGGCGATCTGCTGAGCCGACCCGCGGATTTTCACATCCGGTCCGTTGCTCTCGTAGTTGCGCGTCAGGGGGTTCGGCCCCTTGCGGTTGGGATTGTTGCCTCCGCCGCCACCGCCGCCGTTATTGCCGCGACCGCGCATGCGCCTGTTCTGCTGTTGTGGCCTCATTAGACTCTCTTCAATTTGAAATACATTTCACGAACGGGGGCGCCTCGGCAGCCAGCCGTTTCGTACTTTTCCGACGGTGTTCGCCCGCATCGATTGCGTTGGCGTCACGTGCCATCCCATTCCGGTCTCTGTCACTTGCCGGGCGATCCCCGTACGAAGCTAAAGCGTCGTTCACGCAAGAAGGCAGCTTGTTCAAATAGGGAACCGAATCGGTAACAGCACTGCCTGCTTCGTCTCATCCGGTAGTTCGACCCTAGCTGCATTCGCCATCATTGCCAAGGCTTTTTTAAGCGTCTTCCGGTCTGCTTTCCTGGAACATAAGGACGCGGTCGTTTCCTGCGAGATCCCGCGCGGCCTTTGTCAACCGGTACCCTGCCCGTTGAAAAATGCTCGTTACGGCGTCCTTCTGGTCATAACCGATTTCGACGCCGATAGTTCCGTCGGCTGCAAGACAGCGATGTGCGCCGTCCGATATCAGGCGATAGGCATCGAGCCCGTCTTCGCCGCCATCCAGCGCCCTGCGCGGATCGAAATCTCGCACGCTCGTCTGCAGATGGCCGATGTCGTTTGTCGGTATATAGGGAGGGTTCGAGACGATTGCATCGTATCGGCCGAAAATATTTGAGAACCAGTCGGAACGAACAGCGGTAAAGCGGTCGGCGAGCCCGAGCCGCTCGGCGTTTCGCACCGCGGTATCGAGCGCACCCTTGGAAATATCCACGCCTTCCGCCACAGCGGCTTCGACGCTGCGCAGAAAAGCCAGCGCGATCGCGCCGGTGCCCGTTCCGAGGTCGAGAATGCGGCATTCGCCCTTGCGGGCGGCCACCGCCCGCACGAAAGGCAGCATGGCTTCGACCAGAGTCTCGGTGTCCGGCCTCGGCTCCAGCGTCTCGGGCGAAAGCAGGAGGTCGAGACCGTAGAATTCGCGGTGGCCGAAGATCCTGTGCACCGGCTCGCCGGCGGCCCGCCGCGCCACGGCCGCCAATGTCGCCTGGACCGCATCGTCGTCGACCGGCCGGTCGGGCGCGGTCAGCGCCTCGGTTCGGGTGGCGCCGGTAAAATGCTCGACTATAAGCCGCGCCTCCAGTCCCGGATCGTCCACGCCGGCTTCCGACAGGCGCGTTCGCGCGGCGCGGAAAAGACTGCCGAGGGTCTGCGGCCGCTCAGCCATTCAGCCCGATATCGGCGAGCAGCTTCGACTGGTGGTCGGAGATCAGCGCCGAGATGAGTTCGTCCAGTTCGCCCATCATGACCCGGTCGAGCTTGTAGAGCGTCAGGTTGATGCGATGGTCGGTGACGCGGCCTTGCGGGAAATTGTAGGTCCGGATCCGCTCGGAACGGTCGCCCGAGCCGACCTGCAGCCGGCGGCTCTCGGAACGTTCGCTGTCGGCCCGCGACCGCTCCATGTCGAACAGCCGCGCGCGCAGGATCTGCATGGCGCGGGCGCGGTTCTGGTGCTGCGATTTTTCGGCCTGGACGACCATTATGCCGGTCGGCAGATGGGTGATGCGCACCGCCGAATCGGTGGTGTTGACGTGCTGGCCGCCCGAGCCCGAGGCGCGCATCGTGTCGATGCGGATGTCTTCGGAACGGATTTCGATGTCGACCTCCTCCGCCTCGGGCAGCACGGCCACCGTCGCGGCCGATGTGTGGATGCGCCCGCTGCCTTCGGTCTCGGGTACGCGCTGGACCCGGTGTACGCCCGATTCGAACTTCAGATGGGCGAACACGCCCCTGCCCGATACGGTGGCGATGATCTCCTTGTAGCCGCCGGCCTCGCCTTCGCTCGCTGACGCGACCTCCATCTTCCAGCCGCGCGCGGCGGCGTAGCGCTCATACATCCGGAACAGGTCGCCGGCGAAAAGCGCCGCCTCGTCGCCGCCGGTTCCGGCGCGGATTTCGAGGATAGCGTTCTTCTCGTCGGCGGCGTCCTTCGGCAGGAGCAGAATCTGGATGTCCGTCTGCAAAGCCTCGATGCGCTCCTCTACTGCCGGCAGCTCGGTCTCGGCGAGTTCCCGCATCTCAGCGTCGGTCGTCCTGTCGGCAAGCATCGCCTTCAGATCGGCCTCTTCCTGTTCGGCAGCGCGCAGCTCCCGGATTTTGGCCACCATGTCCTGGATGTCGGAGTATTCCGAGGCCATCTTCACATAGGCGTCGGCATCCGGCCCGGCCGACATCTGCGCTTCGAGCATTTCGAAACGCTTGACGACTTGATCCATGCGGTCGTGGGGCAGGGAGATCATCTTGTATGCCTTGTGCCATCTGACCGGCATGTAGGAGGCCGGCAGGAGGGCTGCCAATATCGGAGATCGCGAAAAAGCTCAATGTCGGTGGAAGGTAGCTGCTGGCCCGAAGCGTGGATGTGCGCCAGAGCAGTGAGCACATCTGGACAAAACCGATTTTTTCTTGATTTCCAGCAAGTAATTAAAGAATCTTCCTTTAATCGACAAGGTCGACGATGTCATTACCAAGCGACATCATTGTATTTTTCTAAATATAAGCTTATTGTCCGCTTCAAATGCACGGACGCTGGGCAGGCTTGTTGCCGGCTCACATGTCTCAGAGATTGCGAAAAGTTCGGCAACGAAGGGAGCAGCGGGATCATGGCGCAGGTCGTGGTGACGATGAAGACGATCGACCTCAGGAAGGCCGATCAGCAGCCGGTCACGGGCGAGGACGTCAAGACGCTGCAGGTATTGCTGAATCTCTTCCTCACCGCCGGCGACATCGGCGAGGACGGGACTCCTATCCCGCCTTTGACGGTGGACGGGACGGCGGGCGGCAAGACCAAGCAGGCTACACTGGCCTTTCAGACGGCGGCGCACCTCGCCACGGACGCCATTGTCGGCCCGCTGACCTGGGGAAAGCTCATCGAACAGGACTTCTGAGGCGTGCAGGCGGAAGAAGGATGGCAGGATCGACATGCCAACGACAATCAAGCTGGGCGACACCGGGGACGACGTAAAGCGGCTTCAACGGGTCTTTGCCCGTACGAAGGTGCTGGGAGCCGCCAAAGTCGACGGGGTCTTCGGACCTGAGACGGAGGCGGCCGTGAAGGATTTCCAACAATCGAACGGGCTGGTGGTGGACGGCATCGTCGGTCCGATCACCTGGAGCCACGTGCATCCGTACCGTGAGGCATCGCCGACGCTCCAGGCCGGATCGCTCGGGCCGGTGGTGGCCATGCTCCAGGGCGTGCTCAAGACCGGATTCGGCTACGCTGGCGCCATTGACGGCGTCTACGGCCCGGCTACCGGGGCCGTCGTGCGCCAGTACCAGACCAACTCCGGGCTCCCGGCCACCGGGGTCATGGACGAGCGCACATGGATGGCGCCGGCCGGCGCCGCCGGCGCAACGCTCGAAAGCCTTTCGGGCCTGACCCTCTGACCGCCGCCCGCGCCAGTCGGGTTCATGTTTCCAGCAAGGAGGCACACCATGGCAGAACCGGTACTGAAAAAAGGATCCACCGACCCTGCCGTCAAGGACCTGCAAGAGGCGCTCAAGACCTTGGGATTCGATCCCGGACCGGTTGACGGCGTCTTCGGGGAGCAGACCGAGAATGCGGTCAAGCAGTTTCAGCAAGCGCGGGAAATCCCGGTCGATGGCGTGGTCGGCCGGGTGACGTGGATCAACATAGACGAAGCCGACCAGAGCCATCCCGTGCTGACGCTGGGTTCGATCGGCCTGCCCGCCCGCCGGCTGCAGAGCCGGATGAGCGCAGTCGGATTCGACATGGGCGGCGTCGACGGCCGCTTCGGCCCCAAAACCGAAGCGGCGGTCAGGAAGTTGCAGCAGGATTTCAACCTGACCGTCGATGGCATCGTCGGCCAGCAGACATGGCAGGTCGTCGACGCACTGGAGGATGAAGGCGGCACCGGTTGATCCCGGTGCAGGTGTGATCGATCGCGCTGTCGCCTCGAAACTACCCCCGCCGGCGCAGTGCAGGCTCGGCAGGCGTCCCAGCGGTCACGATCAGCCGCTAGAAAGAAAGCATGCCGACCAGCGCCTGCCAGGTGACAGGTCCATGCGGTCGTGGGGCAGGGAGATCATCTTGTATGCCTTGTTGCCATCTGACCGGCATGTAGGAGGCCGGCAGGAGGGCTGCCAATATCGGAGATCGCAAAAAAGCTCAATCTCGTCGGCAGCAGCTTTGGACCTGAGGTGCGCCACGATGAGAGATTCGGTTGATCCTCCTATCCTATGGGATAGGATAGGAGTTGCTATGACCGAACACCGCCACTCCTCCCACCCCGACATCGTGAAGCGCCTGAGGCGCGCCGAGGGGCACCTGCGCAGCGTCGTCGCCATGATCGAAGGCGGCAAGCCCTGTCTCGACGTCGCCCAGCAGCTGCACGCGGTCGAGAAGGCCATCGCCCAGGCCAAGCGAACCCTGATCCACGACCATCTCGACCATTGCCTCGAAGAAACCATCGGCCCGCTGCCGAAGGAGAAGCGCGGGTCGGTCGACGAGTTCAAGGAAATCGCGAAGTACCTCTGATGCTGGCCGTCCTCTCGAACCGGATTTACCGCCACCTGTTCCTGGCTCAGGTGATCGCCCTTGTCGGCACGGGACTGCTGACGGTCGCCCTCGGCCTGCTCGCCTTCGAACTCGCCGGAGCGGATGCGGGAGCCGTGCTCGGCACGGCGCTCGCCATCAAGATGATCGCCTATGTCGGCGTCGCACCGATCGCTTCGGCCTTCACGGAGCGCGTGCCGCGCCGCGCCATGCTGGTTGCGCTCGACCTCGTGAGGGCGGCAGTGGCGCTGTTCCTGCCCTTCGTCACCGAAGTCTGGCAGATCTATGTCCTGATCTTCGTGCTGCAATCGGCCTCGGCGGCCTTCACGCCGACCTTCCAGGCGACGATCCCGGACGTGCTTCCGGAGGAGAAGGAGTACACAAGGGCGCTGTCGCTCTCACGGCTCGCATACGACCTGGAAAGCGTCGTCAGCCCGATGCTGGCTGCGGCGCTGCTGACGGTCATCTCCTTCCACAGCCTGTTTGCGGGCACGGTCATCGGCTTCCTCGTATCGGCGGCGCTGGTGGTTTCTATCGTGCTCCCCAGCCCGAAGCCTGCGAAACCGCGCGGTATCTATGACCGCACCACCCGCGGCATCCGCATATATCTCGCGACGCCGCGCCTGCGCGGCCTGCTCGCTGTGAGTCTCGCCGTCGCGTCGGCCGGCGCGCTGGTGATCGTGAACACCGTCGTCTACGTGCAGTCCGCTTTCGGCCTCGACCAGCAGGCGATGGCCATCGCTCTCGCGTCGTTCGGCGGCGGCTCCATGCTAGCGGCGCTGGCGCTGCCAAGACTTCTGGAAACCGTCCCTGACCGCACTGCCATGCTCGGAGGCGCAGGGCTGCTGGCGGCCGGGACACTGGCCGCCGCCGCCTTGCCCTCCTATCAATGGCTGCTGCCGCTCTGGTTCCTGCTCGGCCTCGGCTATTCCATGGCCCAGACCCCGTCCGGCCGCCTGCTGCGGCGTTCGGCCAACCCGGAAGACCGTCCGTCGCTGTTCGCCGCCCAGTTCGCCCTGTCGCATGCCTGCTGGCTGATCGCCTACCCGCTCGCGGGATGGGCGGGCGCGACACTCGGCCTGTCAGCGACGGCGGCAATCCTTGCCTCAGTGGCGGCTGCCGCGATCGGCATCGCTCTGACGGTCTGGCCTGCGGACGATCCGGAGGCTGTCGAACACAGCCACGACGACCTGCCCGCGGACCACCCTCATCTCGCTGAACCGGGATATCGTCATCATTCGCACGCCTTCGTGATCGACGATCTCCACACCACCTGGCCGATGAAGGGCTGACGCGCGGGTGGACGTACTTCTCGCGCTATCAGGCCTGTTCGCCATCTCCTTTGCCGCAGCAACCATCCTCCCGGCGCAGTCGGAGGCTGCGCTGGTGGGACTGCAGGTCGCCGGCTATCCCGTCGTCCTGCTCATCGTCGTGGCCAGCATCGGCAACACGCTCGGGGCCGTGAACTGGGCGCTCGGACGCGGCGTCGAGCGCTTCAAGGATCGGCGCTGGTTCCCGGTTTCTCCCTCGTCGCTGGATCGGGCATCGGCCTGGTACCGGAGGTGGGGCCGGTGGAGCCTGCTGCTGTCATGGGCGCCGATCGGGGGCGACGCGCTCACCGTTGCGGCGGGAGTCCTTCGCGAGCCGTTCTGGAGCTTTCTCGTGCTGGTGGCGATCGCCAAGACGGGACGCTACGTCGTATTGGCCGCCGCGACGGCGGGGCTGACCGCATGATGTGGCTCTTCCGTGATCTCGTCGCGATCCAGCGCGAAATCTACCTTGCCTTCGCCGATCGCATCCGGGACTTCGCGGAGACCGGAGACTGGTCGCTCCTCGCGACCTACCTGCCGATGGGCATCCTGTTCGGAGCGGTACACGCCCTCACTCCCGGCCACAGCAAGGCAGTGCTCGCAACCTACCTGACCGGGTCGACCGCGAGCGTGCAGCGGGGGCTGGCGGTCTCGCTGATCCTATCCTTCGTCCATGTCGGCATGTCGGTCCTGATCGTGCTCCTGTCGCTGCCGCTCGTTTCCGTCGCGCTGGGCAGCGTCGGACGCGCCCAGCTGCTGGAGGATATCAGTCGCGGATTGCTCGGCGTGATCGGGCTGTGGATGCTCTGGCAGGGTTTCCGTGGAGCCGGCCACGCGCACGGCCAAGACTTGGCTGCAGGCTTCGCTGCCGGGCTCATTCCCTGTCCACTCACCCTCTTCGTCATGACGTTCGCCATATCGCGTGGCGTGCCGGAGGCGGGGGTAGCTTTCGCTGCCGTCATGATGGCGGGGGTGGCGCTGGTGCTGGCCTCGGTCGCGCTTGCGGCGATCCTGTTCCGTCAGCAGCTCCTTCGCCTCCTGTCATCGCGACCGAAGCTCGTCGACCGCGTCACGCGCGCGATTCAGATCGGGGCTGGGTTGATCCTCGCCGCAATCGCCCTCAACGCGCTCTTTGGCTGAATGGTCTCTGGAATGGAGCGCGCCCAAGCAACCTAAAGCGGTATGCCGCGGTCGTCGGCGAAGGTGTGGAGCAGCGCCCGCATCGGCAGGTTGGCGGCCGGTCCGGCCAGATTGTCGGCCATGAAAGCCTGGAGCTCGGCCAGCGGCAGTTCGGCCAGCATCGCCTTGACCGGACCGATCGAGGCCGGCGACATCGAGATGGAATTGTAGCCGAGGCCGACCAGCGCCATGGCCGAGATCGGGCGGCCGGCGAGTTCGCCGCACAGGGTAACCGGCGTGTGGTTGCGTTTGCCGGTGTCGGCTATCTGCTTGAGCAGGCGCAGGAACGGCACCGACAGCGGGTCGAAACGGTCGGCGAGCTGCGTGTTGCCGCGATCGGCGGCCATGACGAACTGGAACAGGTCGTTCGACCCGACGGAAACGAAGTCCACGGCATGCATCAGTTCGTCGAGCTGCCACAGCAGCGACGGCACTTCCAGCATCGCGCCGAGCTTCAGGCTGGTCGGCAGATGATGGGCGAAGCGCGACAGGTGCCTGACTTCGCGGTCGATGATCTCGCGCGCCTGGGCGATCTCGCCGAGTTCGGTCACCATCGGCAGCATCATGCGCAATTCGCGGCCGCCCGCGGCTTTCAGCAGGGCGCGTATCTGGGTGCGGAGCAGCCCGGGCCGGTCGAGCGTCAGGCGGATCGCCCGCCAACCCAGCGCCGGGTTCTCCTCGTGCACCGCGCCCTTGAAATAGGGCAGCACCTTATCGCCGCCGATGTCGATGGTGCGGAAGGTGACAGGCTTGCCGTTCGCCGCGTCGAGCACGTCGCGGTAGAGCCGCTCCTGCGCCTCGGCGCGCGGGAAGGTCGAGGCGACCATGAACTGCAGCTCGGTGCGGAACAGGCCGATGCCGCCGGCGCCGGCGTCGGCGAGCTGCGGCAGGTCGACGGCCAGCCCCGCATTCATCATCAGGTCGATGTCGACGCCGTCCTTGGTCCGCGACGGCTTCTTCCTGAGTTCGCGATAGAGTTCCTGGCGGCGGGCCCGGAACCGCGCCTTTTCGGCGTAGGCGGCCTCAAGGTCGGGCTGCGGCCTGAGATGGATCGAGCCTTCGTCGCCGTCGACGACGATGGCGTCGCCGTTTTCCGCCATGGAGACGGCGCCCTTCATCTGGCCCGCCACCGGTATGCCCATGGCGCGCGCCACGATGACGACATGGCTGGTGACCGTTCCGTCCTCGAGCACCAGGCCGCGCAGCTTTTCTCGCGGATAGTCGAGGAGCTCGGCCGCTCCCATCGACCGCGCGACGATGATCGCGTCCTTCGGCAGCGCAGAGGCGATGTCGTCGGGCGAGCGGCCCATAAGCTGGCGCAAGAGCCGGTTGGCGAGATCGTCGAAATCGCTCATGCGCTCGCGCAGATAGGGATCGGTCATGTGCAGCATGCGCGCCCGCATGTCGCTCTGCACCTTTTCCACCGCCGCCTCGGCCGTCAGGCCGTTGCGGACCGCCTCTTCGAGGCGGCGGACCCAGCCGCGGTCGTTGGCGAACATGCGGTAGGCTTCCAGCACCTCGCGGTGCTCGCCCTCGAACGCAACTTCGCGGCGCGACAGCATGTCGTCGATCGAGAGCCTGAGCGAACTCAGCGCCTTCTCCAGCCGGCCGATCTCTTCGTCGCTGTCCTCGTTGAAGAGGTTGGTGACGACGATGCGCGGCTCGTGCAGCACGACGTGGCCGAGGCCGACGCCCTCGTTGAAGGACAGGCCCTTGAAGCTGACCGGGCGGCGCAGGTCGAGTTCCAGCCCCGGCCGCGTCAGCCGGGCGAGATCGCCGGTGGCGATCATCTCGGCGATGACCATCGCCGTGGTCTCCAGCGCCTCGACCTCGTCCTCGCGGTAGTGGCGCTTGGTGCGGTTCTGCACCACCAGAACGCCGAGCGTGCGCCCTGCCCTCAGCACCGGTACGCCGAGGAACGAATTGTAGATTTCTTCCCCGGTTTCCGGGAGGTAGGCGAAGGCGGGATGCTCCTGGGCGTTCGGCAGGTTCAGCGCCCGCGCGCTGGCCGCGATGGTGCCAACAAGGCCCTGCCCGAGCCGCAACTGCGCAAGGTGCACCGAACCGGGATTGAGGCCTTCGGTGGCATAGAGTTCGAGGACCGAATCGGCGCGCAGGACGTAGAGCGAGCAGACTTCGGCGACCATGTTCTGGGCTATGTCGTGGACGATGCGGTCGAGCCGGTCCTGCGGCTCCAGCGGCTCCGCCATGAGCTCGCGAAGCCGTTTCAACAGAACGCGCGGGCCGCCGGCCATGTCACGCATCAAGCGTCGTCTCCAAAAACCTCAGTTCCGGCGCCGCTCCGCGCCGCCGGGCGAATCCGAGACAGCAAACTCGTCTGACTACTGCTTATCCAGACCGTAGACGGAATGCAAAGTACGAACCGCAAGTTCCGTATAGGGGCCATCGATCAGGATCGATATCTTGATTTCCGACGTGGTGATGGCGCGGATGTTGATCGACTTGTCGGCCAGCGCCTTGAAGGCGGTGGCGGCGACGCCCGCATGGCTTCTCATGCCGATGCCGATGACCGACACCTTAGACATGCCCTCGTCATGCTGGACCACGTCGAAGCCGACGGTTTCCTTTATGCGGTCGAGCACGGCCAGCGCCTTGTCGACATCGCCGGACGGTACCGTGAACGTCATGTCGGTGCGCGAACCGTCCTCCGAAATGTTCTGGACGATCATGTCGACATTGATGTTGGCCTCGGCCAGCGGGCCGAAGATGCCGGCGGCGACGCCGGGGCGGTCGGCGACGCGGCGCAGCGATATCTGGGCCTCGTCCTTGGCGTAGGCAATTCCGGTGACGACCTGCTGTTCCACGATTTCATCCTCGTCGCAAATTAGCGTTCCGGGCGGATTGTCGAAATCCCCCATGCCGGGCGCATCCGGATCGTCGAAGGACGACCGTACGAATGTGCGCACCCGGTGCACCATTGCAAGCTCGACCGAACGCACCTGCAGCACCTTGGCCCCCAGCGAGGCCATTTCAAGCATTTCCTCGAAGGAAATCTTGGCCAGCCGCCGCGCCTTCGGCTCGACGCGCGGGTCGGTGGTGTAGACCCCGTCGACATCGGTGTAGATATCGCAGCGGTCGGCCTTGACCGCGGCGGCGATGGCCACCGCGCTGGTGTCGGAGCCGCCGCGGCCGAGGGTCGCGATGCGGTTGTCGGGACCGATGCCCTGGAAACCAGCGACCACGGCGACCTGGCCCTCGCCGAAGCGCGTGATCAGGAACGATCCGTCGATATCGAGGATGCGAGCCGCGCCATGCGCGTTGTCGGTCTTGATCGGGATCTGCCAGCCCTGCCATGAGCGCGCATGCACACCCATGTTCTGCAAGGTGATCGCCAGAAGCCCCGCCGTCACCTGCTCGCCCGAGGCGACCACCGCGTCATATTCGCGGGCGTCGTGCATGGGCGAGGCCTCGCGCGTCCAGACGACCAGCTCGTTGGTCTTGCCGGCCATGGCCGAGACCACCACGGCGACCTCGTGACCGGCGTCGACCTCGCGTTTGACATGGCGCGCCACATTGCGGATGCGGCTGATGTCGCCGACGGAGGTTCCGCCGAATTTCATCACGATGCGCGCCATGAAGACTTGATGCCTTTTCGTGGGTGCCCGAGCCGGAAGCCCAAGGGATTGAATGAAGGAAACCGCACTGATGCCCGGCGCGGAAGTCGCGGCCTCCTTATCCAAATCGTCCTGTTTCCGCAAGAAGCGCGGCGCCCTGCCCTCAAGGTGGAAAGCACTCCATCCGACGCCGTCTCTGGCGCGGGGGTGAAACTTCGGATAAAAGCCGTCAATCGGGCCGGGGACCTGACCATGACATTCGCGGCAATTGAAAATTACGCCCGGCCGGCATTGAAGCCGTTCGCGCGTTATCTCAATTACGGAGTCAGCGATCCCGACAAGCGCCAGGAGCGCGGCGCATCACTCCTCAATTTCGTCAGCCTCGCGGCGGTTTTTTCCAATACCGGTTTTGCCGTCATCTACCTGCTGATCGACCGCGAGCGCTATTTTCCGTTCATCGCGGCGCTGCTGGCGTTTTCCCTGGTCTGGCTGCTGACGCCGCTCCTGCACCGGTTCGGAACGCTTGCCGCGGGCACCTATCTGTGGGCCACGGCCGCCGTGGGCCTGTCGACCTATGCGCTGATCGCCGGAGCGGATGCCGGCCTGCAATATTTCCTGCTCGCCGGGCCGGGCATACTGATCATGATCCTCGGATCGAGCCGGCTTGCGCTCGCCTCCATGTATTTTTTCGCATACCTCGTGGTTTTCGCGACCATCGAGCTCGCCTTCCCGCGCCAGTCGGCCATCGTGCCGATGCCGGGAAGCGTGGCGACGTTCACCTTCATCCTGTCGGTCTCGATGTCGGCGATCATCAACTTCATCGCCGCCTTCTATACATTCCAGCGCGCGGAAGCCTCCGAGGACGCGCTGGAGGCCGAACACCAGCGCTCGGAGCGGCTGCTGCTCAACCTGATGCCGGCCTCGATCGCCGCGCGGCTGAAGCAGCGGCCGGGCGAGATCATCGCCGACGACCTGCCCGCCGTGACCATCCTTTTCGCCGACATCGTAGGCTTCACGCCGCGCGCCGCCCGGCTGCCGGCCGACCGGCTGGTGTCGTTCCTGAACCGGGTCTTCTCCGAGTTCGACATGCTTGCCGAGCGGCACGGCCTGGAAAAGATCAAGACGATCGGCGACGCCTATATGGTGGGCGGCGGCCTGCCCGAGCAGAGAGAGGGGCACGCAAGCGCGGTGGCCGAGATGGCGCTCGACATGCTGGACGTGGCGCGGGCGCTGTCAACGGAATTCGGCGAGGAGATCGCCGTGCGCATCGGCATACACAGCGGGCCTGCGGTGGCCGGCGTGATCGGGTCGCGCAAGCTTTTCTACGATGTGTGGGGCGACACGGTGAACACGGCTGCGCGCATGGAGCAGCACGGCCAGGCGGGCATGATCCAAGTTTCGCAAGAGGCGAGGCAGGCGATCGGCGACGGCTACAGCTTCAAGGAGCGCGGCGCGGTCGGCATCAAGGGCAAGGGCCGGATGACGCTTTATTTCCTGACCGGCCGCATCGAAATCTCCGACAGTTCCACTCCGGCGGCCGCCTGACGAAGCTTTTCCACGAAAAAATACGCTGGCGGCCATCCGGCGCGAGCCTTTGCAACAACGGGCCCGATGCGGCTTCCGGAGCATCGCTGCGGTAACCCGCCGCGATTGCCGCCTTGACAAGCGCGCCTCATGTCCCGACTTGGTTCTGCTCGAAGGAGACCACGCCATGCACGAACCGACACGATCCACGATCGATGCCGGAGAAGTGGAACGCTTCTCCGCGCTGGCCGCCGAATGGTGGAACCCGAACGGGAAATTCCGGCCTCTGCACAAGTTCAATCCGGTCAGGCTGGCCTATATCCGCGACCAGATCGCCGCCAGGTTCGGGCGCGATTCGCACGCGGCACGACCCTTCGAGGGCCTGCGCATCCTCGACATCGGCTGTGGCGGCGGCCTGTTGTGCGAGCCGATGGCGCGCTTGGGCGCGGAGGTGGTCGGCGCCGACGCTTCGACAACAAACATCGAGGTGGCGCGGCTGCATGCGGCGGAAGCCGGCGTCGACGTCGATTATCGCGCCACCACTGCCGAGGCGCTGGCTGATGCGGGCGAGACCTTCGACGTCATCCTCAACATGGAAGTGGTCGAGCATGTCGCCGACATCGACCTGTTCATCGGCAAGTGCGCCGAGATGGTGAAGCCGGATGGCATCATGTTCGTCGCCACCATCAACCGTACGCTGAAGGCGCTCGGTCTTGCCATCGTCGGGGCGGAATACCTTCTGCGCTGGCTGCCGCGCGGCACGCATCAATACGGCAGACTGGTGCGGCCGGAAGAACTGGAAAGAGCGCTTTCCAACGCCGGCATGACAATAGCTGACCGCACCGGCGTCACCTACAACCTGCTTGCCGATCGCTGGCAGCGCTCGCGCGACATGGACGTGAACTACATGGTGCTGGCGGAGAAGCGCCGGCTGTCGTGAGAGCGGGGAAAATCAGCGCTTCTGCGCCTTCGTCGTCATGATGACGCCGACCGTGACGATCGCGGCGCCGAGCCAGGTCAGCAGTTGGTAGCGCTCGCCGAGGAACAGCACGCCAGCGATCAGGCCGATGGCGGCGGCGACATAGCCGATCTGGCTCAGATAGACGGGACCGCCGACTGCTTGCAGGCGGAAGAAGAAGGCGAACATCGCCGCGGCTGCGGCCATCTGCGCAAGCACCACGACGGGCATGCCGGACAGGACGGCGAACGAGCCTGCTCCCTCGATCGATAGCAGGCCCACGAACAGCATCGCCGCCGCCGCCAAATGGCTGCCGACGGCAAGCTCTATCGGGCCGGCGTCACGCGGCCAGTCGAAGGTGCGGTAGATGTTGCCGGTCGCGAGAAGGACGGGGATCAGCAGGCCGACGGCCACCCAGAACAGATCCGCCGGCGCGTCCGCCTCGCCGCGCGTCACGGCCACCATCACCGCGCCGACGAAGCCGACGGCGATGCCGGCGACGCCGAGCAAATTGGGGCGGCGCACGCCGAGCAGGATGGACAGGACCAGCGTGATCACCGGCGACAGCGTGAACATGATGCCGGTGTAGCCGGCGCCGAGATGCGGAATGGCCGAGAACATCAGGAAATTGGGGATGGCGTAGGAGACCGCCGCCGTGGTCGCGAAATAGCGGACCTTGTGCGCGCTGAATACGATGCGCTTTCCTCTTGCGAGGAGCATGGCCAGAAGCACGCCGCCCGCGCCCAAGGAGATGACGAAGGCCCACAGCATGCCTGAGGCGCCGCCCTCGGTGGCGATCTTGCCGAAGGGCAGCGACAGGCCGAGCAGGCCGCCGGTGACGAGGAGGAGGCCGAAGGCGGAGTTCCAAAGGTGTTTCATCGACGTTCCCGAGGCCATGCCGACCGGTTCGACAGCGGTTTGATTTTCCATAAATCGGGTGTTGGCCAGTGCCGTTCTATGCGATATGATTTAATGAAAAGATTCTTGATGTCAAGATACTTTACGGTGAGATAATGGACAGAGCCGCAAGGGCTGTCGAACAATGGCAAAAAGAGCGCCCGGACCTCGACGTCCGTCCAATGTCGGTACTGGGGCGATTGAGGGAGGCAGCCTCCCTGATCTCTCGCGACCGGCTCAACCCCCTGTTTGCCCGGTTCGGGCTTCAGGCTGGTGAGTTCGATGTGCTGGCGACGCTCCGCCGTTCCGGATCGCCTTATGCGCTGACGCCGACGGCTCTTTATGAAGCGACGATGGTGACGTCGGGTGCGATGACCAACCGGCTCGACCGGCTGGAGAAAGCCGGGCTGATTGCACGCGGTCCGCATCCCGACGACCGGCGTGGCGTGACCGTGCAACTGACGGAGAAAGGCCGCGCGCTGATCGACGAAGCCGTCACCGCGCATGTCGAAAATGAGCATCAGGTGCTGGCTGGGTTGACGCGCGCGGAGCAGGATCGGCTGGCGGAACTGCTGGAGAAGTTGATCCGGAGCGTAGGTTAGAAAAGCTGGGCAAACGACGACTAGGGCTGAGAAGCAGCCGGTTTGTCAGAAGCGCGCTGGGCGCCGAATCGCGCATCCCTCATGACGATTTCTTCAAAATGCCAAGCGCCAGGCTGATTCGGCGTGCGCAGATAGCCGTCGTTATAAGCGATTTGATGAGCCATTCAGGAGCTCCAAGATAGCGAAGAGCATCCTTCCCGCCTTCTTGGTTGCGCGTTGCAATCGCAGCATTGCTGAGATCCGGCATGGCCTCCATTGTTCTCTCAGCCTGATTCCGAGCTTGCAATCCAACGGGCAGTTTCGTGGCAAAAGCAATTTCGCGCTTCAGGCAAATTTCTTCGACGCGGGCGCGGATGTCCTCACCGTATCCGATACCGCAGCGATGCAAACGCCCGTGGGTCGCTTCGTGCACAATCACGGTGGCGATGAGCTCGAGCGTTGTTTTTTCGTCGAGAACGAAGCGTTCTTCGAGTTGGCAGGTTCGTGTGGCGGGAACAAAACTCGCCCGAGCGCCGGAGAGAACTCCGATCAGAATACGTTCAAAGTCCTGAATTAGCCGCCCATAACGAACCGCATCGTGCTTCCGAATGAGGCCCAACGCTTCGACGACCCTGGGGCGTTTTTCATCACTGCCGACAACTAACAGCCCATCGACCGTTTCGCTGCCAATTATTTTCAAGTCGAGCCACGCAGAAAACCGATGCATGGCCCCGCCGGAACGCAACTGGACCAGTCCCTGGCTCAGTTCCGGTCCTCCGGGAAAACCGGGATCGGCATGAATTCGACGCCGTCCTCGATCAGGCCGCGCGCTTCTTCGGTCGTCGCTTCGCCATAGATGCCGCGCGGGTCCGTCTCGCCGAAATGGATTTTCCGCGCTTCCTCGGCGAATTTGTCGCCGACATAGTCGGCGTTCTCGCGCATCTTTTCAGACAACGCCTTCAACTGCGCCATCGCCTGCTTCTGCGCCTCGCCCATGGCGAGCGCGATCTTCTCCTGCTTGCGGCCGGTGGAGACCGCGGGCGCCATCAGCGCCTTCTGCACCTTCGACGAGCCACAGGCCGGGCATTCGACGAAGCCGCGCTTCTTCTGCGTCTCGAAATCCTCACTGTTGCGGAACCACGCCTCGAAGCCGTGCTCGTGCTCGCATTCGAGCGAAAACCGTATCACGATGCCGCTCCCTTGAGCGCGGCCTCGGGCAGCCCGGCCTGGGCGATACCGAATTCGCGCGCGTTCTTCAGATTGGGAATCTTCTTGCGGGCGGCGGCCGAAAGCGCGGTGTCGATTTCGGCGACGACGACGGCAGGTTCGTCATGCGCTGCCTCCGCCAGAACGCGACCCCACGGGTCGACGATTAACGAATGGCCGTAGGTCTCGCGGCCGTCCTCATGCAGGCCGCCCTGCGCTGCGGCGATGACGAAGGCGCCGTTCTCGATGGCGCGGGCGCGCAGCAGCACGTGCCAGTGGGCCTCGCCGGTCTGCCGTGTGAAGGCGGCCGGGACGGTGAGCACATCGGCGCCGGCCAGCGCCTCGGCGCGGAACAGTTGCGGAAAGCGCAGATCGTAGCAGATGGCAAAGCCGAGCCGCGCGAAGGGCAGGTCGGCGACGACGCCTTCGCGGCCCGCCTCATAGGCGGCGGATTCGCGCCAGCTTTCGTCATTGTCGAGATCGACGTCGAACATGTGGATCTTGTCGTAGGCCGCGACGAGCGCGCCGTCCGGCGCAAACAGCAGCGCCCGGTTGGCGAGCTTGCCGTCGGCGCGCAGGATCGCGGTCGAGCCTATGTGCAGGAATATACCGAGTTCGGCGGCGAGCCGGGCGGATGCGGCGGCGATCGGGTCGCGGTCCTGCGTCGTGAACAGCGCGTTGCGCGCCTCCCGGTCGCGCACGATGGCGCCAGTCATCTCGGGCGTCTGGATGTAGGTTGCGCCTTGCGAGGCCGCGTCGCGCACCAGCGCCTCCAGGTCGATGGCGTTGCGCTGCGGATCGGTGCCGGAGCGCATCTGGATCGCGGCGGCCTTGAACATGCTCATGATGCTGGTTCCTACTTCAAGGCGCCGGTGGCGAGCAGACCGTCGAGGCGGCCCTGCGCATCGAGCGCATGCAGATCGTCGGAGCCGCCGACATGCACGTCGCCGACGAAAATTTGCGGGAAGGTCGAACCGCCATTGGCGCGCTCGATCATCTCGCGGCGCAGTTCGGGCGAGAACGAGGCGTCGTGCTCGGTGTAGGACACGCCCTTCCGGTCGAGCAGCCGCTTGGCCGCCGAGCAGTAGCCGCACATCATGCGGGTATAGATCGTCACATCAACCATAGTCCGGTCCTGTTGGCTGAAACTTATATAGTCTGCGCTTCGTCGGGCTGAAAGTCCCCCGGCAGCACGCGCGCGAAGGTCAGCACGTCGACCGCTTTCGCGCCGCTTTTCCTGAGCGCACGGGCAACGGCCGAGACCGTCGCGCCGGTGGTGTAGACATCGTCGACGACCAGCACGCGCCTGCCGCGAACTGCGATATCGGACGCCGGCGGCACGCCGAAGGCGGCGCGGACATTGTCCTCGCGCTCCTGCCGAGGCAGCCCAACCTGCTGGCGCGTGCGCTTGACGCGCCTGACCGCATCCGGCTCGAAGGGCAGGCCGGACATCGCAGCGACCGTGCGGGCGAGCTCGGCCGACTGGTTGAAGCGGCGTTCGAGGAAGCGACGCCAGTGCAGCGGCACCGGCACGACGACATCGGCCTCGGCCAGGAGTTCCGCGCCGGCCCTGAGCATCCAGCGCGCCATCCACGGGGCAAGATCGGTCCTGTCGTGATATTTCAGGCCCTGCACCATCTGCCGCGCCACGCCGGAATAAGCGACCGCCGCCCTCGCCCGCTCGAAAGGCGGCGGGCTGACGATGGCCTCGGCCGACAGGAAGCCTTCGCCCATATCCTGCGAGAACGGCGTCCCCATCACCGCGCACCACGGCTTTTCCAGGAATTTGAGCTTTGGCCAGCATGCGGCGCAGAGCGCGCCCGGCTGCGAGACATGGCGACGGCAGCCGGCGCAGACCGGCGGAAACAATATTTGCGCCGGCCATCTCATGGCCGCCAGGGCAAGCGACTTGATCTCCGGCATAGGATCGGCCACGAGGTTGCTGCGTTGACTGACCATAGCAGAAGCGCACGGAGGCGCAGCGTCTTCCGCGAGCCGCCGGAAAGGATTGCGTCGTTGCAGAAGCTGTTCGACACGGAACTTTCGATCGCGCGCAAGCGCCGGGCGCTGGCGCAGGCGGTTCCGGGCGCGGATTTCCTGATGGAACGCGCGGCGGAAGACCTGGGCGAACGCCTTTCGGCCGTCGAGCGGCGCTTCGGCAAGGCGGCTGCGCTCTACTGCGTGACGCCGGCCGCGCGCGACGCGGTGCTGGCCAGCGGCAAGGTCGATGAGGTGATCCGGATCGAGGCGGACGCGGCGTTCCTTGGCGGCGGCCCGGGCCTCGTGGCGGCGCCCGAACATCTGCCGCTGGACCCCGGCAGCATCGACCTGGCTGTCTCGCTGCTGGCGCTGCACGACGCCAACGACATTCCCGGCATGCTGGTGCAGATCCGGCGCGCGCTGAAGCCTGACGGGCTGTTTCTGGGCTGCATGGCTGGCGCTGCGACGCTTTTTGAACTGCGCGATGCGCTGCTCGCTGCCGAGATCGAACTTCACGGCGGCGCAAGCCCGCGGGTGATCCCGTTCACCGACGTGCGCGATGCGGGCGCGCTGCTGCAGCGGGCCGGCTTCGCGCTTCCGGTCGCCGATGTCGAGACGGTGATGGTGCGCTACGACAATCTGTTCGGGCTGATGACGGACCTGCGCGCCATGGGCGCCGCCAGCGCGCTGGAGGCGCGCTCGCGGAAGCCGGCGACGCGGACGCTGTTTGCCCGCGCGGCGCAAATCTACGCGGAGCGCCATTCGGACGCGGACGGGCGCATCCGGGCGACGTTCTCGCTGGTATGGATGTCGGGTTGGGCGCCTGATCCCTCGCAGCAGAAGCCGCTGAAACCGGGTTCGGCGCAGGTTTCGCTGGCAAGGATACTGGGCGGTGAGAAGGGGCGGTGACCGGCCGCCTGCGCGGCTTTCAACGATCGGAGCCGTCGGCCTTACTGTGAAAAGGCGTTGACAAGCTTGTTGCTGTTGTCGTTCCAGAGCACTCCCAGCACGTCGGAGAAGCCGCCGACGCCGCCGAAGATCGCCACCGCTATAAGCGTCGCGATGAGGCCGTATTCGATCGCCGTCGCCGCCGAGTCGTCATTGAGAAATCGCCGGATCAATGGTCGCATAGGTCGAACTTCCTTTGCGCTTTACCCTACCGTCAACGTGTTAAGAAAGGTTAACGCCGCAGGCTTAACGGGCGGTGAAGCGGCGAAGCCGATTCAGCAATCGCCGCTGCGCGCGCCGTCGGAGCGGATGACGCAGACCGCGTCCGGAGACGACTGCAGGACACTCCTGCGGATCGTGTAGGTTTCGCCGCTTCCTATACTTCCGGTGCTCATCAGGTCGACGCCGCCCGCCAGCCTGTCGGAATCCCGGCCTTCGAGCAGCGGAACCGCGATGAGCGCCAGCGCCACCGCGGCCGAGCCAAACAGCAGCGCGATGCGCAGAGCGCCCCATTCACTTGCGGAGTCCATGCTTATTCTCCCTTGGCCATCGGATATCTGCCGACGCTTCCTTCAATTTTTCATGGTTGGATAAACGTTCCATTGACGCTGAATGGGCGGTCAGTTCGAGGGAGCAAGGTGCGGCAAGGCCCTGGTCTTGCCGCTCAACGCGGCCCCAAGCGGCAGAATTCCCGGCAGCAGGGCGACCAGCGGACCCATCGCAAGCGCGCCAGCCGGATTGAGCGCAATCTTCGCGAAGGCCGCGGCGGCATGGATGCGAGTCGCGAACTGCCGGCGCCATGCGGCGGTGTAAAGCCTGCCGGCCTTCTCGCGCGCCGTTCCGTCACATGCATCGAAGCGCGCGAGCGCTGAGACCAGCAGCCATGCCGATTGCAGGGCCATGGAAATGCCCTCGGCGACGATCGGGTGCGATTCGCCCGCGCTGTTGCCGACGCGGAAAATATCGTCTGCGTAGCACCGGCGGATGCCCGGCCGGATCGGCCCTGCGGCAAGCCACCGCCCGTCGAGGAAAGCCGACGCCAACGCGTCACGCGCGCCGCGGCACGACGCCAGTATATGGCGGTGGACCGCTTCGGCGGCCGAAACGCCGCCATAAAGCCGGCGGAACTCGGCCAGCCTGTCGCGCCGGACGCATAAGGACAGCGATAGCCGGCCACGGTCTGCCATGACCATGCCGCCGTAGCCGCCCGGAAAGACCAGCAAGGGCATCAGATCGGCTGGCAGCTCTGCATCCCGGAAATGCGCCTTGAAGCCGAGAAGGTCGGACGGGCGGGCGCTCTTCGGCAACTGGCTGGGCAGGCTTCCCTGTTCCCACGACCCGTGGGCGGCTATGACGACCGGCGCGCAAAGCTTCAACTCGCGGTTTCGCGACGCGATCCGGACGAGGCTGCCGTTTCCGTCGGTGGCGATTTCCGTGGCGCGGTACGGCTGGAAGACTTCAGCCCCGGCGCGCCGCGCTGCATCCAGAAGCATGTCGTCCAGAACGTCGCGGCCCAGCGCCCGGCCGTAGCCGCCGTTTCCGGCAGGCGGCATCGCCGCCGTCACGCACCGTTCGCCGACGAAAAGCGCGATGCGCCGGATTTCCGGCCCGGCTTCTTTCCGCCAGGCATCGCCGATGTCCAACCTGTCGAGGAGGGCGATGTTGGTCGCTGAGATGAATTCGCCGCACACCTTGCGGCGCGGGAATTGCGCCTTTTCGACGATGGCGACGCGGCGGCCCTGCCGGGCCAGCGCCAGCGCGGCGCAAGCGCCCGCCGGACCCGCGCCTATGACGACGGCGTCGTGGGTCATGCGCCCTCCGCCCGCGTCGCGGCGAAGGCATGCGTGAACAGGCCCGCGGCGCGTTCCTCCAGACGGTCGCGCTCCGCCGGCCAGAGTGCGGAGAGTTCCGAGCCGCGGAAGCCGGCGCGCACGCTCGCCGGCGCATCGTGGCGGGTGACGGCGCCGGCTCCGGCCGCCCAGAGCAGGCGGGACGCCGTGAACGCGAAGCCGCTTCGGCGCGGCTCTGTCGCGACGAAGACGGGCGCCAGCGGCCGCAGCGCCGAAAACAGGCGGGCGAGATCGGCATCGGCGAAATGGTGCAGGAAGAGATTGGCGGCGACGGCGTCGAAACGGGCGTTGCCGGCCCCGCTCAGCCAGTCGAAAACGTCGGCGGCGACAGTTTCGACACGCCAGCCGAGTTTTCCGAATGCGGCGCGCCGTTCCGGCGTGACCAGATCGGCGCGGTCGAGCAGCGTCAGGTCCACGCCGGGCCAGCGCTTTGCAAGCCGGCGCGCGACGCCGAGCATGAACACGCCGTCGCCGGCTCCGATTTCGAGAATGCGGTGCGGCGAGCGGACGCGATCGGCGAGAAGGCGCGCCATGATCGCTTGCTGGAACATCAGCGCGTTGACGCGGACGAGATCGCGGCGCGCGGCCATTGCACGCGGATCGGTCTCGCACAGTCCGTCCAGGATTTCCGGCTCCACCAGGCGGTGCGCGAGGCCGGGCACGTGTTCACCCAGCCGTCCGGAAAAGCATCGTCTCGGCGGTCAGGCCCGGCCCGAACGCCGTGGCGCAGCCAAGGAGACCAGGCGCGGCGGCGCTCAGCATCCGCTCCAGCACGAACATCACGGTGGCCGACGACATGTTGCCGTTCGCCCGCAGCACTTCGCGCGAATCGTCCAGCGCATGCGGGCCGATGCCGAGCGCCCGCTCGGCGGCGTCCAGCACGGATCGCCCGCCGGGATGGATGGCCCAGAGGTCGATTCCGGCCGCCGGCCGCCCGCCCAGCATGTCGCCGACGCCGCCGGCAAGTATCTCCTGGATCGCGGCAGGGACCTCGCCGGACAGGTACATGTCGAAGCCGTCATCGTGGATGTGCCAGGTCATCAGTTCCCGGCGCGCCGGCGCGATCGCCGCATGGAAGCCTTCGATCCGCAGGCCCACGGGGTGGGCAGTGACGAGCGCCGCGGCGCAGCCGTCGCCCCACAGGCAGAAGGAGAGCAATTTTTCCAGATCATGCGTCTCCTTGAGGTGCAGCGTGCATATCTCGAGATTGACGACAAGAACCCGCGCCTCGGGCTCGGAGCGCACGATGTGCCGCGCCAGCTTCAAGGCGTTGACGGCCGCGTAGCAGCCCATGAAGCCGATCATGGTGCGCTCGACGGACGACGGCAGGCCGCATCGCGCCACGAGCTCGAGGTCGACGCCCGGCGCTGAAAAGCCGGTGCAGCTAGTGACGACGAGATGCGTGACGCGCGAACGGTCCTCGCCAGCCAGCAGCCGTTCGACGGCCTTTTGCGCAAGCTCCGGGGCGGCGCGCTCGAACATTTCCATCCGCTGCCCGGTTCCCGGAAACGCGCCGCGCCTGAAGACGCCGTCGAGGTCGAGCGCCGTTGCCAGCGGGTCGCCGCTCGGCGCGAAGCAGGAATAGCGCCGCTCTATGCCGGCCCTGTCGGCCATGCGGTTGAAGACGGCCTGACCGCGCGGATCGGCGGCGAGAAGGGAGGCCGCGAAGTCCAGGAAGAAGCGGTGCACTTCATGGTCCGGCACAGCCGTCGCGATGCGGTTCACATAGGCGTCGGCTGGCATTGGGGTCGTTTCCGGCTGCTTCACGTTAGAAGTAACGTTTCCAGCGGGGCGTTTAGTTCCGCGAGCCTCGCCTAAAGCAGGTCGATCAGGAACGGGATCAGGGGTTCGTCGGCCGGCGGCATGGGATAGTCGCGCATCTGGCGTGGGCGCACCCATTTGAGCGCCTGGCCCTCATGCGGGTGGGGCTTGCCCCAGAAGCGTCGGCAGACGAAGAGCGGCATCAGCAGGTGAAAACTGTCGTAGGAATGGCTGGCGAAGGTCAGCGGCGCGAGGCAGGCGACCTTGGTCTCGATGCCGATTTCCTCGCGGATTTCGCGGATGACGGTCTCTTCCGGCGTCTCGCCCGGCTCGACCTTGCCGCCTGGAAACTCCCAAAGGCCGGCGAGCGGCTTGCCTTCCGGGCGCTGGGCCAGGAGCACGCGCCCGTCGGCGTCGACCAGCGCACACGCGGCCACCAGCAATATGGGCTTGCCGCCGATTTCGCTCATCAGGCCTCCGGCGGCCGGCGATAGTGATAGCGGTAGATCTCGGAAAAGCCGATCGAGCGGTAGAGGCCGAGCGCCGGCTCGTTGTCGGCCTCGACCTGCAGCCATGCCTCCCGCGCACCGCGCAGGCGCGCCCATTTCAGGGCGGAGAGCACGATGCGCCGGCCATGGCCCTTGCCACGCCAGGCGGCGTCCGTGGCGATCTCGAATAGGCCGGCAAGGTCGCCGTCATGCACGCAGATGGCGGTGGCCAGAGGCTCCTCGTCGTCGTGCTCCAGCACGAACAGCCCGGCTTCAGGCTGGATCGCGCTGATGATTTCGGAGAGGCCGGGCCGCAGCGAGGCGTCGAAGCCGTGGACCTTAAGCGCAGCACCTATGAAACGGCCCATGTCCTTCAACGGAATCTGGTCCATCGCCTCGCTCACGGCCGCATCGTCGAGCGGCATGCGCATGACCAGCGACTGCGAGAATGTCGACCAGCCCTCCTGGTCGAGGTGCCGCGACAGCGCCAAGCCCGAAAGCGGCGACATCCGGAAGGTCAGCGGCCGGCCATAGGCGTCGAAGCGGCGCGCGGCGCGGGCGATGCGCTCCCCGATGTTGACGACGTCGCCCGGATCGAGCGGATTGACCGAGTTCAGCCGCTTGGCGGGATGGCCCGCAGTCAGCCGCACGACCCAGGTGCCGTCATAATGAACGGCCGCCGCCGGCCAGGCGCGGAAGCCCGCCGCCTCGTAGCGGCGAACCTGGGCGAGTTCGGGAATGAAGGATATTTCCGACACGCGGCGTCAGCTCCGGTAGTCGCCATTGATGGCGACATATTCCTTGGTGAGATCGCAGGTCCACACCGTCGCCTTGCCGCGCCCGATGCCGATATCGGCGCGGATCCTGATCTCGTCGCGCTTCATATAAGCCGAGGTGGCGGCTTCCGAATAGTTCGGGTCGCGCTCGCCCTCGACCGCCAGGCGGTTGTCGCCAAACCAGATCGACAGGCGGTCGCGGTCGGCCGGTTCGCCGGATTTGCCGACGGCCATGACGACGCGGCCCCAATTGGCGTCTTCGCCGGCCACCGCCGTCTTGACCAGAGGCGAATTGGCGATGGAAAGCGCGATCTTCTTCGCCGAGCGCGAGGATTTCGCGCCGGTGACGGTGACCTCGACCTGCTTGCGGGCGCCCTCGCCGTCGCGCACGACCTGGAGCGCCAGCGATTTGAGCAGCCTGTTCAGTGCCCGGCGGAACTGCGCCAACCGCACATCCTTCGGGTCGGTGATCGCAGGCGCGCCGCGCTTTTGAGCGGCGCCGGTGGCAAAAAGCATGAGCGTGTCGCTGGTCGAGGTGTCGCTGTCGACCGTGACGGCGTTGAAGGTGGCGCCGACGCCCTTCGACAACAGGTTTTGCAGCACCGCCGCCGAGAGCGGCGCGTCGGTCGCCACAAAGGAAAGCATCGTCGCCATGTCTGGCGCGATCATGCCGGCGCCCTTGGCGATGCCGTTGATCGTGACGTCGGCGTCGCCGAGCTTCACCGTGGCGGTGGCGACCTTCGGATAGGTGTCCGTGGTCATGATCGCCCTGGCCGCCTCGGTCCAGAGGTCGGGCTTGGCGTCTCTCGCCATGCCGGCCAGCAAATGGCTGAAACGGCCGGCGTCGAGCGGTTCGCCGATGACGCCGGTGGAGGCGAGAAAGACCTCGCCCGGCCCACAGCCAATGGCTTCGGCAGCCGCCTTGCCGGTCAGGGCGGTCGCCTCGCGGCCCTTCTTTCCGGTAAAGGCGTTGGCGTTGCCGGAATTGACCACCAGCATGCGCGCCTTGCCGCCGGCAAGGTTTTCGCGGCAGAAATCGACCGGGGCGGACGGGCATTTGGAGCGGGTGAATACGCCCGCCGCCGTGGTGCCTTGATCGAAGACGATCGCCAGGAGATCGGTCCGGTTCTTGTATTTTATGCCGGCTTCCGCAGTGGCGATGCGCACGCCTTCGATCGCGGGGATTTTCGGATATTTCTTGGGTGCAAGCGGTGAAATGGCGGTCGACATGGGCGTCTCGGTCGGCAAGGGCAGGAAAACGAAGCTCGTTTGCCCGATAGCGCTTGCCGGCGCAAGGCGTTTTGCGCCGACGCCGGGCTCGGCGATTCGCGAGCACGCGCCCCGCCTGAAAATCAGTCGGCCTTCATGCCGGACGCCACGGCGTCGACGAAACGGGCGACAATCGATCCGTCCCTGTCGAGTGCCGGATTGAGGATGGTGATGTTCATGCCGATAACCCGTCCGGTCGCAAACGCTTGCCGCAGGACATGGACGAGTTCATCCCAGGCGAGCCCGCCTTCCACGATGTGATCCACTGCAGGCATGATTTCGGCATCAAGCACGTCGGCATCCAGGTGCAGCCAGAAGCCGTCGAGACCGGCGAGGCGATCGAGCGCCTGCTGCGTCGCCGCAGCAATGCCGGCATCGCGAATGCGGGCGAGATTGATCAGCTCGACGCCGCTGTCCTCGATCCTCTGGCTGCCATACTCGTCTGAATCCCGTTCGTCGCGGCGGCCGAAAGCGACGACATCCTCTTCCCGGATCAGGGGCGAGCGGCCCTCCGGCCTGGCGAGAACCGTTTCGTGGCGGCCGACGGCGATTGCAAGCTCCATCGAGGCGACCTCGCCCTTCGGCTCCGCCGAGGGTTGGAAGAAATCCGCATGCCCGTCGAGGAAGAGCAGGCCGGAACGCCTGCGCCGCCGCGCGGCAAGGAGGCAACCGAGCAGGATCGAGCAGTCGCCGCCCAGCACCACCGGCATCTCGCCTCTCACGAGCAGCGGATCGATTGCATCCGCCAGCGTGACGGTATAGGCGGCGATCCCGGCGAGGTTCAGAACGCCTGTCGCGGCATCGACCTTCTCGTCGTGCGGCGGCGGGTGAACTTCGCCGCCGCGCCGCGCGCCGATCCTTTCAGCAAAACCGGCGGCGAGCAGCGCCTTGGGCAGCTTCGCCACGCCGCCCGACGACAGGCCGAGCCTCGACGGTGCTTCCAGGATGGTCCTTCCCTTCATGCCGGGTGAACGGCCTCGACCCGCTGCGGTTGCATCGCTCCTGCCATCTACTGTCTTGCCAAGCTCAGCGGCTGGCTGGATTGATGAAGCCGCGAAACAGCTTCTGCACGCCTGGGATCAGACCCCAGATGATGGTGACGACCATCAGGGGAACGATGACCAGCGTGCGCTGCCATGTGCTCCAGCCTTCGGTCAGCGGAATGACTATATAGAGCAGCCCGGTGATGAGCGGATAGACGCCGAGCATCACCAGCAAGGCGAAGCGCGGGCGTGAGAAACGGGTTGCTGCGGGGGAAGCCGTCATAGGGAATCTCCATCGAAACGGTACGTTCCGTTAAATAGAACGAACCGTTTCGTTTCGTCAAGCCTCTGTGCTACGTTGCGCTGAAAATTTCAGGGAAACTGATGGAAAAGCCACCCGAAAAAGCGCGCCGGTCGATTGGCGCCAAGCGCAATCCGGACAGCGCCGACGCCATTCGCGACGCGGCGGAGGCGGTTTTGCTCGAAGTCGGCTATGCCGGCTTTTCCATCGAGGCGGTCGCCCGCCGCGCCCGCGCCGGCAAGCCGACCATCTATCGCTGGTGGCCGAGCAAGGCAGCACTTCTCCTCGACGTCTACCAGCGCCAGAAGCGCGACATCGACTACGCCGATACGGGTTCTGTCGAGGAGGATATGTTCCGCTTCCTGAAAAGCCTGTTCAGGCAGTGGCGGGAGACGCCGGCCGGCAGCATCTTCCGCTCCTTCGTGGCCGAGGCGCAATCGGACGAGACCGCTTCCGCCGCGCTTGCGGACTATATGAGGGAGCGTCGCGCCCACAACGGCCGGATGGTCGAGCGGGCCAAGGCCAGGGGCGAAGTCGCAGCCGGCATCGATTCCGCCCTCGTCGCCGACCTGCTCTCGTCCTACGCCTGGATCCATCTTCTGACCAACCGGCTCGACGAAGACGACGAGACGATCCGCAAGGCGGTGCAGGTCATCGTCAAGGGCCTGCTCGCAGGCGGCACCTGAAGCTATCGCCCATTCCGATTATCAGCGTTTTAACAATTTAGGCGCAATTTTGGCCGCGGCCGGCATCGGCGGGACCTGCCCGTGCTGGCAGCAGCCTGGGGCAGGCTTTCCGCGCGGGGATATTGCAGCATGTCCGACACAACAATGCCGTTGACCACGCCTCTGGCATGGCTGCGCAGTCCTCGATTCGATCTCACGTTTATCGTCGGCCTCCCGCTTCTCGCCATGCTGACCGGGCTTGTCATCATCTGGCAACCGGATCTTTTCATTCCGATCCTGATCCTCGATCTCTGGTTTCTCGGCTACCACCACGTCATTGCAACCTATACGCGACTCTGCTTCGACCGAAAGAGTTTCGCCGAACACTGGTCGCTGCTCGTGGTGTTCTTGCCGGCGGTAACTGTCGGCACACTGGCCGTCGCCTATTTCGTCGGCCTGTGGATCATAGTCTCGATCTACTTCTACTGGCAGTGGTTCCACTATACGCGGCAGAGTTGGGGCATTTCGCGCGCCTATCGCGGCAAGGAACGCGGCGCGCGCTATGAAGATGGTTGGCTCGACCAGGCGATCTTCTACGCGTTGCCGGTGCTGGGCATTCTGCACCGCTCGAACCAAGACCCCGGGCTCTTCATCGGCCTGGAACTCAGAGTCATTCCTGTTCCGTCTGTGCTGGTCGATATCGCCGCAGTTGCCACGATCTTGCTCCTGGCCATCTGGGGGTATCACCGCCTACAGGCTTGGCGGGAAGGCCGTCTCGCCCAGTTGCATACGCTGTACATGATCACCCATTTCGGCATCTTCGCCATGGGTTACCTGGTGATCGGCGATATCACGATCGGATGGCTGGTCATCAACATTTGGCACAACGCCCAGTACGTCCTGTTCGTCTGGATGTTCAACACCCGCCGGTTCAAGGACGGCATCGATCCCGAGGCGCGGTTCCTCTCCTACATCAGCCAGCCGCACCGGCTTTGGCTCTATCTCGCCACCTGCCTTGCGATCACGGGCGTGCTCTATTGGGGCCTGCTCGGCACGCTGGACGCGATGCTGTTCACCGGCCTCAGCGCAACCATCGTGCTCTACCAGATCGTCAACTTCCACCACTATATGGTCGATGCCGTGATCTGGAAGGTCAGAAAGGCGCCGATGAGGAAGACGCTCGGCCTGGACCTTTGAACATCGATGGCTGAAAGCCGCAACAATCCGTGGCTCGATCTGGTTCGTTGCGCCGCGATCCTCCTCGTCCTGTTTCGCCACGGTGAACGGGCGGTCACGACGACTTCCAACGCCGGCCAAGGCTTCGTCGAGACGCTTTTTCTCAACGGCTGGGTCGGCGTCGACCTGTTCTTCGCCCTGTCAGGCTATCTGATCGCCCGTCACCTGGTCGGTGCGGGCATCGGCACTGGCCGGTTCGCGCTCGGCCGCTATCTGGCCCTGCGCGCACTGCGCATCGTGCCCGCCTACGTTGCCGTGATGGCGTTGATAATTGCCGGCGCCTTCCCGTTTTTCGAGATCGGCAGGGGAGCGCTTCCCATGCGTGTCGCCTACCATCTGCTCTTCCTGCAGGATTACCTGCCTTCGAACATCAATGTCGTTTTCTGGTCGCTTGGCGTCGAAGAGAAATTCTACCTGCTGGCGCCGTTGCTTGTCGCGGCTCTGCTACGTCTGCCTATGATCGCCAAAGCGCCGCTGCTGGTTGCATGCTTTGGACTTCCCTTGATTTTCCGGTCGGCCACGTTTCAGGGCCTCGACTCCGGGATCGGCTATAACGAGTTCTTCCAGATCTTCCGCAGCCCGTTCCACATGACGCTGGAAGGTTTCGTGGTCGGCGTCGCAATCGCCATGGCGGAGCACGCCGGATTGATACGCCCGCGGCGTGGGAGAGGACTGGCTCTGCTGTCCGTCTCCGCGGCGATACTTTGCATCTGGTTGGCCAGCCACGACTTCATGGCAAGGATCGGCTTCCACGATGCAGCCTTGCAGCCGGTACTGATTGCCTTGCTGGCCGGCGCAATAATCCTTGGCGCGGTAATGCTGGCAGGTTCGCCGATGCCGCTCACACAGCCGGCGAGGGCTCTATCGCGTCTCAGCTACAGTCTTTATTTGGTTCACCTGCCGCTGATCCCACTGGCGAAAGTGTTGTCCGGGATCCAGGGGGTGCCCGGCTTCTGGGCGATCTACCTGGCCGCCAGCCTCGCCGTCGCGGTCCTGTTGCACCGCGGGGTGGAGAAACCCTTCCTTGATTGGAAGGACCGTCTCGCTGCGCGGCCCGCGACGCAACGCGGGCACGGCGCTGCCTACCCTGTTGCGGTCGGCAGCGACAGACCCTGAAGCCGGACTTTTTCCTGCGTTAGCAGTCGGAGTATTGGTCCGATTACTGCTGCTTTTCCATCTGTTCGACGGTTGTCTTCAATGCCGGATCGGCGATGTCGACCTTGGCGGCGTCGCGCAGCGACTTGACCAGCGCGAAATAGTTCTCGCGCAGGAGCAGCGAGCGTATCTGGTCCTTCACCTGGTCGAACGCCGGCGGCTGCTGCGCCCGCTTGTCCTCGACCTTGATGACGTGGAAGCCGAACTGGCTCTGCACCGGCTGCTTGGTATAGGCGCCGACATCGAGCGCGAATGCCGCCTTCTCGAATTCCGGCACCATCTGGCCGGGGCCGAAATAGCCGAGATCGCCGCCCGTCGTCTTGCCGCTGGGGTCGGTGGTGTTTTCGTTGGCGAGCTTTTCGAAATCACCGCCCGTGTCGAGTTGCTTGATGATCGCGTCGGCTTCTTCCTTGGTCTTGACCAGTATGTGCCGGGCCTTGACCTCGTTGACCGGCGGCGTGTTCGACATCTCGGTGTCGTAACGCTTGCGGATCGCCTCGTCGGTGATCTTGGAGGAGACTTCGCTGTCGATGACGGCGCTGTGCAGCGCGCGTTGCTGCAGGAAGGCCATGCGGCGTTCGAATTCTGGATCCTTGTCGAGGCCCTTTGCCTGGGCTTCCGAGGCGAGCAGCCGGATCTCGATGACGGCCGAGAGGGCGGCGGCCCGGCGCTGTTCGGGCGGAAGCTGCGCGAATTGCTGGTCGAGGTCGGCCTCTGCCAGCGCCAGGTCGGCCTGGGTGATGGTCTGGCCGTTGACGGTGGCGACAACCGTTGCCGGGTCGGGAGCCGCCTGTGCCGGGGCCGCCGGCGTGGCGGGAGCCGGTGCGGTTTCCTGCGCACCTGCGCTGATCGCCGAGAGGACGCTGATGCCGACGGCCATGCCGATGCCGGCAAGCGCGGCGCGTGGGTGCTTGATGCTCATGACTATACTCCGATCCGGTAACTGAACGCGCTTCAATCAGCCTGAATGTGGCGGAATTCGGCGCGCCGGGCAGCATCGCTGCAACGTTGACATCGCTTGTGCCCCCTCTTATCTGTCCTTCGTCTTTGCGTCCAGAACCGTTTTCCGGGCGCTTTTTCACGTTCGAATCTGCGTCGGCACATTCTGGCGGGTTCAGCCGGCGCCCAGTCGGCATATACGAATTGAAAGAGCTCTTGATGGTCAGTCTCGGCGGTATCGCCCGTAAGATTTTCGGTTCCTCCAACGACCGCCGCGTCAAGGCGACGCGGCCCCGGGTGGAAGCGATCAACGCGCTGGAAGGCGAAATGCAGGCGCTCTCGGACGAGGCGCTCAGGGCCCGCACCGACCAGTTCCGGCAGCAGTTGGCCGAAGGCGCCGACCTCGAAGACCTGCTCGTTCCGGCCTTTGCCACGGTGCGCGAGGCGGCCAAGCGCGTGCTGGGGCTTCGGCCCTTCGACGTGCAGTTGATCGGCGGCATGGTGCTGCACGGCGGCAACATCGCCGAGATGCGGACCGGCGAGGGCAAGACCCTGGTGGCGACGCTGCCCGTCTATCTCAATGCGCTCGAAGGCAAGGGCGTCCATGTCGTCACGGTCAACGATTACCTCGCCAAGCGCGACTCCGAATGGATGGGCCGCGTCTACAATTTTCTGGGCCTGACCGCCGGCGTCATCGTCCACGGCATGACCGACGACCAGCGCCGCGCCGCCTATGCCGCCGACGTGACCTACGCCACCAACAACGAGCTCGGCTTCGATTATCTGCGCGACAACATGAAATACGAGCGCGCGCAGATGGTGCAGCGCGGTCACAATTACGCGATCGTCGACGAGGTGGACTCAATCCTGGTCGACGAGGCGCGCACGCCGCTGATCATTTCCGGCCCGCTCGAGGACCGTTCGGAAATGTACAACACGGTCGACGCCTTCATCCTCAAGCTGGAGCCGGCCGACTACGAGATCGACGAGAAGCAGCGCACCGCGATCTTCACCGAGGACGGCACCGAGAAGCTCGAAAACATGCTGCGCGAGGCTGGCCACCTGAAGGGCGAGTCGCTCTACGATGTCGAAAACGTCGCCATCGTCCACCACGTCAACAACGCGCTGAAGGCGCACCGCCTGTTCAGCCGAGACAAGGACTACATCGTCCGCAACGGCGAGATCGTCATCATCGACGAGTTCACCGGCCGCATGATGCCCGGCCGGCGCTATTCCGAGGGCCTGCACCAGGCTCTGGAGGCGAAGGAGCATGTCCAGATCCAGCCGGAAAACCAGACGCTGGCCTCGGTGACGTTCCAGAACTATTTCCGCATGTACAAGAAGCTGGCCGGCATGACCGGCACGGCGTCGACCGAAGCCGAGGAATTCGGCAATATCTATGGCCTCGAAGTGACCGAGGTGCCGACCAACCTGCCGGTCATCCGCATGGACGAGGACGACGAGGTCTACCGGACGGTCGAAGAGAAATACAAGGCAATCATCCGCGAGATCCGCGAGGCCAACTCCAAGGGCCAGCCGACGCTGGTCGGCACCACCTCGATCGAAAAATCCGAGCTACTGGCCGAGCGCCTGCGCAAGGACGGTTTTCACGATTTCGAGGTGCTGAACGCCCGCCATCACGAGCGCGAGGCGGCGATCGTCGCCCAGGCCGGCAAGCCCGGCGCCATCACCATCGCCACCAACATGGCCGGCCGCGGCACCGACATCCAGCTCGGCGGCAACGCCGACATGCGCATTGCCGAGGAGCTTGGCGACATGCCGGCCGGGCCCGAGCGAGAAGCCAAGGAAAAGGCGATCCGCGAGGACGTGCAGCGGCTGAAGGAAAAGGCGCTCGCCGCCGGCGGGCTCTACGTGCTCGCCACCGAACGACATGAATCGCGCCGCATCGACAACCAGCTCAGAGGCCGCTCCGGGCGCCAGGGCGATCCGGGCCGCTCAAAGTTCTTCCTGTCCCTGCAGGACGATTTGATGCGCATCTTCGGCTCCGAACGCATGGACGGCATGCTGCAGAAGCTCGGCCTCAAGGAAGACGAGGCTATCATCCATCCCTGGATCAACAAGGCGCTGGAGAAGGCGCAGAAGAAGGTCGAGGCGCGCAACTTCGACATTCGCAAGAACCTGCTGAAGTTCGACGACGTGCAGAACGACCAGCGCAAGGTGGTGTTCGAGCAACGCCTCGAACTGATGGACGGCGAAAACCTCTCCGAGACCATCGCCGAGATGCGCGAAGGCGTGATCGAGGAACTGGTCGCCAAGCACATTCCCGAAAACGCCTATTCGGAACAGTGGGATGCCGTCGGCCTCAAGGAGGGCGTGCTGCAGTTCCTGAACCTCGACCTGCCGATCGACGATTGGGTCAAGGAAGAGGGCATCGCCGAGGAGGACATCCGCGACCGCATCACCGAGCGCGTCAATGCGGCAGCCGCCGAACGCGCCGAACGTTTTGGCCCCGAGGTGATGGCCTATGTCGAACGCTCGGTGGTGCTGCAGACGCTAGACCATCTGTGGCGCGAGCACCTGGTTAACCTCGACCATTTGCGCTCGGTCGTCGGCTTCCGCGGCTACGCCCAGCGCGACCCGCTGCAGGAATACAAGGGCGAGGGCTTCGAGCTGTTCCAGGCCATGCTCGGCAATCTGCGCCAGGCGGTGACGGCGCAGCTGATGCGCGTCGAACTGGTGCGCGAGGCTGCCGATGCGCCGCCTCCGCAGGCTCCGGAAGCGTATGGCCAACACCTCGACGCCACGACCGGCGAGGACGATTTCGGCGACACGGCGGTCGCCGTGATGCAGGATTCGCGCGTCGTCGCACCAGAGGACCGCGACCCGAAGCGGCCCGACACCTGGGGCAAGGTCGGCCGCAACGAGGCCTGCCCCTGCGGTTCCGGCAAGAAGTACAAGCACTGCCACGGCGCGTTCGCCTGATGCCGGCGCGTCACCGCGCGCTTCAGATGCCGGAGCCGTCGATCTGGATCTCCTCGCCTTTGTAGGGATCCGGTCTGGAAAGCGGCTCTCGGCCGGGATTGGGCGTCGGCAGCGGCATCCAGCAAATCAGTTCCGGTTCGGCATAGCCGACGACCGCCCCAGGCGTGGAGTCGGCGGCGCGCCAGCCTTCCATGCCGGACTGGTCGGAGCGCGCCCAGTAAACCACATCGACATCGGCATCGCCCTGTTCGACGGGCCTTATCGTCGCCAGGAACCGGCTGCCATCCCTCGGCGCCGTCGACATGTGCAGCCATTTGTCCGGTTCGCTCATCGGCTTCTCCCCGGCCGCATTGTCGTGCGCGAAGGAGACCTGGTCAATGTGGGATGGACGCAGCCAATGCGATGAGGTTGCGCAGCGCTTCCACTCCGAGCCGGTTCATGTGCTTGCGGCCGAGCGCGATGTCGATGCGCATGGCGAGTTCATCGGCATCGGCGCCGCGGAGATCCGATAGCCTCTCGATGCCGATTTCCTCGAGATAGGAAATCATGCGCGGCCCGATCGAATGGGCCTTCAGCATCCTCGCCCGTTGAGCCGCGTCGATCATCGCCAGACTCCCGCCTTCCCAGGTCGGCATGGGTTGGCCGAACCGTTTCTTAACGTGTGTTGTCTAGACCGAAACAGGTGCGGCATGATCCCGAAAAGTTGCAGACTTTTCGGACAAGATCATACGCCCACGTTGAATTGGCGGAAATCGGAGAGTTCTCGCGTGCGCTTTTCCGCGGCAACGACGGCAGAGCGGCTTTTGCCCGAGCGCCTCGCTGGGCGCGCGCGACCGCTGCTCGGCCAGATCGATGCGGCCCTGTTCACCGCCGACGAGCGCGGCGAAGCCGGCCGTATGTCGCTCATCGCCTTCTCGATCCGCATCGTCAGCGCCGCGATCGCCTTCATCAGCCAGGTGCTGCTGGCGCGCTGGATGGGCAGTTTCGAATACGGTATCTTCGTCCTTGTATGGGTGACGATGGTGATAGCCGGGAACATCTCCTGCTTCGGTTTCCACACCTCCATCATCCGCTTCATTCCCGAATACCGCGAACGCGGCATGACGGCCGAACTGCGCGGCGTGCTCCTGGTGAGCCGGCTGTTCGTGCTGCTCGCCTCCACCGCAATAGCGATGCTCGGCGGCCTGGGCGTCTGGTATTTTTCCGGCGCGATCGAGAGCTACTATGTCGTGCCCTTCATCCTCGGGCTGATCTGCCTGCCGATGATCGCGCTGTCGGACGTGGTGCAGGGCATTTCGCGGGCGCATTCCTGGGCGGTGTCGGCGCTATCGCCGACCTATCTGATCCGTCCCGTGCTTATCCTCGCCTTCATGGCAGGCGCGCTCCTGGCGGGTTACGAGCCTTGCGCCGAGACCGCCCTCATCGCCGCCATCCTCGCCACCTATGCCACCACCATCGTCCAACTCGTCGGCATCACCGCACGCATTGACCGGCGGCTGCCGCGTGGCCCGCGAAATATCGACTTCCGCCTGTGGCTGGCCGTCTCGCTGCCAATTTTCCTGGTCGAGAGCTTTTTCTTCCTCCTGACCAATGCCGACGTGCTTATGGTCGGCTTCTACATGCAGCCCGACGACGTCGCCGTCTATTTCGCCACGGTGAAGACGCTGGCGCTCGTCCATTTCGTCTATTTCGCCGTCAAGGCCGGCGTCGCCCAGCGATACGCGGCGATCGCCCATGGCGAGCCGGACAAGCTCGCGAGCTTCGCGCGCGAGACGGTTGCCTGGACGTTCTGGCCGTCGCTGGTCATGGCGCTGGCGGTGCTTGCGCTCGGCAAGCCGATGCTGATGCTGTTCGGACCTGGCTTCGACGCCGGCTATCCGCTGCTGTTCCTGCTGGTCGCCGGCGTCGTAGCGCGGGCGGCTGTCGGCCCCTGCGAAAGCCTGCTCACCATGAGCGGCTACCAGAATGTCTGCGCGCTGGTCTATGCCATGACGCTCGCCTTCAACATCGGGCTGAGCATGCTGCTGATCCCCAGCCTCGGCCTCTGGGGCGCGGCGATCGCCACTTCGCTCGCCATGATCTTCGAGGCGGGGGCGCTCTCCTTCACCGTCTGGCGCAAGCTCGGCATCACGATGGCGATCTTCATGCCGGCTGCCGCCGGTTCGGAGGCGCGCTGATGGCCGCCATCCCGCTGCTGGAGGAGATGAGCGCCGGCCCGTCGGGAACGATGATTTCCGGGCTTGCCGGCATGGGCGGCGCCGCCGTCGAGCCGGGGCACATCGAACTGCTGGAAAGCCATCGCCCGCCGCGGCGGCTGGCGATATATCCGGCTTCGGCGGGCTTCGACCTGGTCGAGGAACTCGACTATCTCTGCTCGCGCACCATCGAGCCGAACGTGTTTTTCAATCCACGCTTCCTCGCGCCGGCGATGCCGAGGCTGGAGGACCGCGAAGTGCGGCTGGCCGTCATCCGCGACGGCGAGGACTACAAGAACCGGCTGCGGCTGCTGGTGCCGTTTTCCGTCGAGCGGCCGGCGACGCCGCTCGGCGTCTCGATCATGCGCACCTGGGCGAGCCCGTTCGGCCCGCTGGGAACGCCGCTGGTCGACCGCGACGATCCGGAGGGCGTGATCGAGGATTTCTTTTCCATGCTGTCGCGCCGGCATCTGAAACTGCCAAAAGTGTTGGTGCTGCCCGATATGCGGCTCGACGGAGCGGTGACGGCAATGCTGAAATCGGTCGCCGAGACGCGCGGCCTGCCGCTGGTGACCACGGCCGAGGCCGAACGGCCATTCCTGGAAAGCACGCTGGACGGCAGCGCTTACCTAAAGGCATCGCTGCGCTCGCACCACGATCGCGAATTCCGCCGGCTGAAGCGCCGACTGGCCGATTTGGGTACGCTCGAACACATTGTCGCGCGCGGCCCGGAAGACATCCGTCACGGGATCGAAGCGTTCCTGACGCTGGAGGCGGCCGGCTGGAAAGGCCGCAAGCGCACCGCCATGGCGACCGACCGCTACCGCGCCGCCTTCGCCCGCGAGGCCGTACACCGCCTTGCCGAGCAGGATATGTGCCGGGTGCATTCGCTGACGCTCGACGGCGAGGTGATCGCCTGCCTTGTCGTCTTCGTCGAGGCAGGCGTCGCCCACACCTGGAAGACCGCCTATGACGAGGCCTATGCCGCCTTTTCGCCGGGTACGCTGCTGATGATCGAGGTGACAAAGCAGCATCTCGATGATCCCAACATCATGACGACGGACTCCTGCGCCGTGCCCGACCACCCGGTGATGAGCAGGCTTTGGTCGGAACGCAAGACGATGGGAACCATCGTCGTCGGCATGACGCCTGGCGCCGACCGCGCCACGCGACAGGCGGCATCGCAACTGCACCTCTACCGCGAGACCCGCAACATCGCCCGCCTGCTGCGCAACCGGGTTCGGGGGCTGTTGAAGAGGCGGTAGCCGTTTCGTCCGGGTGCCTTACACCCCTGCTTCTGCCCGTGCGCGGTCACGAAAAATGCGGCGGATGACCTTGCCGGTCGTGGTCAGCGACATTTCGTCGACGAACTCGACCTCGCGCGGATATTCGTGCGCCGACAGCCGCTCGCGCACCCAGAGCTTTATTTCCTCGGCCAGCGCATCGCTGGCAGCGGTCCCGTCCTTGAGCACGATATAGGCCTTGACGATCTCGGTGCGCATCGCGTCCGGCTTGCCGACCGCGGCAGCGAGTGCGATGGCCGGATGGCCGGTCAGGCAGTCCTCGATCTCGCCGGGTCCGATGCGGAAGCCCGCCGACGTGATGACGTCGTCGTCGCGGCCGAAGAAATGCACGTAGCCGTCCTCGTCCTCGATGCCCTGGTCGCCGGTTGTCATCCAGTCGCCGATGAATTTCTTCGCGGTCGCCTGCTCGTCCTGCCAATAGCCGAGGAACATCACCGGATCGGGCCGCAAAATGGCGATCTGTCCCGCCTCGCCCGGCTTCATACGGCGGCCGTCCTCGCCGATCACCGCCACGGTGTGGCCCGGCACGGCCTTGCCGATCGCGCCGGCGCGGCTGACGCCGATCGCCGCGCAGGACGACAGCACCAGGTTGCATTCGGTCTGGCCGTAAAATTCGTTGATGGTGATGCCGAATTCCGCGCGCGCCCACTCGAAGGTCTCGCGCCCGAGCGACTCGCCCCCGGAACCCACCGTGCGCAGGTCGAGCCGGAAGCGCCGGCCGATATCGGGCACGGTCCTCAGCATCCGCAGCGCCGTCGGCGGAATGAAGGCGTTCCTGACCCGCATCTTCTCGGCAAGCCCGAGCGCTGCTTCGGGATCGAACTTCTCGAACCGCCCGGCGACCACCGGCACGCCGAAATAGAGGCCGGGCAACAGCACGTTGAGCAGACCGCCCGCCCACGCCCAGTCTGCCGGCGTCCACAGGAGGTCGCCCGGCTGCGGCAGGAACTCGTGATGCGTCTGCACGCCGGGCAGATGGCCGAGGAGAACGCGGTGGCCGTGCAGCGCGCCTTTGGGCGGGCCTGTGGTGCCGGAGGTGAAGATCATCATCGCCGGGTCGTCCGGACCTGTGTCCTCGGCAACGAAATGCAGTGAATGGTCGGCGACCAGCCGGTGGAAATCGATCGTGTCGCCATCCGCCCCGTCGATCGACACGATCCGCTCCAGGCCGGCCGGCCTGTCGGCGATTTTCCTGATCTTCGCGTGGCCGCCGGCAGTGGTGACGACTGCCCTGACGCCGGCCGCCTGCAGGCGGTATTCGAGCGCGTCCGTGCCGAAGAGCAGCGCCAGCGGCACGGCGATAGCGCCGAGCTTGTAGATAGCGACATGGGCGATCGCCGTCTCGAAACATTGCGGCAGGAGCAGCGCCACCCGGTCGCTGCGCCGTATCCCCAGTGCGCGCAGCCCGTTGGCGAGCGCGTTGGAGCGCGCCGCAAGCTCCCCAAAGCTCAGGCGCTGCGCTTCGCCGTCGGCCCGGTAGTCGAGCAGCGCTGTGCGGCCGGGATCGCTTGCGGCCCAGCGGTCACAGACCGCGACGCCGATGTTGAAGCGCTCTGGAATCTTCCAGCGGAAATCGCGGATGAGGCTGGCATAGCTGTCGCGCCGTTCAAGCATCGGGAATGGTTATCCCGGCGCGACGCCCTTTGACAACCTGACGCGACGGAACGGGCGATTAGCCTTTGCCGGAATTGCCGATGCAGGCGCTCAAAACGCGAATGGTGACGGTCACCTGTGCCAATGACGTCGAAGCCTGCGCGCTTTGTCCTATGGAACCATCCGGCCGGTCCGCATATGTTGTAGGGGGCGGCGGGATGAACCGGGGAATGAGGTGGATCTCGATTTTGCCAGGTTTGCGCTGGGCATGGTCGTCGGCGTCACCGTCGGCGCGCTCATCGGATACGTAATCGGCGACCAGGTATTCAACGACGCCTCGGTCGGGCTTGGCTTCGGCGTGGTTGTGGGCGCCGGCGTCGGCTCGCTCGTCGGCATCATCGCGAACTCGTAGCTTCGCACGCGGAAGGCGGCGTCAGCCGGCCGGACGATGATTGCATCGGGAAAAGTGGTGCCCCCTGCCGGGATCGAACCAGCACTCCTTTCGGAACCTGATTTTGAGTCAGGCGCGTCTACCAATTCCGCCAAGGGGGCGCACGCGTAAGGGCGCGAACGGCTGCGGACTATACGGCCAAGCCCCGCCGCGTCAACTGCCGCGAACCGATTTCGTGCCGCGCCGGCCATTGTGCAACGCGTCATTTCTTCCTAGACAGGCACGGCAAAACCAGAGGGGCGCGGATGCTTCGAACATTGTACGACTGGACCTTGTCGCTCGCGGCGCGCAAATCCGCCGAGTGGTGGCTGGCCTTCATCGCCTTCGTCGAAAGCTCAGTGTTCCTCGTGCCGGCCGACGTGCTTTATCTGCCGATGGCGTTATCCCGGCCCGACCGCGCCTACCGCTATGCCCTTATTGCCACCGTCGCCTCGGTGCTCGGCGGCATTGCCGGCTGGTTCATCGGCTTCTACGCCTATGAGGCGATCGCCCGGCCGGTGCTGGAATTCTACGGCAAGCTCGACGCATTCGATGCGCTGCGGCTGTCGTCGGGCACCGGCTTCATCCTGCTGATGCTGGTCACGTCCGGGCTCGCGCATCTGCCGCCGATCAAGGTGGTGACGATCCTGGCCGGCGTCATCGGCTTTCCGCTCGGCTGGTTCATCCTGTCGGCCATCTTGGCGCGCGGCGCGCGCTTCCTGTTCCTGGCCTGGCTGCTGCGCAGCTATGGCGAGCCGATCCGGCACTTCATCGAGAAGCGGCTCGGGCTTATCGCCGGCGGGGGCGCCGCCGCCCTCATTTTGCTCTACATCCTCGTCAGATACACGTTCTGAACTGCTGGCCCAAGGCCCCTTTGCACGGAATGATGATGCCCATGTCGTCGCTGACCAAACCCACCAGCAGCGTCCAAACGGTGACCGCGCTGCTGCTCCTCTTCGGCATGGCGGCGACCGTCGGCATCGCGCTCGGTTTCGAGCACATAGGCGGCTACATACCCTGCAAGCTCTGCCTGGAGCAGCGCTGGCCCTATTATGCCGGCGTGCCGCTGATGGCCGTGGCGGCGCTCTCGTCGCACTTCCACTGGCCGGCCTGGATGACGCGCGGCCTGCTGCTCATCGGCGCACTGCTGATGCTCTACAGCCTTTATCTCGGCGTCTTCCATTCGGGCGTCGAATGGGGCTGGTGGGCCGGCCCGACCGATTGCGGTGTGGTCGCGGCGCCGACCGACACGGGCAGCGCCGGCGTTCTGGATGCGATCGACACAGTCGTTCCGCCTGCCTGCGACAAGGCCGCGCTCCGGGTGCTGGGGCTTTCCTTTGCCGGCTGGAACGCCGTGGCGAGCCTCGCTCTCGCCATCGTCGCGCTTCGCGGCGCGTTCGGAAAGGGCGCGTAGGCCACCTCCCTTTACGCCATGCTCCGCGCCGCCCTATATCGGATATCGGCAAGAGGCCGGCCGCCAGGGCCGGCCACGACACGACCGGGGGATCTCTCATGGCGAGAACGATCGACCGCCAGCGACGCGAAAGCGAGTTGCGGCTTCGTCTGGCCATCCGCGCCGCCCATATCGGCATCTGGGACTGGAACCTCGAGACCGGCGAGATAAACTACTCGCCGCGAGCCCGTGAGATCTACGGCTTCGCACCCGACCAGCCGATCACGCACGAACTGATCAGCGCCATGACGCATCCCGCCGACCTGGCGCACAACCTTGCGACAACGAGCCGAGCCATCGACCCGGCGACGCAGGACAAGACGGCCTTTTATGAATACCGGATCAGGCTGCCCGGAACCGGCGAGATCCGCTGGGTGCTGGCCCATGGCGAAGCGATGTTTGCGGAAGTGGAAGGGAAGAGAACCGCAGTTCGGTTTATAGGCACCATCCAGGACGTCACCGATCGCAAGAACAGCGAGGCCGCGCTTGCCAGGAGCGAGTTGCGGCAGCGCCTGGCGATCGATGCCGCCCGGATGGCGATCTGGGATTACGACTTCGCCACCGACACTATCCGGGGCTCGCCCGAACTCAACCGCATCTACGGGCTCGACGCCGCCGCGAGACCGACCGCCGCGGACCTTCGCGCATGCTACGCCCCAGGCGAACGGGAGCGCGTGCAGCGGGAAACCGAGACCGCGTTGGGCCAGGGCGAGCGGCAGATCGAAATCGAATTCCAATGCCGCCTGCCGCAGGGTGATCTGCGCTGGATCCTGCTCAGGGCGGAAGTGACGCTTGCCGAAGATGGCTCCCGCGAGCGGGCGATCGGCGTACTGATGGACATCGACGCCAGGAAGCGGAGCGCCGAACGCCAGGCCCTGCTGCTGCGGGAACTGAACCACCGCGTCAAGAATTCGCTGAGCGTGGTCCAGTCGCTCGCAGCGCAATCTCTGCGGGGCGACAAGGCCAAGCCGGAAGCCGTCCGGGATTTTCGCGATCGCATAGAGGCGCTTGCGCGGGCCAACGACGTGCTGCTGCAGCAGGACTGGGTGGCTTTCAGCCTGCCCTCGCTGGTGGCGCAGATCATCGAGCCCTACCGCGACGACGAGCATCGGCGTTTCGTCGTCGAAGGCGACAATCTCGACCTGCCGCCCTCGCTCAATGTGCCGGTGGCTCTGGCGCTGCACGAACTGTGCACGAACGCCGCAAAATATGGCGCGCTCTCGAACGATGAAGGGTTCGTCCGGATCAGCTGGCGGCGAACCGGCAGGCATATCGAATTCGACTGGTCGGAACATGGCGGACCGCCGGTCGCCGCGCCGCGCGACGACGGCTTCGGCACCCGGCTGGTCTCGAAAGTGCTGGCCTCGCAGATCGGGGAAGTCGACCTGAGCTTTCCCGAAAGCGGGGTCCGCTGCCGCATGCGCCTGCAGGCGGACTCACAGGCGCATCGGAGCTGATCCCGCCGGCTGGCGTCATCGCCTGAGCGCGAAAACCTCGATCATCTCCGGGTGACCTTTCACGGCATGGCTGCCGGCGGACTGGAAGAGATCGTGGCCATGCTCCCAGCCCTTCAGGAAGGCGGTGCTGGCCAAGATTGGCTCATCGAGCTTGCGCGTCAGCCCTTCGATCCGGAACGCAATGTTGACGGCATCGCCGAGCGCCGTGTTGATCCCCTTCCCCATCGCGCCGATGGCCACATCGCCTAGGTGGAGCCCCGATCCGGCAATCCAGCACGATGTCCATCCGCGCCTTCAGGAACCTGCGCGTCGGCGACGTCGCGCCGGTTTCGGCAGCCCGCAAAAGCTTCGAAGGTCGTCAAGCTTGCGAGGATGAAGGCTGCAACGAATCCGAAACGCGGGAACATGGCAAATCCCCCCAACCGCTATTACAAGCGAAAGCAAGAACACAGCGTGTGGTATCAAGTCCTGGTTGAAAACATGCGGTAGGCCGTAACAAGGAAAATAAAGAAAAGCCATCACGGCAGTGGGCATATTTCTCACCCGGTCAAGTCTTAAGGTACATCAGAGGCGAAGTATGCGCAATGATTGTCGAAAGCTTTGCTAGGTCGTGGACGCTCGGGTCGGGGTCTTACCCCGGCCAAGCATTCGACAACGCCTGATCCAAAGCCTCTCGATTGAGCGCTAGGTCATCCGCCGATGATGGAAACAGGGAATTCCGGAAATCGGAACATCCGGGCGCAGCCCAACCCGAAGCTCACGGCTCCAGTTCGACATCCCAGTAGAGATAATCCATCCAGCTTTCGTGCAGGTAATTCGGCGGGAAGCGCTTGCCGTTATTGTGCAGGTCGTGGACGGTCGGGTGGTAAGGTTTCTGCAGCGGCCACATCTTGGCTTGCGCCGGCATCAGTCCGCCCTTGCGCAGATTGCAGGGCGAGCAGGCCGCGACAACGTTCTCCCAGGTGGTCGCTCCGCCGCTGTGGCGCGGAATGACATGGTCGAAGGTCAGATCCTCGGAGGTGCCGCAATACTGGCACTGGAAACGGTCGCGCAGGAACACGTTGAACCGGGTGAAGGCAGGGTGGCGCGACGGCTTGACGTAGTTCTTGAGGCTGACGACGCTGGGCAGCTTCATCGAGAACGACACCGAGGAGACCGAGCGGTCGTATTCGGCGACGATGTTGACCCGGTCGAGAAAGACAGCCTTGATCGCGTCCTGCCAACCCCAGAGCGACAGGGGGTAATAGCTGAGCGGGCGGTAATCCGCGTTCAGCACCAGCGCTGGAAGCCCATCCGGAGACACGGCGACCGTCACTCTGATTCACCTCCATGGTTGCGAACCGTTCGGCGGCGATACTGTAAGCCGGAGATGACAACGATGTGAAGCGGCTTCACAGTCACACAAGACTGCAAAAAGTCAGAAAATAGCGGCTTTTTCATGAGTTTGCACGGGCGGAGCGCCGTCACGGCCCCGCGTTTCGCGATAATAGGCCCAGAAAAGCCGTGCCGCGACGCCCCGCCAGGGGGCCCATGATTCGGCCAGAGTGGCCAGCGCCTTTTCGCCCGGACGCGGCGCCAGGCCCAGCGCATGGCCGACCGCGCTTTGCAGCGCCACATCCCGCGCCGGGAAGATATCGGGGTGCCCCGCCGAAAACAGCAGGTACACTTCCGCGGTCCACGGACCGATGCCCGGCACCGCGACCATCCGCCGGATCGCTTCGCCGGCGTCCAGGCCGCAGAGGTGGTGCAGGTCGAGCCCGTCGCGCACGGCTTGCGAAACGGCAAGCAGCGCGCGCTGCTTGGGCCGCGACAGGCCCGCCTCGCGGAACATGCCCTCGCCGGCTGCGAGGATCGCCTCCGGCGTCAGCGGATCGACCAGCCTCGTCAGCCGCCCGAAGATCGCATCGGCGCTGGCTCGCGAGACCTGCTGCGACACGACGATCGAGGCGAGGCTGGCGAAGCCAGGCTCCGCAAGGCGCAGCGGAACCTCGCCGGCGACCGCGCGCACCGCGCCAAGCCGCGAATCGGCAGCGCAGAGCGCATCCAGCCCGTCCGAAACATCCCCGAGCGTTGAAATGCGGCGCATCGCGTCCCTTGTTCCTGATCCGCCGGCAAAGTAGCAATCGGGTGAAGTCGCGCAACCCGGTTTACGCATTCCGATGAACGCCCCTGTCTTTCGCTTTGCGCCGAGCCCTAACGGCGAGTTGCATCTTGGCCATGCCTATTCGGCGCTGCTCAACGCGAAGCTGGCCCGGCAGACCGGCGGGCGCTTGCTGCTGCGCATCGAGGACATCGACCTGGCGCGCTGCACGCCCGAGTTCGAGGCGGGCATATATCGCGATCTCGAATGGCTCGGCATCGAGTGGGAACGGCCGGTGCGGCGCCAGTCGGAGCATTTCGGCGAGTATGAGACGGCGCTGAAAAGACTGATCGCCGAAGGGCTGGTTTATCCGGCCTTCATGAGTCGCGGCGAGATCCGCGCATCGATCGCCGATGCCGAGGGGCGCGGCAGGACCTGGCCGCGCGACCCCGACGGCGTGCCGCTCTATCCGGCCTTCGACAAGGCGCTTTCGCGCCGCGAGCGCGAGCACAGGATGGCCGGCGGCGCACCGTTCGCCTGGCGGCTGGATATGCAAGCGGCGAAATCCCGCGTGGACGGAGCGCTCTCGTGGACCGAGTTTTCAAGCGAGGAACTGGCCGCTGCGGAACAGATCGATGCGCGCCCGGAGCAATGGGGCGACGTGGTCGTCGCCAGGAAGGAAATTCCGACGAGCTATCACCTCGCGGTGGTGATCGACGACGCGCTTCAGGGCATAAGCCACGTCGTGCGCGGCCGCGACCTTTATGCGGCCACCGGCGTCCAGCGCCTGCTTCAGGAACTTCTGGGCCTGCCTGCGCCGGGCTATTTCCACCATCGCCTGATCCTCGGACCCGATGGCCGCAAGCTTTCGAAAAGCCTCGGCGACAGCGGGATCGCGGCATTGCGGGAAGGCGGCGCAAGCGTCGCGGATGTGCGCAGGAAGGTCGGCCTCTAGGCTAGAAGCGGGCGAACACGCCCTTGACGCCGGCGAGCACGGCTATGATGGCGAACGCGCCGCCCAGTCCCGTCGCCACGGCCAGCGTCAGGCTGCGAAAATCGATGCCATAGGTGTTGGCGACAAGGATGGCGGTGAAAAATCCGGCCGTGAACAGCACCATGTTGCCGATCGGCCCGAATCCATCCTCCTGCATGATGGCGTGGAGAGCCGACCCGAAAAACAGCGCCATGACGATGACGCCCGCCACGCCCATCATCAGCCATGAGGGCTCGAGATTCCAAAGCATGCCCGGTCCTTTCAAAGTCCCCGACAGCGATCGTCCCTCGAACCCCCCGGTTCAATATATTAGAAGTTATGCATCAATCGTTTCGCTTTGCTTGCCGGAATATTTCGCATTAGAGCTTTCGCCGCTCTCTTCCCTCGATCGGCCGGCGCTTCATGACAATTCCCAAACGGCTCGTTCCGGCCACCTTCGTCGTGCTCTGGGCGACCGGCTTCATCGGCGCCCGCTACGCCATGCCCTGGGCGGAGCCGTTCACCTTCCTGGCCGCGCGCTTCGTGCTGGCCTTCGTCATCCTGGGCGCGATGATGGCGCTGCTCCGCTCCCGCAGGGCTGGGCGGCGCGAGGCGCTGCACGCCATTGCCGCCGGCGCGCTGATGCACGGCGTCTACCTCGGCGGCGTATTCTGGGCGATCCGCCAGGGCCTGCCCGCCGGCCTGTCGGCGCTGATCGTCGGCCTGCAGCCCTTGATCACGGCCGTCCTCGCCGGCAGGCTGCTCGGCGAAGAGATCCTGCCGCGCCATTGGGCGGGGCTGGCCGCGGGTTTCGCCGGCGTGGTGATCGTGCTGTCGCCGAAGCTCGGCGCGATGAGCGGCGGCGTTACGTGGCCGATGCTCGCCGCCTCGTTCGTCGCCGTCGCCGGCATGAGCGCCGGCACCATCTGGCAAAAACGCTTCGGAGCCGGCGGCGACATGATAACCGGAACCTTCTGGCAGTATGTCGGCGCCGCCGCCATCATGGTCCTTTGCTCGCTGGCGTTCGAGACACAGACCTTCATCCTCACCGGCGAACTGGTCTTCGCCATGGCCTGGCTGGTGCTGGTTCTGTCGATCGGCGCGATCTTCCTGTTGATGGCGATGATCCGCGAGGGCGAGATGTCGAAGGTTTCTTCGCTGTTCTACCTCGTGCCAGCCGTCACCGCCGTGATCGCCTGGGTGCTGTTCGGCGAGGATTTGTCGCTCGTGCAGATATTCGGCATGGCGCTGGCGACGTTGGGCGTCGGCCTCGCAACCGCGCGAAAGCCCGTAAACAAACCTGGACCGCCGGCGGAATAAATCTAGCCGCCGACGCGGGCGCGCGCTTCCAGATAGCGGCTGATCGAGGCGTTGAGTTCGCCGCCCAGTATGAAGATCGCCGAGACGATATAGAGGAAGACAAGGGCTATCATGATCGAGGCGAGGCCGGCATAGGTCGCCACATAGGATGGAAAGCGATCGAGATAGGCCGCGAATATGGTCGAGCCCACAAGCCAGCCGACAAGCGTGAAGACGATGCCGGGAACGATCTCCGTGAAGCGGCGCTTGCCATCGGGCAGCCAGAAATGCACCGCGATCAGGCCCAGCACGATGACGGTCGAGGCGATCATCAAACGCCACAACGTTGTCGTGCCCACATAGGGCTCCAGCCAGTCGAAATTGGCGGTCGCGCGGCGGATGAGCGGCTCGAACACCACGAGCAGGCTGACTGCCAGGAAACCGGCCGTAGCTATGAGCACGAAGACGAGGCTCTGGATGCGGCGGAAGATGAACGAGCGGGTCTCGGTTACCCGGTAGGCCCGGTTGAGCGAAGTGCGCAGAGCCTCGATGCCGTTCGACGCAAAGAAGGCGGCAAGCAGGACACCATAGGTCAGGAGGTCGGTGCGCTGGACGGTGAGGACTTCGACCACCTCGCGCGAGATCGGTTCGGCGATCTGCTCCGGCCAGGTATCGAACACCAGGTGCACCGCCGTTTCCGAAAAGGCGTCCGCACCCAGGAAACTCGCCAGCGTCGCGGCGAAGATGAGGAACGGAAACAACGCCATCAACGCGGTGAGGGCAAGATGGCTGGCCATTGACCAGCCGTCATCATCGTTGAAGTGTCCGAGCGCATCCGAAAGCACGCGCCGAATGGCTACGATCTTCCTCACTCGGCCTCCGTTGGTCGGTTCCGCGTAGATTGTGTCCCCACGGCGAATATGGGAAGGGATTGCAGAAAATGACAATGCATGGCGGCACTACGTACACCGGATGAAAGAGTTGCGCACGATCATCGTCACCGGCGCGTCCTCCGGCATCGGCGCTTACTGCGCCCGTGCATTAAGGGATGATGGCTGGCGTGTGTTCGCCACGGCGCGGAGGCCGGAGGACATCGCCGCGCTCGAGGCCGACGGCATCGAAACGTTCCACCTCGACTATCGCGAGCCGGACTCGATCTCGGCCCTCGTGGCGGCCGTTCTCGAACGGACCGGCGGCAGGCTCGACGCCCTCTACAACAATGGCGCCCATTCGCAACCCGGCGCGGTGGAAGATTTGCCGGTCGAGGCGCTGCGCGAGCAGTTCGAGGCGAACCTGTTCGGCTGGCACGACCTGACCCGACGTATCGTGCCGGTGATGCGCGCGCAGGGCCACGGCCGCATCGTCCATTGCTCGTCGATCCTGGGACTGACGCCGGTCAAATGGCGCGGAGCCTACGTGGCATCCAAGCATGCGCTGGAAGGCCTGATGCTTTGCCTGCGCGCCGAATTGCAGGGCTCAGGCATCCATGTCTCCCTGATCGAGCCGGGACCGGTTGAATCCAAGATCGCCACCAACGCGCTCGCCTGGTTCGAGAAGAACATCGATTACGAGCATTCCGTGCACCGCGACGCCTACGAAAAGCAGCTTGCGCGGCTGAGAGCCGGCGGCTCGAAATCGCGGCTGAAGCTCAAGCCGGATGCCGTTTATGCGGTATTGCGACACGCCCTCCTGTCGCGGCGGCCGCGCCCACATTATGTTGTCACCCTGCCGGCCAGGATCGGCGTGATTCTGAAACGCGTCCTGCCCGCTTCCCTGTTCTACCGCGTGCTCTCATCCCAGGCCTGACAAGGCACAATCGACCGGAGATCCGGATGGAAACCGTCTTCAACATGCTGGCCATCGTGGTCATGATCGCGGTCGTGGTCGTGCTGATCCGCGGGCTGGTGAACATGATGCGCGGCGGTTCGGGCATCACGTCCAACAAACTGATGCAGGCGCGCGTGTTCCTGCAATTCATCGCGCTGGTCCTGATCCTGATCGCCGCCTGGTTCGCGGGACGCTTCTAGCGGAGACGGCTCGGATAGCGATGGTCAAGCTCAACAAGATCTACACCCGCACCGGCGACGACGGCACGACGGGCCTCGGAACCGGCGAGCGGCGGCTGAAATCGGACGTCCGGATCGACGCCTACGGCACGGTCGACGAAGCCAATGCCTGCATCGGAATGGCCCGCGTCCACACCGCCGGCGCCTATCCCGAAATCGACGCCATGCTCGGCCGGATCCAGCACGATCTCTTCGACCTCGGCGCCGATTTGTGCGTGCCCGACGAAGGCAAGGCGCTCGGCTACGAACCGTTGCGCATCGTTGCCTCGCAGGTCGCCCGCGTGGAGGCGGAGATCGACCTCCTGAACAAGGGCCTGCAGCCGCTGCGCTCGTTCGTGCTCTCCGGCGGCTTGCCCGCCGCGGCGGCACTGCACCACGCCCGCACCGTGGCGCGGCGCGCCGAGCGCATCATGGTCGCGCTGGCTCAGGACCCGCAGGAGCACGTCAATCCGGAAGGCATCAAATACATCAACCGCGTCTCGGATTTTCTGTTCGTGGCGGCGCGCGTGGTCAATGACAATGGAAATGCCGATGTGCTATGGGTTCCGGGCAAGAACCGCTAGAAGACATTTCTATAATTCTACTCTGGCGGGCATCTGACGCAGTTTTCTCCGCTTCCGGTGCTCACGGACTACTGTCCGCTGCGCTCCGGTTCTCGAAAACCACGCCACCTGCCTCACCAGAGCGAATTCTCAAAACGTCTCCAGATGATGCCGGGGGAGCGGCGCAAAAAACATGTTTATTCCGCTCCACGACGCCAACAGCCTGAAATACATCAATCTGCAATATGTGACGTTCGGCCTGATCGGGGTGAACGTGCTGGTGTTCCTGATCACCGGCCTGGGATCGGAAGAATTCACCGGCGCCGCGGTCTATGGCCTCGGCTATATTCCTTCGGTGGCATTCGACACGGTCGAGCTTTCGCCCGAACTGGTCATCGTTCCCGAGGACCTGACCTATGTCACCTATGCCTTCCTGCATGGCGATTTCTTCCACCTCGCCGGCAACATGCTGTTCCTCTGGGTCTTCGGCGACAATGTCGAGGACGCCCTCGGCCACTTCCGCTTCCTGGTGTTCTACCTGCTTTGCGCAGCAGGCGGCGCGGCCGTGCATGGCTGGATCGCGCCGGCTTCGCAGGTGCCGCTCATCGGAGCGTCCGGAGCCATTGCGGGCATCGTCGCCGCCTATCTCATCCTGCATCCGCGTGTGAAGATATGGATTCTCGCCTTCGGCCGAATCCCGCTGCGCATACCGGCCTACCTCACGCTCGGCCTGTGGGTCGCCTTTCAGTTCTTCATGCTGGCGGCGGGCGGCGAGGACCAGATTTCCTGGGCATGCCATGCCGGCGGCATCGTCACCGGCGCGGTGCTCGTCCTTATCCTGCGCCGCCGCGACGTGCCGCTGCTGGACAACGAGGTCGTCACGCCCCGCGCCGTGAAGGTCGAGCAGCCGAGCGCGGTGCACCCGGTCGAAACCCAGCCGGCGCCGCGCTGGGGACGGCAATGATTCAAACGATTTGGGCGATCGGCGGATATTGACGCACCGATCGACGCTGACTAGGGTCCGCGCGCTTGCGGCAGCCGGCAAGCGCGCATGCCCAGTTCCGTATTTCCGCCCTTTATGTCGTCAATCGACAAACGGACCGAGCCCCGCTCTGCTAGTGAACGCTCCAAATTTTTTATCAGAGAGGTGAGAAACACATGAAAGTTCTCGTCCCGGTCAAACGGGTTGTCGATTTCAACGTGAAAATTCGGGTCAAGTCGGACGGTTCGGGCGTCGAGCTGGCCAATGTGAAGATGTCGATGAACCCGTTCGACGAAATCGCGGTCGAGGAGGCGATCCGGCTCAAGGAAGCCGGCAAGGCCGACGAGATCGTCGTCGTTTCGATCGGGCCCCAGCAGGCGCAGGAGACGCTGCGCACCGCGCTCGCCATGGGCGCCGACCGCGCCATCCTGGTCAAGACCGACGGTGAGACCGAACCGCTCGGCGTCGCCAAGGTTCTGAAGGGCGTGGTCGAGGCGGAGCAGCCCGGCCTGGTCATCCTCGGCAAGCAGGCGATCGACGACGACGCCAACCAGACCGGCCAGATGCTATCGGCGCTGCTCGGCTGGAGCCAGGGTACCTTCGCCTCCAAGATCGAGATCGACGGCGACAAGGCCCGCGTGACGCGCGAGGTCGACGGCGGCCTGCAGACCATTGAGCTGAAGATGCCCGCGATCGTGACCACGGACTTGCGGCTCAACCAGCCGCGCTACGCCTCGCTGCCCAATATCATGAAGGCCAAGAAGAAGCCGCTCGACGAGAAGACGCCTGCCGATTTCGGCGCCGACATCGCGCCACGCCTCACCGTCTTGAAGACCGAGGAGCCGAGCGGCCGCAAGGCTGGCGTCAAGGTCAAGACCGTCGCCGAACTGGTGGACAAGCTGAAAAACGAAGCCGGCGTATTGTAACGGATTCAGGTGAGGCCGGCCTGCAAACGCCGGTCTTCTCCGCTTCCGGTGCTCACGTATTGAAGTACGCTCCGCTCCGATTCTCGAATCCCAACGTTTTCGACTCGGCCTGACCTGAATCCCAGAGCGGGCTCGAAAGTAAGGAAAAACAAATGGCTATTCTCCTGATTGCCGAACACGACAATGCCAGTCTTTCGGAACAGACCGCGAAGGCGCTGAGCGCCGCCCTCAAGATCGACTCGGATGTGCATATCTTGGTGGCCGGCAAGGGCGCCAAGCCAGCCGCCGATGCCGCGGCGAAGCTGCAGGGCGCCACAAAGGTGATGCTGGCCGAGGCGGACGAACTCGAGCAGCGCCTGGCCGAACCGCTTGCTGCGCTCGTCGTCTCACTCGCCGCCAACTACGACACGATCATCGCGCCGGCGACCTCGTCGGGCAAGAACGTCGCGCCGCGTATTGCCGCCCTGCTCGATGTCGCCCAGATCTCGGAGATCATCGAGGTGATTGCCCCCGACACGTTCAAGCGTCCGATCTATGCCGGCAACGCCATCCAGACGGTGAAGTCGGGCGAGGCGAAGAAGGTGATCACTGTCCGCACAGCGTCGTTCCAGGCGGCTGGCGAAGGTGGCTCGGCTCCGGTCGAAACGGTGGCCGCTGCGGCCAATCCCGGCCTCTCGACCTTCGTCGAAAACAAGCTCTCGGGGACCGACCGTCCCGAACTGACCTCGGCGAAAATCATCATTTCGGGCGGCCGCGCGCTGGGCTCCTCGGAGAAGTTCCAGGAGGTCATCCTGCCCGTCGCCGACAAGCTGGGCGCGGCTGTCGGCGCCTCTCGCGCCGCTGTCGACGCCGGCTATGCGCCGAACGACTGGCAGGTCGGCCAGACCGGCAAGGTCGTCGCCCCCGACCTCTACATCGCCTGCGGCATCTCCGGAGCGATCCAGCACCTCGCCGGCATGAAGGATTCGAAGGTCATTGTCGCCATCAACAAGGACGAGGAGGCGCCGATCTTCCAGGTCGCCGATTACGGCATCGTCGGCGATCTCTTCGTTATCCTGCCGGAACTCGAAAAGGCGCTCTGAGCATATTTTGAGCAGTATCAAGCCCCGTCCCGAGACGATCGGGACGGGGCTTTTCATTGTGCGCCCCGGCCGACCAGACAATGGTCGCGGTTGATCTTTGACGCCTGTCCGAAAGTCTGCAAACTTTTCGGGATCGTGCTCTAGACGAAACCCACCCAGTCCTTCTAGTTTGCACTGCACAAAAAACGGGCGGCAAGCCTTTTTGACGGGACCAGTGTCATGACCAGCAACATCGAGACGATCGGCATCATCGGCGCGGGCCAGATGGGCAGCGGCATCGCGCATGTGGCCGCACTTGCGGGCTACAAGGTTTCGCTGTTCGACATTTCCGGCGAGAACATCGAGAAGGGCATCGCCACGATTAGCGGCAACATGGCGCGGCAGGTCGGCGCCGGAAAGCTCGACGACAAATTGCGCCAGCAGGCGATGGCGCGCATTTCCGCAGCCCCTTCCATGTCGGATCTGGCGGGCGCGGATCTCGTCATCGAGGCGGCGACCGAGGACGAAACCGTCAAGCGCAAGATCTACGGCCAGCTCTGCCCGCAGCTCAATCCGGAGGCTATCCTCGCCACCAACACCTCTTCCATCTCGATCACGCGGCTGGCCTCGGCGACCGATCGGCCCGAGCGTTTCATCGGCATTCATTTCATGAACCCGGTTCCGGTGATGAAGCTGGTCGAACTGGTGCGCGGCATCGCCACCGAGAACTCGACCTTCGAGACCGCCAAGGACTTCGTCCACCGCCTCGACAAGACCATAACGGTGTCGGAGGATTTTCCGGCCTTCATCGTCAACCGCATCCTGCTGCCGATGATCAATGAGGCGATCTACACGCTCTATGAGGGCGTGGGCTCGGTCGAAGCCATCGACACGGCCATGAAGCTCGGCGCCAATCATCCGATGGGTCCGCTGCAGCTCGCCGACTTCATCGGCCTCGACACCTGCCTGTCGATCATGCAGGTGCTGCATGATGGATTGTCGGATTCCAAATACCGGCCCTGCCCGCTCTTGGTGAAATATGTCGAGGCCGGCTGGCTTGGCCGCAAGACCGGCCGCGGCTTCTACGACTATCGCGGCGAGCATCCGGTTCCGACGCGGTGAAATCCGCGACCCGAACGCCGGCTCGTGCTCAGTGGAGCACCTGCCGCCGCTCGGCCTCGGCAGTACCCGACAATTGCACGCGATTGCGCCCGGCCTCTTTCGCCTGGTAGAGCCGCTGGTCGGCGACGCGGAAAAGATCGCTGAAATCGATCCGCGCCTCATAGACCGCGCCGCCGACGCTAACTGACAGCGGGCAATTCGTTCCGTTGGGCAGGAACGCCGCCTCGGCGATGGCGCGCCGGATGCGCTCGGCCACATCGGCTGCGTTCGGCTCGGTTGCGCCCGGCAGGAACACGCCGAACTCCTCGCCGCCGAGCCTGCCGACGAGATCGCCGCTGCGCACCGAGGAGCGGATCGAGCGCGAGATGATGCGCAGCGCCTCGTCGCCCTGGCCGTGGCCGAACCGGTCGTTGATTGACTTGAAATGGTCGGCGTCGATGACCAGAAGCGCGCCGGCGCCTTGGGGCTTCCGCCCGCCGGCCTGCAGCAGCCGCTCGTCGACCTGCGACGAGAACGCGCCGCGATTGAGGCATGACGTCAGGCTGTCGGTCGAGGCCAGCACGTTGAGCTTATAATTGACGATCTTCAGTTCGCGCAGCTTGAGCGTCAGGTAGAAGAACAGCGGCCCGGCGAGGATCACCGGGATGATCGCCGCGCTGATCAGTCCCTGGCGCATGGCGTCGGGCGCGAAGTTGCGGAATGCCACATAGTTGAAGGCCAGCGACACGGCCATGCAGCCGAGCGTGCCGAGCACTGTCCAGCGCGCGAGCTTGATCCAGCTGCGGACTGATATCTTCCTCAGATCGGTTGCCAATGGCGGGGGCTCCAGACTTCCGTGAGGGAAGCCTTACCAGCCCGCGGTGAACAGAGGGTTAGCGGGCTAACGAGTGACAGTGGAACACAGCTTCCGCCATTGGCCGTGGGGCGCTTGGCGCTTCCTATGCCACCCTTTTCCCGCCCTCATCGAACCAGTGCAGCTTTTCCGCCTTTGCCACCACGCGCAACTGGTCACCGGGCCTGGCGGTGGCGCGGCCGTGGACCCGCACGACTATGCGGGTTCCGGCGGCGGCGCAGTAGAGGAAGCTTTCGGCGCCGACGGGCTCCACCGCTTCCACGGACGCGGGGATGGCCAATGCACCTTGCGGAGCTTCCGCGCCATGGGTGACGTCGGCGTCCTCCGGGCGGAAGCCGAGGATGGCTGCGGCTTGCGGCGCGAAGGCGACGGGCGTGCCGTCGGCCAGCGTCGGCGCGTTTGCGCCGCGTGTCAGGTCCAAAAGGTTCATCGGCGGCGCGCCGATGAAGCTCGCGACGAAGGTCGAGGCCGGCTTTTCATAGATGTCGAGCGGGTCGCCGATCTGTTCGACGAGGCCGGCATTCATCACCACGAGCTGATCGGCAAGCGTCATCGCCTCGAGCTGGTCGTGCGTGACGTAGACGGATGTGACGCCGAGCGCGCGCTGGAGGTTCTTTATCTCGACCCGCATCTGGCCGCGCAATTTGGCGTCGAGATTGGAGAGCGGCTCGTCGAACAGGAAGACTTTCGGGTTGCGCACGATGGCGCGGCCCATGGCAACGCGCTGGCGCTGGCCGCCGGAAAGCTCGCGCGGACGGCGGTCAAGCAGCGCGGAAAGCTCCAGCGTCTTCGCCGTCTCGCGCACGCGTTTGTCGATCTCGTCCTTCGGCGTGCCCCGGTTGCGCAGGCCGTAGGCCATGTTGTCGTAGACCTTCATGTGCGGGTAGAGCGCATAATTCTGGAATACCATGGCGATGTCGCGCTCGGTCGGGCCGATCGCGTTGACCACCTTGCCGTCGATCGAGACCGTGCCGGCCGAGATCGATTCCAGCCCGGCGATCATCCGCAAAAGCGTGGACTTGCCGCAGCCGGACGGGCCGACCAGCACGCACAGCGCCTTGTCGGGAATGGCGATGGAAACGCCCTTCACCGCCTCGACGCCGCCGGCGTAGATCTTCTTGACGTCCTTCAGGTCGACTGTCGCCACGCTCTCACTTCTCCGTCTCGACAAGGCCCTTGATGAACAGGCGCTGCATGAAAATGATGACCAGGACAGGCGGCAACGCCGCCAGCACCACGGTAGCCATGACGAGGTTCCATTTCGGGTCCGTGTCGGCCTCCACGGCCATGCGTTTGATGCCCATCACTATGGTGTAATAGCTGGTGTCAGTGGTCACCAGCAGCGGCCACAGATACTGGTTCCAGCCATAAATGAAGAGGATGACGAACAGCGCGGCCATGTTGGTCCGGCTGAGCGGCAGCAGGATGTCCCGGAAGAATTTCAGCGGTCCTGCTCCGTCCACCCGCGCCGCCTCGACGAGTTCGTCGGGCACCGTCAGGAAGAACTGGCGGAACAGGAAGGTCGCAGTCGCCGACGCGATCAGCGGGATCGACAGGCCGGCATAGCTGTTCAGCATCCCCAGATTGGCCACGACCGCGAAGGTCGGCATGATGCGCACCTCGACCGGCAGCATCAGCGTCACGAAGATCGCCCAGAAGGCGAGCACGCGGAAGGGAAAGCGGAAATAGACGATGGCGTAGGCCGACAGGATGGAGATCGCGATCTTGCCGATGGCGATCGACAACGCCATGACCAGCGAATTGATCATCATCGGCCCGATCGGCGGCGCGCCAGAGGTCGACAGACCCGTCACTAGCATCGAGCTGTAGTTCTCCAGCGCGTGCGGGCCGGGGATCATCGGAAGGATGCCAGACAGGAAATCGTCCTCGGCGAGCGTCGAGGCGATCACCGCGACATAGACCGGAAAGGCAACGATCGCGACGCCGAGAATCAGCACCAGATGGGTCAGGAAGGTAAGTAAGGGCCTGTTTTCGATCATCGGTCGCTCCTCAATACTGGACGCGCCGCTCGATCCAGCGGAACTGGATCATGGTCAGGACGACGACGATGGCCATCAGAATGACCGATTGCGCCGCCGAGGAGCCGAGATTGAGGCCGAGCACGCCATCGTCAAAAACCTTGTAGACCAGGATGTTGGTCGCTCCGGCCGGCCCGCCCTCCGTTGTGGCGTGGATGACGGCGAAGGTGTCGAACATCGCATAGACGACGTTGACGACCAGAAGGAAGAATGTGGTCGGCGAAAGGAGCGGGAAGACGATCGTCCAGAACCGTTTGAAAGGGCCGGCGCCGTCTATTGCGGCGGCCTCGATCAGGGAGCGCGGGATCGATTGCAATCCGGCGAGGAAGAACAGGAAATTGTAGGAGATCTGTTTCCAGCTTGCCGCGAGGATCACGAGGATCATCGCGTCGGTACCGGACACGCGGTGATTCCAGCTGATGCCGAAGTAGGAAAGCACGTAGGGCAGAATGCCGATCGAGGGGTTGAACATGAACCACCACAATATGCCGGCCACAGCCGGCGCGACCGCGTATGGCCAGACCAGCAGGGTTGTGTAGCCCTTACCCGACCAGATCAGGCGGTTGACGCAGACCGCGAGCAGCAGCGCCGTCGACATCGAAAGGAACGCGACCGACAGGGCGAAGACAAGCGTAACGGAGAACGAATTCAGGTAGGCGGGATCGGCGAACAGGCTCGTATAGTTGTCGAACCAGATGAAGGTCGTTTTGAAGCCGAAGGCGTCCTCGCGCAGAAAAGACGTGTATACGGCCTGCGCCGCCGGCCACAGGAAGAAAACGCCGGTGATCGCAAGCTGCGGAAGCAGCAGCAAGTAGGGCAGAACTTTGTTCGGGAAGATCGTCCGCTTGGTCTGCATAGGCCCCCGGTTCGGCGATTGCGCTCAGGCGACGGCCGGACCCGCGCAAGAGCGCGGGCCCGGCAGCATCATCAAGGGCCTATTTGTTGGCCGCTTCGAACTCGCGGAGGATCTTGTTGCCGCCTTCCACGGTGGCATCAAGCGCTTCCTTTGCGGTTTTGGAACCGGCGAGCAGCGCTTCGAACTCCTTGTCGAGCACGTCGCGGACCTGGGTCAGGTTGCCGAAGCGCAGCCCCTTGGAATTTTCCGTCGGGGTCGCGCGGGTCATCTGCTTGAGCGCCACGTCGGAACCGGCGTTCTTTTCATAATAGCCTTGGCTCTTTCCGAGTTCCTGCGCGGCGGGCGTGATAGGCAGATAGCCGCTGAACTGGTGCCAGTCGGCTTGGACTTCAGGCTTGGACAGGTAGCTGAAGAACTTGGCGGCGCCCGCATATTCCTCGTCCGGACGGCCGTTCAGCACCCACAGCGTGGCGCCGCCGATGATCGAATTCTGCGGCTCCTTGATGACATCGTCGTAATAGGGAAGCGGCGCGAACCCAACCTCGAATTCCTTGGCATTGTTGATGACTGCGGCGCGTGCCGCTGACGAGTTCATGTAGACCGCGCATTCCTGGGTGTAGAACAGCGGCGGGGCGTCGTTGCCGCCTACGGGACCGCCATATTTGAAGAGGCCGGCATCGTGCCACTTCTTGAGGTTCTCCCAGTGACGGACCTGGACGTCGCCGTTGAAGGTGAACTCGGTGTCCAGCCCATCGAAGCCATTGGCCTTGGTGCCGTAGGGCTTGTCGTGGATGGCCGATAGGTTCTCGAGCTGGATCCAGGAGATCCAGGCGCTGGTCATGCCGCACTTCGCGGCGCCGGATTCCTTGATCTTGGTCATGGCCGCTTCGAGTTCGGGCCAGGTCTTGGGGGGCGTGTTGGGGTCGAGCCCGGCTTTCTCGAAGACGTTTTTGTTGTAGTACATGATCGGCGTCGACGAGTTGAACGGCATCGACAGGATGTTGCCGTCGGAGTCGGAGTAGTAGCCGACGACGGGCGTCAAATAGCTTGCTGGATCGAAGGGCTCGCCCTGATCAGCCATCAGCTTGTAAACGGGATAGACGGCGCCTTCGGCGGCCATCATCGTGCCGGTGCCGACCTCGAACACCTGGACGATCGTGGGCTGCTGCTTGGCGCGGAAAGCCGCGATCGCTGCGGTCAGGGTCTCCGGATAGGTGCCCTTGAAAACCGGTACAACCTTGTAATCACTCTGCGATTCATTGAACTTCGTAGCGATTTCCTCGAGCTTCGCGCCGAGTTCGCCGCCCATTGCATGCCACCAGGAGATTTCGGTGACGGCGAATGCGGACGATGTCGAAAGCAGGGTGACGGCGGCGGCTACACCGGCCGCAAGGCCTTGAAATTTCATGTTTCTCTCCCGTTTATGGCAAGATGGCTGGTCTTGCGGAGGGGAGTATCGTTCGATTGTGACAGTGGGACAATGGTTTTGTTGCCGCTTCGTGAATTTTCATGTGTATTTCGGTTGGAGTTCGTTTCGAAAGGCACAAGAAGGCGTGCTGGAGGCGCGCAAGGGCTGATCCCGCCCGGGATGAGGCGGAGTTTAAGGCAGCGCTACAGCGGGAACCGTGCGTCAACCGCCGAGCGCCACGCCGATCAGTTTCTTGGCGTCATCGCTCGACCATTCGGCCGGACCGTTCATGTGGGCGAGCAGGCAGCCTTCGCCGTTGACGAGCAGCGTGACAGGCAGGCCGAGTGCGAGGCCGCGCGTCTTCAGTTCCTCAAACGTGGCCATCGTATTGTCGCGGTAGTAGCCGAGCGCCTCGACGCCAGTGTCGGCCAGGAACTTTTTCGGCTTGGCGTCGTCGCCGGTATCGACATTGACCGCCACCACCTCGAATTTTTCACTGCCCAGTTCTTTCTGCAAGGCGTCGAGCGCCGGCATTTCGGCGCGGCAGGGCGCGCACCAGGTCGCCCATAGATTGACCAGCAGGGTTTTGCCCGCGTGGTCCGCGACGGTCATGGCGTTGCCGTCCGGCGCATTGAAGGCGAGCGTCTTGAGCGATTGCGGCGGGTCGGCAGGCAGCATCGCCGCGACTTCTCCGGTAGCGGCCGCCGCCACGGTCCTGGCGCGCTCGGCCTTTGCGGCGCAGAGCCTGGAATTCGCGTCGGCGTTGACGACCGCGCCAGCCGCCGATGGCGGGGCGTTGTTGCCAGACAGGGTCGCGCTGACATATACCGCCACGGCGCCTGCCAACGCCCCTGCAAGCGCGGCCACGGCCAGAAGCCGCGGCACAGATACCAGTTTCTTTCGATCAGCCATTTTTTAGTTCAATCTCCGGAGCCCGGTTAGCACGATGAGCGACAAGAAGGCCAGCAACGCCATGTGGGGCGGACGTTTTGCCTCGGGCCCGGCCGCGATCATGGAGGCGATAAACGCCTCGATCGGCTTCGACAAAAAACTCTACGCCCAAGACATCCGAGGCTCGATCGCCCATTCCGAGATGCTGGTCGAGACGGGCATTATCGAGCGCCAGGATCAAGAGAAAATCGCTCACGGGCTGAACACGATTTTGGCAGAGATCGAAGCCGGCGATTTCGAATTCTCGACGAAGCTGGAAGACATCCACATGAATGTCGAGGCAAGGCTGGCCGAACTGATCGGGCCGGCCGCCGGCCGGCTGCACACGGCGCGCTCGCGCAACGACCAGGTGGCGCTGGATTTCCGGCTCTGGGTAAAGGATGAACTGTTTCGCGTCGCCGAGGCGCTGAAGGGGTTGATCGCCGCGTTCCTGACGCGCGCCGAGCACCATGCCGCGACCGTGATGCCGGGCTTCACCCACATGCAGACGGCGCAGCCTGTGACCTTCGGCCATCACTGCATGGCCTATGTCGAGATGTTCTCGCGCGACCTTTCGCGGGTTCGCGACGCCATCGAGCGCATGGACGAGAGCCCGCTGGGTGCTGCCGCCCTTGCCGGCACCGGCTTCCCGATCGACAGGCAGATGACGGCCAGGGCGTTGGGCTTTCGCGAGCCGACCCGCAATTCGCTGGACAGTGTTTCCGACCGCGATTTCGCGCTGGAGTTCCTGTCGGTCGCGGCGATCTGCGCCACGCATCTGTCCCGGCTGGCGGAGGAGATCGTCATCTGGTCGACGCCGCAATTCGGCTTCGTGCGTCTGTCGGACTCGTTTTCCACCGGCTCGTCGATCATGCCCCAGAAGAAAAACCCGGACGCGGCCGAACTGGTGCGCGCCAAGACCGGCCGGGTCAACGGCCATCTGATCGGGCTCTTGACCGTGATGAAAGGGCTTCCGCTGACCTATTCCAAGGACATGCAGGAAGACAAGGAAGCGGTGTTCGACGCCGCCGAGACGCTGGATCTTATGCTGGCGGCCATGACCGGCATGGTCGGCGACATGGAAATCAACGAGACGGCGATGAAGAAGGCGGCCGGCTCGGGCTATTCCACGGCGACTGACCTCGCCGACTGGCTTGTGCGCACGCTCGGCCTGCCCTTCCGCGAGGCGCATCACGTGACCGGCGCTATCGTGGCGCTTGCGGAAGCCAAGAAGCTCGGGCTGGAGAAGCTCAGCCTAGGGGATCTGCAGTCGGTCCACCCAGGCATCACCGACGACGTGTTTTCGGTGCTGTCGGTGCAGAATTCGGCGAAGAGTCGCACCTCCTTCGGCGGCACCGCGCCCGCCGAGGTGAGGAAGCAGATTCGATATTGGAAGAAGCGGCTGGGCAAGGCGTGATTTGCCGGGGTGCAATGGCAAAAAAACTTCGCTACAAGCGGCAGGCTGATTTTCTCGGGACGGATGGCGCGATGACCGGAAGCAGGATTTTGACGAGCTTGGTGCTTCTGGCGGCACTCGGCGCGGTTTCGGCCTGCGGCCGCAAGGCGCCGCTCGACACGCCCTATCAAGCCGCAATCGATGCGCGAAAGGAAGCGGAGAAGGCAAAGCAGCCGCTGCCGCCGAAGCCCGAGAAACCGGTCGAGGACAGGCCGTTCATTCTCGACAAGCTGCTGTAGCCATTTTCCGGACGTACACCTCGTGAACCATTTCGACTACCGCGACGGCGTGCTGCACGCCGAAGATGTCGCCCTGCCCGAGATCGCGCGGGCGGTGGGCACGCCGTTCTACTGCTATTCGACGGCGACGCTGACGCGGCATTTCAACGTGTTCCGCAAGGCATTCGAGGGGCTGGATTCGCTCGTCTGCTACGCCTTGAAGGCCAATTCCAACCAGGCGGTGCTGACGACGCTGGCAAAGCTCGGCGCCGGCGCCGACGTGGTTTCGGAGGGCGAGCTGCGGCGCGCCCTGGCGGCTGGAGTCCCGCCGGAAAAGATCCTGTTTTCCGGCGTCGGCAAGACCGCCCGCGAGATGGATCTTGCGCTCGCCGCCGGCATACTCTGCTTCAACGTCGAGTCCGAACCCGAACTGGAGCTGCTTTCGGCGCGAGCGGTTGCCGCTGGAAAGGTCGCGCCGGTGTCTCTGCGCATCAATCCGGATGTCGACGCCAAGACCCACAAGAAGATTTCGACCGGCAAGGCTGAAAACAAGTTTGGCATTCCCTGGCAGCGCGCCCGGCAAGTCTATGCGCGCGCCGCCGGACTGCCGGGCATAAAGGTCACCGGCATCGACACCCATATCGGTAGCCAGATCACGGATTTGCAGCCTTTCGACGACGCGTTCGCGCTGCTGGTGGAACTGGTTGGCACGCTGAAGGCGGACGGCCACGCCATCGAGCACATCGACCTCGGCGGCGGGCTGGGAATTCCCTATCGCACCGACAATTCGCCGCCGCCGCTGCCCGACGCCTATTCGGCGATCGTGAAGAAGCATGTCGGGAAGCTCGGCCTGAAAGTGATGTTCGAACCGGGCCGGCTGATTGTCGGCAATGCCGGCATACTGGTTTCGGAAGTGATCTTCGTGAAGGAGGGCGACGCGAAGAATTTTCTGATCGTCGATGCCGCCATGAACGACCTGATCCGCCCGACGCTCTACGACGCGTTCCACGATATCAGGCCGGTGGTGCAGCAGCCGGCCGATGCGCCGCGCATGACCGCCGACATTGTCGGGCCGGTCTGCGAAACCGGCGATTATCTCGGCCACGAACGCGACCTGCCGCGGCTGAAGGCGGGCGACCTGATCGCGGTCATGACGGCGGGCGCCTATGGCGCGGTCCAGGCAGGCACCTACAATACGCGGCTTCTGGTGCCGGAAGTGCTGGTCAAGGGCGACGCGTTCCATGTCGTGCGGCCGCGGCCGAGCTACGACGAACTGATCGGGATGGACAGCGTTCCGGATTGGTTTTGAGGTGAACTCCCTTCGGGGGCACGGATACCACCCCCGATCACGTTTTCGCCAGCCGCCTCGCCTTTGCCGTGTTTGCTGCTATCTTTTCGAGTCGTAGGCCGCGCCATCCCGCGCGGCCCATGCTGGAAAGGGCCGATGGTCGAGACGCCCGAAAACAGGAAAGACAACAGTTTTGCCGGACGGCTGGCCCGCACCCGGATGGCGGTCTGGACCGCGATGGTGGTGGAGCGCGGCTGGCCGCTGGTCCTGCCGCTGGCCGTCGTCGCCAGCCTGTTCGTCAGCCTTTCCTGGCTCGGCGCATTCCGCATCATGCCCGACATGGCCCGTTTCGCGACGATGGCGCTGCTGGCGCTCGCGGCGGTGGCCGCGCTCTATCCGCTGCGCTTCTTCAGGAAGCCGACGACGGCCGAGATCGACCGCCGCATCGAAGCCGCCAACGAATTGCTCCACACGCCGGTGCTGGCGCAGACGGACCGGCTAAGCGGCAAGGAAACAAATTTCTCGCAGGCGCTGTGGCGCGAGCACCAGAAGCGCATGGCCGAAAGGCTGGGCAGGGTCGGCGGCGATCTGCCCAGAACCCGCGTGCCGGAGCGCGACCCGTGGGGCGTCCGTGCCGCGGCCGCCCTCCTGCTTTTCGTCGCATTCGCTTTTTCCTACGGGCCGTTCGGCGGCAGCCTCAGCGACGGTTTCCGGGCGCATGCCGCGCGCGAGACCATCCCGCCGCGCATCGACGCCTGGGTGACGCCGCCGCCCTATACTGGCAGGGCGCCGATCTTCCTGACCGCCGACGCCGATCGCGCGGAGGGCGCGGTGACCGTGCCGGAGGGCAGCAATGTGACATTGCGGGTGACCGGCGGTCCCGGCGACGAGGCATTGGTTTTCACCGACGGCAGGGGCAACGAACACGAGATCGCGGCTGCGGGCGGCGCGCCGGCAGCGGATGCGCCGAAGCCGGCGGCCGACAACGTCAACACGGGCGCGAAGCAGTTTGCGGCGAAGCTGTCGGGCGACGGCGTGCTGGCGCTGCGGTCGGGCGAAGAGGAACTGGAAAGCTGGGCCTTTGCCGTGACGCCCGACAAGGCGCCGGTGATCCGCTTCGCAGACGAGCCGAAGCGGGCGGTGAACGGCGCGTTCGAGCTGACCTACGAGATCGAGGACGACTATGGTGCGGCGTCCGCCAAGGCCGAATTCGCGCTGACCGAAAAGCCGGACGAAGGCGCGCGGCCGCTTTACAAGGCGCCGGAAATGCCCTTGGCCATCCCCCGCCGCGGCAGCGTCGCCGGCAAGGCGAACCGGGATCTCACCGAGCATGTGTGGGCCGGCTCCGGCGTCGAGCTGACGCTGAAGGCGGTTGACGACGCCGGCCAGGAGGCGAGGAGCGAGACCAGGTCGATCACTCTGCCGGAGCGGCCCTTCTCCAATCCGCTCGCCAGAGCGGTCGTAGAGCTGCGCAAGATTCTGTCGCTGGACGCCAACCGCAAGCCCTACGTGATCGAACTTATCGACGCGATAACGCTGCGGCCGGAAGACACGTTTGAAAACCTGTCGCACTATCTCGGCATCATGACCGGACGCACCAGGCTCGAAATGGCCGAGAGCGACGACCAGTTGCGCGACGTGGCGGACTATCTGTGGCAGATGGCGCTGCAGATCGAGGACGGCGACCTCACGGAGGCCGAGAAGCGCCTGCGCCAGGCGCAGGAAGCCTTGAAGCAGGCGCTGGAGGACGGCGCCAGCGACGAGGAAATCGACAAATTGATGAAGGAACTGCGCGAGGCGATGAACGAATTCCTGCGCGAATTCGCCGAACGCGCCGCGCGCGATCCTAACCTGGCGATGCCCGAGATGCAGCCCGGACAGGAACTGCGCCAGAGCGATCTCGAGCGGATGATGGACCAGATCGAGAACCTGGCCAAATCGGGCAACCGCGATCAGGCGAAGGATCTCCTGGCGCAGTTGCAGGACATGATGAACAACCTGCAAGCCGGCCGCCAGCAGCAGCAGGGCCAGAATGGCCAGCAAAGCGAGATGCGCCAGCAGATGGACAAGCTCGGCGAGATCATGCGCCGCCAGCAGGAGATGATGAACGAGACCTTCCGCATGGACCAGATGCAGCGCGGCCAGCAACAGCAGGGCCAGCAGGGCGAAGGTCAACAGGGCCAGCAGGGTCAGCAGGGCGAACAAGGTCAGCAGCCCGGCGGCCAGCAGCCGGGCATGACGCCCGAAGAATTCGCTGAGGCGCTGAAGCAGCTCCAGGAAGGCCAGGGCCAGTTGCAGGGCGATCTTGAAGGCCTGATGAAGGGCCTCGAAGGCATGGGCATCCAGCCCGGCGAAGGTTTTGGCGAAGCTGGCGAGGCGATGGGTGAGGCTGAAGGCGCGCTCGGCGAAGGCGAGGGCGAACGCGCCGTCGGCGAGCAGGGCCGTGCGCTGGAAGCGTTGCGCCGCGGCGCCCAGGACATGATGCAGCAGATGCAGCAGGCCATGCAGGGCGACCAGGGCGAGGGCCAGGAAGGCGGTCGCCAGCAGAACGCCGACCGCGACCCGCTCGGCCGTCCGCGCGCCACCACCGGCCCGGATTTCGGCCGATCGGTCGAGGTGCCCGACGAGATCGACGTGCAGCGCGCCCGCCAGATCCTCGACGCCATCCGCAAGCGACTCGGCAACGCGCTGTCGCCGGCGCTGGAGAAGGACTATCTCGAACGGCTGCTGGAGCTGAATTAGCGATTCAGGCGGTGCCGGCCTTGGCTGCAAAGGCGGCTTCTGCGCTGGCGGTGTCTGTCAGGCCGGCCTAAACTGAGCCTCAAATCCGCAAATCCAGGGATCATCGCCCATGCCCACCCTCGGCTCGGTCACGCCCATCCTGCGCATTTTCGACATCGACAAGGCACGTGAATTCTATGTCGGCTTCCTCGGCTTCAAAGTGCAGTGGGAGCACCGCTTCGGCGAGAACTTTCCGCTCTACATGGGAGTGGCGCGCGACGGCTGCGCGCTGCATCTGAGCGAGCATTATGGCGACGCCTCGCCTGGCTCGGCCGTTCGCATCCCCGTCGAGGACATCACCGGCCTGCATCGCGAGCTGCGGGCCAGGGACTATCGCTTCGCCAAGCCAGGTCTTGAAGAGACGCCGTGGAACACACGCGAAGTATCGATCACCGATCCGTTCGGCAACCGGCTGCATTTCTTCGAGGAGACGGCGGAATATCGGCGAAGGCCGAAGCCGGCGGGGTGAGCAGTTCTGATTACTGCGATTACCCACCCATCGCAGCCGCATCCTTCGCCATGAAGCGCTGGAAGGCCGGGCGAGCCGTGACCCGGCCGAGATAATCCTCGAAGACCCGCTTCTTAGGCAGCACGCCAAGGATGTTGATGGCGAAGTGGATGCCGCTGCCGAGCTGGGTGTCGGCGGCGGTGAATTTGTCGCCGGCGATATAGGGCCGCGCGGAAAGCGTCTTCTCCAGGTGGCGAACCATGTCGTCGAAGGCGCCGAACGAGAAATTGTTGCTGACATATTCCCAGCCATGCGCCCGCGCGGCCACGCACGGGTCGAACACGGAATCGCAATAGACCAGCCAGCTCAGAAAGGTAGCGCGATTGCTGTCGCCGACCGCCGGCGCAAGCCCGGCCTCAGGGAATTTTTCGGTGAGATAGAGGCAGATCGCGGCGCGCTCGGTGACGACGGTGCCGTCATCGACGATGGCCGGGACTTTCTTGTTGGGCTGGATTTCGCGGTAGCTCTCCGGCACACCGCCCGGCGCGCGGATGTCAACCGGCTCGATCTCGAAAGGCTGGCCGAGCTCCTCCAGAAGCCAGTGGACACTGGACGAGCGGGACCAGGGCGCGTGATAGAATTTGATCATCGTCGTCTCCCTGCAAGCGGCTTCGAAGGCTTGAAGATAGCAGACGCCTCCCGACCGACCAGAGCTTAACCGGCGGCGATCGGGCGCGAGGAAAACGCCTCGCGGATGGCCTCGGCCATGCCGTCGATGGCCTCGCTGCGCGCACCGGCGGCGCGGTGAAGCACGACGTTGGAGGAATCGATATCGCCAAAACCTTCCGCAGCAGTCAGTTCGCGGCACTCGGCAGAGATGTTGCTGCGCGAGATCGGAGCAACGGCGAGGCCCGACGCGACGGCAAGCTTCAGTCCGCCGGTCGTGTCGCTGGTGTAGGCGATGCGGTAGGCCAGGCCGCGCTGCTCCAGCGACTTGATGGCGAAATCCTTGCACCAGCCGGCCCGGCTGTAGAGCGCGACCGGCAACGGCGTCTCTTCGTGCGCGGAATGCAGCGTCGAGGTGACCCATACGGTCGGGTCGCGCATCAGGACCTCGCCCTCCGAATAGTCCTGCCATTCGAAGACCACCGCGAGGTCGAGTTCGCCATTGGCGAGCGCCGCCACCTGGCTGGCCGAATGCGCGTATTTGACGGTGATCTCGACCTTGGGGTGCCGCCTCGAAAATGCCCCGAGCGCCCGGGCGAGAATAGAATAGCTATACTCCTCCGGAATGCCGATCCGCACCGGCCCGTCGAGCGGCTCAGCGTGGAGCGACGCCGCCGTCTCGTCGAGAAGCGTCACGATGCGGCGCGCATTGGCGATCAGCTCGCTGCCCTTGCGCGTGAGGAGCACGCCGCGCGGGCCACGCTCGAAAAGTGCGGCCCCGACCGTCTCCTCCAGTCGCTTGATCTGCATCGAAACCGCCGACTGCGTACGCCTGACCTGGTCGCCGGCGCGGGTGAAATTGCCGGTTTCGGCGACTGCCACGAATGTCCGCAAAAGGTCGCTGTCGAGATGAATGCCCATGCCGCCCATCATAAGGAATGCTGATGGCTGGCATCATTCCTATTCGTTGGAAACATGTCAATCAGTGAGCGATAGTTCCCGGCGAGATCGGCTGCAACATGGACGTAGAGGTCCGTATTTGCGCCCACGGTCCTCACTCAAACCCGCTGCCGACCCGGCCGCGGGTTCTTTTTGGCCGGTCGTAGCTGGCGGGGGCGCAGCAAAGGCGCTTCGGGCAGCGGCGGTCAGGCGATATGTCGTCAAACAGGCTCGTCGGCAGGAATCCATGCAGAACCGCACCACCCTCGGAATCGTCAGTCTCTGCTTCGGGGTTCTGGTGTTCTCGCTGCAGGATCCGCTGATCAAGGCGGTATCAGGCGGCTACCCCGTAACCGAGGTGATGGCGATCCGGTCGATCGTCGCGCTGCCGATCCTGCTTGTGGTCGTGTACATGGATGTCGGGCTCGGCGCGCTGCTTTCGCGGCGCTTCCGCCTGCTGACGCTGCGGGCGACGATCCTGTTTTCGTCCTACACCGTCTATTATCTGGCGATAGCCGCCCTGCCGCTGGCCGACGCGATCGCGCTGTATTTCATGGCCCCGCTATTCATCATGGCGCTGGCCGGTCCGTATCTCGGCGAGCGCGTCGCCTGGCAGACGCTTGCCACCGTGCTGGTCGGCCTGGCCGGGGTTCTGGTGATGTTCAGGCCCGGAGCGGGCCTGTTCGACTGGGCGGCGTTGCTTTCGCTTGCATCGGCGGCTCTCTATGCCCTTTCGCAACTGATGGCGCGAAAGCTCGGCGACACGGAATCCTCGACGGTCATGGCGTTCTACCAAAACGCCGTCTATCTGGTCGGCGCGGCGCTCGCAGCGGGCCTGTTCGCCGCCGCCGGGATCGAGAACGCCGCGCACCCGAGCCTGCAGTTCCTCGTGCGGCCGTGGGTTTGGCCGGCGACAAATGACTTCCTGATGATGGGTGCGTGCGGTCTCGTCGCTTCTGCCGGCATGATCCTGCTCAGCCAGGCCTACCGGCTGGCGCCGGCCAACAGCGTTGCGACGTTCGAATATACGGGCATATTGTGGACGCCGCTCTGGGGCTTCCTGTTCTTCGCCGAAATGCCGCGGGAAACGACCATCGTCGGCGCGGCGCTGATTGTCGGCGCGGGCCTGTTCGCGCTGAACGCCCGGCCGGCTTCCCGGGTCGCGGCGTAGGTTGGAGCGCCGCGCGCCCTTTCGGACGCGCAAAGCACGCTAAAACTCTGAATACCGAGCATGATTCTGTCCGAAAACCCGATTCCGGTTTTCGGACTCATGCGCGCGCACACTTTTTTTGGCCGCATCGCGGCCCTATCTACCGGGACCAGACACAGCTCCGGCGACATCCCTTGAAAAAACCAAAACCTGCAAAGCGCGCCCTTCTCATCGTCAACCCGCGCGCCCGGCGCGGCACCGGCTCGGTGGCCGCAGCGGTCAAGGTGCTCGAAGGCCGCGGCATCGCCGTAACCGAAGTTAAGGCAGGCGAAGACGAAACTATGTCCGACCTGATCATGGCGCATCGTACAGAATGCGACCTCGTCGTCGTGGGCGGCGGCGACGGCACGCTGAACGCGGCCGCGCCGGCGCTGGTCGAGACGGGGCTGCCGCTCGGCGTGCTGCCGCTCGGCACCGCCAATGATTTCGCGCGCACGGTCGGCATCCCGGAGGATCCGGCAAAGGCCGCGGAGCTGATTGCCGGCGGCAAGCCCAGACCGATCGATCTCGGCGAAGTCAACGGGCATTTCTTCTTCAACGTCGCCAGCATCGGCTTCAGCGCCGAACTGGCGAGCGACCTGACCGAGCACGCGAAGAAGCGCTGGGGCAAGCTCGGCTACGCAATTGTGGCAGCCCGCATCCTCGCGCGGTCGAGACTCTTCACCGCCCATCTCGACCATGACGGCACGACCGAGCGGATCCGCACTATGCAGATCTCGGTCGGCAACGGCCGGCACTATGGCGGCGGCATGACCGTCGAGGAAACCGCCACCGCCGACGACGGCAAGCTCGACTTCTACAGCCTGGAGGTCGACCACTGGTGGAGGCTCCTGGCGCTGCTACCGAGCCTGAGAAAGGGCACGCATGGACGCTGGGACGACGTGCGCGCATTCCAGACGACCGAAGTGACGATCCGCACCAGCCGCCGCCGGGCGGTCAACACCGACGGCGAACTCAGCACCTTCACGCCGGCGCATTTCCGCATCCGGCCGAAGGCGATCTCGGTGTTCGCGCCGCCCAAGGGAGAGGTTGCGAAGTGAGCCTCTCGGGAATTATCGGAACCGGGATTCATCCCGCTCGTTTTATTGATCACCCGTTTTCCACAGGGCGGGTGAGGTCGAGCCTGGAGGCGTCCCTTGCCGCTGCGCCGGGCTCGATTTTTGTTTGACTGGCGTCGGTCCGAAACTGGACACGGAACAGTTTGATTCCGTGGCTGTTTTGCCGTCATGGCAAGATACTTCTTCGACTTGCGCGACAATGACCGGCTACTCCCTGACACTGAGGGAACGGCGCTGGACAGCCTTGGTGCCGCCCGTCGATGGGCCGTATCGGCTTTATCCGAATACATCAAGGACATCGTCCCGAACGAAAGCCACCGCTCAATCGCTGTAGAAGTCCGCGACAAAGACAGCCGGCCGCTGATGAAAGCCGTAATGGTTTTCGAGGTCGAGATTTCGAACCGGTAGGTTCCTAGACCGCGCCTATACCAAGGCGAACTTGTAAACGCCTAGCCATCACAGCACGAATAGCACCTTGACCACGCCGACAAGGGAAGTTCGCGAAAGGCGTGGGCGACGTCCATGCGGTAGCCGACGAAGAAATAATCCGGGCAACAAGACGAATATCCGTACGGCCTTCAATCGTCCGGCAGTCCCGGGTCGGTTTCGGCCAGCGATTTCCTATTTTTGAAGGCTCTCCACCAGGCGCTGAGCTTCGGGTAGCCGCCGAGTGTTGTAGCTCCCTCAGTCGAAGCGGTGAAATAAGCGACCATCGCGCCGAAATGGAGATCGGCCAGCGTCAGCCTGCCGCCGGCCAGGAAGTCGCCGCCCTCGGCGAGCGGTTCCAGCGCGGCCAGCACCCTGTGGGAGCGCGCCAGACCTTCGGCGATCACCGCCTCGTCGGGCGTCCTGTGCCGGGCGTTGAAGACGCGCTGCGAAAACACCTGCCGCACCATCGGCCAGTAGCCGTAGGAATCGGCTATGGCGATGATCTGGTTCATCCGCGCTCTTTCGCGCGGCTCTTCGGGCTGAAGGCTCGGCCCGGGAAACGCCTCGTCGATGTAGCGGCTGATCGCCGTGGTCTCGTAGAGCACGAAGCCGTCATGGTCGAGCGTCGGCACGCGCCCGAACGGGTTGAGGGCGAGGTAATCCAGCGGGATCTCGTCGGCGAAGGGATCGATCTCGATGTGGCTCCAGGCGACGCCCTTTTCCAGCATCGTCATGCGCACGATGCGCAGATAGACGCTGTAGCTGTAGCCGTGGAGCGTGACCGCCATGCCGCTCAGGCGTCGCCCTTGACCACGCCGACGAAGGGAAGTTCGCGAAAAGCGTGGGCGACGTCCATGCCGTAGCCGACGACGAAATAGTCTGGGCAGTCGAAGCCGACATAATCCGCGTTGAGCGTCGTCTGGCGGCGCATGCGCTTGTCGAGCAGCACGGCGATCGCGCAGCTCTTGGCGCCGCGCGACAGCATCAGGTCTCGCGTGAAGGACAGCGTCTTGCCGGATTCGAGGATGTCGTCGATCAGCAGCACGTCGCGGCCCTTGACCTCGTTGTCGATGTCGCGGAGCACCCGAACCTCGCCACTGGTCGTGCCCGCCCCGTAGCTGGAGATGAAGATGAACTCGACCTCCGGCGACAGGCCGACATCGTGCATGGCGCGGATCAGGTCGGCGGCGAAGATGAACGAGCCCTTCAGCACCGAGATGACCAGAAGGTCGGTGTAGTCGTGCGCGGCGATCTCCTTGGCGAGTTCGAGATTGCGCCTGGCGATGGTCGAGGCGGAGAACAGCACCTCGATTTGCTTGCCGCGAACGATTGGCATTTGCTCAGTTCCTACTCGCCGAATGTGACCGAGACGGTCTTCACCCCGCTTTTAGGCACGTCGAGCCTGCTCGAAAAGGCAAATTTGTCGCCGGGCTTCATCGCGCGGCCTGATGTCCCCAGATTGTAGCGCGTGACGCGGCCGTCATTGGAGGCGACCCTGATCTCGAGCGGCGGCAGATCGGCCGCTGCCGTTCCGTCATTGGCAGCGTGGCCGTCGATATAGAGAAAGCTATTGCGCCCGGCTGCCTCGATGCGCGACGAAACGCCCGAGATGGTCAGCGCGGCGGCAGGTTGCGGCGCGGCAGGGCGGACCAGGGCGTGCCCGCCCGAAATCCAGAAGGCGGCGGCGACGGCGGCCATGCCGAAAATCCAGAAGATCGGCCCGCCGCGCACCGGACCCCTGGCGGCGAGTTCGCCGCCGGCGCGGCGCAGCATCGCCATGCCGCCGGCGGTCGGTACAGCAGCGGCACGGAATGTGGAGCGATCGGGATCGCGTTCGGGCGGCGAGACGATCTCGTAGTCGGCGTCGACAATATCGTCGAACGCCGCAGGCGCGGGCCGCGCGGCAGGGGCTGTGGCGGCGGCCATGATTTCGCCGGAAAACGGGCGTGCGGTGCTTTGGTCTGCGATGGACAAGGGCCAGCCTTCGATCTTCCCTGCCGCCAGAGGTAAACGGAATTGGTTAACGCTTCGCTGCCGCCGGGCGGATAAGGCCGCAACCTGCCGGAAAATTAACCACCGGTTAACCATGCGGACCCATGGTCGAACGAAACAGGCTGCCCGCGTTCGGCGCCCCAACACCCAAGGTTTTTCAGAGTTGATTCGCTTCGAGAATGTCGGCCTGCGCTACGGAATGGGTCCGGAGATTCTCCGCGACATTTCATTTCATATCCCGCAGCGTTCTTTCCAGTTTCTGAGCGGACCTTCCGGCGCCGGCAAGACCACGCTCCTTAGGCTGCTGTTCCTGTCGCTGAAGCCCACGCGCGGCCTGATCAACGTCTTCGGCAAGGATCGCTCCCGCATCACCAGGCACGAATTGCCGATGATGCGCCGGCGCATCGGCGTCGTGTTCCAGGACTTTCGCCTGCTCGACCACATGACCACCTACGAAAATGTCGCGCTGCCGCTTCGCGTGCGCGGGCGCGAGGAGGCGAGCTACCGAACCGACGTCATCGAGCTGCTGAAATGGGTCGGGCTCGGCGAGCGCATGCATGTGCTGCCACCGGTGCTTTCGGGCGGCGAGAAGCAGCGCGCCGCGATCGCCCGGGCGCTGATCGAGCAGCCGGAAATCCTGCTTGCCGACGAGCCGACCGGCAATGTCGATCCGCCGCTGGCGCGACGGCTGCTTCGGCTGTTCATCGAACTCAACCGGCTCGGCACCGCTGTCGTCATCGCCACGCACGATCTCGGCCTGATGGAACAGGTCGACGCGCGGCGCATGATCCTGTCAGGCGGGAGGCTCGACATCTATGACTGAACTTGCCGAGCAGCATGGCGCGCAAGGCGCGGACGAGGCGAAGCCGGCCAGCGAGCGGGCGCAGCGCAAGATGGCGCCGATCGTGCCGTCGCAGAACATCGCCGGACGCGCGCTGATCTCCGTCATCGCCATCATGACCTTCCTGTCCTGCCTGACGCTCGGCGCGGTCACGCTGGTGCGCGATACGGCGTCGGTCTGGGAAAACCAGATCGCGCGCGAAGCGACGATCCAGATCAAGCCCTCGGAAGGTCTCGACATGGAGGCCGCACTCGCCGCCGCCCAGCGCATCGCCGGTGAATTCGCAGGCGTCCGCGACGCCAGGATCGTCGACCGCGAGGCGACGGCGCGGCTTCTCGAACCCTGGCTCGGCGCCGGGCTCAACATTGACGAACTGCCGGTGCCGCGGCTGGTGATCGTCACCATAGACGAGGACAGTCCGCCGGATTTCGCGGCTATGAGGGCGGCGCTCGCGGCCGAAGTCCCGAGCGCCATGCTCGACGACCACCGCACTTGGGTCGACCGGCTTGTCGCGATGGCGCGGACCACCGTGACGCTCGGCATCGCGATTCTGGTGCTGATGCTGTCGGCGACCGTGCTCTCGGTGGTGTTTGCGACGCGCGGCGCAATGGCCGGCAACGGCCACATCATCGAGGTGCTGCATTTCGTCGGCGCCGAAGCGCGTTTCATCGCCAGCGAATTCCGGCGGCATTTCCTGCTTACCGGCATGAAGGGGGCGGCAGCCGGCGGCGCGGCAGCGGTTGTCGTCTTCATCGCCTTTTCCTGGTGGTCGTCGCTGAACCTCGCAACCCCAGAGGCCGACCAGGCGACCGCGCTGTTCGGCAATTTCGCGATCGGGGCGACCGGTTATGCCGGCGTGGCGCTGGTGGTGCTGGTCGTCGGCGCGCTGACGGCCGCGACTTCGCATTTCACGGTCGTGACCTATTTAAGCGATATAGACGTCGGCCGGCCGGATGGAGGCTGACGTGCCGAAACGGTGCACGAAGCGCGATGGCGCTGGTCAAGACGGCGATTCGGGATTAACCATTCCATGGTGAACGGGCCGAACTCGACCGATGCGATTGCCGCCGCCGGAAACGGCGGCACAGTGCCGGGCGGCCACAAGTCGCCGCGCCGGCTGGTCCTTTTGTTTCGCACCGTGACGTTTTCCCTTGCCGGAGCTGCTTTCCTGTTTGCCGGAGGCTTTGGCCTGTTCGTCAGCCACATTGGCGGCATGGAAACGCCCGCGGATCTGCCGAGCGCTGACGCCATAATCGTGCTAACAGGAGGCCAGGCGCGGCTCGACGCCGGCATCGAACTCCTGAAATCGGGCAAGGGCGAGCGGCTTCTGATCAGCGGCGTCCATCCGGCCGCCGACCGCGACGACCTCCGCGCCGCGACCGGCGGCGACAGGAACCTGTTTTCCTGCTGCGTCGATATCGACCATGCCGCGCTCGACACGATCGGCAATGCCGCAGAAAGCGCAAAATGGGTGCGCAGCCACCATTACGGCAGCGTCATACTGGTTACCAACAACTACCACATGCCGCGCAGCCTTCTGGAAATGGGGCGATACATCGGCGACGCCGAACTCCAACCCTATCCGGTCGTGAATACCAGGCTGGACAATGGCGGCTGGGTGACCAACCCGGACGCGCTCAGGGTGTTGTTCACCGAATACAACAAATACCTGGTGGCGCTGGCGCGCGGCGTCGTGCCGGTGCGCACAAGCAGCGAAGACATCGCCACCGCGAACGCCTCTTCGGCGCGCTACCCGCCCCACTGAGGAAGCGCCCTATTTTCCTTTTACCGGCGCTTGGTGTAACCAGCGGACGCGTCCCTCGGTCAGGCCTCCCTCATGCTCCAAATCCGCTCGCTGGCTTTCAACATTGCCTTCTACATCAGCCTGATCCTCCAGATGATCTTGTGGACGCCCTATTACTTCCTCGCACCGCGCCACCGCGCCTGGTACGTGCCGAAATTCTGGGCGAAGTCGAGCCTCTGGCTGCAGGAGAAGATCGCCGGAACGAAGAGCGAGATCACCGGCCTCGAGAACCTGCCGGAAGGCTCGTACATACTGGCCCCAAAGCACCAGTCGTTCTGGGACACGATCGCCTTTCTGCCGCACATCCCCGATGCGCTCTACATACTGAAGCGGGAGCTGACCTGGATCCCCTTCTTCGGCTGGTACATCATGAAGATGCGGATGATCCCGGTCGACCGGGGCAGCCGCTCGAAAGCGCTGAAGGCGGTGATCGCCGCAACCCGGGCGGAACTTGCTCGTAACAGCCGCCAGCTCATCATCTATCCGGAAGGCACCCGCCGCGCGCCGGGCGACGAGCCGGCCTACAAATGGGGCATCGTCGAGCTCTACGCGCAACTCGACATTCCGGTGGTGCCGGTTGCGCATGTCGCCGGCCTCTATTGGCCGCGGCGCAAGTTCCTGCGCTATCCCGGCACGATCAAGGCGCGGTTCTTGCCGCCGATCCCGCCCGGCTTGGAAAAGCAGGAATTCATGCGGCGGCTGGTTGCCGAGACCGAAGCCGCTTGCGACCAGTTCCTGATCGAGGCGGCCCATTCGCAAAACCCGCCGCCCATGCCGCCGACGGCGGTGAGAAGGCTGAGGGAGCTGGGGGTGGAAGTCAACGAGCGGTCAACCGCAACCTGACTTATGTGTCCTCTTCGACGATCGCTCTCGCCTCTGCCTTGATCGGCTTGTACTTGAACGTGGCGCAGATGATCCCATGGTCGTTGGTGCCGGTTTCCTTGTGATTGTCGAAGTTCAGATGATCGTTGTTGACGGTCATCCCATCGAACATCCAGACGCGTTTCCTGCTGTTGTCGTAAAATTCCTCGCTGACCAGGATGTGATCGAGCGACTCCATGATGTCCTGGTGGATGTGGGTGTAATACACGTCGCGGGTGTTGCGGTACTCCTGAAGGGTCTGGGCGGTGTAGAGGCTGGTGTCGCCGCCGCCCACCGAATCGCCGACGAGGTACTTCGGCTGCTCCGTCAGTATGTTGGCGGTGTTGCTGTGCTGGCCGTCATTGATGTCCCCGAGCACGATCACCGGCGTGCCGGTGCCTTTCATCTGTTCGGAAAGCATGAAGCGCAGCGCCGCCGCTTCCGCGGTTCTTCGAATGGTCGAGATCGCCGAACCCAGGCCAGTCGTGTGCTTCTTGTAGGTGGTTTCGTCGGCCCGAAACCAACTCTCGCGGAATACTTTCGTCGGCGCCTTCGACTTGAAATGACAGACATAGACATGCACGTGATCGTGCGCTTCACGCGGCTTGACCGTGAAATGAAGCACGGGCCGCGAAAAGCTGTCGATGTTGACGCTGATCTCCGGAGTCTGCGGATCATCCCCCGAGCTTCGCAGGATGAACTTGTCCGGGAAATTGACGATCCAATCGGGTTCGCTGCTCATCAGTCCCTTGCGCACGATTGCGGCGCAGACGATGCGCTCCCCGATCGCGTCGGCTGGCGCAACCACGTCGTATTCGCCGGCCAGGCCCGATGCCTCCACCGCCCTGTTGATCGAAACCGCGTGCCACAATTCCTGAAACCCGAATATGTCAGGCTGAAGCATGCGGATTACGCGCATGGTCCAATCGATCTTCAGGTCGTATTCGACCTGCCACCAGCCATTCCTGTCCGTATAGACGGGCATGCTCGGTTCGTTGAGGTTGAATAGATTGAAAGTTCCTACCGTCAGCCGCCTCAGGTTCATGTTCTTCCCCACCTCAACTTGGCGGCTATATGCAACGTTTGTAGCGGACGTGTATAGTAACACCGGAAATCCGATTTAACAACGTAGCATCCGAGTTTGCCGATTAAGCGGATATATTCTTCTGAATCCTTATGCCGGGATCAGGTTCTGCCAGGATAGACAGCCAGCCTCTTCCCCTCCGCCTCCTACCGCCGCGCCGCTACCAACAGCATCATAGGCCGCTCCCGCTCCTCGGCCAGTTCCGGCCTCGCCTTTATCTGCTCATCCGTCGGCCCCCATTCCTCGACATGGGAGATGGTGAATCCAGTTCGGATCAGGAGATTGAGAAGCGTTCCGATGGTGCGGTGTTGCTTGATGACGCCCTTGGCGAGCCAATCCGTCGTGCGAGGGCCTTCGGACTGGTAGCCGTTGACAGGCCACGTCTTGCGCCCTTCGGCGTCGGTCAGCCAGTCCGGGTGCGCGGGCGCCATGTAGATCGGATGCTCTATAGAGAAGACGAGGCCGCCGCCCGGTACGAGGGCGCGATGCACCGTCACGAGCAGCCTTGCCAAATCTTCGATGTAGTGAAAGGTGAGCGAACTATAGGCGAGGTCGAAAGAAGCCTCTGAAAGGTCGAGCCTTTCCAGATCAGCTCGCACGTAGGCGATCCTGGGATCGGACGTCATGGATCGCGCCCGCTCCAGCATTTTTTCAGATACGTCGAACCCAAGCACCTGCGCCGCCCCACGCTCGCTCGCCCAGCGGCAGAACCAGCCATAGCCGCAGCCGAGGTCCACGACCCTCAGGCCACGCAAATCCGGGAGCATGGCTTTCAGCGACGGCCATTCGGCCGCTCCCGCCAGACCTTCGACCGAGCGGCCCAGCCGGCTGTAGCCTTCGAAGAATTCCGGATTGTCGTAGATGTTCTGCGCCATTTCAAATGCTCCTCTATTGTCCGGCAGCGCTCAATTATCCGCCAGCCTCCTCCCCACCGCCTCCAGCCAATGATCCCTGATGCCCAGCGCCTCCAGATGCTGAAGCGTATTCAGCACATAATCCTCGTTCGGTCCCGACTGGCCGACCGAGCCCGAGACGATCGAGGCGGCGTGCGCTTCGTCGAGGTCGCCGGCATATTGCTTGTGGGTGCGGTCGACTATGTAGGTTACCGCCTGCGCGATGCCGCCACTGGCAAGCCGCACCGGAAGGATGCGCTCGAGATAGACGCTGGTGGGCAGCTCGCGCTCGCGCAGATAGGCAAGCACCTCACCGCGCAATTCGCCGGGCACCCGGAACGCCAGCCCGACGCAGGAGCCGCCGCGGTCCAGCCCCAGCACCAGGCCGGGCCGCTCGGGCGTGCCGCGATGCACGAAGGAGCGCACGCAGAGCGAGCGGCGGTAGCCGAACAGCCGGGCGCGCCGTGTCTCAATATGAGCGAAACCGGGACGCCAGATCAGCGAGCCATAGCCAAAAACCCAAAAATCGCCCATATCGCCAAGCCAACTCCGACCGCACAACGGTTCGGGCCGCACGGTAGAGCATGACCGCGACGGGCGGGAGCGGGATTTCCGGCACAGGCCGAGACAAAGGATAGAGCCACAGCATGGCGACAACCGACACGACCAAACCCAATTACGGCCGCCGTTTCTTCTGGCTCGGCATTGCTGTCGTCGTGCTCTTCGGCGGCTACAGCCTCGGCTGGTTCTGGCTGGCCGGCAGGCTGGAGGCGGAAGCGAAAACCGCGATCGCCGGCCTCAGCCGCAACGGCGTGGAGGCCGATTGCGCCAATCCCACCGCACGCGGCTATCCCTTCCGCATCGGCCTTTATTGCGACAGCGTCAGCTTCTCGGACGCGGCGCAGGGCGTCAGCCTGTCGGCAGGAAACTTCCGTTCGGCAGGCCAGATCTACGACCCCATGCGGCTCGTCGCCGAACTTGACGGTCCGGCGCGCATCGACAGCGCACAGGCTGGCGCATTCGCGCTCGACTGGGACAATCTGCGGGCCAGCGCCCGGCTTTCCTCGCCCCTGCCGCAGCGAATTTCGCTGGAAGGCGCCGGGCTTCGGGCCGAGACCGGCGACGGCGGCTCGTTGCTTGCGGCGGAAAGATTCGAGGCGCATCTGCGGCCTAACGAGCAGAACCTCGACGTGGCGGGAAGCTTCGGCGGACTGGCGCTCGACGCGAGCCTGCTCGACGGCCGCAAGGTGCCGCCGCTATCGGGCCACTCCGATATCACCATCAACGACGGCGTCCGGCTGATTGGCGAAAAGGTGAAGAGCCTGCGCGGACAGTCCGGCACGATCCGCGAACTGGCGCTGTCCACCGGCGAAGCAACGGGCGTCACGCTGAGTGGGCCGTTCTCGGTCGACGAGGCCGGCCTGATCGACGCCAATTTGAATGTTACCATCCGCGACCCGAGGGGCCTGTCGGCTGTTCTCGCAGATGCGATCCCCGAAAAACGCGATCAGATCGAGCAGGCCTTTTCCGGCTTGGCGATGCTCGGTAACGCTCCGTCGCTGCCGCTCAGGATCGCCAAAGGCAGGGCTTCGCTCGGCTTCATCCCGCTCGGCGACATCCCGCCGCTATGATTTTTTCAGCTCAGCGACGGCGTCGGGATGCTCGATCGCCTGGCGGCCGAAATCGGGAACATCGATGTCCTGGCCGGCCTCGATGATCGAGCGGCGCACGGCGCGGGTGCGGGTGAACATGTCGAACAGCTTGTCGCCGTCGCCCCAGCGTATGGCGCGTTGCAGCGAGGCGAGGTCTTCCGAAAACCGCGCCAGCATTTCCAGGATGGCGTCCTTGTTGTGCAGGCAGACGTCGCGCCACATGGTGGGGTCGGAGGCGGCAAGGCGCGTGAAATCGCGAAAGCCCGAGGCCGAATATTTGATCACCTCGGTCTTGGTGACCGCCTCGAGATCGTCGGCGGTGCCAACGATGTTGTAGGCGATGATGTGCGGCAGGTGCGAGACGATGGCGAGCACCATGTCGTGGTGCTCGGGGTCCATCGTGTCGATGTTGGAGCCGCAGCGCCGCCAGAATTCTGACAGTTTTTCGAGCGCGACGGTGTCGGTGTCCGGCAGCGGCGTGAAGATGCACCAGCGGTTTTCGAACAGGTCGGCAAAACCGGCGTCGGGTCCGGATTTTTCGGTGCCGGCGAGCGGATGGCCGGGAATGAAGTGGACGTTAGCCGGCATATGCGGCTCGATCTGCGCAATCACCGAGCGTTTGGTCGAGCCGACATCGGTGACGATGGCATCGGGTTTCAGCGCCGGCGCGATCTGCGCGGCGACTGCGCCCGACGAGCCGACCGGCACGGAGATGATGACGAGGTCCGCATCCTTCACCGCTTCCGCAGCGTCGGTGGTGTAGCTGTCGCCAAGGCTGAGTTCCTCCGCCCGCTTCAATGTGGCGGCGCTGCGCGTCGAGATGGCAACATGGCCGGCCAGGTTCTCGCGGCGGATCACCCGCGCCAGCGACGAGCCGATCAGGCCGATGCCCACAAGAGCGATCTTTTCAAATATGGGTCCGGACATTTCGTTCAGCTTTTCAGGAATTCGGCGAGTGCGGCGACCACGCCGCGATTGGCCTCTTCGGTGCCGACGGTCATGCGCAGCGCATCGGGCAGGCCATATGCCGCGACCCGGCGCAGAATATAGCCGCGCGCGGTCAGATAATCGTCTGCGGCCGCCGCTGAATGCTTCCCCGGGAAGTGGATGAGGACAAAGTTGCCGACGCTGGGCGTGACCCGCAGGCCGAGCTTCGGCAATTCTTCGCTGAGCCAGCCAAGCCATTTTTCATTGTGGGCGACGGTGCGCTCGACATGGGCGCGGTCGCGCATTGCTGCTGCGCCCGCCTCGATCGCCACGGCATTGACATTGAACGGCCCGCGCATGCGGTTCAGCGCATCGACAATGTGGGCCGGCGCATACGCCCAGCCGACCCGCACGCCGCCGAGGCCATGGATTTTCGAGAAGGTGCGGGTCATCACCACGTTCTGCGACGACGAGACCAGTTCGATGCCCGATTCATAATCGTTGCGGCGGACATATTCGGCATAGGCCGCATCGAGCACCAGAAGCACATGCTTCGGCAGGCCGGCATGCAGCCGCCGCACCTCTTCGAACGGAATGTACGTGCCCGTCGGATTGTTGGGATTGGCGAGGAAGACGACCTTCGTCTTCGGCGTCACGGCCGCGAGGATCGCGTCGACATCGGCGGTCTCGTTCGTCTCCTTCGCCACCACCGGCACGCCACCGGCAGCCTGGATGTATATGCGGTAGACCAGGAAGCCGTGCTCGGTGAACACGCCCTCGTCGCCCGGCTGGAGATAACTCTGGGCCAGCAGGCCGATGATCTCATCCGACCCGTTGGAGCAGACGATGTTCGCCGGGTTGAGCCCATGCGCCTCGGCGATCGCCTCGCGCAGCTTGGTGGCGGAACCGTCGGGATAGAATTCGAGCCGGGCGGCGACCTCGCGCGCCGCTTCGATTGCGGCCGGCGAAGCGCCAAGCGGATTTTCATTCGACGACAGCTTGTGCACCTTCGCGACGCCGGCGGGCGCAGCGCTCTTGCCCGGCACATAGGCTGCGATATCCATGACGCCTGGCTTGGGCTGCGGTCGCTGCGGATCGGTCATCGGATGGTTCCGTCGAGTGGGGGCCGTTGGGCCGCCTGCCTCTAGCAAAGCTTTCCCGTTGACGCAAAGGGCCACGCGCCGTAAAGCTGCCGAACGTCGTGGTGATTTGGCCGGTCGGCTTGCAGCCACGTTAAAGAAATCGCTAAAGGGCCGCGAAACAAGTCCGCTGGAACCGGCCGCGATTTCGCAGCCGGTTTTTTGTTTGGAGCTTGTGCCATGCCGATCAAGATTCACGATCAGCTTCCCGCTCACGAAATTCTCGTCCGCGAGGGCGTATCCATCATGGACGAACTGACGGCACTGCGTCAGGACATCCGCCCGCTGCAGATCGGGCTCTTGAATCTCATGCCCAACAAGGTCCGCACGGAAACACAATTCGCGCGACTGATCGGCGCCTCACCCCTGCAGGTGGAACTTACGCTGGTGCGCATCGGCAATCACCGGCCCAAGAACACGTCCGAGGACCACCTCATTGCCTTCTACCAGACCTGGGAAGAGGTGGCGGCGCGCAAGTTTGACGGCTTCATCGTCACTGGTGCGCCGATCGAGCTATTGCCCTTCGAGGAAGTCTCTTATTGGGAGGAACTGACGCGCATCTTCGAGTGGACGACCTCGCATGTCCACTCCTCTTTCTTCATCTGCTGGGGCGCGATGGCCGCTGCGCGGCATTTCCACCGCGTGCCGAAACACACACTCGAAAAAAAGGCCTTCGGCGTCTTCCGTCACCGCAACTACGCTCCCGCCTCGCCTTATCTTGCGGGCTTCTCGGACGACTTCGCCATACCCGTCTCGCGCTGGACGGAGGTGCGCGCCGCTGACATTCCCACCGGCTCAGGCCTCGAAATGCTCATGGAATCGGACGAAACCGGACCCTGTCTGCTCGCCGAAACGACCGGCAACCGGCTTTATATGTTCAACCACATCGAATACGACTCCACCTCGCTCAAGGAGGAATATGACCGCGACATAGCCGCCGGGGTGTCGATCGACGTGCCGCACGAATACTATCCCGATGACGATCCAACCCGCCCGCCGCTCAACCGCTGGCGCTCGCACGCCCATCTGCTCTTCGGCAACTGGATCAACCAGGTCTATCAGACCACACCCTACGACCTCGACAAGATCGGCAAAGCCCCGCAACCCGTCATGCCGTGAACGTCCTCCGGGCCACCCTCCATTCGCAATGGAATGGCTATTGCGCGCGACGCCAACGGCCAGAAGATCGGCTTTTCGTCTCGTGGTGTTCTGGAACTTCAGGCCAGCAGGCGACATTTTGCTCAACCGGCCATCACTCCTGCCGCCCGGCAACTTTTTCTGACGATTTGCGGAGTTGGAGCCTACCTGTCCAGCTCCGGATAAAACCGGTCCGAAAGCCGTTGTCTCGTGCGCTCGCCGACGAGGCAATCGACCGGCGCGTTCGCTTGCACCGGGACGATCTCAGGATTGGGCGAGGCTCCACCCACTTCCAGGATGAGCTTTCGCCTGATGGCCGGCGCGAATTCCGATGCCGAGCGGATCGGCAGCACGAAGGAGTCTGGACCACCTGTGACGCATTCGGCGTAATAGCGGTCGATCGCCGGAAAAATCGGCGACGGCCGGATCAGGATCGGCAGGCCGTTCACGACGATGCCGCTGCTGATCGCGGCATCGCGGGCCTGAACTACCGGGCCGCCGAAATTGTTGGGACCGTCGCCGGAAATGTCGATGACGCGCCGCGTGCCATCGAAGCCATTCGTCTCGATCGACGATGCGCCGAAATCCAGTGCCGCGGAGATCGAGGTGCTCCGAAACACGTCCGCCGGCAGGACCTCGAGCAAATCGGCGAAGGCGCGCGCGCTGGCGGCGCTGTCTATGACCTGCCAAGGCACGACGGATTGCGGGCGGACTGTCCCCGCCCATTCGAAATAGCTGAGCGCGATGCGCCCGTTCGGTCCGGAAAGCGCGGCCCGCGCGAAATCGGGATGGCGAAGCGCCGCGACATAGCCGGTGCGCTGGATCGCGAACTCTTCGGGATCCATCGATTCCGACACGTCGACGGCCAGCATCAGCTCCACGTCGACCGCAGCGGCGTCGGCGCGGACCGGCATCGGCCACTGGCAAGCGAGCCAGAGAAGCACTGTCAGAGCCGCTTTCATGGCCGGAGACGATAGATCGTGGCGGCCATCATGCACAGGGCCCGTCAGAGCGCAGGAGGCATCCTTGCGGTCTGCGCCCCTTGCGGCGACATCACCGGCACGAAGACGCGGCGCGAAGCCCGCTTGGCCACCGGCAGGCCCTGATAAAGCCGCTTCTGCGCCTCGACGACGACGACGCCGGAAAACATCGGCCAGCAGCGCCGGCCGGTGCGTTCGAGCAGGTTGTGGAAGCGCAGCATCCAGCGCCGCTTCGATGGCGGGAAGAACAGCGCGTCCGACCAGGCCGACGGGGTGAAGTTCGCCTCGCGCAGCAGCGAATTGAGCTGGGCCCGCGAGAACGGGCGGCCGGTGCCGAAGGGCGTGTGCTCGAAACGCGCCCAGACGCCGCGCCGGTTTGGCGTCACGACGACGACGCGGCCCGCCGGCGCCAGCACGCGCCATATCTCCTTCAGCGTCTCGCGCGGGTTTTCGGCATGTTCGAGCGAATGGACGAGCAGCACGCGATCGACGGACGAATCGGCCAACGGCAATTCCTCGTCGAAAACCAGCGCCGTCGCCGACGGCCCGCCCGCGGGCCAGACAACGGCGCCCTGCGTGGCCGGCATGAAGGCGAAAACCCGCTCGGCATCGACGCCGAAGCGATCGAGCCAGGGCAGCGTATAGCCGAGCCCCACCAGCCGTTCATCGGGCAGGCTGGCCCAGATGGACGACAGCGCCATGGCGATCGACCGCTCGGCGATGCGGCCAAGCGTCGTGGCGTAGAACGAGCGGAGATCGACGATGTCCGAATTCATGGCGCGACGGTATCCGCGATGCGGGGCAAGTTCAACAAAGGCCGCGACAGGGGTGACACCGGCCGGCGAGAGCCCTATCGTTCGCGAAAACGGAGGCGGCGATGCCCTTGCTGATCGAACAATTCATGTGCCGCAGCGATAATTTCGGCGTGCTGGCGCGCGACGAGGCGAGCGGGCTGACCACGCTGATCGACGCGCCGCAGGAGCACCCGATCCTGGCGGCGATCGAGCGGACCGGCTGGACGCCGGCGATGATCCTGACGACGCACCATCACGGCGACCATGTCGAAGCCAATCTGGCGCTCAAGCAGCGGTTCGGCCTGCGCATCGTCGGGCCGGAGGCGGAAGCCGCGAAAATTCCCGGTATTGACGACACGGTCGAGGACGGTTCGGTCATCCCGTTCGGCGATGAGGAGATCCGCGTCATCGCGACGCCCGGCCACACCGCCGGCCATGTCTCCTACCATTTCCCCAAATCGAAAGTGGCGTTCACCGCCGACACGCTGTTTGCGCTCGGCTGCGGCCGGCTGTTCGAGGCGAAAGCGCCGGTGATGCTGCAATCGCTGAAGAAACTCGCCGCGCTGCCGCCCGAAACAACGGTCTATTGCGGTCACGAATATACGCAGGCCAATGCCCGCTTCGCCTTGTCGGTCGATCCGACCAATTCGGCGCTGCGGGAACGCGCCGCAAAAATCGACCGGCTGCGCCTCGAAGGAAAGCCGACGCTGCCGACCACGATCGGCGAGGAGCTCGCGACCAACCCATTCCTGCGCTGGCACGACCCGGCGATCCGCCGCAATCTCGGCATGGAGACGGCCTCGGACGAGGAGGTCTTCGCCGAGATCCGCAAGCGCAAGGACGTTTTCTGATCTTGGCTGTGATGTCCGCCCGCCGAGATCGCGACGCTCGACGTGAAGCCGCATCTGGACGGCTGCTGGGAGCCTAAAGCAGAAAACCGAGCGTGGTCATGAGTTGCGCGGCGTAGTACAGCGCCCAGACGGCATAGCGCATCCACTCGCGGTGCGGGGAGATGGCGGCGACGAGAAACTTTTCGGCCGCAAGCAGCCCGTCGGAGGCCATGAACAGCACCGCGCCCACGATGACCCAGACATTGTCCAGCGTCAGCGCCGAGACGCCCATGCCCAGGATCGCCGCGGCATAGGCGGCGACCGGGACGCGCAAATCCGGCCCGACACGCCGCCACAGCATGAAGAGCATTGTTGCCGCAAAAGCGGCCATGACGACGGCGAGAGCCGCGCGCCAGGGCTGCGAAAGCGGTTCAAGCCCAGCACCCACCAGAGAAAACAGCGCGATGTAGGCGAGATGCGCCGCGAGGAAGCTGGCAAGCCCACCAAGGAACGCCTTTTCGCCGTCGCGCGACAGGAACGCGTCGCCAAGGGCGCTCAGCGCGAGCGCGCCTACCAGCAGGAGCGGTCCTCCCCGAATGAAGGCAAGCGCCGCCAGCAGCGCAACGGCCAGCGTCTTGACGGCGGAGCGCAGCAAGGTCTCGCGCGTGTTCAGGATCAGCCCGTAGACGACGGCAGCGGCGAGCGAGAAGAGCAACGTGGCGTTGGCCATCGCCTCGATGCCACCGGCAAACGGCATCATGCCTCTGCCCGGCGTCCCGCCGCCGCACCCTTGCCGAACAGCAGCGACTTCGCTGCAAGCACCGCGCCCGAGGTGATCAGCACGCAGGCGGCGACGATGTTGAACGTCGGCTCGGCGAAGCCGGCGGCGATCAGCACCAGCGTCGAGAGCAGCGGCGCGGCGTAGCTGGCTGCACCGAGGACCTGGATGTTGCCGTGCTTGACGCCGTAATCCCAGGCATAGAAGGCGGCTCCTACCGGCATCAGGCCGAGGCCGAGCACCGCCAGCCATTGAGATGCGCCGGACGGCAGTACGGTTTGTTCAAGCGCCAGGTGGCAGACCAGCGACAAAGCGGAGGTCGCGGCGCAGAACCATGTGACGATGCTGGTCGGAACGGTGGCGAAGCGGCGCGACAGCAGCGAATAGCCGGACCACAGGAGGGCGCAGGCTCCGGCCATGGCATAGCCGAACAGGTAGCGGCTCTCGAAAGCGAGTCCGCCGCCCTTGGTGACGATCAGGAAGGTGCCGGCGAGGCCGAGGATCGCGCCGGCTATGTGGTTCCAGCGCAGCCGCTCGCCCGGCATCAGCGCAGAGCCGAGCACGATCAGCAGCGGCCACAGATAGGCTATCAGGCTGGCCTCGACCGCCGGCGCATTCCTGAGCGCGGTGAAATAGAAAAAGTGATAGCCGAACAGGCCGCCAATGCCGACGATCCAGACCTGCGGTGGGATTTTTTCACGTCGCGCCGGAGCTGGCATGAACAGGCGCGCGACGAGCCCGACCAGCGTGCCGATCGCGAAGGTGATGGCCGAGAGCAGAAGCGGCGCCACCGCGCCGGAGGCGTCGGTGAGCAGCGCCAGCGACGCCCACATGGCGACTGCCGAAAAGCCGATCAGCGTGGCGCGCCCCATGTCAGATCCCCGGAGCGCGGTTGCGGTCGCGCTATTTGGTGGCTTCGAACCTCTGCGCCTGGACGGTGATCGTGCCGATCTGTGTGCCGACCGTGGCGCGGACGGGGCCATATACCCCGGTCGTGCCGAGCGGCGCAAACGTGATCGTCATGCGGCTGCGGTTTTTCAGATAGTCCAGCGCCTTGCGGCCCTTGCGGTAGCCGGCGACCGGCTCGAAGCGGACGCCGCAGGTGACCGTCTCGCCTTCCCAGCCATCGATCGCCATTGTGCCGGTCGATGCGTGGCTGAGCGTCAGGTCGAAGCGCAACTCGCCGTCATAGATCTTGATTGTCCGCCCGCAGACTTCCGAGAGGCTGTCGGCGCGCACCAGGGTCGCCGAGAGCGGATCGGTGACCGCCTGCAAGTGTGCATCCTTCAGCGGAACCCAGCTCTTGCCGCGCTTCTTCAGCGGCGGCACGTTCTCGGTCTTGGCGACCGCGCCGCCCTTGAAGCGGATCGCGGTCATCTTGGATTTCTTGCCCTCGGTATAGTCGACACGGAACGCGGTCGGCTGCGTTCTGTCCCCGGCGAAGCGGCCGGCCGCCGACACCGAGCCCTGCGTATCGTCGAAAATTTGCGCCAGTCCGGCGGCCGAAAGCACGCCCTTCACCGAGAAGGAATTGCCGTCGAAGGTGCTGTTGAAGGTCGAACGCGCGACGGGAATGCCGAGGAAGGTCACGGAATAGTCGCCGGTGAAGGACTGTAGCCCTTCCTTCCGCGGAGCGGGCACCGTCACCACCAGCGCGATCAGAAATGCCTGGAAAAGTCCCGCCATGTCGCGGCGTCCTCGTTCGGGCGGGCAGGATCAGCCGCCCGCGAAGTCCCTGTCTTGCCGTTCTAGCAGAAAATCAGGCGAATCTGTGGATCGCCGCCCGGGCGACCGGACGCCTTCGCCGGGGTTGACGCTTCCCGAAAATGACACTATGGAACGCCAACTCTTCCATGCGGCCGCTTGACGAGACTGCGCGCCACCCTTTTTGGTGCGCCACGTTCATTTGGCCCGTTCGAGATTTGAAGGTAGCTTGAAAAATGTCCCGCGCTTGTGAACTGACCGGCAAGGCCGTTATGTCCGGCAACAATGTGAGCCACGCCAACAACAAGACGCGTCGCCGCTTCCTGCCGAACCTCCTCAATGTGACGCTGATCTCCGAGGCGCTGAACCAGAATGTGCGCCTGCGCATTTCGGCCAACGCGCTGCGCACCGTCGAACATCGCGGCGGCCTCGACGCCTTCCTCGCCAAGGCCGACATCGCCGAGCTTTCGCAGCGCGCGCGCCTTTTGAAGAAGCAGATCGCCAAGAAGTCCGCCGAACAGGCCGCCGCCTGATTTAGCTTTATCGGGCGGGGGACAACCGCCCGGAGCTTGATCCGTTCCGATAGCATCGAAACAGATCAGGCTTCGTTTCACGGAGCGCAGTCTTTCAGACCGCTCCCTGGTTCCATCACCCAGGTTAAAAAAATGAAATTCTCTTCCGCATATCTGCCTTTCGTGGCCGCCATGGCGCTTGTCGTCGTGGCGTCGAACATCCTGGTCCAGTTCCCCGTCGCGGGTCAGGTCGGCACCCTGTCGCTCGCCGATCTTCTGACCTGGGGCGCCTTCACCTATCCGTTCGCCTTCCTGGTCACCGACCTCGCCAACCGCCGCTACGGTCCCGAAATGGCGCGCCGCGTGGTGTTTGCCGGGTTCATGCTGGCGGTCGTCTGTTCGGTGCTCGTCCCGCCGCTGATGTTCCGCTACGGATTGATCGGCTTCGACACCGCGGCCGACCGGCTGGCGCGCATCGCGATCGCATCGGGCTCGGCATTCCTGCTGGCCCAGTTGCTCGACATCACCGTCTTCAACCGGCTCCGCCGGCAGTCGTGGTGGCGCGCGCCGGTGATCGGCTCGCTTGCCGGATCGGTGCTCGACACCGCGATGTTCTTCACCGTCGCGTTCTCGGCGGCCTTTGCCTTCATTGGTCCCGACGACGCATTTGCCCTGGAAGCCGCGCCGCTGCTTGGCGTGCTGCCGGTCGAGGCGGCGCGCTGGATGTCCTGGGCGCTCGGCGACCTGGCGGTGAAGCTCCTGATCGCCGTCTTCGCGCTGATCCCCTACCGTCTGATCGCAGCGCGCTGGAGCCAGCCCGCGGTGGCATAGCGACAAAGCTCTATCTCACCCTTTCGCCCGTTTGCCGGAAGATACTCAGAGCTGTCCTGGTGGCGCGAGAAGGCTTGGCGAAAGCGCGCGAAGCGATTATGTGTCGTCTCGGTCGGTCCCGTAGCTCAGTAGGATAGAGCGACAGATTCCTAATCTGTAGGCCACTGGTTCGAATCCAGTCGGGATCACCATTCAGTCGCTGGGTTTCACCCTCTCTCGTCCGTTCTCAGAAATGTCACGTCGTTTTCCGAAGGTTAGCGGCTGCTTGACCATAACTGTTGGAGAGACGGCGGGCATTCCTGCCAATGTCTGGCGGATTTCCGCCCGTCGTCTCTGTTAGGCATTTCGTGAGCCCAATAGTCGCTCGCTGATTGCCGTTTGCCGCATTTGTGCACCCGGCGCGAGAAAGCTGCTGTTGGGCGGTCGGAATTGGAGCCGAGGGAGCAGTCCGCTCCCCTTCTCGGGAGGCGGCCTTGCCGACAGCTACACGCACCTCCAGCGCGGTCGCCGGAGATGTCTGCTTCCAGGCAGCCGCAAAACTGACCTCTACGGCCCACATGGGGCGCAAAGCGGTCATTTGCGCCACGCACGACGAAGGCCGCCAATTGGGTCAGGAATTGACGCGATTAACGATTGTGGGGGACCCCGTGCTTTTCCAGTAGTCCGCGCGTGACAGCATCAAACTCACCATCGGCCAGGGCTTCCTGATCGACTTTGTCGGTGATCAGCGCCTGGGCGAAGTCATAGATGAAGTCCAGCTTTCGCGTGACGTCGCGCGCACTCGGAAACACGAATCCGCGCGGGATATTGCGTCCAAGCTGGCGCCATGAACGGTAAAGCTGTTTCTGGAGCTCCCGCTTCGTCAACCGCTCGTATTTCCAGGGGATGGCAATCCATTCGGATTTGGCGAGCCTCAGGCGCCGCAGCGCGAAGCGGAACCCTTTCTAATGAAACGGATTTCTATGCAACAGCATTCTCGATTGGGGAGCAACTTTGAAATCGACAATGTCTATAAAGTTGATAGACTTACCTCGATAGCTCAGGATGGATGCCCGATGGCCAATATTCGCTGACCACCAGATCCAAAGCCAATCCGCTGTAGGAAGGCGCATCGTATTCGTCAGGACGGGATGGCCGACTGTTGCCGCCTATGCGGCCTTCCTGATGTCATTCCTTTTCACCGCGGCCTTCGTGTTCGGAGCGTTTTAGTAGGAGCGGCTCCCTTCGGCCGCTGAGTGCGTTGCGATCAACCCTTCGCATCAGGGAGGTTATGATGTCGATTGGCTTCACGCACATTCCTCATACCGAGGACAACACGCCGATGTTTCTTTCGAAACTCGGGCTTCTGGAGCGCACCTGTTTTGGACAGATTGTGGTCGGCGCGCCCCACTCCACCAAGGAAAACATCGCCCTCGCCGCGGAAATCGTCCGCCGCACGACATCAGTGAGGGTTGTCGTCGCAGTTGCACCGGCCGATATCCTGCCTGTCGATGCTGCATCCGCGATCACAGAACTCGACCGCGCAAGCGATGGCCGCATCTCGGTTCGTCTGGTTTCCGGTCAGGCCACCCCTTCCTGCCATGTCGCGACCGTTCAGCAGATGGACGAATTTGTCGTTCTGCTGAAGCGGTTGTGGTCAAACGACCGGCCGATCTCGCACGAAGGACGTTTTTACCGCCTGGAGGATGCCTACATTCCGTTGAAAGGTCCGCAAGGGGCTTCGATCCCGCTGTGGACGGCCGGCCCCTCTGGCACTTCGAGGCAATTCGCCGGACGGCACGCGAATGTCGCGGAGCTTGTGCCGGGTTCGCCTGAAACCGTAACCGAAGAGATCGCGCGCCTGCGCACCGCCGCCGGCCAGTTTGGGCGGGCAAACAAAATCCGTTTCGTCCTGACTGTCGAGGCAGGTGGTTCAGGTACGGACGCTTGTCAGTCATCGCCGGTTGATGCCGTAAGGATAGGCGGAACCGCTGCCGAGATGGTTAATGCTCTGCATCCCTATGTTTCCGCCGGCGTCTCGGAATTTGCGATCGCTGGGCTGAGTGGCTACGCTTCGATTTCCGGCTTTTCGTGGCAGGTGGCGCCGCTCCTGCGCAATCGAAACGAGATTGACGGCCACCGCCAAAACATAGCTGGTACGCTGCTCACCGTTCCGCACGGTCGGTTCGAACAGCGTCAGGACGTGAGCCGCGATGCCAGGCGATCGCATTGAACCCTGATATCCGGGATTGCGTCGATCTCGAAAAAAGCGCCTCGGGTCAGAGGGCCCACGGCGAAGAGCTTGTCCGACACCGCGCCATCGGCGGAGATTACAGCGCAAAAGGGCGTGACATCCAGGCCGATGCGAAGCGGATCTGGGCGTGCCACGCCGCGGTCAGTCAGAGATCTGATGACGCTGATCGATCCTTCCGACACATCCTTGACGATGCCGGTACAGTCATAGACGCGGGTTACCTCGAACCTGGTCTCGACATTCGGCGCCCGCGCCTGCACATCGATCACGTACGCCTCGTCCTGCTTGCGAGCACCCAGGACGCGTCCAGCCAAAAGGACCAGCTGGCCTGAACTCACGGCGCGGCTGACCCGGGCGTGCATTTCGGGCGGCATGCGATGCCGGTGGATGTCCCACCAGGCTTTTGTACGCTCGAGAAAGCGCCTTTTGTCCTTGGTGGACCAATTTTGCCATATGGTCTGGTTGTAGGGCCTCAAGCCGTCGACGACGTCGCGCCAGTTCCCGCCTTGGCTCTCGGTCAGGCGAACGAGATCGCGAAACCAGCGGACGAAATAGGACAAACTGGTGCCTAGCGGCACGTCGGCGCTGTCAAGGCGTATCGGTTTGCCTTGCCTGTGGGGCGATGGCAGCAACCCCCGCCGCGAGACGGCGATTACCTCGCCGCGATGCCCGCGATGCTGCAAGCTTAGCCACGTGTCGACCATACTGAGGCCGGTGCCGAGGATCAGCACGCGTGCCTCCGGATCAATCGGCGTGTCCTCTACGCCACCGCTGCGGATGGCGAAATACTGCGCAGGCGCCGGCGCTTCATCGTGACCAACGGCCAGCACGCCTAGACGTGCAATGATGCTGGCTCCGCTCGTCAACTGGATCTCGACGCCGGAAGCCGTCGGCGAAACGGTGGTGCATTCGGCATTGACCATGTGCAGCCGGCCGGTGCTCCGCTCTTGCTCGGCCAGGTCGCGGAGGAATTCGTCGAGATAAGTTCCATAGAGGCTGCGCGGCGCAAAGAAATCAGGATTGTCCTTCGCGAAACCCTTCTTCTGCAGCCAACGCCAGAAATGTTCCGGCTGATCGGCGTAGGCGCTCATCCCGAGCGCGCGCACATTCAACTGATGATCCGGCTGATTGGTAGAATACGCCCTGCCGCGGCCGAATTTGTCCCGCTTCTCGATCAGTGTGACGCGCAGATTGGGATCGGGCCGCCTCAGGAGATGTGCGGTCAGGATAACGCCGCTGGCGCCGCCTCCGACGATGGCGATCGAATTGCGGGCGTTCATTGACGTACGCTCGCCGAGTAGGGGCGCCGTTTCAGGCCTGATACGTCAAAGATGCCGCTATGTCGTCGTTGGCCGCGTCGCGCATTTCCTCGAGAGTTCTCTTGTCGAGCACCTCCGCGATTGCGTGGCGAACCTCCAGCATAATGCTTCGAACCTGGCATAGGGGTTCCTCGCAATCTTCGCAGCGCTGGTATCTCATTCGACTGGCGCAGGGGATCGGCGCGAGCGGCCCATCCAACACGCGAATGACGTGACCGACGATGATCTCCGAGGCTGGACGGGCCAGCCGGTAGCCACCTTCCTTGCCCTTGCGGCTTTGGACAAAGCCTGCATTGCGAAGCTCCCCAAGGATCGCATCCAGAAATTTCTTCGGAATTTTATTGGTGACCGCGATGTCGCTGACGAATGCCAGTTGCCCAACGGGCAGATGTGCGAGGTGTACGAGCGCCTTCAGCCCGTACTTGCCCTTTCTGGTGAGCATAATTCCCAGCCGTTCCATATCTATGCGTTGAGACCGCATTCAACGTGTTCATGCCTGGCTCCTCGGTTCGACCGCCGCCCGCAATACGCACCCTTATGAATTCTACTAATCCTATATACAATGGTTCAGTCCCGTTCGTCCCGATTGGCATTTCGCGGTGATCGGCTGAAATGTGCGGGTCGTCCGAACACAGAACCTCGATCGGCGATCGAGCGATCGGTTCGGCCGGCAGCCAGGCGCCACCGGACCAGTTCGTCGCGAGCGGACGCCACCAACGCGCTGATCGACCAATCACGGGCGGCATTCGGCAAACTTCATCCGCCTCTCGATCGACTTTTGAAATCCTATCGCTCTTTTAACACTATAAAGTTTGTAGAGTTAGTGGAGTATTGTCGCTCGGGCGGAGAGTGGGATGTCAAAGAAGCTTGTGCTTGGCGTGTCGGGCAATCTGACACGTCCTTCGAAGACCCGGTCGTTCGTCGACCACATAGCGGGACAGGTGGCAAAAAATATCGGAGCATCCTCCACCACTTTCGACATTGAAGATCTCGGGCCATCCTTCGCACAAGCAAGAAGGATCGGCGACCTCGATCCCTCGGTACGCAACATCGTTGAGCTATTGGCAGACGCTACCGTCCTTGTGGTCGGCTCGCCCACATACAAAGGCAGCTACACCGGGCTGTTCAAACATTTCTTTGACCTGCTCGATCCCTCATCTCTCAAGGGAAAGCCGGTCATTCTCGCAGCGACCGGAGGCGGCGAGCGTCACTCTCTGATCGTCGAACACCAGCTTCGGCCGCTCTTCGGTTTCTTCGAAGCGCTCACTGTCCCCACCGCGATCTACGCTTCGGAGAAGGACTTCGCCAACGGCGTCCTTGTATCCGAAGCGATCCGCGCTCGCGCGCAACAAGCCGTCGCCGAAGCATGCCGGGCGGTTGGTGGCGCGGACAACGTCAGCCTTGCCGCCTAAAGCAATTGCACCCCGTCCAGCTCTTCAGATCGGCATTTGTCACTTAGTTTCAAATGGAGATAGCAATGACCAGACAGATCAAGCTCGGCGCTTTCCTGCCCGGTGGCGGACAACATATCGCCGCGTGGCGTCACCCCGCTTCCCCCGTTGACGGTGCGACTAGTTTCGAATTCCATGCACAACTCGCCCGGACAGCCGAGCGCGGCCTTTTCGACGCCTATTTCCTGGCCGATAATCTCTCGGTTGGCCTCGGTGGCCGAGAAGGCGGCAACGCCAAGATCGCCGGTTTCGAGCCGGTCACGCTTTTCGCGGCACTGGCCCCGCTCACCAAGCATCTGGGCTTCATTGCGACGGCGTCCACCACCTATGAAGAGCCCTACACGCTCGCACGTAAATTTGCGTCCCTCGACCTTCTGTCGAATGGTCGGGCCGGCTGGAACGTCGTGACTTCGGCGGGCGACGACACGGCGCGCAACTTCAATCGCGATAAACAGCCCGCACACATCGAACGCTACGCCCGAGCGCATGAGCACGTCGAGGCAGTCAAGGCGCTGTGGGACAGTTGGGAGGACGACGCCTTCATCCGCGACAAGCAGACGGGACGCTTCTACGACACGGACAAGCTTCACGACATCGACTACAAGGGCGCGCACTTCAGCGTGAAGGGGCCGCTGAACGTGCCGCGCCCGGTGCAGGGACACCCCGTGGTGGTCCAGGCTGGCCAGTCAGAGGACGGGCGCAGGCTCGCCGCCGCCTCGGCCGAAGTCATCTTCACAGCGCACCAGAACCTGGCTTCGGCCCAGGCGTTCTACCGCGACATCAAGGCGCGTGTGAGTACGGCGGGCCGGAACCCCGACCACGTCCTCATCATGCCCGGGGTCGCTCCTTTCGTCGGCCGTACGGAGGAGGAAGCCCGCGCCAAGTACCAGCAGCTGAACGATCTCATCCTGCCGGAAGATGGCGTAGCACTCCTCAACGGACTTGCCGGTGGCACGCTCGACCTCAAGGGATATCCGCTCGACGGGCCGCTGCCCCAAAGCGATGAAACCGAGGGCATGAAGAGCCGCCAAGCCTTGATCCGGCAGATCGCCGACGAGCACGGCTTTACGATTCGCCAGCTGTATCAATGGGTGGCGACAGCTCGGGGGCACTACACCGTGGTGGGCAGCGCCGAGCAGGTGGCCGACCAGTTGGAGGAGTGGTTCGGCAACGAAGCAGCCGACGGCTTCAACGTCCTGCCGCCCTGGCTGCCCGGTGCACTTGACGGTTTCGTCGATCTCGTCATCCCCGAGCTTCAGCGCCGCGGCCTGTTCCGCACCGCCTACGAAGGCCGGACACTGCGCGAGAACCTTGGCCTGCCGCGCCCGGTGAACCCGTGGACCGCTGCGCGCGCATCGCTGCAAGCCGCCGAATAATCCTCTTATCCGAAGGAAAAAACGATGAGTTTGCAACAGATTGAGCGCCCGATCGTCATCGGTGGAGGCGAAACCGGTCCTGGCTCGGAGCTTGCGCAGCGAGGCAGGCAGGCGGCCGGCCGGTTCCTTTCACGCTACGGCGCCCTTTTTGGCTTCCTGGCGCTCTGGCAGGTTTCCAGCAGCGCGGGATGGGTGAATCCTGCGGTGGTTCCGCCGATCGACGCGATCATCGCCGCGCTCTGGAAGGGCATTGTCGGCGGCGCCCTGCTCGACGACATCGCAATCAGCCTGCAGCGTTCGGGCACGGCCTTCGCAGCGGCGGTGCTGGTGGCGATCCCGCTCGGCCTCTTTATGGGCCAGGTCCGGGCGGTCGAACGTGGGCTCGATCCGATCCTGCAGGTGTTCCGGCAGACATCGGCGCTTGCGCTTTACCCGGTGTTCATTCTGCTTCTGGGCCTCGGCGAGGCCTCCAAGGTCTTCGTGATCTTCTGGGCCACGCTCTTTCCGCTGCTCTTGAGCACCATCGGCGGCGTGAAGGAAGTCGATCCGAAGCTGATCGAGATGGCGCGGGTCTACGGCGCTTCGCGGCTGACCGTGTTCCGCCGCGTCGTGCTTCCCGGAGCGGTGCCCTCGATCTTCGTCGGCCTGCGGCTCTCTGCAACCACGGCGCTGCTGCTTTTGATCGCATCCGAGATGATTGGAGCCAACAAGGGCGTCGGCTTCCAGGTGATGAATGCCCAGTACAATTTCCAGATCCCGCTGATGTTCGCGGCGATCGTTCTGCTCGCGGGCCTGGGTCTTCTTTCCAATTACGCGCTCGTCATTCTGCAGCGGCGGCTATGCCGCTGGAGCAATACGGTCAACTGACCGTCGCCAACCCTTCCGCGTCACCTCAACCATGAAGGACAGAACCATGGCAGTCTCTCTCCGTGCCCTGCGCCTCGGCGCCTTTGTCGCCGGCGGGCTATTCGCCGCCGGTCTGACCGGTCCCGCCTTCGCGCAATCGTCCGAGCCCGTAACCTTTCGCTATCTGGCCAGCCACGGCAGCGTTTCCCCCCATGAATTGGCCTATGAGCTGGGCTATTTCGAGGGTCTAGGCATCGAGTTGGAAAATGTCGGCTATGCGGGCGGCGGGCCTGAATCCCTCTTTGCGCTCGCATCCGGCAGCGTCGATATCGGCTCCGCCGCAACGGCCGCGGTCATCAACTCGATCGCCGGCGGCAATGATTTTGTAGCCGCCTACCCATCGAATGGCATCAACGATCAGGTCCAGAGCGTCTTCTACGTGCTCGAGGACAGCCCCATCAAGTCGATCGCCGACATCGCCGGAAAGACCATTGCGGTCAACACGCTCGGCGCCCATCTCGATTATACCGTGCGGGAGGCGCTTCGCGGCGTCGGACTACCGCCGGATGCCACCAATCTCGTCGTGGTGCCGGGACCGCAGCTTGAACAGACGCTGCGCTCGGGCCAGGTAGATGTGGCTGCGCTCGGCTACTGGCAGTCCACCTTTGCTGGCGCGTTGACCACCAATAGCGGCGTGCGCGGCGTCTTCGATGACACCGACGTCCTGGGCGAGCTCGCTGGCGGCTTTATCGTCCTGCGCCGTGATTTCGTCGAGGCGCACCCGGAAGCAGCGCGCCACTTCGTCGAGCAGTCAGCCCGCGCCGCCGACTGGTCGCGCAAGAATCCGGAGGAAGCGCGCGCAGTTCTCGCCCGCATCCTCAGCGAACGCGGCGAGAATGGCGACCTTGCCAAGCATTGGGTCGGCTTTGGCCTGCGCGAGGGTGCGCAGGCTCTCCCGCGCGACCTCGACTTCTGGATCGGGGTGCTTGAGCGCGAGGGCAGCCTGCCCGAAGGCAAGTTCAAGGCTGCTGACCTTCTGTTCCAGTCGAACGGCGACACCAGATCGAACTGAGGGCGAAATGAATACGATCGATATTACCCGCCGCGGAGAGGTCATGATACGGGACCTCTCCAAATCCTTCGCGATCAACGGCCGCCCGCTGACCGTCCTGAAGGGTCTGAACCTCGATATTCGTTCGGGCGAATGCCTTGTGATCGTTGGCGCCAGCGGATCAGGCAAGACCACGCTGCTGCGGGTGCTCGCGGGTCTGGAGACGGCCGACGGCGGCAGGGTGCTGATCGACGGCAATCCGGTCCTCGGCGTCGGGACCGAGCGTGCGGTGATCTTTCAGGAACCGCGCCTGCTGCCCTGGTTGACCGTGCTCGGCAACGTTGCCTTCGGCTTGGAAGCGCAGGGAGAACCACGGGGCCGAGCCGAGGAGAGGGCCCGCTTCTATATCTCACTGGTCGGTCTCGGAGAATTCGCCGATGCCTACCCGAAGCAGCTTTCGGGCGGCATGGCGCAACGCGTAGGCATCGCTCGGGCCCTTGCCGTACAACCCGAAATATTGCTGCTTGATGAGCCTCTGGGCGCCCTCGACGCCATGACCAAGATCACCATGCAAGAGGAACTGGCCCGCATTTGGAGCGAGGAGGATGTGACCATGATCATGGTCACGCACGATCTGGAAGAGGCGATCTATCTGGCCGACCGGGTGCTCGTGCTCCCCAAGGAGAAGGGCTGCGCGGCACGCATGATTGAGGTCGACCTCCCTCGCCCCCGCGATCGCAGCGAGAGCCGATTCGTCCGACATCGCGAAGAACTCCTGCGTGAGTTTGGCTTGCACTGATAAGGCAAGTACCAGTGTCATCCAACGCCATGGATAAGACGTCAAAAACGTGTTGCCCGGAAGTTCAGGTTAACGACAGATAGGGTTTGAGGGACGTCCCGCAGGTGGGACGTGAGCCGAATTTCACGTCTAGAACACTAACCACCCGATCGCGTCCGCGGCATCCCGCAACGGCCATCACTTACTCTGGGCCAGTATTTGCTGATCGTCTGGCTGTCCTCTGTATCTAGACGTAGTCCGCTCGCATGACCGCGCTCTTGATGCAGCAATCCTATTCCGCCGTAGAGCAGGCTTATCCCAGGACGGCGCACTGCAATCCCGCCTGACGTCAACGCGAAACCGGGTTTGCGCCCACGGCATCCGCTACACAGCAATTCATTCCCGGATAACGACAATCCAATCCCACCTAACGACAATCCGTTCCTGCGGGACGACAACCGTTTTCCTGTTGTTTGCGGCATTTCTGCACTTAATTCCCTGCTTTGCCAGCAAAAATCCCTGCTTCTGTGTTCCTGGGAAATCCAGGTAAGATGCTGTTATTTCTGAATAATCAGCGGACAGCCGTCGATCGATCCCTGGATTTGGGTCAGTTCCCTGTTTTTTCCAAATATCAGGGAATTTGAAGGAGAGACTGGTTATCCCGAGACTGCTCGGTTCACCATTCAGCCGCCAAGGGAATGAAAGATCGTCTGCACGCAAGCTTGCGGGTTGCCGGCAATGTGAATGCCGCTTTCGGCGGAAAGCTGGGCGAGCGTTGCATCTGAGCCGTCCGTCAGGCGGCGCAGCAGAAGAAGAGCCGGCGGATCAGGTCGACGAGAACACGGTCGGCAGGTTTACTCTTTAGTCCGGCGCCTGCGATGGACGGTGCGTGTTTCGACCCCGCGCCGACGAATACTCATAGACACGTCTATTTCCAGTTGGACGGACTTGAAGTCAGCAGCAGCCTAAGTGGCTGTCCGCTCAGATCTTCTATACTCGATCATCCCAATCGAACTATACATACACCGCACGCCGCCGGTAATAACGAGCCATCTTGTAGGCAGCTTATGTTACCTACTGGATAAAAATATGTGTGGCAAATATCACAGACCACCGGAGACTTGGATCGTACAGTTCGACATGCGCCGAGCTCGGGCATAGTAATTTTTCAGCTCCCCCGAACCCTCGCATGCTCGTTACTTCAAGTAACGAGGCCATGTGCACCCTCAAGGGAGGCTAGCATGAAATCGTTCAAAGCTTTTCTGGTTTTCGGATTCCTCTCCGCGCTGATCGGCTCGGCGGCCCTTCTAGAAGCAACGCCCGAAGCCCATGCGCAGCAGTGCCCGAACGGCGTTTGTCCTCAGTGAGCGAGGGAGGACAATGCCATGTCGGACTTGTTCCTCTCGACCGAGTTCTGGTTCGGCGCCGCCGTGCTCGGCGCATACCAGTTCGCGAAGTTCAGCGAGCTCAGTTCGCCAGACCCGGATTTCGCGGCGCGCTCCGCTCTCATTCCAAATCTGCGCGCCATCGACTTCGCCGGACGGCTGACCTATTTGGCTACGCTCGCGGCCTTCTTGGCCGCGACATTCGTCATCTATTTCATTCTGTGCAAAATATCTCCCACCATCCTGCTCGGTTGGGCTCAGGTATCCGGTGCGTCGCCGAGCGAGGACCTTGAGACGTTTGTCGGTTCCGTCAACTATCCTCTCTACATCGCGGCCGCATATATCGGCTTTACTCAGCCGGGCATCCCTTTGCTCTCCAATATCGGGAACGTGCAGCGGAACCTGTTCCATGCCTGGATGGGAGTCCCCAGCCGGGTCATGAGCGCGTCGAGCTTCTTCGCCAACCAACGCGGAGCCAGGATACGAAGCAGTTGTCCAAGGAGCTTCAGGTGTTGATCGGCGACGCCTGGGTGGAACGCATAGATGCGTACGCCGACTCGGAATTCTACCGGGCTCACCTCGCTCGATTGAAGCTCGACGATGAAGCCGAGATTCAGAAGGGTACACGGCGGGAGCTGAAAATCCTCACGCGACAGCTCGTCGACGTGGCTTCGCTCGCGACTGTGCGGGAGAGCGGCGTGGCGTCCCTGGCCCGGTTGGCGGGCGACCTTCGCGTTTCCATGGTTGCGAATCCCGGCTGGCCGAAGGCCTTTCTTGCGGGTGGCACTCTGTTCTTCATCGGAATGACATTCTTGTGGAACCTCCTTCCGGTGTTTGACGGTCTGGCAGCGCAGCTCCCGAGGGCCAGCGCCAAACATGATTTCTGGCCAGCCAATCTCGAATTCTCGGGCCAGTATCTCATATCGCAGGCTGGACCGATCTTCCTGGCTACTGGCTTTGCTTTAGCGACATGGGTGAGTGCTTTTGGCCGGACACAGATGGCTACAGCCGACAAACCTCAGCCAGTGGCCGGAATTGCAGCCCATTTCAGCCGCTACGCGGGCCTGTTTGCCTTCACCGTTATCGGCATCGTCCTGTTCGATATATTCCAGGCATTCTTTGACTACGGGGCATACAACAAAGGGAAGGCGAGTGGCTTCGTGAGCTTCATTCAGTCGAACCTGCCTTTCTACCTGTTGCACTCATTCATATCGCTCTTTGTTTGCTTCGTGGTGCTGCGTTATATGGACGACCGCACGCAGGGTAGGTGGACGACTGCATCCACGATCTCGCTCCTGGTGGCCGGTGTGGCATCGGCGGCGATTTTCTATGCAGCGGCGCTGGTGCAGCACAGTTTCAAAGTGCCCTTCGGCCCCAACGGCGCGGACTTGGCTGTGCTGATGGTCGTCATCAACGTATTGGCGGCAGTGATGGCCTTTGCGTGCGCTGCCTTCTGCAAACGTCAGGCCGAAACATCGCCCAACGGTCCGCAGCGGCAGGATCTGTCTCGAAGCCCGGTGATGGAGTTCGCGGGAGTCCATGTGGATGCTCCACTGGCTCCGGCTGTCCCACCAGGCGAGTAGGCCGAGCGCACACCAAGAGTTTTCGGGGGTATGGCTCTGGCCAGGACCTCAGTGATCGCGACCAATTCTGGAGGATGAGCTATGAGCCCTCTTATCGCAGTTGCTGCAACTCTGTTTCCTGAAATAATAAAGGCGATCGCAGGCGATCGCGCCGGGACGGTAGCAGATCGCGTCACCAGGGCGGTGACCGATTCTGTCAAGACCAAGGATCCCGTCCAGGCACAACAGCAGTTGACCCAGAATCCGCAGGTTGCGGAGGGCCTGCGCGAGAAACTGGCGCAGATCGCTCTCGAGGAGACCAAAGTTCGGCTCGACGATGAGCAGCGCCAGCGCGAAGCCGCGCTCGCGGATCTAAAGATTCGCGCCGAGTTTGAGAGTCAAAGGCGTCAAACGGAGCTCGACAGCCGTCGGGTCGACGGGGAGGACCGCAGCGGAGCTCGAATTCTGCAAAGAGACCTGAGTTCTGCGCAATCGCCTGTGGCGTGGGTTGCCCCAACCCTTTCCATGATAGTGACAGTCGGCTTCTTTGTAGTACTGGGTTTGTTTATCTTCAACAAAAACAGTCTTGAATTGACTTCGCTGCCTGTTGTTCCTGCTGGTATGGGGCTTGCAAATTTAACCGACGTTCAATTTTCAACGGTTGCTCCGGTACGCAGTGATTTTGTTCTTCAGATAATAAATATCTGTGTCGGCACGCTGACGGCGGCGTTTGCTACGGTAATGAGCTTCTGGCTCGGCTCCTCCCAAGGGTCCCGTTCGAAGGATGAGCTCGTCGCCCAAATCCAGACCAGACAGTCCGCTCAGGCCTCGGAAGTCCTTGACAGGGCGACGGACGTTGTCGTTCGGCGCAGCGTTGAACGACCGACCCCGAAGCGGGAGCCTCCAGACGAACAGCATGACAGCGAACCCACCGGCGATCCCGCCAAGCCGGCCGCTCCCGGCCTGCTGGACGAACTTCTCCCGGGTCTGGTGAAGCCTCACCGCCATTTCCCTGACAGCGTCAGCTGGGCGCTTTCATTGAGGGGCATCTCGATCGAGGAAGCCACCGCGCAGGGGACGCCAGGCAAGCCTACGACCGTCCGGACCATCTGGCAGCGTTATGGAGCGCTTTGCGCTGCGGCTGCAAAGCAGTACGGCGTACCCGTCGAATTGATCGTCGCGACAATCGCGACCGAGAGTTCCGGCGACCCGAATGCACGACGGCCGGAACCAAGGATAAATGACGAGAGCGTCGGCTTGATGCAGACACTCGTAGCAACAGCCCGCAATGCCACCGGTCGAAAAAATTTGCGCAGCGACGACTTGTTCGACCCCCGGACCTCCATCGAAGCAGGGACGGCCTACATCGCCCAGCAGAGAAGCTCGACATGGTTCGATCCTCCTCTGGTTGCAGCCGCCTACAACGCCGGATCGCTGCGTCGCGACGAGGCAGACGCCAACCGCTGGAAGCTGGTCTGCCATCCTCGCGGGACCGGCAAGCACATAGACAAGTTCGTGGCCTGGTTCTCGGATTGCATGGTTGTGGCGACGGAAGATGGTTGGGCGGCCGACCCGGCCGTGCCCAGTTTTGCGTCAGCCATGGGCGGTCAGAGCTCCGATATGGAACTGGCCGGCTCTGCACCGCTCTCTGACCTTTCTCCGCTGGTTGGCATCGCGGAACGTCAAAGGCTTTTTGGCGCCTTCACGTTTGTTGCCGACCCGAAGCCCGGAAACAAAGAGAACATTCGGATCACAAACGATTGGCCGGAGAAGAACATCGTCAAGGTCAGCATCCCGGTTAAATCCGTCCTTGGCCGACATGGCCCGCTCGAGTTCGAATTCCACAGACTGGCTGCAGATCAACTGATCGCAATGTGGCTTCAGTGGGAGAAAGAGGGGCTTCTGGACCGCATCCTGACCTTTGACGGCTCATTTGTGCCGCGCTTTATCCGCGGGAGCACGCGTACCCTGAGCAATCATGCATTCGGAACGGCATTCGACATCAACGCTCAATTCAATCCGCTTGGCCAGGAGGCGGCGGACATGGGAGCGAAAGGCTGCGTGCGAGAATTGGTTCCGATCGCCAATCGGTTCGGATTCGCATGGGGCGGCCATTTCAACAAGCGGCCGGACGGTATGCACTTTGAAGTGGCCAAGATCATCCGGCCCGGCGAAATGGTATAGTCAATCGCGCTGGGTTCGGGAGGCTGGCGTTCCAGTCTGAGGATATCGAGGACGGGAACGCCAGCCGAAGGGCTGCTCGGCGAGGAAGCGATGCCAAGAAACATTGTTGTTTTCGCCGACGGAACGGGACAGCGCGGCGGAATCTTTTTCGACGAAAACCGGAGCAACATCTACAAGCTCTTCCGGGCGACCCGATGTGGGCCTGAGTATTCGGTCAATCCCGCCGCACAGCTGGCCTTCTACGACCCCGGCGTCGGCACCGAACCAATCGAAGGCAATGTATTCCTCAGGCTGTTCCGCCGGCTCCACAACCTCATCAGCCAGGCAACCGGGCTGGGTCTGACCTTGAATATGATCCAGTGCTACGCAGCCATCATCAGGATGTGGAGGCCGGGAGACAGGATCTTTCTGTTCGGGTTCAGCCGTGGGGCATATACGGTCAGGGCGCTGGGCGGGGTGCTCACCTATTGCGGGGTGCCGACCCGAATGCCGGACGGCACGCCGCTCCTGCGCGATGAGACCTCGACCATCCGTATCGCAAAGGAGGCGGTAAAGGATGTCTACCAGTTCACAAGTTCAAGATACCGGGACAAAGCTACTCCCGAACAACTGATGCGCCTGGAACAGCGCGACCTGCTGGCCGCGCAATTCAGGGAGAAATATGGATCGGGCGACGGCGACATGTCGAATACCGTTCCATATTTCATCGGGGTGTTCGACACGATCGCTTCTCTGGCCAATCCGCAGGCGCTCGGCATGCTCACGGCATTGTTGGCCGCCATCCTCATGGCTGCTTCCTGGATACTGTCTTTCTTTGCCTTCTCGTTTCTTTGGTGGGCAGGAGTTCTGGGCGGCCTTGCCATTGTCCTCGCCGCGATATGGTACGCAGGCGAACATCTGAAAGCTCCCGGCCCCTTGCCGGGCTACAGCGCCCGTCAGACCAGGCACTGGACCGAATTCCGCATGAGGTTTCACGATTTCAGGCTGTCGTCGCGAGTCCCCTATGCCCGACACGCGATCTCGATCGACGAGAACCGTGCCGAATTCAACCCGGTTCGGTGGATAGGCGACGAGGGGGTCGATGACGACGGTGTCAAGAGATTTGAGCAGGTCTGGTTCGCCGGGAACCATTCCGATGTCGGGGGCAGCTATTCGGAAAACGATTCACGCCTTTCGGACACGGCGCTCAAATGGATGCTGGACGCCGCGACGGCCGTAGGACTGGTCCACGACCAAGCCTGGTTGAGCCTTTTTCCCGATGCAGCCGGCCCGCAGCATGACGAGAAAAGGAACGGTGTTTACAGGCACACCCGAACTCGAGTCCGCAAGATACGTCCCGATGCCGAGCTGCACCAATCCGTTATCGACCGCTTCGAGCTGCCCGAGGTGCTGCAGTACAACATGCTGAAGCCTTACCGGCCCGAAGCCTTGCGGGACCATGAACTGGTGAAGCACCATTACACAGCTTCCGGCGCCTCAGGAACCTGAAACGGCTGCGGTGAACCCTCGCCGCGCTGCAGCCGTCTGCCGTCCCAGTCTCCGATGAAATAGGCAATCCGCGAGCTATTCGTTGAAGCGCTATGGCCGGCTCCTCAGACCGACCGCCGACGCCCGTCGGACCCATCGGAACAGCTTTGGCTCATGGCTTCGTGTTCGCGTCCTGGTTTCGGAACGCCGCCTCTCCGGCGTCCGACACCTCGACCCATTTCTTGTCGGGCTCCGCGTCCGCGGCGTAGCTGTCGTGCCAGTTCCACCACTTGTAGGTCGGGGTCTGAGGATAGCCCTCGGGCGAGTCCTCCCAGACCTCCTGCCGGCCAAGCGGCGTGATGTCGAGATAGTTCCAGGTACCCCCCATCTGCTCGTCGCCGCGATTGTTGATGAAATAGGTGCGGAACACCCGGTCGCCGTCGCGGTAGAACACGTTATGGCCGTGCCACTCGTCCACGCCGAAGTCTTTGTCGAAGTCGTCGGTGATGGTGACCCACGGAATCTCCCAGCCCATCCGCGCCTTCAGCCGCGCGATATCCGCCTGAGGCGCACGCGAGGCGAAGACGAGGGTGGTGTCACGGGCGTTCAGGTGGGCGACGTGGGCGACCTGGTCGGCCACCATGGAGCAGCCCCGGCAGGCGTGGTCGGGCCAGCCGAACACCCCCGGCTCGTAGAAGGCGCGGTAGACGATCAACTGATGGCGTCCGTCGAACAGGTCGAGCAGGCTCTTTTTGCCCTTAGGTCCCTCGAACTCATACTCCTTCCCCACGGCCATCCACGGCATTCGCCGGCGCTCGGCGGCCAGGGCGTCACGGGCGCGGGTTTGGGCCTTTTCCTTCACGAGCATCTGCTTCCAGGCCGCCTCCCACGCCTGCGGCGGCACGACCGGTGGTGTTTTCATGGCAGGCTGTCCGCCTTTCCGTCCGTTCTCGGCTGATGTGGTCATGGCTCTTGAAACCTCCTGATCTGGGCGAACTCCCGCGCCTCATGGCTGAAGCTCGGTTCCGTTCGCTGCTCATCGCTCGTTGCTGGTCATGAGATAGTCTGGCATCTGAAATCGAACAGTGGGAGTAACAAGTGTGGCGGCATTCCGATGGAGTCGCTGATTACAGCCGCGGCGCGTTCGCTCGTAGCGAGTGGTCCCCTCGGCGTCTTGAACCGCGTGACGTTTCGCGACAATGCTCCTGCGCTGGTCGTCACAGAGGATTAGGTCCGGGCGCGAGAGCCACAGCATGTTGCGTTTACCTCTCCTTGACGGCGGGATGCGGCGTGCGGGCATAGGCTACGCATTCGTCGACGACAGTCGTGCAGAGTGCATTGCGGCCCCGCGGCAGATCATTGTCGCCGGCATAGGCGATATCGACGACCCGGCCGTTGGCAAAACGCACCTGGGCGTTGCAATAGCCGCCGGGAGCCACGTTCACCGAACCGCCGAGCCCCGGAAAGGCGCCCACTCCGACAGTGGGCAGGGCAACGCTCAAGCCGCCGCGATTGATCGAGCGCTCATAAGTCCAGATCTGGCCGGACTCGATGTCGACCGTACGCGATGGGAAGCCGGCACACATTCGTATGTCGACCTCGCTGAGGCCGAGCAATGCCGTGCGCGCAACGGCCACGGTTGCAGCCTCCTTGTCGGCACACGAAGACAGCGCAGCAACGCCGGCGAAGAGGGTCATCAGGGCGAGTGTTCGAACATGGCAAAAAATCATCCTGTACGCGCCGGCCTTTTATTGGTTTTTCACTTGATCCGATCCGCAGAAGCGAACCGCGGTGGGCGAGCCCGAATCCGGCAACTCAGAATAGAGAGTTGGCGTGAGGGCGCGCAGTTTCAACCCGGCCGGCGACCTTAATCGTCTCCTGCGATGGGAAATGTCGAGCGGGATGGCACTCATGCCCGATGTGGGTTGCGCTGCTTCTCACCTGCCTGCCGGCATCGTCTCCCGGGTACCGGACCCAAGAACGAGCGGGTAAAGGCGCACCGCATGATGCCAGGCGGCAAGGCTCGTGCGGGTGACGGCAGACGTCAAGACTGACCGGCCGATGCCTTGATGAAATCGACGAATGCACGCAGCGGCGCCGGCACGAGACGCCGTCCGGGATAGTAGAGGAACGGCCCCGAGAAGTCCTGCCACCAGGGTTCGAGGACGGGTTCCAGGGCGCCGCTGTCAAGATGCGGACGCAGCCAGTCCTCGAACAGCTTCACGATGCCGACGCCGACGATCGCTGCATCGACGGCAAGATCGGCTGCTCCGCCGAGCCCTACGATCAGCGGTCCCGTAGGATCGACCCGCACCACCTCGCCGTCGCGCTCGAACTCCCACGGCGTCGTCAGCGCACCGCTGGGAAAGCGGCCGAGCAAGCAGGCATGATCAAGCAGTTCGCGGGGGTGTTCGGGCCGGCCGTGTCGATCGAGGTAAGCCGCGGATGCGGCGGTGGCGAAGCGCTGGACGCGCGGCCCGATCGGCACCGCGATCATGTCCTGTTCCAGCCGCTCCTCGTAACGGATGCCGGCGTCGCATCCGGCCGCCAGCACGTCGACGAAGCTCTCCTCGGCGATCACCTCCAGCCGGATGCCGGGATAGGCGGCGAGGAACGGCGGAACGATGCCGGGCAGCACCAGCCGCGCCGCGCTGACCGAGACGTTCAGGCGCAACGAGCCTGCCGGCCGATCGCGAAATCCATTCACCACGTCGAGAGCCGATTCCACCTCGGTCAACGCCGGGCCAAGCCGCTCCAGCAGGCCGTGACCGGCTTCCGTCAGGACAACGCTGCGTGTCGTCCGGTTGAGCAGCCTGACGCCGAGCTGCGCCTCAAGGCGACGAACCGCCTCGCTCAAGCCTGACGCGCTGGCTCCACTCTGGCGTGCGCCGTCGCGGAAGCCCCTGGCGCGCGCCACCGCCACGAAAGCGTTCAGGTCACCCAGATCGACATTCATTGTTCGCCACTCCGCACAGCCTGTGCTGATTGTAGCTAGTTATCGTGCGCCCGAGCAACGCCTATCTGCGCCTTGTCAGACAAGGGAAAAGATCATGACCAGCATCGACCAATCCGAAACCTTCGCCCTCGGCGATCTCCAGGTAAAACGGCTCGGCTACGGCGCCATGCAGCTCGCAGGACCCGGCGTATTCGGTCCACCCAAGGATCGCGACGCGGCATTGGCCGTGCTGCGCGAGGCAGTCGCACAAGGGGTGAACCATATCGACACCAGCGACTTCTATGGCCCGCACGTGACCAACCGGCTGATCCGCGAGGCGCTCGCGCCCTATCCCGACGATCTCGTCATCGTCACCAAGATCGGCGGGCGGCGCGGCGCGGACGGATCGTGGCTCCCGGCCTTCTCGCCCGAAGAACTGAACCAGGCGGTGCACGACAATCTGCGCAATCTCGGCCTCGACGTGCTGGACGTGGTCAATCTTCGCCTCATGTTCGACCCCTATGTCCCCGCCGAAGGGTCGATCGAGGCGCTGCTCACGCCTCTGGCCGAGCTTCAGCGGCAGGGTCTGGTACGCCATATCGGGCTGAGCAACGTCACGCCCACGCAGATCACGGAAGGACGCAAGATCGCTGAGATCGTCTGCGTGCAGAACCAGTACAATCTGGCGCATCGGGCCGATGACGCCCTGATCGACGATCTTGCCCGCGACGGCATCGCCTATGTGCCGTACTTTCCGCTCGGCGGGTTCAACCCGCTGCAATCGTCCATCCTGTCCGACGTCGCCGCAGGCCTCGGCGTCACGCCCGTGCAGGTCGCGCTTGCCTGGCTGCTTCGCCGCGCACCGAACATCCTGCTGATCCCCGGCACTTCCTCTGTCGTGCATCTGCGGGAAAACCTCGCCGCGACCGAACTCGATCTGCCGAACGATGCGCTCGACACACTGGATGGCATCGCGACAAGCATCGCCGCCTGAAGGGCGGACTAAAGTTGTTAGCGATCCGCTTGCTTCGCAAAATCGTGGCGTAGCGGGCGGTACGCAATCGGGTGATGGGGTGGACGCCCCCCGACGGCATCGCTGTGCCAGAATGGCGGTGTTGCAACCGTTGGAGGGAGGCGTCCGTGCCTGAGATTACCACGATCGGACTTGATATCGCGAAGAATGTTTTTCATGCACACGGTGCAG
>DASZDZ010000025.1:0-37954 GCA_035941355.1 Pseudaminobacter sp.
CCGTCGGCCAGTCGATCGCCTACGGCTACCTGCCCGCCGGGCTGGTCGAGCCGGGCACCGCGCTCGACGTGTACGCCGAAGGCGAGTGGCATCGCCTGACGGTGGCGGCCGAGCCGCTGTTCGACCCGACCAACGCGCGGCTGCGGGACGTCGAGGAGCCCGTCACCGTAAAGGTCGCCTGACGATGCTCGACCACGGACGCCACGAGCATCCCGACTGGCTCTGGCGCAGTCCCGAGCCACGCACCGGCTATGACGCGATCATCGTCGGCGCCGGCGGCCACGGGCTGGCGACCGCTTACTACCTGGCGGAGCGCCACGGGATGACCGACGTGGCCGTGCTCGACCGCGGCTGGCTGGGCGGCGGCAACATGGGCCGCAACACCACCATCATCCGCTCCAACTACCTCTATGATGAATCGGCCGGCATCTACGACCACGCCCTGAAGCTGTGGGACGGCCTCTCGCAGGATCTGAACTACAACGTCATGTATTCGGCGCGCGGCGTCATGATGCTGGCGCACAATGTCCACGACATCCAGGTGCTCAAGCGCCACGTTCATGCCAACCGGCTGAACGGCATCGACAATGAATGGCTGACGCCGGAGCAGGCGAAGGAGTTCTGTCCGCCGCTCAACATTTCGCGCGACGCGCGTTATCCCGTGGTCGGCGCGTCACTCCAGCGCCGTGGCGGCACGGCGCGTCACGACGCGGTGGCGTGGGGCTATGCTCGCGCGGCTTCGGCGCGCGGCGTCCACATCATCCAGAACTGCGAGGTCACCGGCATCAAGCGCGCCGCGGGCGGCCAGGTCACCGGCGTCGAGACCAGCAAGGGTTCCATCGGCGCAAAGAAGATCGGCGTGGTCGCGGCTGGCCATTCCTCGGTCATCATGAACATGGCCGGCATCCGAATGCCGCTCGAAAGCTATCCGCTGCAGGCGCTGGTGTCGGAGCCGGTCAAGCCGGTGTTTCCGTGCGTGGTCATGTCCAACACCGTCCACGCCTATATCTCGCAGTCGGACAAGGGCGAACTGGTCATCGGCGCCGGCACCGACCAGTACATCTCCTATTCGCAGACCGGCGGCCTGCACATCCTCAACCACACGCTCGACGCCATCTGCGAGATGTTCCCGATGTTCACGCGCATGAAAATGCTGCGTTCCTGGGGCGGCATCGTCGACGTGACGCCGGACCGCTCGCCGATCCTCGCCAAGACGCCGGTCAAGGGGCTTTATGTCAATTGCGGCTGGGGCACGGGCGGCTTCAAGGCGACGCCCGGCTCCGGCAACGTCTTCGCCCACACCATCGCCCGCGACGAGCCGCATCCGATCAACGCGCCCTTCACCATCGAACGCTTCCGCACCGGCCGCCTGATCGACGAAGCGGCCGCGGCTGCCGTGGCGCACTGAGCCCCGAGAGAAAATCATGCTGTTGATCCGCTGCCCCTATTGCGAGGAAGAGCGTCCGGAACTCGAGTTCCGCAACGCCGGCGAAGCGCATATCGCCCGCCCGTCGAACATCGCCGCGACAAGCGACGAGGACTTCGAAAAATTCTTCTTCATCCGCTCGAACCCGAAGGGGATCATCTTCGAGCGCTGGCGCCACATGCATGGTTGCGCGCGCTTCTTCAACGCCGTGCGCGACACGGTCAGCGACAAGTTCGTCATGACCTACAAGGCCGGCGAGCCGAAGCCGGATCTCGCCGCGATTGCCGAGAGTGGCCCGGCGGCCTGGGCCAACCGGCCCCCTGACCAGCTCAATGTGAAGAAGCCGGCGGCGAAGCGAAAGACGATTAAAAAGGGGGAGGCGTGATGGCGGCCAACTATCGCATCTCCGGCCATGGCCGCCTGGCGCAGGCCAAGACCGCGCGTTTCTCCTTTGACGGCCGCTCCTTCGCCGGCGTCCAGGGCGATACGCTGGCGTCGGCGCTGCTGGCCAATGGCGTCCACCTCGTCGGCCGCTCGTTCAAATACCACCGCCCGCGCGGCATTCTTTCGGCAGGCGCCGAGGAGCCCAACGCGCTGGTGCAGATCGTGCGCGATGCCGCGCGCAAGACACCCAACGTCCGCGCCACCGTGCAGGAACTCTATGACGGGCTGACCGCGCACTCGCAGAACCGCTGGCCGTCGCTCGCCTTCGACATAGGCGCCGCATCCGACCGCGCCGGCGGCATGTTCTCGGCCGGCTTCTACTATAAGACGTTCATGTGGCCGAAGGCCGCCTGGAAGGCGTTTTACGAGCCGCGCATCCGCGCGGCGGCGGGCCTCGGCGTTGCGCCCGACCAGCCCGATCCCGATCATTATGCCTCGCGCTTCGCCCATTGCGACGTGCTTGTGTTGGGCGGCGGCGCTGCCGGCATCGCCGCGGCATTGGCTGCCGCCGAAACCGGCGTCCGTGTCATCCTCTGCGACGAGCAGGCCGAGTTTGGCGGCGCGTTGCGGTTCGAGGCGGGCGCTTCGGTCGACGGTGCGAACGGCTGGGCCTGGGCGCAAGCGACCGTGGCGAAGCTCGCGGCAATGGACAATGTCCGCGTTCTGCCGCGCACCACGGCCTTCGGCTACTACGCGCAGAATTTCGTTGGCCTTGTCGAGCGCATTAGCGATCACCTCGCCAGGCCCGGCGACGGGCTGCCGCGCGAACGCCTCTGGCAGGTCCGCGCCAAGCGCGTGATCCTCGCCACCGGCTCGATCGAGCGCCATATGGTGTTCGCCGACAACGACCGGCCGGGCGTGATGCTCGCCTCGGCGGCGCGCACCTACCTCAACCATTACGGCGTCGCGGTCGGCAGGAATGTCGGCGTCTATACCGCCAACGACACTGCCTATGCCGCGGCCATCGACCTCAAGAAGGCCGGCGTCAACATCGCCGCGATCGTCGATTTGCGCGACAACCCATCCAGTCCGGCGGTCGACGAGGCGAGGGCGCTCGGCATCGAGGTCAATCATGGCCGCGCCGTCATCAGAGCAGGCGGCAAGCTGCGCGTCTCCTCCATGACGATCCAGCCGAAGACCGGCGGCGGCGAGCGCACGATCCCCGTCGACGCACTCCTGATGTCGTCCGGCTGGACGCCCTCGGTGCACCTCTTCTCGCAGTCGCGCGGCAAGGTCGCCTTCGACGACGCCACGAAACGCTTCCTGCCCGGAAGCTACGCTCAGGATTGCGTCTCTGTCGGCGCCTGCAACGGCACGGACGATCTCACGGCGACTGTCGACGAAGCGTACGCCGCCGGCGAGAAGGCCGCGCGGGATTTCGGTGGCAAAGCCGTGAAATCCCTTAGGCCGAAGGCCGTGAGCACTGAAAGCTTTGCCGGCAACATGCTCGGCGCTGGCCCCGGAGCCGGACTGGACAAACCCGTAAAAGCCTTCGTCGATTTCCAGAACGACGTCACCGCCAAGGACATCCGCCTGGCCGTCAAGGAAGGCATGCGTTCAATCGAGCACGTCAAGCGCTTCACCACCACCGGCATGGCGACCGACCAGGGCAAGACCTCCAACATGCACGGCCTCGCCATCGCGGCCGAGACGCTCGGAAAGGAAATCCCGGAAGTCGGGCTGACCACCTTCCGGGCGCCCTACACGCCCGTCACCTTCGGCGCGATCGTCAACCACGGCCGCGGCGCGTTGTTCGACCCCACCCGCAAGACGGCGACGCACGCCTGGGCGGAAGCCCATGGCGCGGTGGTCGAGGATGTCGGCCAGTGGAAGCGCGCCTGGTACTTTCCGAAGGCCGGCGAGGACATGCACGCCGCCGTCAACCGCGAATGCGTCACTGTGCGCAAGTCCGCCGGCCTGTTCGATGCCTCCACCCTCGGCAAGATCGAGGTGGTCGGGCCGGACGCGGCGAAGTTCATGGAACTGCTCTACACCAACCCATGGGAAAAGCTCGATTCCGGCCGCTGCCGTTATGGCATCATGCTGCGCGAGGACGGCTTTATCTATGATGACGGCGTGGTCGGCAGGCTCGCACCCGACCGCTTTCATGTCACGACGACGACCGGCGGCGCGGCCCGCGTCATGAACCACATGGAGGATTACCTCCAGACCGAATTCCCGCATCTCAATGTCTGGCTCACTTCGATCTCCGAGCAGTGGGCGGTTATCGCGGTCCAGGGGCCGAACTCCCGAAAGATCATCGAGCCGCTGGCCGAAGGCATCGACATGTCCGACGAGGCGATGCCGCATATGTCGGTGCGCGAAGGAAAAATCTGTGGCGTGCCAACCCGGCTGTTCCGCATGTCCTTCACTGGCGACCGCGGCTTCGAGGTCAACGTGCCGGCGGACTATGGCCTAGCCGTCTGGGAAGCCTTGTGGGCCGAGGGCCAGAAACACGGCGCATGTGCTTACGGTACCGAAACGATGCATGTGCTCCGGGCAGAAAAGGGCTATATAATTGTCGGCCAGGACACCGACGGCACGGTCACCCCGAACGATACCGGGCTCGACTGGGCGGTCGGCAAGAAAAAGACCGACTTCGTCGGCATTCGCGGCCTGACCCGGCCCGATCTCGCCGCCCCCGGCCGCAAGCAGCTTGTCGGCCTGAAGACAAAAGACCCTAAAATCGTGCTGGAAGAGGGCGCCCAGATCGTTGCGGATCCGAAACAGCCAGTGTCAATGAAGATGATCGGCCACGTCACTTCCAGCTACTGGTCGGAAAATTGCGGCCGCTCCATCGCCATGGCGCTTGTCGCCGACGGCCGCGCCATGATGGGCAAGACGCTTTACGTTCCGATGCCGAACAGCGTCATCGAGGTCGAGGTCTGCTCGCCCGTGTTCTTCGACGAGAAGGGAGGCCGCCTCAATGGCTGACGCAGTATCGAAGATTGCCGGCCGTGCGCCAGCTTTGGCCGGCCGCGAATTCGGCGCAAAAAATGTCAGGCTGACGGTGCTGCCGCCCGCCGACCGCATCTCGCTGCGTGCGCCGGCCGCTTCGCTTGGCGCTTTGTCCAAGGCGCTCGGCTTGACGCTGCCCACTGCGCCCAAAAACTCGGCCAGCAAAGGCAAGCGATCGGCGCTGTGGCTCGGGCCGGACGAATGGCTCGTGATCGACGAGGGCGGCCGTGATCCGCTGGCCGACTGCGCCGGCGTCAAGGCGCAGCATTCAGCGGTCGGCATCTCTCATCGCAATGTCGCCATCTCGGTCACCGGACCGGCAGCCGCTGCCGCCGTCAATGCCGGCTGCCCTCAGGATCTGTCGCTCGCAGCCTTCCCGGTCGGCGCCTGCTCGCGCACCATATTGGGTAAGGTAGAAATCGTGCTTCTGCGCACCGCCGAGGACGCCTTCCGCGTCGAGTGCTGGCGTTCATTTGCCGACTACGCTTTTGCCTTCCTCATCGAAGCCGCGCGCGACGCTGCGGCGTAACAGGGCGCGGCATCATGCGGCCGCTGATGGCTATCGCGTTGCGTCGCGTCGTGGGAGGATGGTTCGACGACCGGCAATTTGGAAGGCGATCCAATGCCTGATGCGAAGAAGCCCGGAAAGCCCAGGAAGACGGCAGACGTCCCTGATCGCAGCGAAGATCAGCGGGAATTGGAGCGCGAACTCGACGAAGGGCTGGAAGACTCGTTTCCTGCCAGCGATCCGGTTTCGGTCACCTCCACCGCCATACCGGGTGCACCGCCGAAGCGGAAGCCTGAGTAGGCGCACTTGGCCACTGTGCCTCACTTTTCATTTATGAGCTCCGCGGCCAATCCCGACAGCAGCTTCACCGCCTCGCCATACATTTTCGCCCTTTCCGGATTGGAGGCGTTGCCGTCCAGCGCGCGCCTGTAGACGCCCTGGCAGATCGCGGCAAGCCGGAAGAAGGAGAAGGCGAGGAAGAACGTCCAGTGGGCGATGCCGCCGATGCCGCGCCGCCGGCAATAGGCCGCGACATAATCTTCTTCGGTGGGCAGGCCGATCGCGTGGCGGTCGATGCCTCCAAGGCCGCGAAAGCCCGACGCGTGCGGCAGCCGCCACTGCATGCACTGGTAGGCGAGATCGGCATAGGGATGACCGAGCGTCGACAGTTCCCAGTCGAGTACGGCCAGCACCTGCGGCCGGTTGGGCGCAAAGATCATGTTGTCGAGGCGATAGTCGCCATGCACCAGCGAGACGACCCCGTCATGCGGCGGAATATGCGCCTCCAGCCAGTGGATAAGCCGGTCCATGTCGGGCAGCGCGGCGGTTTCGGTAGCGCGGTACTGGCTGGTCCAGCGGCCGAGCTGGCGCTCGAAATAGTTGCCGGGCTTGCCGAAATCGCCGAGCCCGACAGCCGCTGGATCGACATCATGCAGTGCTACGAGCGTCACGTTCATCGCGTCGTAGGCCGCCGCGCGTTCGGAGTTGGACGCAATCTCGGGCAGGGCCGGGTCCCAGAAGATGCGCCCCTCGACGTAGCCCATGACGTAGAACATGCGGCCGATCGGAGAGTCCTCCGGCGACAAATGCAGCATCTCGGGAACCGGAACCGCCGTGCCGGCCAGCGCCTTCATGATGCGGAATTCACGGTCGACCTGATGCGCCGATTTCAGCAACTGCCCCGGCGGCTTGGCCCTCAGCACGTAGCGGCCGGATTTCGCGGTGATGAGATAGGTCGGATTGGACTGGCCGGATTTGAACTTCTCGATCGACAGGAGCCCGGAAAAGCCCGGGATTGCCGCTTCCAGATAGGGCGCGAGCGCCGCCTGGTCGAGCGCGTTCGGGTCGTTCATCCCGTAGCTTTCTCCGGCTCGACCATGGTCAGCGTCAGCCAGCGCGCGGTCAAGGCAGGCTTCTTCGAGCCTTCGATCTCGATGGTCACCTCATGCGCGACCTGGACCCAGCCGGAGGGCCGGACTTTCACGTCGGCCAGCACGAATTTTGTTCGGATACGAGCCCCGGTCTTAACCGGTGCCACGAATTTCAGGCTCTCGAAGCCCTGGTTGATGCCCATGCCGGCGCCTTCCAGCGGCGGGATGGTCTCGTAGGCCATGGCCGACAGCAGCGACAGCGTCAGGAAGCCGTGTGCGATGGTGCCGCCGAATGGCGTCTCCGCCGCCGCCCGTTCCGGGTCGCAATGGATGAACTGGTGGTCGTCGGTCGCGTCGGCGAACAGGTCGATCATCTGCTGCGTGACGGTGCGCCAGGGCGATGTGATTTCGGACCCGACGCCGGCCACGAGTTGATCAACGGTTATTGGTTTCAAGCTTTCGGCTCCCGGTACGAAATCATTCCTTGAACAGCGTCATGCCATGCTGCACCGACTGTCCGCCGTCGATGGGCAGTATGGCGCCGGTGACATAGTTGCCTGCGCGGCTGCACAGATACAGGGTCGCGCCGGCAATGTCATCGGGCGCGCCGATCCTGCCGATCGGCACATGGCTCGCCACCCGGCTGGCGCCTTCGTCGGTGCCGGTGGCGAATGCGGTCATGCGGCTGCGGAAGGGTCCGGGCGCAAACGCGTTGACGGTGATGCGGCGGCCCGCCAGTTCGATCGCCAGCGTCCGGGTCAGGTGGTGAACCGCCGCCTTCGAAGCGGTATACGAATAGGCGTCGTCGGCCAGCGGCTGCGTTCCCATCACCGAGCCGAGATTGATGATGCGCGCCGGATCGTCATCAGTCGCCGCCTTGGAGAGCAGCGGCAGCAGTTCGCGAGTCAGGTGAAAAAGCCCGGTGACATTGACGTCGAACACCTTCGCCCAGGCCTTGTAGGGAAAGGTCTCCAGCGGCGCGCCCCACGACGTGCCGGCATTGTTGATGAGTATGTTCAGCTGGTCGGTCCGCTCTTTCACCGTAGCCGCGAGCGCAAGGACGCCGGCTTCGGTGGCGACATCGCCGGCAAAGCCTTCGGCTCTGCCCGCCGCGCCCAGCGCGTTCAGCTCGCCGGCGACGCGGGCGCAATCCTCGCCCTTGCGCGAGGCGATCATCACGCTCGCGCCGGCCCGCACCAGTGCGGTCGCGGCCATGCGGCCGATGCCGGTCGCAGCCCCCGTGACGAGCGCCGTCTTGCCGGCAACCGAAAACAGATCGTCGAGATAGGACATCGAAACCTCCCGCCGTGGCGCAGCGCCGCCTGTTCGCGATAGCGTTGCAATGGGAAGCCAGTATGTTGATGCCGCACCCGCCGTAAAGGCCCGAACTTGGTTCGCGCGACGGACTTTTTGCGATCGGCATATGAACCAGGTGGGGATCCGCGCGTTGCGTCGGTTCGGCGTCACGGAGGAGAAGTCGGATGTCTGAGATGGCCCTTGGCATGACGGAGCGGCTGAAGCCGATCCACGAACGCGTTGCCCGCATGGTGCGGGAAGAGATTATTCCGCTCGACGCGGAATTCCTCGCCGAAGTCGGCAAGGATGGAGACCGCTGGGCTTTCACGGCGCGGCAGCGGGAGATTCTCGGCGAGTTGAAGGGCAAGGCGCGCGAGCGCGGCCTGTGGAATTTCTGGTTGACGGCATCTGAGAGCGGGCACGGCCTCTCGACCGTCGAATACGCCTATCTCGCCGAGGAGATGGGCCGCGCGCATCTTGGGGCTGAGACCTTCAACTGCTCCGCGCCCGACACCGGAAACATGGAAGTGCTGGAACGATACGGCTCGGAGGACCACAAGGAAAAATGGCTGCGGCCCTTGCTGGACGGCAAGATCCGCTCCGCATACCTGATGACCGAGCCGGATGTCGCCTCCTCCGACGCCACCAACGTCGCGATGCCCTGCGAGCCCGACGGCGACAATTACGTGCTGAACGGCGAGAAATGGTGGGCTACGGGCGCCGGCGACCCGCGCTGCAAGTTCTACATCGTCATGGTCCGGACGGGCGACGACACCGCGCCGAAGCACAAGCGGCATTCGATGATCCTGGTGCCGACCGATGCGGGCGGCGTCAAAAAGCTGCGGCCGATGACCGTCTATGGCGACGACGATGCGCCGCACGGTCATTTCCACATCCGCTTCGACAATGTCCGGGTGCCCAAGGACAATCTGATCCTGGGCGAGGGCAGGGGCTTCGAGATCGCGCAGGGGCGGCTCGGCCCCGGCCGCATCCACCATTGCATGCGGGCGATCGGCCAGGCGGAAGCCGCACTCGAGATGATGTGCCAGCGTTCGCTTCGCCGCGAGGCGTTCGGCAAGAAGCTGGCCGAACTCGGGGCGAATTTCGACATCATCGCCGAATGCCGCATGGAGATCGAGATGGCGCGGCTGCTCTGCCTCAAGGCGGCATGGATGATCGACCAGGACGACGCGCGCGCCGCCGCGCCCTGGATCAGCCAGATCAAGGTGGTCGCGCCGCGCGTGGCGCTGAAGGTCGTCGACGAGGCGGTGCAGATGTTCGGCGGCGCCGGCGTCAGCCAGGACACGCCGCTGGCGCGCTCCTGGACGCATCTGAGGACACTGCGCCTCGCCGACGGTCCCGACGCCGTGCACCGGCGGCAGGTCGCGCGGGCCGAACTCAGGAAGCACACTCAGGAAAAGGTCTGACGGATGACCACTGGTCAACCGACGTGACGGCGACCGTGCCGCTGGCCGAGTCCTGACGTGCGTTCCGGCGGAACTCGCCAGGCCCAACGGCAACGGTCGTCAGCCGTGGATTGGCTAGCATAACCAGCACAATGGAAAGCCCGAAAGGGGGTATACTGTCGCCATAGAAGCTTCGGTGCCAAAATGATCAGGCATGCTGACCAGACGGGTATTAAAGCTGTCTCCATTACTAACCGAGAGACGACTCTCGTGGAGGATAGTTATGACCCTTCCCAGTTACGCCATGAACCAAGAAACGTTCCCGGAAATGTACGAGCGGTGGCTCGTTGATCCTCTCTTTCGGCCGTGGGCGGAAATGACTCTCAAGGAGCTGGCGTTGTCTCCAGGTGATCGTGTCCTCGATATCGCTTGTGGCACAGGAATAGTCGCACGCGTCGCAAAGGAGCACCTCGGCGACGCCGGATACATCGTCGGCGTCGACGTCAGTCCGGATATGCTTGCCGTTGCGCGCGCTGTGGCGCCTCGCATCGATTGGCGGGTGGGCAATGCCAGCTCCTTGCCTCTTCGTGACAGTGAGCAGTTCGACGTCGTCGTCTGCCAACAGGGATTGCAGTTCTTTCCCGATAAACCGGCGGCGGCAGCGCAAATGCGGAGGGCTTTGACGAAGGGAGGCAGGCTGGCGGTGGCCACGTGGCGTTCTGACGACGAAATCCCGTTCTTTCGCGAGCTGCGCCGCATCGCGGAGCATCATCTGGGCGCCATCGCCGATCAACGGTACAGCTTTGGAGATGCGGCCGCGCTTGAGGCGCTGCTGCGGGACGCCGGCTTCCACGAAGTCCGGTCAAGGAAGATATCGCGCACCATGCGCTTCAGGGACGGCGCGCCCTTCCTGCGAATGAATACGATGGCGCTGGTCGGCTTGAGCGCGGCGGGCAAGAACATGGACGATCAGGAACGCAAGCGCGTGGTGGAGGCGATCGTGAGGGAAAGTGAACCCGCGCTCCAGCCATACAGCGACGGATCGGACCTTGCTTTCGAGCTCAGCACCAATCTCGCGACAGCCAAAGGGTAAAGTGCTTCCATGACCCCGCACGGGCCATCCCGGTTAACGTTATCGGTGGGGGAAAATCCCAGGCACGGCAGCCGTGGCGCTACTCCGCCGGCTCCATGCCAGTATAGGCGGCCTCATCGAGTTCGCGCTTCAGCCGCGCCGCTTCCTCGATTTTAGGCGTCACAAAGCGGCCTAGCAGCAGATACGCGACCGGCGTCAGGAACAGCGTTGAGGCGGTCGCGAGGCCGAGCCCGCCGACGATGATCCAGCCGAGCGCGACGCGGGCCTCGGCGCCTGCGCCGGCGGCCAGAACCAGCGGCAGGCCGCCCAGGATGGTGCAGATCATGGTCATCAGCACTGGCCGCAAACGGATGTTCGACGCCTCCTCGATCGCTTCGCGCACGCCCATGCCCCTGTCGCGGAGCTGGTTGGCGAATTCGACGATGAGAATGCCGTTCTTGGCCATGATGCCGACCAGCATGACCAGGCCGATCTGGCTGTAGACATTGAGGCTGGTCCCCGTCAGCAGCATCGCGAAAACCGCGCAGGCGAGGCCGAGCGGCACCGTCGCCATGATGATGATGGCGCTGACAAAGCTCTCGAACTGCGCTGCCAGCACAAGCAGGATGATGACGATGGCGAAGCCGAAGACAGCGAACATACTGCTCGACTGTTCCCCCAGCGTCGCCGTTTCGGCGAGCGGTATGATGCGGCTGCCGGCAGGCAGCAGCGGGGCGGCAATTTCCTGCGCGACTTCGTATGCTTCGCCAAGGGCAAAGTCGTCGCGCAACGCTGAGGTGACGGCGACGGCGCGCAATTGCTGCTCGCGCGCCAGCGACGGCGGCACCGCCTGTTCGGTCAGGCTGGCGATGGTCGACATCGGAACGAAACGGCCGTCGCCGGCGCGAAGGTAAACATTCTCGAGGTCCGTCGGATCGTTGATGGGGTTGGTGGTCGAGACGAATTTGACGTCATAGGCGCGGTCGTCAATGAAAACCGAGCCGACTTCGCGCCCGTCGAGCATAGACTGCATGGCTTCGGCCAGCCCGGCTATGTCGATGCCGACGTCGGACGCACGTTCGCGGTCGATGCGCACCGAAAGCTGCGGCTGGGTGGTGTCGGTGGAGAGCCTGGGCTGCTGGAAGCGGGGATCCTTCTCCATCTCCGCGACGATTGAGGCTGCGGCCTTGCCAAGGTCGGCGTAGTTGTTGCCGGCGACCGCGAATTGCAGGCCACTGCCGGCGCCGCGGATGCCCAGACTGTTCGGCTGGGCGGCGAAGACCCTTACGCCCGGCACCTGCCGCATCAAATTCTCGATCTCGTCGACGATTTGCTGCTGGGTGCGCTCGCGCTCGTGCCATGGCGCGAGAGACAGCACCATGAAGCCGCTATTGGACGAGCTGTTCGATCCGGCAATGCCGAAAGTGTTCCGAATCTCGCCCGATTGGCGCATGGGGGCAACCAGCTGTTCGATCTCGCGCATCTTCTGCGACAGATAGTCGAGGCTGACGCCCTGCGGCGCGGTGATGCGCAGGAAGGCCGACGAGCGGTCCTCGGGCGGAGTGAGTTCTTGCTGGATGGAGCCGGAGATACCGAACGCCGCCGCGCCGAAGAGGACCGAAGCCAAGACGACAAGCGCGGGAGCGTTCAGGCAGGCGCGAAGCATGCGGCGGTAGAGACCGGCGAGGCTTTGACCGACCCGCGCGGCAGCGCCGGTCCGCTCCTCCTCGCCGGCATAGCCGCGAAGCATTCTCGACGCGAGCATGGGACAAAGCGAAAGCGCGACCACGGCGGACAGGGCGACTGAACACGCCAGCACGAAGCCAAATTCACGGAACAGGCCGCCGGTTTGGCCGGGCAGGAAGGACAAGGGAACGAACACGGCGATCAGCGTCGCCGTGGTGGCGATCACCGCGAAGAACACCTCCTTCGCACCCAGCACGGCGGCGGCGCGCGGGCCCATGCCCTGGTTGCGCCTGCGCACGATATTCTCGAGCACGACAATGGCGTCGTCGACGACGAGGCCGGTGGCCAGGACCAGCGCCAGCAGGGTCAGGATGTTGATCGAGAAGCCGGCCAAGTAGATCGCCGCGACGGTCCCGATCAGCGCGACCGGCATGGAGAATCCGGGAATGAGGGTCGCGCGCCAATCCCACAGGAACAGGAAGATGACGAGAAGCACCAGCGACACCGAAAGAATCAAGGCGATCTCGACCTCATGGATAGCGCCCTCGATAAAGGTCGCGTCGTCACTGGTGACGCGGATTTCCATGCCTTCGGGGAGCGTCTCGTTGAGCTTCGCCGCCGCAGCGTGGACGCCCTCGGAAATGTCCAGCGTGTTGGACTGAGCCTGCCGCACGATGCCGAGGCCGATGCCGGTGGCGCCGTTGGCGCGCAGGCTGGACTCGCCGATGTCCGGACCGAGCGTGACCGTTGAGACGTCGCCCAGACGGGTGCGGCCGTCACCGATGATGATGTTCTCGAACGCCTCCGGCGTCGTCAGCGAGGCTGTCGCGCGCACGACCAGATCCTGCGTGTTGCTGGTCAGCGATCCCGCCGGTGCGTCGAAGGCCATTGACGAGAGGGCGCTGCTGATATCGGCGACGGTCAGGCCGTGGCCGGCGAGGCGCGCCTGATTGATGTCCACCCGGAAGATCTTGTCGCGGTTGCCGTAGATTTGCACGTCGGCCACGCCGGGAACCGCGGCAAAAGCGTCAACCACCTCATCCTCGATCAGCACGGTCATGTCCTCGACGGACATATCCTGTGAAGTAACGGCCAGGCGCAGCACCGCATCCGCGTTTGCGTCGGCCTTCACGATGCGCGGTATGTCGGCGAGGTCGGGTAGCTGGTTCTGGACCCTGCTCACCGCGTCGCGCATGTCGGAGGCCGCGGTATCGAGATCGACATCGTCGCCGAACTCGACCGTGACCCTGCTGCGGCCGAAGGAAGAGGTCGACGATATCGCCTCCACTCCCGCCACGCGCGAGACCGCGCCTTCCACGATTGCCGTCAGTTCGCGGTCGATGGTTTCCGCGGCGGCGCCGGTGAAATCGGTGGAAATGGAGATGACGGGTCGGTCGACATCCGGCAGTTCCCGAATCTCGACACCGGCCAGGGCCGCCAGACCCGCCACCACGATCAGCGTGTTCAAGACGAAGGCCAGCACCGGGCGGCGCACGAAAAGCGCCGTCATGCCTTTTTCGCCGTTGGCGTCCTGGTTAGCGGCCATGGCGCGCCTCAGGAGCCGCTGCCGGAAGCGAGCGGCGTCGGCATGGCCGATGCCGCGGGTTCTCGGCCGGCGATCAGCAGTTCGGCGCCTTCGCGAACGACGTGGATGCCCTCCGTGACCACTTCGACGCCTGCGCGTATGTTCGCGTCGATCAGGACGCTCTCCGTGTTGCGCTGGACGATGCGAACCGGCGTGCGCTTGGCCCTGCCGTCCTCGCCAATCGCCCAGACGAACGCTCCGTCCGCACCCCATTGGATGGCCAGCGGATCGACCGACGGGTAGGTGTCGCCGGCAAAACGCATCGAGACCTGGAAGGACATGCCCGCCCGCAGCGTATCATCGGGATTGCCGATGCGCGCCCGCACATGCAGCGTCCGGCTGGCCTCGTCGAGGCGGTTGTCGACCGCGCTGACAGCGCCTTCGAACACCTGGTTGGGACGGGCGATCGAGGTGGCACTCATTGGCATGCCGACGGTGATGGCGCTCGCGTAGCGTTCCGGCACCCAGAAATCGACTATGATGCTGGAGCGGTCGTCGAGCGTGGCGACGGCCGTTTCGGTCGCGACATAGTTCCCGGCTTCCACCGGCAGGATGCCAACAATGCCGGAGATCGGGGCGACAATCGAGCGGCGCGCGAGCGCAAGCTCGGCATCGCGGACCGCAAGACGCGCATTGCCGAGCGCAAGCTCTGCTTCAGTCATCTGAACGGCGGTGGCGGTGTTGGACGAGCGCAGCGCCTTGATGCGCTCGACGCGCGCCTCCGCATCGGCCATGGCGATGCGCGCCCGGTCGACCGCAATCTCCTCGGCGTCCGAATCGAGCTTGGCGATGACGTCGCCGGCGCGAATGCGGCTGCCGGAGGCGACCACCAGTTCGGTCAGCCGGCCGGCCGAATAGGGTTTGACGGTGACGGATTTGTTGGCGCGACCGGTTCCGATCGCCGACAGTTTGTCGTTGATAGTGGCAGGGACGACGGGTCGAGTGACGACTGCGGCCTTAACCCCTGGGCCGCCGCGACCCTGACGGCTACCTTCGGCTGGGCTCTCTGGCTTGGGCGTAGCTGCCAACGCCCATTCAATCCCCCAGCTTGCGAGCATTTCCGGCGCACCGGGAAAAAACCGCACCCAGGCCGCGGCTGCCGCCACCATGATGACGGCGGCAATAAGAAATTGTTTCCAGGCGGCCATCGGCACTCCGGTCGGCAATTGGTTTCGGGTCCACCCGGCCTCTGCCGTACCGAAGAGCGAGCCGGGGAACTTTCGGGCGCTAAAGCACCCGGAAATCAGTACGCGGCCTTTATGACAATTCGCAGGCCGGTCCGCACCTTAAATATCTGTAATATCACACCGCGCGCGGCTTAACCAAAATCACGAAAGTCTGATTTTAGCGCAGATTCTCCATCTCGCGGATGCGTCTGGCGCTCTCGGCCTCGAGTTCGCGCGTCACCTCTCCGATCAGCGCCTCGGCAAAGACGAAGAGCGCCGCCGACGAGTCCCACGGCGAGGGCACCGCCGTGCGCCCAGCGACGACGTGGCGAGCGAAACGGGCGATCGGCGACAGCCACTGGTCGGTGAACAGCACGATCTGAACACCGCGCTGATGCGCCTTCTCGGCGAAGCGGACCAAGCTGTCCTGATAGCGCCGGATATCGAAGATCAGGAGCACGTCGCGCTTGCCCATATCGATCAGCCGGTCGCGCCAATTGCTTTCCTGGCCGGTCAGATGAAAGACATTGGGCCGGATGATGGTCAAGTGCGCCGCCATGTAGCGCGCCACCGGATCGGTGAAGCGGCCGCCGATCAGGAAGGTCTTGGCGCGCGGATTGGAAAGATGAAGGACAATGTCGCGCATCTGCTTTTCGGAGACATGGCGGAACGTCTCGCGGATGTTTTCGAGCGTCGCTTCCAGCATGGGCGAGGCTTCGCCGTGTCCGGTCGCCAAAGGCGACGCAGTGCGCGAAAGCGGAGACTGCAACTGCGCGGCGAGCTCGTCCTGCAACGCCGACTGGAATTCCGGATAGTTCTGGAAACCGAGGCGGGAAACGAAGCGGAGAATGGTGGGCGAACTGACGCCCGCCTGCAGCGAGAAATCGGCGACAGTCTTCAGCCCGATCATGGGATAGCTTGCGATAAGCGTCTGCGCCGCCCGGCGCTCGCCGGCCGGCATTGCATCAATGCGATCGGCGATCAGTTCGGCAATGCTCGACGCCATGAACCCTCCCACGGCCCGCGGCCGATCATGGCTTGGCGGATGTCCCCATCTTTCGCTGGTCAACGCGCGCGAACGCGTTTGACAAACTTTCCGAATGTGTATGAAATCATCCATCGAGGCGCAATGATACAAAATACGTAACATACGATACGGCGCTTCAGGGGACGACGACGAGAATGGAACCCGCGCTGCCAGCAGAGCACGCAACCTCCAATGCCGTCCGGATCACGAACCGCAACGGTCGTAGTCCGATCGTCGTCATTTGCGATCATGCCTCGAATTTCATTCCCGAACAGTTCGGCGGCTTCGGGCTCGGAAAGCGCGAGCTCGAAAGCCACATCGCCTGGGATCCGGGCGCGCTGCCGGTCGCCCGCCGGCTGGCCAAGGCGCTTGATGCGGCGCTGGTCGAATCCCGGTTTTCACGTCTGTTGATCGACTGTAACCGCCCGCTCGAAGCGCCCGACCTAGTCTGCCCGGTCAGCGAAACGACGGTTGTTCCTGGCAACGCGGACCTTTCGCCCCAGGATCGCGAGGCCCGTATCGCCCTGTCATGGCAGCCCTTTCACGAAGCAGTCGAAGCACTAGTCGAGGACCGGCTTTCCCAAGGGCGCGATACCAGGCTGATCTCGGTCCATTCCTTCACGCCGGTTTACAAGAACGTGAAGCGGCCCTGGCACATCGGCATCCTGCATGACGACGACCGGAGCATCGCGGATCCGTTGATCGCCGCGCTGAAGTCGTCAGGCGGCATCGTCGTCGGCGACAACGAGCCTTATTCGCCGGCCGACCGCGTGTATTTCACGCTGGAGCGCCACGGGCGTTCGCGCGGGCTCGCCTGCGCCATGATCGAAATCCGCAACGACGAAATCGCCGAGGAAATCGGGCAGCGGAAATGGGCGGATATGCTCACAGGAATTTTTTCGAATCTGGAGCCCGAAGCGGGCAGAAGAACCGCCGCCCGGATCGGGATGCAACGTTCGGTCGAACAGTCAACTTGATAACAAAGGGGACATGAAATGACAGAATACACTGACGTCGACAAAAGCGAGGATATGAAAATCCTCCACGGCATGGGCTATGCCCAGGAACTCGAACGGCGGATGAGTCAGTTCTCGAACTTCGCCGTATCGTTCTCGATCATCTGCATTTTATCCGGCGGCATCAATTCGCTGGCGCAGGCGACATCGGGCGCGGGCGGCGCCGCCATCGGTATCGGCTGGCCGCTCGGCTGCTTTATCTCGCTGGTCTTTGCCGTTGCGATGGCGCAGATCAGCTCGGCCTACCCGACCGCGGGCGGCCTCTATCACTGGGGTTCGATCCTCGGCAACCGCTTCACCGGCTGGCTCACCGCCTGGTTCAACCTTCTCGGCCTCATCACCGTTCTCGGCGCCATCAATGTCGGCACCTACTACTTCTTCATGGGCGCCTTCGGCGGCGCGCTGGGGCTTGAGGACACGACAACCACCCGTATCATCTTCCTGGCGATCATCACCGGCCTCCAGGCGCTCGTGAACCACATGGGCATCGGGCTCACGGCAAAGCTGACCGACTTTTCCGGCTACCTGATCTTTGCCACCGCAATTGCGCTGGCGCTGGTTTGCCTCGCGGCTGCCGATACCTGGGAGTTCGGCAGGCTCTTCACCTTTGGGAACTACTCGGGCGAGACCGGCGGCAATGTCTGGCCGGCGACATCCTCGACCTGGATTTTCCTTCTCGGGCTGCTGATGCCGATCTATACGATCACCGGCTATGATGCCTCGGCGCATACATCCGAGGAAACCCTCAAGGCCGCGCACTCCGTTCCGCGGGCGATGATCGGTTCGGTGCTTTGGTCGGCGCTGTTCGGCTACATCATGCTCTGCGCGTTCGTGCTCATGCTGCCCAGCATGGACGAGGCGGCGACGCAGGGCTGGAACGTGTTCTTCTGGGGCATGGACCAGCAGGTCAATCCGGCCGTCAAGAATATTCTCTATCTCGCAATCTTCGTGGCGCAATGGCTGTGCGGGCTCGCGACCGTCACCTCGGCTTCACGCATGATCTTTGCATTTTCGCGCGACGGTGGCCTGCCGGCTTCCTCGGCTCTCGCGAAAGTCAGCCCGACCTATCGCACGCCGGTGGCCGCGATCTGGACGGGCTCGATCCTGGCAGTCCTCTTCGTCTGGGGTTCCTCGCTCGTCTCTATCGGCGATACGCCGGTCTATACGATCGTCGTGTCCTGCACGGTTATCTTCCTGTTCTTCTCCTTCATCATTCCGATCACGCTTGGCCTGATGGCCTGGGGCACGTCGAAATGGGACAAGCAGGGTCCGTGGAACCTCGGCGAAGGCATGTTCAAGCTGTTTGCCGTGCTCTCCATCATTGCTATGGTCCTGATCTTCGTGATCGGCATCCAGCCGCCTAACGATTGGGCGCTCTACATTACCGTGGGCTTCCTGATCGTCACCGGCATCGTCTGGTACGGCTTCGAGCGCTCGCGCTTCAAGGGACCGCCGATCGGCGAAGAGGTCGCCAAGCGGCAAGCCGAGATCGCCGCGGCGGAACGCGCTGTCGGCGAAAGGCACTGAGCCATCCTTCATCCTGCCGTGGCCGGCGTTACGCCGGCCACGGTTCTTTAAAGTATCGTCGATTTTGAAATCTCATCACCGGGGTAGGCAAAAGAATGGCCGAAAATTTCTCATTCGATCAGTTGAAGAAAGCGGTTGCGGATGGCGAGGTCGACACCGTCCTCGCCTGCGCCGTCGACATGCAGGGACGGCTCGTCGGCAAACGGTTTCTGGCCAAATATTTCGTCGAGTCGGCCTATGATGAGACGCATGGCTGCAACTATCTGCTGGCCAACGACATCGATATGGAGCCCGTCCCCGGCTACAAGGCGGCAAGCTGGTCGAAAGGTTATGGCGACTTCGTCATGAAGCCCGATTTGTCGACGATCCGCCGCGTTCCGTGGCTGGAGAAGACCGCGCTATTGCTGTGCGACGTGCTCGACCACCATACCCATGACGACCTGCCGCATTCGCCGCGTGCGATCCTGCGCAAGCAGGTGAAGCGCCTCCAGGAGCGTGGCTATCTCGCCTATTTCGCGTCCGAGCTGGAGTTCTACCTCTTCAGCGAAACATATGAATCCGCTCGTGCAAAACATTGGCAAAACCTCGAAACGGCTTCGCCCTATATCGGCGACTATTTGATCGGCATCACGACCAAAGAGGAAGGCGTGATGCGCCGGCTGCGTAATGAGATGGAGGCGGCCGGTATCCCGATCGAAAATTCGAAGGGCGAGTGGGGCCCCGGCCAGGAGGAGATCAACGTCCGCTACGCTGAAGTGCTCGAAATGGCGGATCGCCATGTCATCCTGAAAAACGGCGCCAAGGAAATCGCCGACAGCATGGGCAAGGCCATCAGTTTCATGGCCAAGTACAATTACGGCCTCGCCGGCAATTCCAGCCACATTCACAATTCACTATGGAGCGCCGACGGCAAGACGCCGCTGTTCTACGATAAGAACAGCGAATGGACGCTGAGCGAGCTCGGCCAGCAATGGGCCGCGGGCCAGCTCAAATACGCCAAGGAATTCACCTGGTTCCTGGCGCCCTACATCAATTCCTACAAGCGTTTTCAGTCCGGCACATTCGCCCCGACGAAGATCATGTGGAGCGAAGACAACCGCACAGCCGGTTTCCGCCTTTGTGGCGAGGGCACCAAGGGCATCCGCATGGAATGCCGCATAGGCGGCGCCGACCTGAACCCGTATCTCGCCTTCGCCGCGCTGATCGCCTCCGGACTGGCCGGCATCGACGAGAAGCTGGAATTGCAGAAGCCTTTCGTCGGCGACGCCTACCAGGCCTCCCAGTTGCCGGAAATTCCCAAGACATTGCGCGAGGCGACCGAGACGTTGGCGACGTCGCAGATGCTGCAAGAAGCATTCGGGGAAGACGTGATCGAACATTACGTCCACACGGCCCGCTGGGAACAGCTCGAATACGACCGCCGCATCACCGACTGGGAGCTGCATCGCGGGTTCGAGCGGTACTGATCGGCTCAAGAACAAGAAGAATACGAGGACGACATGACGGAAACCATAAAGCTCAAATCGCCCATCGACGGCTCGATCTATGCCGAGCGGCCGGTCGCCACCGATCAGGCGGTCAATGCAGCCGTCGAGCGGGTGAGGGCGGCGCAGGTCGACTGGGCGCAGACGTCCATCGCCGAGCGCGGCAAATACCTGCTCGCCTTCCTCGAGGCTCTGCTGGCCATGAACGACGAGATCGTTCCTGAACTCGCCTGGCAGATGGGTCGGCCGACGCGCTACGGCGGGGAAAAGGGCGGCGTCGAAGAGCGCACCCGCTACATGGTGGCGCTCGCCGAGAAGGCGCTGGCGCCCTACGTTCCGGAGGACCGGCCGGGCTTTCGCCGCTACCTCAAGAAGGAGCCGCTCGGCGTCGTTTTCGTCATCGCGCCGTGGAACTATCCGTATCTCACCGCGGTCAACTCGATCGTTCCGGCCTTGATGGCCGGCAACGCCGTGATCCTCAAGCACGCCGCACAGACGCTGCTCGTCGGCGAGCGCTTCGCCAAGGCCTTCGAACAGGCCGGCCTGCCGAAGGGCGTGTTCCAGAACATCGTGCTCAACCATTCGCAGACCGAGAAGCTGCTCGGCTCCGGCAAGATCGACCACGTCAACTTCACCGGCTCGGTCGCCGGCGGACGAGCCATCGAGCGGGCGGCGGCTGGAACCTTCATGACGCTCGGCCTCGAACTCGGCGGTAAGGATCCGGCCTATGTGCTTCCCAACGTGAAGCTCGATCATGCCGTTGCCAATCTCGTCGACGGCGCCTTCTACAATTCCGGCCAGTGCTGCTGCGGCATCGAGCGCGTTTACGTCCACGAGAAGGTCTACGATGAATTCGTCGAGGGCTTCATCGCCGAGACAAAGAACTACGTGGTCGGCAATCCGCTCGACCAGGCGACGACGATGGGGCCGATGGCGCAGGCCCGCTTCGCCGATTTCATCCGCGAGCAGAAGGCCGAGGCACTGCGCAAGGGCGCGACCGCGCACGTCGGCATGAAGGTCGACAATGACAAGGAAGGCTCGCCCTATCTGGCGCCGGAAGTGCTGACCAATGTCGACCACCAGATGAGCGTCATGCGCGAGGAGAGTTTCGGTCCGATCGTCGGCATCATGAAGGTGCGCAACGATGAGGAAGCCATCGCGCTGATGAACGACAGCCCGTACGGCCTGACCGCTTCGATCTGGACCACCGACACGGACCGCGCCGCCGCGATCGGCGACCGGATCGAGACCGGCACGGTGTTCATGAACCGCTGCGACTATGTCGATCCCGGCCTAGTCTGGACGGGGGTCAAGGACACCGGAAAGGGCGGCGCCATGTCGGTCGTCGGCTACGAGAACCTGACCCGGCCGAAATCGTATCACCTGCGCGAAACAATCTGATTTTTTTCGAAAGAGCATTGATGCCCAAACTCGTTTCCAAATGGAACTACCCGACCACCGTCCGCTTCGGCGCGGGGCGCATTTCCGAATTGCCGGACGCGCTCGCTGCCGCCGGCATCAAACGGCCGCTCTTCGTCACCGATCCCGGGCTGGCGAAACTGCCGGTCGTGGCCAGCACGCTGAAGCTGCTGGACGACGCCAGGATCCCTTACGGCGTGTTTTCGGACGTGAAGCCCAATCCGGTCGAATCCAACCTCACCGCCGGCATCGCGGTCTTCAAAAAGGGCAAGCATGACGGTGTCATCGCCTTTGGCGGCGGGTCGGGCCTCGACCTCGGCAAGCTGATCGCCTTCCAGGCCGGCCAGACGCGGCCGGTCTGGGATTTCGAGGATATCGGCGACTGGTGGACGCGCGCCGATTCCGACGCCATCGCGCCGATCGTTGCCGTGCCCACGACGGCAGGAACCGGCTCCGAGGTCGGCCGGGCCGGCGTCGTCACCCACGAGGAAACGCACACCAAAAAGGTGATCTTCCATCCGAAGCTGTTGCCCGCGATCGTCATCGCCGATCCGGAACTGACGATCGGCATGCCGCCCTTCATCACTGCGGGAACCGGCATGGATGCGTTCGCCCATTGCCTCGAGGCCTATTGCGCGCCGGGCTATCATCCGATGGCTGACGGCATCGCGGTCGAGGGGATAAGGCTCGTATTCGAGAACCTGCCAAAGGCCTATGCCAACGGCAAGGATCTGACGGCCCGCGCCCATATGATGAGCGCCGCCGCCATGGGTGCTGCCGCCTTCCAGAAGGGCCTCGGCGCCATCCACTCGCTGTCGCACCCGATAGGAGCTCTCTACGACACCCATCACGGCATGACCAACGCAGTGTTCATGCCCTACGTGCTCGCCTTCAACCGCGACGCGGTCGAAGAGCGCATCGCGCGGCTCGCCGCCTATATCGGCATCAAGGGCGGGTTCGACGGCTTCGCCAGGGCCGTGCTCAAGCTGCGCAAGGAACTGGGCGTGCCGCATGCGTTGCCGGGTCTGATCAAGGGGCTCGACATGGACAAGAAGCGCAAGGCGCTGATCGCCGACATGGCGATCGTCGATCCGACGGCAGGCGGAAACCCGGTGAAGCTGACGCGGAAAGCGGCGCTGGTGCTGCTCGACAATTCGATCGCCGGCGCAGTGCAGGGCTCTGCCGGTTAGAACTCGAAAATGAAGGAGGGGAACAAAATCGAACAGGCGAAAATCGTTAGCCGGAAAACAATGGCCGCGATTGCCACAAGCATAGAAAAGTAGTTAACTTTTTCCCGCCTGGGGGGTCCGGGCGGCCGCATTTTCATCTGTCTGTCATCGAATGCCGGTAACCGCATCGCAGGCGTCCAATGGCGTCAGTTCAATGGAGAGAACACATGTTCAAGTTTACGGGAAAGGTCCTTTCCCTTACCGCCGCATCGCTTATGGCAGCGACGGCAATTACCTCTGCCCAGACCATGGACGAACTGGTTGCCGCCGCGAAGGCTGAAGGTCAGCTGACCACAATCGCGCTGCCGCATGACTGGTGCGGCTACGGCGAGGTCATCGCCGGCTTCAAGGCCAAGTATCCGGAAATCACCGTCAACGAACTCAATCCGGACGCCGGCTCGAGCGACGAGATCGAGGCGATCAAGGCCAACAAGGACAACAAGGGCCCGCAAGCGCCTGACGTGATCGACGTCGGTCTTTCCTATGGACCGTCCGCCAAGCAGGAAGGCCTGATCCAGCCCTACAAGGTCTCGACCTGGGACACGATCCCTGACGATACCAAGGATGCTGAAGGCCATTGGTACGGCGACTATTACGGCGTGCTGTCGTTCGAGGTGAACAAGGATCTGGTACCCAATCCGCCTGCAGACTGGGCCGATCTCCTGAAGGACGAATACAAGAATGCCGTGGCGCTTGCCGGCGATCCGCGCGCCTCGAACCAGGCGATCCAGGGCGTCTATGCGGCCGGTCTCGGCTCCGGCGCCACGGATGCCGCATCGGCCGCCGAGAAGGGCCTCGCCTTCTTCAAGGAACTGAACGCCAAGGGCAATTTCGTGCCGGTCATCGGCAAGGCGGCGACTCTGGCGCAGGGCCAGACCCCAATCCTGATCACCTGGGATTATAATGCGCTCTCCGGCCGCGACACGCTGAAGGGCAACCCGCCGGTCGACGTGGTTGTGCCGAAGACCGGGGTGGTCGCCGGCGTCTATGTCCAGGCGATCAGCGCTTATGCGCCGCATCCGAACGCGGCCAAGCTCTGGATGGAATACCTCTATTCGGATGAGGGTCAGCTCGGTTGGCTGAAAGGCTATTGCCACCCGATCCGCTTCAACGATCTCGCCAAGAACGGCAAGATCCCGCAGGAGATGCTCGACAAGCTGCCGCCGGCCGCTTCCTACGAAGCCGCCGTGTTCCCGACGCTCGAGGATCAGGCGGCCGCCAAGGAAGTCATCACCAAGCAGTGGGACGCCGTGGTCGGCGCGAACGTGCAATAAGCATCCGGAATGCGGCGGGTTAGCCGAAAGGCGCGCCCGCCGCATTCCATTTGCTGCCCAGCCCCATGGCACATTTAAGCGACACCGAGACAGCGATCGAGCCGGCCGCGGCAAAAACTGCAGGCGGCAGTTTCCGTTTGCCGACGCAGTGGCTGGGCGTCGCTCCCTTTTTCATCTTCGCGCTGATGTTCCTGATCTTCCCGACGATCTATCTGGTCGTCGGCGCATTCCAGAACAATCAGGGCGAATTCACGCTGGAAAACATCGTCGCGCTTTCCCAGCCTTCCATCCTCGCGGCCTACTGGATCTCTATCAGGATCAGCCTGGCTTCCGCATTGCTCGGGGCGCTTGTCGGGCTCGCCATCGCCATCGCCATCGTGCGCGGAGGACTGCCCCCCTGGGTACGCTCGGCCACGATGACGTTTTCAGGCGTTGCCTCCAATTTTGCCGGCGTTCCGCTGGCCTTCGCCTTCCTCGCCACGCTCGGCCGCCTCGGCCTGGTCACCGTCCTCCTCAGGGCCTGGGGCATCGACATATATGCCCTCGGCTTCAATATCCTGTCCTTCTGGGGCCTGACGCTCACCTATCTGTTCTTCCAGATTCCGCTGATGGTGGTCATCATCACGCCGGCTATCGACGGGCTGAAGAAGGAATGGGGCGAGGCCGCCGCCACCCTCGGCGCGACCCAGTTCCAATACTGGCGTATGGTCGCCATACCCGTCCTGTGGCCCAGCTTCCTCGGCACGGTGATCCTGCTTTTCGCCAATTCCTTCGGAGCCATTGCCACGGCTTATGCGCTCACCGGTTCGTCGCTCAACATCGTGCCGATCCTGCTCTATGCGCAGATACGCGGCGATGTGCTGCACAACCCGCATCTCGGCTATGCGCTCGCATTCGGCATGATCTTCGTCACCGGCCTCGCCAACGTGTTCTACATCTGGTTCCGGACGCGCAGCGAAAGGTGGCTGAAATGAAGACCGGGCGTTTCTGGGCCTGGCTCACCTTCGCGGTCGGCGCGGCCTATTTCTTCATCCCGTTGATCGCGACGTTCGAATTCTCGCTGCGGATGCGACGCGGCGAGTACTCCTTCGACGCCTACCGCGTCGTGTTCGGCGATCCCCGTTTCCACGAAACCTTCGGCTATTCTGTCGTGGTCGCCTGCTTCACCATTCTGCTCGGGGTCCTGCTTGTGGTGCCGACGGCCTACTGGATCAGGCTGCGCATGCCGCATATCCGGCCCGTCGTCGAGTTTATCACGCTCCTGCCGCTCATCATCCCGGCGATCGTCATCGTGTTCGGCTATATCCGCATGTACGGCTCGTCATCGCCGCTTCCTTTCCTGGCGACGCGACGCGGCACCGACCTCTTGCTGATCATCGGCTACGCGACGCTGGCGCTGCCCTATATGTATCGAGCCGTCGACACGGGCTTGAGAACAATCGACGTGCGCACACTCACCGAGGCGGCGCAGATACTGGGCGCCGGCTGGACGACCATAATTGCACGCATCATTCTGCCCAATGTGCTGATAGCGGTCCTTTCGGGCGCATTCCTGACCTTCGCCATCGTGACCGGCGAGTTCACCATGGCGAGCCTGCTCAACCGCCCGGCCTTCGGCCCGTACCTGCAGAACATCGGCGCCAACCGCGCCTACGAGCCGGCGGCGCTGGCGGTCATCGCCTTCGCCATCACCTGGGGCTGCATGGCGGTCATCCAGCTTCTCTCCAGGTTCGCGCCGAAATCGGCCAACAACCCGTCGCACTGAAAGTCCAGCCCATGGCCGAAACCTTCCTCTCGATCCAGAACGTCCGCAAGGCCTTCGGCGCGACCACCGTGGTCCAGGATTTCAACCTGGACGTCGAGCGCGGCGAGTTCGTTTCCTTTCTCGGGCCGAGCGGCTGCGGCAAGACCACGATGCTGCGCATCGTCGCCGGCTTTGAGGAGCCCAGCGCCGGCATGGTGATGGTCGGCGGCAAGGATGTCACCAATCTGAAGCCGAACCAGCGCGACATCGGCATGGTGTTCCAGGCCTATGCGCTGTTTCCGAACCTGACGGTCGCGCAAAATATCGGCTTCGGGCTGAAAGTTGCGGGCGTTCCCCGGGCCGAGTCTGATGCGCGCGTCGCCGAGATGATGTCGATCATCAAGCTGCCGGAGTTCGGCGACCGCTATCCGTATCAACTTTCGGGCGGCCAGCAGCAGCGCGTCGCGCTCGCCCGCGCGCTGGCGCCGAAGCCGAAGCTGCTGCTGCTCGACGAGCCCCTGTCCGCGCTCGATGCCAAGGTCCGCGTGTCGCTGCGGGAGGAAATCCGTTCCATCCAGAAGAAGCTCGGCATTACCACCATCTTCGTCACGCACGACCAGGAAGAGGCGCTGTCCATGTCGGACCGCATCGTCGTAATGTATGGCGGCAAGGCCGAGCAGGTCGGCACGCCGTTCGAGATCTACAACAAGCCGGCCACGCGCTTCGTGGCTTCCTTCGTTGGTACGCTCAATATCCTCGAAGGCACGGTGTCCGACCCTGCCAGCGGTACGGTGAGCATCAACGGCAGCGAGATAGCGCTGAAGCGCGCGCTCGACGGAAAGGCGGCCGGCGACGAGATTTCGCTTGCGCTGCGCCCCGAGGCGATTTCAGTCGGCAGCCACCCCGGCCGCGATTCAAGCATCGCCGGCGAGATTTCCGACGTGAGCTTCCTCGGTTCCGTCATCCGCGTGCGGGTCGGCGTCGGCAAGAACGCCTTGTCGCTCGACACCTTCAACAGCCCGGCTACGCCACCGCCCGTGGTCGGCGAAACGGCGAACATCACGTTTGCCGCGTCCGATCTTCTCGTGCTGCAGTAACGCTACCTTCCCTCCCACCTGAGGGAGGATCGGACGCTTGTGAATGCGAGTGGCCGCGTGGCGCGCCGGGCGGTAGCCCTTGGCCCAAGCCTCGCCCCGCCACTTCTATTGCCAGCTAAAATACCGAAGGCGTACTGCGAAAGGGCAGGGGACTTTCGCGTGAAGCTCGTCAGCTACCATATTCACGGAGCCCACGGTTCCCGTATGGCAATCGCGCCGCAGGATCCCAGCCGTCCGTCTTTTCGGATCACGGCGGCGCCTGAATGATGCTCGCCGTGTTCTTCGCGGTGCTGGCCGCGGCTGCCATGCATGCCGCGTGGAATGCGCTGATCAGGATGCGCGGCGACCGCTTGGCCTCGATCTCGCTGACCTCGCTGGGCATGAGCCTCGCCGCATTGCCGGTCATTCCCTTCGTCGAATTTCCGGGCGCTGACGTCTGGCCGTTCATCGCCGCCTCCCTCGCGATCCATATCGGCTACCGGCTGTTTCTGGTGATGGCCTACGAGGCGGGCGACCTGGCACAAACCTATCCGCTGGCGCGCGGTGCGGCGCCGCTGATGACCACGGTCGGCGCGATCTTCCTGCTTGCGGAACTGCCGAAGCCGCTGGCGGTCCTCGGCATCGTGCTACTGTCGACCGGCACGCTGCTGATGTCGTTTCGCGGCGGCAGGCGGCTCGGCAAACTCGACCGCCGCGCGGTCGGGTTCGCGCTGACCACCTCGATCTTCGTCACCGGCTACACGCTGACCGACGGCAGCGGCGCCCGGCTCGCCGCCACCGCCTCGAGCTACTCCGCGTGGCTGTTCCTCTGCGACGGGCTGGTCTCGATGGCGATCGGGTTCTACTACCGCGGGCGCAGCCTGCTTCCGATCATGAAGACGGAATGGCATATCGGCGTGCTCACCGGCTTTCTGAGCGCCGCCTCCTACTGGATCGCCATGTGGGCGATGACGAAGGCGCCGATCGCATCGGTGGCGGCCCTGCGCGAAACCTCGATCCTGTTCGCCATGCTGATCTCCGTCTTTGCGCTCCGCGAAAAGATGACGGGTTGGCGGGTCGCCGCGGCGCTCTGCATCGTCGCCGGCGTCGTGGCGCTCCGGCTGGGTTGAACGCCGGCACATCCGCCGTCGCCGGGGCGGCAAGGCATTGTAGTTGACATGTCCTACGATCAGCGACGCATGAGAAAAAGCACAACGGGCAGGAGCAGGATGGGAAGCACGTAGCTCACCAGGAGCGCCAGAATCGGCCGCTCGGCCCAGCCGGCGCCGATCGCTGCAAACACAAACGCGGTGGGCACGCTGCCCAAAGCCAATGCAGCCGTGAATTTTCTCGTCGGCATCCCCGATAGCCCAGCAAGAAAGACCATGGCTTCCGGAATGCTGTAGGGGAGGCTGCGGGTGAGGACGATCGCCCACGCACCGCTCCTTTCGAACAAGCTCTCCATCCTATTCAATGGCTCGGGGCCAACGAAGCGCTTCACCATTCGCCGTGCGGAGGTGAGCATGAGAACATAGCCCAGAAGGCCGCCAGTGATCTGGCCGACGCTGCCCAAGAGACCCCCGAGCACAGTGCCGTAGACCACGCCGAGAGCAGCGATAACCACGGTCTGCGGGACCGGCAACACCAGATCGGCCCATATGAGAACGATGCCTGCGGCCCATGCCCAGCCCTCGTATTTTCGGAGTATGAGTACTGCGTCGTTGGCCTCCTGTGGAGTCGGGATCGTGGCGCAGGAGGCCAGCGCCAATGCCATTACGACTACGGCCAAGCCCAATCTCAATTCGGCCTCCGGCTCTTCCAAGACCGGTCAACGGGGCCGGCGCTACAGCCAACGGCGGACATGCGCTTTGTAGTCGCGGTAGGAGTCGCCGAAGCGCCGCTCGAGATAGGCTTCTTCGCGCGCGACCACGACGTAGCGCAGAATGATGACGAGAGGCAGCGCGAGGACAAGGACCCACGGGCTGAGCGCAGCTATGCCGATGCCGACATAGATAAGGAGCATGCCGACATAGATCGGATTGCGGCTCCAGGCATGTATGCCGGTTGCGACCAGCGCGCGGACGGGCTGGTTGGAGCGCACGAGGGTCGCCGCGCGAGAGAAATTGCGAATTCCCGTGGCCATGATCGCAATGCCGACGACGACCAGCCCTCCGCCCACGGTCCAGCGGATGAGGCCGGCCTCCCGCAAGATGAGCGGCAAGGGAAGCATGCGATCCAGGACAAGCCCTAGGAACAGGCACGCGAGATAGAGCAACGGCGGCCGTGCGATGCCCCGCGCCACTGCGGCGTCATTAGCCTGCTGGTCGGTAGAGCCCATATAGGCTTCTCCTACTTGCCAAGCGTTGCGACGATGGTCAGGATCGACGTAAGATGACAATACAGGTGTCATTCTAGTGTTTGACAACATGGGTGTCAATCGCAACGATGGAGCGGAACGGGATGGCGACGGTGCGACAGGGGAAAGCGGGAAGTCAGATCGCCACGAGCAAGGGCGAGGCGATCGCGGACCTGATGCTCGAAGTAGCACAATTCTTCTTTCGAATTCGGGCAGTTGGCCAGAGGACAGGGCTCATCACGAGCTGGGGCGGTGGCGCGTTCGGCTTCATGCGCAGCCTGGCGCTGATCGGTCCCCTCACCGTGCCGCAGATCGCCCAGATGCGACCGACCAGCCGCCAGCGCATGCAGCGGTTGGCCGACGAGCTGGCAGCGGAAGGGCTCGTGGAGTTCATCGACAATCCGAGGCATCGGCGATCGAAGCTGGTCAGCCTCACGCCCAAGGGTGAAGCGCATTACCGCGAGTTGAGCGCCCGGCTCCTGGCGATCGCCTCGACCATGGGCGCGGAGCTCAGCGAAACCGACATCCGCAATACTGTCGACATCGTGCGGCGGCTCAGCGATGAGGCAAAGGAACGCTGACAGCGGCGGCCGCCGCAGAGCACGAGGCTGGCCGCGAGATGGTGAGAGCCAACACCGGCCTGGCGGCGGTCGCTGCCGAATGGCGGAAATTTGGGACTAGGATGGTGGGCGTGACAGGGATTGAACCTGTGACCCCTGCAATGTCAATGCAGTGCTCTCCCGCTGAGCTACACGCCCATCCGAAGCCGCGCATACACCATATTATGGCCGAGCGCGTCAATAGCGAGAATGATCGAATGGCCGGCTATTTGCCGCTGGCAGCTGGCGGTGGGAAAAACGGTAGAGTGTGTTGAGATTCAGGTTAGGCCGAGCCGAAAATGGTGGATTTCGAGAACCGGAACGGAGCGTACATTCGGGTACGTGAGTACGGGAAGCGCAGAAAGCCGCCATTTGCAGGCCGGCATCACCTGAATATCAATGCACTCTAGGCGGCCTGCAGCATCTTTTCGACCTCGTTGACCAGATCGCGCAGGTGGAAGGGCTTCGACAGCACCTTGGCGTCTTTCGGCGCCTTGGAGTCGGGGTTGAGCGCCACCGCGGCGAAGCCGGTGATGAACATCACCTTCAGGTCGGGATCGATCTCGGTCGCGCGCCGCGCCAACTCGATGCCGTCCATTTCCGGCATGACGATGTCGGTCAAAAGCAGCGAGAACGGCTCTTCGCGCAGCCGCTCGTAGGCGCTTGCCCCGTTGTCGAAATCGCTGACGTCATAGCCGGCGCGTTCAAGCGCCTTGACCAGAAACCGACGCATGTCGTCGTCGTCTTCAGCCAGAAGTATGCGTGCCATGTTTTCCCGTCCGAATCACCTGCAAGAACTGCTTGCAGCCAGGCTGGTTAACCATCTCTATATGAAGAGCCGACGGTAAAGATCAAGTGAATGCGCGGTGGCGCCCGTGAACACCGCCTTTGCGCCAATGCAGCGGGCATCCGGCAAGATTGCCTCGCTGTCCGAAAAAACGGAGCCGATTCCATCTGGACGTCCGTTGCTTCAGATGGCAGTTTCGAAAGCATGATGGAACGCATTTTGCGGGCATGGTGCAGCCGATGACGGCCGCCGACGACTTCTCGGCGAGGGCGCCGTTCGACATCCGCATAGCCGCCGAACAGCGCGTGCCGTTCGTCTTCAACTCCCCGCACAGCGGCAGCCACTACCCCGACCGCTTCCTCGCCATGATCCGGCTCGACCGCAATGCGATCCGCCGTTCCGAGGATTGCTACGTCGACGAGCTGTTCGGAAGCGCCGTCGCGCTGGGCGCGCCGATGTTGGCGGCGAATTTCCCGCGCGCCTATCTCGACGTGAACCGCGAGCCGTGGGAACTCGACCCGCGCATGTTCTTCGAGCCGGTGCCGCCTTTCGCCAACATCCGCTCCGCCCGCGTGGCCGGCGGTCTCGGCACGGTGCCGAAGCTGGTCGGCGAGGGGCTGGACATCTATGCGGGCCGCCTGCCGCTCAACGAGGCGGTGGCGCGCATCGAGGCCGTCTACAAGCCCTACCACGATGCCCTGAAGCAGCTTCTGACGCGCACCCATACGCGCTTCGGCTACGGCGTTCTGATCGATTGCCACTCCATGCCGGCGAGCGTTCGCGTCGGAGACGCCGGGATGCGGCCGGATTTCATCGTCGGCGACCGCTTCGGCGCTTCCGCCGCGCCGGGGCTGACCGAGACGGCCATCGGCCTCCTGACTTCCATGGGCTACACCGTCGCCCACAACAAGCCCTATGCCGGCGGCTTCATCACCGAACATTACGGCCGTCCGGCGCGACGCCTCCACGCGTTGCAGATCGAGGTTAATCGCGGCCTCTACATGAACGAGCGCACATTGCAGAAATCGTCCGGCTTCGATGCGCTGGCGGACGATCTCGCGCGGTTCTGTGCCGATCTGATGGGGATGCCCGACCACAATTTCGGCGACCTGCCGCTGGCGGCCGAATAGCCACGCCCGACCGGCTGCACGCTGGCCGAAAAAAGACCGCGTTGTTTGCACAACGCGGTCGAAGTCTAGGGAGGAAACGCCCAAGGAGGGCATAGACAGGAGAACCTGTCCGACCTAAAATTTATTGTGCGCTGCACAAATGTCAAGCGCATACATGAATATTTAATTCATAATGATGTGGAGATCGGTCAAAGAAGCGTGAAATGTTGCGCCCGCGCAACACCGAAGCGCGCCAAATTGTCTGATTAATCCCTGCAAGGGCCATGCATCGACGCGAGCACGGCTATAGTCGGCCAAAGTGATTCGGGTGTCGGGAGGTGGGATTTTGAAGGTCAGTGCCGAGTTCATGCGGCGTGTCGCCGAAGCCGCCGCCGCCGAAACCCTGCCGCGCTTTCGCGGGCAAGGGGCGGTCTCCAACAAGCTTTCGGCCGGGTTCGATCCGGTCACCGAGGCGGACCAGCGGGCAGAGCAGGCGATTCGCGCGGTCATCCGCGAGCAATATCCGGATCACGGCATACTCGGCGAGGAATTCGGCTCCGAAAACGCCGCAAGCAGCCACATCTGGGTGATCGATCCGATCGACGGCACGCGTTCCTTCATCTCCGGCGTTCCGCTCTGGGGTACGCTTGTCGGCCTCACCGTCGACGGCGACGCGGTCGCCGGGATGATGTCGCAGCCCTTCATCGGCGAGCTTTTCCGCGCCGACGAGGGCGGAGCCTTCTATGAAGGCCCGGGCGGCGAGCGCAAGCTGGCGACGCGCAAAGTAGGCGCGCTTGCGGAGGTGACGCTATGCACGACAACACCGGCGCTGTTCCTGGGTGGCCGCCGGGAATCCTACAACCGGCTGGAGGCTGCGGTCCGGCTGTCGCGCTACGGGACCGACTGCTACGCCTACGCAATGCTCGCCGCCGGCCATATCGACTTGGTCGTCGAGGTGGGCCTGCAGGCATATGACATCGTCGCGCTGATCCCGATCATCGAGCAGGCCGGCGGCAAGATCACCAACTGGGACGGAGACCCCGCCGAGAACGGCGGCGAGATCGTCGCCGCCGGCTCACCCAAGCTGCACGATGCGGCGCTGAAACTGCTGCACGAGGGCTGATCAGTCAGCCGCCGCTTCCCGGCACGAAGGCATCGAAAGCGGCGAAGAACTGTTCGCGGAAAATATCGGCTTCCTGCAGGATCTCATGGCGGGCGCCGTCGATCGTCAGCAGCGAGCCGTTGCGCAGCCTTAGCGCCAGATCCTCGATCGGCCGGTTGGCCACGACCTCGTCGGCGCCTGCCGCGACGATCAGGATCGGCGTCTGGATCTTCGCGAGGAACTCCGGATCCTGGACGGTCACCGACGCTTCCGCCGCGGCGTGTATCCAGGCGACCGTCGGGCCGCCAAGCCCAAGATTTGGATGGGCCTCGTAAAGCTCGCAGTTTCGCGCATAGCGCGCCGGGTCGGACGTAAGCTTGTTGGAGGCGAAAGGGTACCGCTCGAGCGGGCGCGGCCCGCCTGTGACGTAAAACCGGCCAAAGCCCAGATAATAAAGCGCCGTCGCCAGCCGGCGGATGGTGCCAAGCGTCAGCGAAACGCCCGTCACCATCAGGAAGGGGGCGATCAGCACCATGCGGCGGACACGGTTCGCCATGGAGGGCGCCGCCAGAAGCGCCACCAGCGCTCCCGCCGAATGGGCGAGCACATAATAGGGGCCGCGGCAGTCGGGCAGCACGATCTCGGTGAAGAACTGGTCCAGGTCGTTGGCGTAGTCGAAGAAACTGCGCACATAGCCGCGCTGGGGATCCTTGATCAGCCGGACCGACGCCCCTTGCCCGCGCCAGTCGAAGATCGCGACACCCAAGCCACGCGCCGTCAGGTCGCTGATCGTCTCGAAATATTTCTCGATGCATTCGTTGCGTCCCGGGAGCACGACGACCGTTCCCTTGAACGGGCGCGCCGAGGGCAAGAAACAGGCATAGCGGAGCGATTTGCCGTCGCTTGTGGTGAAACGTCCTGTCGAGGCGTTTTCCGGGGCGGGATTGCCCGGAAGCTCATGGAAAAGAGTCTTCATCGTCCACTGTGGCGGCTTGGGCATGCCCTCGAAAACCGAAATCGGTTGTCGAGAAGGATCATGCGCAGATTCAAGGTGTTGGGTATCCCCAAGCGGCATTGCCGAAGGTGATAGGGTGATAGTGGGCAAAAGCAAAGGAATTCCGCGGGCCGGAACGGGCAAAAGGAGGCCGGAAGCTGCTTTTGGCAGGTTTCCGGCCTCTGTCGACCCGGGAGGAAGGGACGTTACACCCGGCTCGGCTTCGTTGCGGTGCGTCCGTCGCACCGCTTGACGCTTATGTTCGAGCACAATCTAGCAGCCCTTGCCTGAACGCTCCCCGAAGCCGCGGTTCATCCTGCATTCATGTTCGAGAACGATTCGAGCCGCGCATTGTTTCCGGCTGAAAAGCCCTGAAACCCGATTTCCGCACTCAAGATGCCTTGGCGCGGCGCGGCTTGCGCAAATGCTTGATGCCACGCATTTCAACGAAATTGGTTGCCGCTTCCCACAGATAGTCGCCGTAAAGGAACGGCTCGAAAGGCGTAGCGCCCGGAACCGGCAGAGGCGTTATGTCGGCGTCGACGCGAGGCTCGTAAAAGAACGGAATCGAGTAGCGCGCCCGGTCCGGGGCGATCACCCTGTGCAAGGTGGCGCGCACCCTGCCGCCGGTCCAGCGCTCGAGCAACTGGCCGAAATTGACCGCAAGCGTTCCATCGGCCGGCGGCACGTCCATCCATTCGCCGCCATGGTCCTTCGCCTGAAGGCCTTCCACGCCGTCCTGCGCCAGCAGCGTGACGAAACCGGAATCGACATGTTCCTTCCCGATGATTGTGCGCGTCTCGCCTTTGTGGACGACCGAATAGTCCGGGCCGCTGAGATCGACCGCGGCTTTCGCATCGCGCAGCGGATATCGGATCAGGCGCAGGGTCGAGATTCCGTCCTTAAAATAGGCATCGAACGTGTCTTGCGGCAGGTCGAGGCCGCGGGCGATGGCGCGCATCAGCGTGTTGCCGACCTTTTCCATCGCCCTGTAATAGTCGGCTGCCGCGTCCCGCCATCCGGGAAGTTCCGGCTCGTTCGGCAGCGGCGTAGCTTCGCACAACGGATCGTTCGGATCGAAGGCGGCATCCGCATGGGCGACGTCCGGCCCCATATCTATGCCTTCCTTGTAGGAAATCGCCGTAGGCTGCAGCGGGAACCAGCCGCGATAGAAGTTGGATCTGGTGTTGTCGAAGTTCCAGCGCAGCAGGTCAGCCTTGCGGTCGTCGGGAAGGCTGAATATGCGGAGCAGCCGGGCGCGGTTCTCGCCGGTCAGCAGTTCGCTGCCCGGAAAGCCCGTTATCGTCATGAAGCCGACGCCGGAAGCCGCCTGCAGCACCGCTCGGTCGGCTGCGTCACGTTCGGGCGAAGCGGGTCCGAACAAAGCCTTGATGTCGATTGCTGGAATGCCTTCGCTCATGATCGGTCTCCTCTAAGAATCTCGATTCCCCAGGCGGAAGGCACCTGACTCGATGCCATTTCGCGCGATTTGGCGGAATTTGATCAGGCCGTAAGGATCGACCGCTTCTACCAGGCAAGATGGAGGAGGCGGAGCCGCAGGTGCAAGTGGGTGATCCAGCCATCTGGGTGCAAAGGTCAATGTTATGCACCGATGAGAGGGATAGCTGGGCCTAACCACTACCACGATCTCCTGCGCCAGCCGCGGATTGTTCCGGCCGGAAATACCTTGAAACCCGATTTTCCGCTCCCCAGATTAGTACCGTGGCCGCCGAAACGGGGCCACTGGCCCATGCGGAACGCCATCAGGGTTCGCACCGGTCAAAACGCAAACAGTGTTGCTCAACAGGAGAACAGAACCATGCGTCACGTTGATTTTTCGCCCCTCTATCGTTCGACGGTCGGCTTCGACCGGCTCTTCACAATGCTCGACTCGCTTGCCCAGCCGGACAACGGCCAGACCTATCCGCCCTACAACATCGAGCGGACCGGTGAAGACGCCTACCGCATTTCGATGGCTGTCGCCGGCTTCTCCGAGGCCGACATTACCATCGAGGCACATCGCAATGTGCTAAGCGTGAAGGGCGAGCGGAAGGATGAAGGCAATGGCGAGGGCACCGAAGTCCTCTATCACGGCATTGCCTCTCGCGCCTTCGAGCGTCGCTTCCAGCTTGCCGACCATGTCGAGGTCAACGGCGCGTTCCTCAAGAACGGCCTGCTTCACATCGACCTGAAGCGCAACGTTCCCGAGGAGATGAAGCCGCGCAAGATCGCGATCGCTACGGCGCCTGCCAAGGCCGCCAAGCAGATCGAAGCCACGACCACCAACTGATCGCTCCTCCCAAGCGAATGGCGGCGCCTCCGGGCGCCGCTTTTTTGGAGCATCGTGCCGAAAGTGGATGCCGGTTTTCGGCAAAAAACGATGCGAAAACAAACAGCTAGAGCGAAATGCCCGATTCCGAAATCGGGCATTCTCGCTCTAGGCTATAAGTTCGCCGAAGCGGTCGATGTCCTCGGCCGTCGTGGCGAAGCTGGTGACGAACCGGCATATCGTCTCTTCCTCGCCGATCGCGCCTGCATATCCGCGCGGCGTGTTCCATGGATAGAACACCGCGCCCGCCGCCGTCAGCCGCTCCATCAATTCCCTGCTCATGATCGCGAAGAGTTCGTTCGCCTGCGGCTCCCAGGCGAGCCGGACCCTGGACGATGCTTCGATGTGCGAGGCCAGAAGCCTGGCCGTCGCATTTGCGTGCCGTGCGGTTTCCAGCCAGAGCCCGTTCGTGAAATAGGCGTCGAACTGCGCGGCGATGAAGCGCGACTTCGAGAAGAGCTGGGCGGCGCGCTTGCGCAGGAAAGCGAATTCGTTGGCCCGCCCGGTGTCGAACAGCACCACCGCCTCGGCGCACCAGCAACCATTCTTCGTGCCGCCGAACGACACGATGTCGACGCCGCGTTTCCAGGTCATTTCGGCCGGCGTCGTCTCCAGCGCCACGAGCGCGTTGGCGAAGCGCGCGCCGTCGATATGCAGCGGCAGATTGTGCCTTTTGGCCACCGCCGAAATCGCCTCGATCGCGTCGAGACTGTAGATGGTGCCCACCTCCGTCGCCTGCGTGATCGAAACCGCCATCGGCCGCCCCGCATGGACGAATTCCGGCACGAAGCGGCCGATGGCCCGCTCCAGCGTCTCGGGAGTCATCCGGCCGAGAGCGCCGTCGACTGCTTGCAGCCTTGCGCCGCCGGTGAAATGTTCCGGTGCTCCGCACTCATCCTCCAGCATGTGCGCCTCGCGGTGGCAGAAGGAGACGCCGCCCGGCCGGTTGACGGAAGCCAGCGACAGCGAGTTGGCTGCCGTGCCGGTGCCGACGAAGAATACGGCGACCTCGCGCTCGAATATCTCGTTGAACCGCTCCGCCACCGCCTGGTCAAGGGCGCCGCCGCCATAGGCGGTGTCGAATCCGGAAGCATGCCTTAAAAGCCCGGCGGCGATCCTGGGGTGCGCGCCGGCCCAATTGTCTGATGCGAAAATCATTTTTCTTTCCGAAAGCGTGGGAGTTCTACCGCGACGGGACATTCACCGGTTTTGCGCTTCGAGTTCAAGAGCCGTGCCGCTGCTTTCGCGACTGCCGCGCGGCCGCTCATGCCCGGATGGCGCAAAGTTGCGCCAGATGCCTGTTCGCCGCAGTTTTATTTCGCCCATGCGTCAAGATGTTTTCAAATCGGTCTTGTTTCGCCGGAAAAATTCTGACATAAGAAATTTAGGACAGCAGTGCTGTCTTATTTATCTTCCCAATGTGTGCTGGTTTGGCGTATGGTCACGTCGATCCGGCTGCCGCTGCGGGTGGCGTCGGAAAATGCCGTGCGGCGACCGCCGGCACTAGGGCATGGTCCCCGAAAAGAAGCAGACTTTTCGGGCAAGATCATGCACCAAGAACAATGTGGCTGAAGCTTGTTCCGAATAAACCGGAATGGCCGAGCCCGACATGGCGGAAACCGTCTGGATGGTCCGGACGCTTCCGGCGAATTTCGCAACATTTCCGCTTGTCGGGCGCCGCGAGGCACTGCGATGAAGCGGCGCGAGGCATGAACGGAGGAAGGGACGATGATGGACATTTCATCTGTGACGACGGAGCAGACCGCCCCCGCGCAGACGAAAGCCGTTGCCGTCAAACGCGCCATCGAGCATGGCCTCTACAACCCGCGCAACGAACATGACGCATGCGGTGTGGGCTTCATCGCGCAGATGAAAGGCGTGAAGTCGCACCAGATCGTCAAGGACGGTCTGGCGATGCTTCAGAACCTTACGCATCGCGGCGCGGTCGGCTCGGACCCGCTGATG
>DASZDZ010000026.1:0-46622 GCA_035941355.1 Pseudaminobacter sp.
CTCCTCTCGACACACAGGGGCCGTATTACCCCCTTGGAGCCAGGTTTTCGGCGGAACCCCCCGGACCAATCGCCACGTTAGCGACCAATCGGAGGCGCCGGTTCCTCCCCCGCAAATCACCGTCATGACCGGCGGTCCCGCAGGAGGAACGGGCCTATTGTGCGGGCGCGGCAGGGGGTGTGGGATAAAAGATTCTATTGCCAGATGGCCAAGTGCTTGAAATCGCTGCAAAAGAATCTTCGGCAACTGCGAAAATCAGCCATGATCGGACTGGTTTATCCACACGTCGTGGGTGGGTGCCGCTAATCAGGCCGCTTCAGTTCTGCACGAGGACTGCCTTGAATACCGGGACCTCGTCCAATAATTTATCCCTTCAGCAAGTGCTTGCGCCCTGCCGAATTTTAGAGTCATTCTCACCGTCCATTGTGGGAGGGGAATTAATGGCAAAGAAATCAGGTAGGGTGGGCGAAGCAGACATCGGGTCGGACGTGATCGCGATAGTCGACGCCGAGCCGAACCGTGAGATTACAACTACGAAGCTGATAGCAGAACTGCGCACGCGCATTCCGCTAAGCGCCGAGGATGAAGAACAGCTAGACGGTCGTAACGATGACCGGTTCTCTCAAATAGTTCGGAACATAAAATCTCACAAAAAAACACCCGGTAATCTTATCCACGACGGGCATCTAATCGAGATAAAGGGAGGCTTCAAGCGGCCTTAGCAAACCTTGCCTTGTAGCCCGGCTTAAACCACTTCAACTGAGTTTCGCCCGGGGCATTCTTGTCCCAAACGAACCATGCGTATGCTGTGGTCCCTGATCCGCCCTGCACAGCGCCTGCAGGATAGAACGTGATGCGCTCGCTGAAGACCCAAACGCGCGACGGCGGGCACTGAGCAAATATTGTGTTCGCGCGGTTTGCTCCCTCCAGAAATGCGAGCCGCAACAGCAGTGCAAACTTCTTACGCGCTAGCTTGACCCCTGACCGGACGAAGCCTTCGGCGCTATTGTACGGAGGGTTAGTGACGATGTTATCGGCGGTCGTTTTGGTGGTATTGAAGTCAATGCCAATCTCGCCGTAACCACGATCGAACAGATCGGAACTGCGCACAGGATTACCCGCGGTCTCTAAAACGCGAGACATAGCGCCGTCGCCGCAGGCGCACTCCCAAATTTCACCGTCAAACCGTTCGTTCTGCATGAGAGCGTGTGTCGCCCACGCCGGCGTTGGGAAGTAGTCGGGGCCGGCTAGGTCGGCGAACCGCTTCATAGTTGGCTTGAAGCCACCGTTGAGATTATAGGTTGCGTCCATTTGATTCGCCCTCCGTCCAAGGAAAAACCATAACGGAATCAGATGGTTAATAAATTATGAAAGGCTGCGACAGATTGACTCAGTTGCGATCAATTTTCCAGCAATCACGGCACGATCAGCGTTCCGGCGCCGTGCTGGGTGAAGAGTTCGAGCAGGACCGCGTGCGGCGTCTTGCCGTTGAGGATGACGACGCCTTCCACGCCGCGTTCGATCGCCTCGATGCAGGTCTCGACCTTCGGGATCATGCCGCCGGAAATCGTGCCGTTGCGGATGAGCGCGCGGGCTTCCGCCACGGTCAACTCGTCGATGAGGTTCTTGTCCTTGTCGAGGACTCCGGGAACGTCGGTCAGGAACAACAGGCGCGACGCGCCGAGCGCGCCGGCGATGGCGCCGGCGAATGTGTCGGCGTTGATGTTGTAGGTGTGGCCGTCGCGCCCGGGGGCGACCGGCGCCAGCACCGGGATCATTTCGGAACGCGCCAGGAGGTCGAGCAGCGTGCGGTCGACCTCGACCGGCTCGCCGACGAAGCCGAGGTCGAGCACGCGTTCGATGTTCGAGTCCGGATCGGTGACGGTCTTCCTGGCCTTTTCGGCGAAGACCATGTTGCCGTCCTTGCCGCAGAGCCCGATCGCCCATTCGCCCTCCGCGTTGATCAGCGCGACGATCTCCTTGTTGATCGAGCCGGCCAGCACCATTTCGACGATCTCGACCGTCTTGCGGTCGGTGACGCGCAGGCCGCCCTCGAATTTCGATTCGATGCCCATCTTGCTGAGCATCGCGCCGATCTGCGGACCGCCGCCATGCACGACGATCGGGTTGACGCCGGACTGTTTTAGAAGCGCGATGTCGCGCGCGAAAGCCTGGCCCAGGGCTGCGTCGCCCATGGCGTGGCCGCCATATTTCACCACCACGGTCTTGTTCTCGTAGCGCTGCATATAGGGCAGGGCGGCGGAAAGCAGGTGCGCCTGCTCGGCGGCGGTGGCGGCAATGTCCGTCGGTGTCATCAGGCTTTCCCCGGAACTGGAATCGGCGGTTACTTAGCGGCAAAGATGATGACGGGCAAATGATAAGCGTGGCCGATCTGGCCCGGCACCGTTGCAAATCAACGGCAAAGCCGTAATTTGGCGCCGATGACGCCGCAGGACATTACGAAACTGATTGTCCGCACCTCGATGGGGGATCGTGCGGCCTTCGACCTGCTTTACCGGCAGACCAGCGCGAAACTTTTCGGGGTCTGCCTGCGTGTCTTGAATGATCGCGCCGAGGCCGAGGAGGCGCTGCAGGAGGTGTTCGTCAAGATATGGACGAAGGCCGACCGCTTCGCGGTTTCGGAACTCAGCCCGATTTCGTGGCTGGTGGCGATCGCGCGCAATCATTCGATCGACCGCATCCGCTCGCGGCGGCCGCCGGCTGTCGGCGTGGACGCCGCCCTGGACATAGCGGACCCGACGCCCGGGCCCGAGGCGATGGCGGTGGCGGGTGGGGAAAGCGAACGCATTCACCGTTGCCTGGATGAACTGGAGCCGGACCGTGCGGCGGCCGTGCGCGGCGCCTATCTGTCCGGGGAAAGCTATGCCGAACTGGCGGAGCGCCATGGCGTGCCGCTCAACACGATGCGAACATGGCTGCGCCGCAGCCTGCTGAAGCTTAGGGAATGTCTGGAGCGATGAGCATCGCCGACGAAAGCGGACCGGAACCCGGAAGCGACGACATGGTCGCCGCCGAATACGTTCTCGGCGTGCTGCCGGCGGACGAGCGCCGGGCGGCGGCCCGGCGCATCGACGCCGAGCCGGATTTCGCGCGCCTCGTCGACCAGTGGGAGGTCCGGCTTTCGCCGATGGCCGCGGCCTACCCGGAAGTGGAGGCGCCGACTTCGGTGAAGGCGGCTATCGACCGGCGCCTGTTCGCCGGCGGCGACCGGGTTCAGGCCGGCGGCTCCTCCTGGTGGTCGAGCCTTGCGCTGTGGCGTGGGCTGACCATCGCCTCGCTCGCCGCCCTCGCGCTTTATGTTGCGCTTCCTTACCTGGCGCCGCAGACGGAGATTCCACAGACCAGGCTGGTCGCGTCGCTGGCGGCGGATGGCAGCGACGTGCGCTATCTCGCCCTCTACGATCCCGAACTCGGCAACGTGGCGCTTTCGCATGTTTCGGGCGAACGCGCTTCCGGCCGTGATTTCGAGCTGTGGATGATCGAGGGGAGCAACCCGCCGGTTTCGATGGGCGTTATCCCCGCCGGCGCGACGGCGCATATCGAGATTGCGCCGGAAGCCCGCGAGAAGCTCGGCCTCGGCGCAGTCCTTGCAGTAAGTCTCGAGCCTGCCGGCGGCTCGCCCACGGGACAGCCGACCGGCCCGGTGGTGGCAGCGGGCGATCTCAGGAACATCTGACTCAACACAGCTTGGCTCAGGAAAATTTCTCGGCCGTGTGAAACTTCGGCATTCAGCGCCCGTATCTCCCTGCGTGCCCGATTTGCGGGAAAATCAAACCAGGGAGTTCCTTCACATGCGCAAGTACCTTATCGCCGCCGCTCTTTCGGTGCTCGCCACCGCCGCCTATGCTGAAAACCCGATGGTCGGCGGCGCCGCCATGCCCGCGGACAAGAACATCATCGAGAATGCCGTCAATTCCAAGGACCACACCACGCTGGTCGCAGCCGTGAAGGCGGCCGGCCTGGTCGAGACGCTGCAGGGCGCCGGCCCGTTCACCGTCTTTGCGCCGACCAACGCGGCCTTCGAGGCGCTGCCGGCGGGCACCGTCGAGGCGCTGCTGAAGCCTGAGAACAAGGACCAGCTGACGAAAATCCTGACCTGCCATGTCGTCGGCGTCGAGGCCATGTCGGACGCCATCGGCAAGATGATCGCCGACGACGGCGGCACGCACCCGGTCAAGACCGTTGGCGGCTGCACATTGCAGGCCAAGATGGACGGCGAAAAGATCACGCTGACCGACGAGAACGGCACGGTTGCGACCGTCACGATCGCCGACGTCGACCAGTCCAACGGCGTCATCCATGTCATCGACAAGGTTATTACACCGAAGGCGTAGCATCCTTCGCGGCCGTCGGCGGCCGGATCGTGCAGGTCTGCACCTGCGCGAACTTGAGCGCCCCAGCCAGCCCTCCGTCGGCTTGCATGGGGCGCCTTTTTCACGGGCATTCAATGGGAGTTGATTTGGCCGTGAGTGCCCAGGCGGCTAAGACCTGAGCCCAGAGGAGAAAGCCATGAATAGACGCAGCTTCCTGTTTTCCGGCGCAGCCGTCGCATTCCTGGCCGGAACGACGGCGCTCTGGCGCATGGGCGCGCCGACCGACGCCAGGGCGGAATCCTTCGAGGTGACCAAGACCGAGGAGGAATGGCGCGCGCTGCTGAGTGAGGCGCAGTACGCGGTGCTGCGCGAGGAGGACACCGAGCCTGCCGGCACGAGTCCCCTCAACAATGAAAAGCGGAAGGGTATTTTTCACTGCGCCGGCTGCGATCTTCCCATCTATCCGTCGGAGACGAAATATGAATCCGGAACCGGCTGGCCGAGTTTTTGGGATTCGCTGCCGGGTGCCATCGGCACCAAGGAAGACAATTCGCTGTTCATGACGCGGACCGAAGTCCATTGCCGCCGCTGCGGCGGCCATCTTGGACACATATTCGACGACGGCCCGCCGCCGACTGGCAAGCGCCACTGCCTCAACGGATTGGCGCTGACGTTCAAGCCAGCGACGGCTTAGAAATCGCCGCAAATTCGCTCTGCCGGCCGTCTGACGCGACTTTCTCTGCTTCCGGTGAACGGTGCTTACCCGCCCCGGACCGCCAGTGCGATGGCCTCGCGCAGTTCGTCCATGCCGTCGCCTTTTTCCGAGGAGGTGGCGATGACCGTCGGGAAGGCGGCGGGGCGCTTGCGGATTTTTTCCAGCGTCTCGGAGATAAGCCGTGGGATGCCGGCGGCCTTGATCTTGTCGGTCTTGGTCAGGACGATCTGATAGGAGACGGCGGCCTTGTCGAGCAGCCGCAGCACCTCTTCATCGTTCTTTTTGACGCCGTGGCGCGCGTCGATCAGCACATAGACGCGCTTCAGCGTCACCCGCCCCTTGAGGTAGTCGAAGACGAGCTTCGTCCACTCATCGACCTTCTCTTTGGGCGCGGTGGCGTAGCCGTAGCCTGGCATGTCGACCAGCGCCATCGGCGGCAGGTCCGAGCCTTCGCCCGAATAGCCGTCGGGGACGAAATAGTTGAGCTCCTGGGTTCGGCCGGGCGTGTTCGAGGTGCGCGCGAGGCCTTTTTGGCCGACAAGCGCGTTGATGAGCGAGGATTTGCCGACATTGGAGCGGCCGGCAAAGGCGATCTCGACCGGCCCTTCCGGCGGCAGGAACTTCATCGACGGAACGCCGCGAATGAAGACCCACGGCGCAGAAAACAGGTCGCTCGCGACTTCCGCTGCCATGTCGTTTCGTGTCTCTTCGTTCAAACTGCTGCCTCCAGGCGGTCGATGTCGGCGCCGCGTATGGCGTCGAGATTACGGGTGAGTTTATCGGCCGGCCAGTTCCACCATGCAATGGCCAGGAGCCGCCTTATCGTCATCCTGTCAAAGCGCAACTTCACCACCTTGGCCGGATTTCCGGCGACGATCGCATAGTCGGGCACGTCGTGCGTGACCACGGATTTGGCCGCCATGATCGCGCCGTCGCCGATGGTGACGCCGGGCAGGATGAGCGCCTCCATGCCGATCCAGACATCATTGCCGACAACGGTATCGCCGCGGTTTTCCTTCGCCCAGGTGCGCGGGTCGAAGCCTTCCTCCCAGCCATGCCCGAAAATGTTGAACGGGTAGGTGGAAAAGCCCGACATCGCGTGGTTGGCGCCGTTCATGATGAAGCGGGCGCCTTCGGCGATGGCACAGAAGCGGCCGATGATGAGCTTGTCGCCGATGAACGGGTAGTGATGCAGCACGCATTTTTCGGCGAAGCGGTCGGGGCCGTCCGGATCATCGTAGTAGGTGTAGTCGCCGATCTCGATGTTCTCGGCCGTGACCAGCGATTTCAGGAAGCCGACACGCGGGTGCAAGGGAATGGGATGTTTGATTGCGGGGTTGGGTCCGTGCATGACAGGGGTCCGTCCAGTCGGCAATGGGGCAGGGCGCAATGGATGCTACAACGTAGCGCTGCGCTGTGCCGACATCTATACGCAGGACCAGCACATTGGCAGAAATGAGAAAAGCCCCGGCCGGGCCGGGGCTTTCCGTTGGAAGGCCGGCTATTCGGCCGGACTGGGCTTTTTCTTGAACAGCCCGATCAGATTGTCCCACAATTCGATCTTGGCGCCCTGGCGCTTCATGATGACGCCCTGCTGGATGATGGACAGCGTGTTGTTCCACGCCCAGTAGATGACCAGTCCGGCCGGGAACGACGCCAGCATGAAGGTGAAGATCACCGGCATCCAGGTGAAGATCATCGCCTGCGTCGGGTCCGGAGGCGTCGGGTTCATTCGCATCTGCAGGAACATGGTGACGCCCATGATCAGCGGCCAGACGCCGATGTGGAGGTATTCCGGGACCATGAACGGCAGCAGGCCGAACAGGTTGAACAGCGACGTCGGGTCAGGCGCGGCGAGATCCTGGATCCAGCCGAAGAAGGGCGCATGCCGCATCTCGATGGTGATGTAGAGCACCTTGTACAATGCAAAGAAGACCGGGATCTGGATGAGAACCGGCCAGCAGCCGGCCAGCGGATTGATCTTCTCGGTCTTGTAGAGCTCCATCATCGCCTGCTGCTGCTTCATCTTGTCGTCCGCGTATTTCTCGCGGATTTCGAGCATCTTCGGCTGCACCATCTTCATGTTCGCCATCGACTTGTAGGACTTGTTGGCGAGCGGGAAGAAGACGGCCTTGACCACAACGGTGGTGGCCAGGATCGACAGGCCGAAATTGCCGAGCAGCTTGTAAAGCGTGTCGATCAGCCAGAACATCGGCTTGGTGATGAAATAGAACCAGCCCCAGTCGATCAGGAGATCGAACTGGCGAATGTTGCGGTCTTCCGCGTAGGCGTTGATCCGGGCCACTTCCTTGGCGCCGGCGAAGACCTGCGTTTCCACGGTCGCGGACTGCCCCGGAGCGACCTGGATCGCATCCGTCAGATAGTCCGACTGATAGCGGCTGCGGCCTTCGCTGAAATAGCCGAAGCGTGGCTGGAAGGGTTGCTTGCCAGAGGGCACCAGCGTGACGGCCCAATATTTGTCGGTGATGCCGAGCCAGCCGTCGGTGGATTTGCCGGGGACGATCAGCTTGTCGTCCTCGATGGTCGAATAGTCGATTTCCTGCAGGCCTTCCTCGCCGGTGACCCCAATCAGGCCTTCGTGGAGCACGTAGATCGACGCGGTGGTCGGCTTGTCGAAGCGCGTGACGCGGCCGTAGTTGGACAGCGAGACGGCGGTCGAGCCGGCATTCGCCACCGTGTCGGTAACGGTGAACATATAGCCGTCATCGACCGCGATCGTGCGCTTGAAGGTCAGGCCCTTGTCGTTCGTGTAGGTGAGAATGACAGGCGTGTCCGGCGTCAGCGTCGGGTTGCCCTCGACGGTCCAGACGGTGTCGGGTCCGGGGACAGAGCCGGTCGCCTCGTTGCCGACAAACCCGATCTCGGCATAGTAGCCGTTGGGCAGGGCCGAGGGATTGAGCAGTTCGATATTGGGCGAATTCTTGTCGACCGTCAGACGGTAGTCCTTGAGCCGCAGATCGTCGATGCGCGCGCCGGTCAGGTTAAGCGAGCCGGCCAGGGCCGGCGTGTCGATCGCGACGCGCTGCGAGACGGCAAGCGCCTGCTCGCGGCCGGCGGGCGTAGTACCGTCGGTTCCGGGTAGGCCGGGCACCGACCCGGCAGGCGCGGCGGGGGTTTCGGTTCCGGCCGCGCCCGGCGTGCCAGGCTGCGCCTTCTTCTCGGCTTCAGCGCGCTCGGCCTCGATTTGGGCGATCTCGCGCTCGCTCTCGATGCGCGGGTTCATGTAGAACACCTGCCAAAGTGTAAGGATCAGCACCGACAGCGCGATGGTAATGAAGAAATTGCGGTTGTTTTCCATCGTGGCCTTTAGTCCGTGACCTTAGCGCTTTGAGCGGATGCGGCGTGAAAGTTCGGCTGCAAGCTGGCCGAAAGGGGCGTCGAGAACGTCGTCGCGCCCGACGATGACATAATCATTGCCGGGCTGCATGTCACGTGCGGCATGAACGCGGACGGCTTCCTTGAGGCGCCGGCGTACACGGTTGCGCTGAACCGCGTTGCCGGTCTTCTTCGTGACCGTGAAGCCGACGCGCGGCGGGCCGGCGTCGGCGCGATCCAGCACTTCCAGCAGGAAAAGCCGCCCGCGGCGCTTTTCACCACGCCGGACGGCAAGAAATTCCGCCCGCTTGCGAAGCCGAGCGGGGGAGGGAAGGCCAGGCTTGCCGGTATCCGGCAACGATCCCGTCTTTCGCTCAGGCAGACAGCCGCTTCCGGCCGCGGTTGCGACGGGCTGCGACGACGCCGCGGCCGCCCTTGGTGGCCATGCGCGCGCGGAAGCCGTGCCGGCGCTTGCGGACGAGTTTGGATGGCTGATAGGTACGCTTCATTTGTTTTAATACCGCGGTGTGCGGCCCTTCTTGAGACTGTCACTTTTGTGAACAGGAGCTTCGCCGGCCTTCCTTGGCGCAATCGGAACTGCGCCGGACGCGTGGCCCGAGCGTGAGCGGGCTTATAGAAACAAGGTTTTGCGAAGTCAATCGTTGCGGCGGTAGCGTGAAATCCCGGTTTTACGAGGCCTACCGATAGCCGGTCGCGTCGGCCGGCTTTCCGGCATCCTGCACTTCCACGACGTATGGCCAGGCGTTGGGACGAGAGCCGTCGAGGTCGGTGAAGCCGTAGACCTGCGCCAGGCCGCCGCTGGAGAGCGATTGCCCGTTCCAGCGCGACCGGTCCGGGTCGGCCGCCAGCGCGGCAACCGCTCGCCCGACGAAGCGCGGCGTCTCGGAGATCACGAAATGCGGCACCTTAGCGGTCGCGTCGCGCCAGTTCGCCTCGGTGACGCCGAACGCCTCCAGCATCATCTCCGAGCGCAGCCATCCGGGCGTCAGCGAAACCGATGTCGCGCCGTGTGGCGCGAGGTCCTTGGCATGCGCCCAGGCCATGCGCGTCACCGCCACCTTGGCGAGATCGTAAAAGGGCGAGAGCCTGTAGTGGTCGGCATTGTATTCGGCGGTGCCGTCGGTCACTTCGACGAGCAGGCCGCCTGGACGCTCGATCATCAGCGGAAGGGCGTGGTGCGCCGTGATCAGATGTGTGTCGATGCCGAGACGCAACATGCGCAGGCCGTTCTGAAGATTGTGGTCCCAGACCGGCTTGTTCCACTCGAACAGCTTCTCGCCGCCCCAGATGTCGTTGACGAGCACGTCGAGCCTTCCCTGCTCGGCGCGGATGCGATCGACCAGCTTCTGGACGTCGCCGGCGATCAGATGATCGACCTGTACGGCTATGCCCTTGCCGCCCGCCGCGGAGACCAGTTCCGCCGTTTCCTCGATTGTTTCGGGCCGGGCATATTCGGATTGCTGGCTGCGCGTCGTGCGTCCGGTCACATAAACCGTCGCGCCGGCGGCTCCCAATTCAACCGCGATGCCGCGGCCCGCGCCGCGCGTTGCGCCCGCGACCAAGGCGACTTTTCCTTGAAGCGTCATCGAACTCTCCCACGCTGAATTCACATGAATTTCTGTCCGAAGGCTGGCATTTGCCGACCTTTCGTATATAAACGAATATTCAGTTATAAACGAAAGGTCAAGATGCCACGCACCAAGAGGCTATCCGACGAGCAGGTTCTGGACGCCGCGCTCAATCTCCTGCACGAGCGTGGCCCGGAGGCCCTCACTTTCGAGAGCGTGGCCCGGGCCTGCGGCCTTTCAGCAGCGACATTGGTGCAGCGCTTCAAGAGCAAGGCGGGCTTGAAGCAAGGCACGCTGCTGCTCGCCTGGGACCGGCTGGACGAGAAGACCGCGCAGCTTGCGGCCACTGTTCCGAAAACTCCCGACGGTGCGGTCGAACTGCTGGTCGCACTGTCGAGCGACTATGGCGGGATCGAAACTTATGCGGAGGGACTGCTCGTCCTGCGCGAAGATCTCCGCGATCCCATTCTTAGGGCGCGGGGCGCTGCCTGGAAGGCTGCACTGTCCAGCGCCCTCGAAGATTGCTTCTCGCAGGTCCGGCATGCGCCGCAAGGCATCGGCCTGCTGACGGCGTCGCAATGGCAGGGCTCGCTCCTCTGGTGGAGTTTCGACCCCGAGGGGGGCGTGGAAAGCTATGTCGAGGCCAGCCTGCGCCGTTTCATTTACGCCATAGTCGTGTCTGGATCTTAACGGCGGCCGGACGGCGCGTCTCACGAAGGAGTGAGCGTGGCGCAAGATCCGGTCAAAACGAGGTGAGAGGCGTCGTCATGCGCTTGCATGCGCGCCCTTTGTGGATCAACTGGCCTTGACCGTCGGAAAAATCGCGTAAGGTAGGACGAATGGCCACGGAGGCAGTCGCAACAAGCATGGCCGAGGACGAAAAGGGGCGGAAACCCGTGGCGAAGCGCTGGCGCTTCCTGCCGCTTCTCCTGATCGTGGCCGGGCTCGGCTTCGGCTATGCGATGGGCTGGCATCACTATCTGACGCTGGAATTCCTCGCCGACAGCCGTCTGGCGCTGAAAGCATTCGTCTCGGCAAACCCGATCGCAGCGCCGCTTGGCTTCACGCTGCTTTACGCAGTCGCGGTGGCTTTTTCCTTTCCGGCGGCTTCGGTCCTGACTATCTTCGCGGGCTTCCTGTTCGGCTGGCTGTTTGGCGGGGTGCTCGCCGTCATCGGGGCCACGGCGGGCGCCACGGCCTTGTTCCTGGCCGCGCGCACCGCCTTCGGCGGGTTCCTGAAGGAGCGCGCCGGCGGGGCGGCGGCCAGGCTTTCGCAAGGGTTCGAGCGCGACGCCTTCAGCTATCTCCTGGTCCTGCGCATCGCCCCCTTCATCCCGTTCTTCGTTGTCAACATCGCGCCTGCCGTTTTCAACGTGCGCCTTCGGATTTTTGTTGTGGCGACGCTGATAGGCATCCTGCCCGGCGCCTTCGCCTATGCCTGGCTCGGCCAGGGCGTCGACAGCGTGCTGGTGGCGGCGCGGCGGGCCGGCCGGGAAGTCGCCGTCGGCGACCTGGTTACGCCGGAGATCACCATCGCCTTTGCGGCGCTCGCGCTTGTCGCGGCGCTCGCCGCCGTCGTAAGGAAATTCTGGATGCGCGCGGCCTGAAGGAGCCGGCAGAACCGCCCGGCAATCCCGTTCCCGCAAAGGCATTTGATGGCGAAGGTCCTTACTCCCGACATCTGCATCATCGGCGCCGGTTCCGGCGGCCTTTCGGTCGCGGCTGCAGCGGCGGCCTTCGGCGTGCCCGTGGTGCTGGTCGAGAAGGGCAAGATGGGCGGCGACTGCCTGAATTATGGCTGCGTTCCGTCCAAGGCGCTGATCGCGGCGGCCAAGCAGGCCCACACGATGCGCCATGGCGAGAAATTCGGCATCGGCGCTGTCGAGCCCGAAATCGATTTCCGCAAGGTCCACGGCCACGTCCACGGCGTGATCGAAGCGATCGCGCCCAACGATTCCGTTGGCCGCTTCTCCGCGCTCGGCGTCCACGTCATCCAGGCCGAAGCGCGCTTCAAGGACGATCGCACGGTGGTTGCCGGCGATTTCGAGATCCGCGCCCGGCGCTTCGTTATTGCCACAGGGTCCTCGCCACTGATCCCTCCGATCGAGGGGCTCGACGGCGTCGACTACCTGACCAACGAGAGCGTGTTCGACCTGAAGCGGCGACCGGGGCATCTCATCGTGATCGGCGGCGGCCCGATCGGGATGGAGCTTGCGCAGGCGCATCGCCGGCTGGGTTCGCGGGTGACCGTGCTCGAGGCGGCGAAGGCGCTCGGCAAGGACGATCCCGAACTTGCAGCACTTGTGCTGAGGCAGATCCGCGCCGAGGGTGTCGACATCCGCGAGAATGCGAAGGTCGCCAGGGTCGAGAAACGCGGCAAGACCGGCATCCGCGTTCATATCGAAACGGACGGAGGGCGAAAGACGATCGACGGCACGCATCTGCTTTTGGCGGTGGGTCGCGCCGCCAATGTCGCCGGCCTGAACCTCGAAAAGGCCGGCATAGAATACGATGCCAAGGGCTTGAAGGTCACCGACAGGCTGAGGACCGCCAACCGCCGTGTCTATGCAGTGGGCGACGTTGCCGGCTCGCTGCAATTCACCCATGTCGCGAACTACCACGCAGGCATCGTCATCCGCGCGCTGCTGTTTCGGCTGCCAGCGCGCGAGAAGCTTGGCGCCGTGCCGTGGGCGACCTTCACCGATCCCGAGCTTGCCCATGTCGGCATGACCGAGGCGGACGCAGTGAAGGCCATGAAAAAGATCCGCATCCTGCGCTGGCCTTATGCGGAGAATGACCGCGCCCAGGCTGAACGCAGGACCGAAGGCCACATCAAGGTCGTCGCCGACCGGCGCGGCAGGATACTCGGCGCCACCATCGTCGGGGCCAATGCGGCCGAGATCATCAATATGTGGGCGCTGGCATTGTCAAAAGGACTGAACCTGCGCGACGTCGCCGGCTACGTCGCGCCCTATCCGACAATGAGCGAAATTGGCAAACGCGCTGCGATCACCTATTTTGCGGGTGTGGCGGGCAAACCGCTGGTGCGCCGGCTGGTGCGCTTCCTGCGCCTGTTCGGTTGAACCGGCGGCATGCCGGAAGACGGAGAGTATGACCGAGAACACCACGCCAGAAGAAAGCGCAGCCATCGACGGGGACCGCAGCGTGCCGCTGTCGCGCGGCCTTTCGCTGAAGCTCCTGGTGCTTACGATCCTATTCGTGCTGATTGCTGAAGTGCTGATCTTCCTGCCTTCAATCGCTAATTTCCGGCTGCGCTGGCTGGAGGAGCGGCTGGGCACGGCGGCCGCCGTGTCGACAGTTCTGGTCGAGGACGATGCCGCCAGCCTGTCGCGCGCGGTTCAGGACGAGGTGCTGAGGGCGATCGGCGCCAAGGCTATTGCGGTTCGCGACGAAGGCGTGTCGCGGCTGCTGGTGGTGGCCGACATGCCGCCGCAGGTCGATCAGCATATCGATCTTGCCGCGGCCGGGCCGATGGATGCAATGATGGGTGCGGTCGACACGCTGTTCTTCGGCGGCCGCCGCATGCTGCGCGTGTTCGGGAACGTCGGTGACAGCGACAAGGAATTCGAGATCGTCGTACCCGACAAAAAATTGCGCAACGCCATGCTTGTCTATTCGCGCAACGTCGCCCTGCTGTCGCTGCTGATTTCGCTGATCACGGCGATGCTGGTCTTCTACGCCATAAACCGCATCATGATCCGCCCTATACGCGCCATGACCGGTTCGATGCTGGCTTTTTCGCGGGCGCCCGACGACCCGGGCCGCATCATCGAGCCGGAGGATCGCGGCGACGAGATCGGCGTTGCCGAACGCGAGCTCGCCGGCATGCAGCGCCAGTTGCAGAAGACGCTCGGCGAGCAGAAGCACCTCGCCGACCTCGGCCTCGCCGTGTCCAAGATCAATCACGACATGCGCAACATTCTCGCCTCGGCGCAATTGATGTCGGACCGGCTGCGCTCGGTAAAGGATCCGACCGCCCAGTCGCTTGCGCCCAAGCTGGTGCGGGCGCTCGACCGCGCCGTCTCCTATTCGGAAGGCGTGATGGCCTATGGCCGCACCCAGGAGGCGCCGCCCGCGCGCCGTAGGCTGCGGCTGAGGCAATTGGTCGACGACGTACAGGAACTTCTCGGCATAGACCCCGCGGGCGGCATCGAATTCGTCAACGCGGTTGATCCCGCCTTCGAGGTCGATGCTGATTCCGAGCAGCTTTTCCGCGTGCTCACCAATCTCTGCCGCAACGCGCTGGAGGCGATGGCGGCGGACCGGGAGCGCGCGGTGGTCAACCGGCTTTCGGTGTCGGCCGAGCGGATCGGCAGCGTCAGCCGCATCCTCGTCGTCGACACCGGCCCGGGCCTGCCGCAGAAGGCCAGGGACAATCTGTTCGCCGCGTTTCGAGGTTCCGCCCGCAGCGGCGGCACCGGGCTTGGCCTGGCGATCGCGCACGAGCTGGTCCGCGCCCATGGCGGTTCCATCGACCTCGTTGAAAGCGTCGGCGGCCGGACCGTTTTTTCCATCACCATCCCCGACCAGCCGGTAAGGCTTGAGGACGCCCGCGGCAATCTGCGCCGTCCGGCGTGAGGCGAGGCGAGCTCACGGCCCCTCAATTCTCGTGCAGGATGAGCTATGACAGCGCCGGCTTTGTCCCGCGTGCCGTTTCGAACGCGAGCGCCGTCAACGGACCGACCATGAGCCACTGCACGACGGTGAATGCCGTCTCGATAACGAGATAGTCCGGAACGGACGTCATCACGTTCTTGGCCGCGACGGCGATGGTTGTGAAACTCCAGGAAAGCAGTGCGCCGAGCGCGGCATAACGCAGCCCGCGCGACAGCCAGCCGTCGCTGCTTCCAGCAAACGCCCTGTCGAAGATATAGGCGAAGATCGCCGCCTGGATCAGCATCGAGACGAAGCCGAAGGGCACGATGATGCTCTCGCGATAGATCTGCAGCGCCTTGTAGTAGCCCTCGAACAGGATCAGGTGCCAGACAAAACCGAGTGCAAAGGTCGGCACGAGATAGGCAAGCACCGGCAAGGCGTAGCGTTTCGTCATTCTGTCCTCCGTGAAACACGAGCGTATCCCGCTCGGCTTCCGCCGCCCCGGAAATCCGCCAGCATAGTGACTTTTGTTTTGCAAGTCGCCGCATGAAACCATATATCAAAGTCACTTGCAACATGAAAGTCGAGAGGTGCGTCTTGGTGTATCCGCAGTTCCGGTCTCCGTGTCCCGTCGCCTCCGCGCTCGATCTGGTGGGCGACAAATGGAGCCTGATCGTGCTGCGGACGATCTTTGCCGGCCGCCACCGCTACAACGAACTCGCAGACATAACCGAGAAAATCTCGACCAACATACTGGCAGACCGGCTCGCGCGGCTGGAGGAATACGGGCTGATCGCGAAACGCGCGTATCAGCACAAGCCGGAGCGCTTCGAATATCATTTGACCCAGCGGGGAGCGGATTTTCTGCCGGTTCTCCAGCAGCTGGCGATCTGGGCGCGGGAACATATTCCAAACCGCTGGTCGCTACCGGGCTGGTTTGCCGAAGGGACGGCCAGGCAGTTTTATCCAGAGCCCGGCACAGACGGCGCCGCGCTCAATCCTCGTGCAGGATGAATTCCAGGTAGAGATTGCGCTGCAGGATGGAGTGGTTGTCGTCGGAAATCAGCGACACGATCTGCGCGCCGTCTGCGCGCAGCCAGACGTCGAGGCCTTCCATATTGTCGATCTGAAAACTCATGTCGGCTTCGAGCAGCACCGGCCCGTCGGCGACCGCGCCCCTGGCGATGGACTCGCCGTAGATGCGACGCAAACGCATCTTTACGCCTTCCGCCATCGTGTAGCTGCGCTCGAGCAGCAGCAGGTCGCCGCCGGGCAGGAAGGCGCCGTCGGTGATGTCGAAATTGCCGTTGCGCTTGACCGTGAAGACACCCCGGTTCGGCCCTTCGATGATGGCGGCGAAAATGTTGCCTTTTTTGTCCAGGCTCTTTTCCGAGACGATGACCAGCCCGCCCTCGTGCTGCCCCTGCGGATGGGCATGCGCGACTGTTTCGAAGCCGCGGTTCTGGCGCAGTTCGTTGGCCGGCACCAGAAAATCCAGTTCGCCGAAGGCGGCCTTCATACCGTCCGGCTCGATCCTGAACTGCGCGATGCGGTGGTTGCGCTCGAAGGCTACCGTCGCGACGCCATGCTTGATCGCCAGCCCCTCGCCATCGACCAGCCATTTCCGGTCCACGGATTGCCCGCTCTCGTCGACCATCTGCGTCATGCTGAAATTCTTCATGCCCTCGGGGCGCAGTTCAGCGTCGCGGACGATGGTTCCAAAAAACCAGAAGCCGGTATCGGCGACACCGATGAAATCCGCACCGGGGGAGGTGAAGCGGATCGCCGAAAGCGCTCCGAGATCGCGCGAGGAGGAGGTGAGTTCGAGCCCGCCGACAAATTCCAGCGGCCCGAATCTTTTATCCTCGCGCCCGATGTGGAATTGCGTGATCGGGCGGGCGGAGATTTCGATTTGTTCGGCGGGCGCAGGTTGGGCGAAGGCCGAATGTGCGGAGGCGAAAAGCGTAAGCGCAAGAGTTGCCTTGGCAAGCCAGGCATTTACCAGGTCGGTAGTTCTGCTCATCCCGCCCGCCTGAGCCCGCCGCGGCGAGTCTCGCGAACGCTCTCCTCGCCGAAAAGCGAGGCGAGCTGCTCGGTCATCGCGCCGGCAAGCTCCTCGGCGTCGACGATGGTGACGGCGCGGCGATAGTAGCGGGTGACATCGTGACCGATGCCGATGGCCAGCAGCTCGACGGGCGAGCGCGTCTCGATAAGTTCGATCACCGCACGCAAATGGCGCTCGAGATAGTTGCCCGGATTGACCGACAGCGTCGAATCGTCGACCGGCGCGCCGTCCGAAATCATCATCAGGATTTTTCTCTGCTCGGTCCGCGCCATCAGGCGCTGATGCGCCCAGAGAAGCGCCTCGCCGTCGATGTTTTCCTTGAGCAGGCCCTCGCGCATCATCAGGCCGAGATTCCTGCGCGCCCGACGCCACGGCGTGTCGGCCGACTTGTAGATGATATGGCGCAGGTCGTTGAGGCGGCCGGGGTTCGGCGGCTTGCCGTCCTTCAGCCATTTTTCGCGGGCCTGCCCGCCCTTCCAGGCGCGGGTGGTGAAGCCGAGGATCTCGACCGAGACGCCGCAGCGCTCCAGCGTGCGCGCCAGGATGTCGGCACAGGTCGCCGCGACCGTGATCGGCCGGCCGCGCATGGAGCCGGAATTGTCGAGCACCAGCGTCACCACCGTGTCGCGGAATTTGGTGTCGCGCTCCTGCTTGAAGGAGAGCGGCTGCATCGGGTCGATGACGACGCGCACCAATCGCGCCGGGTCGAGGTAACCCTCCTCCAAGTCGAAATCCCAGGAGCGGTTCTGCTGCGCCATCAGGCGGCGCTGTAGCCGGTTGGCGAGGCGGCCGACGACGCCCTGCAGATTGGCGAGTTGCTTGTCGAGGAAGGCGCGCAGCCGGTCGAGTTCTTCCTCGTCGCAAAGCTCTTCCGCGCCCACCGTCTCGTCGAAAGTCGTTGTGAAGACCTTGTAGTCGACCTGGCGCGGCAGGTCGGCGAAGGGATTGTCCTTCCGCCTGGCCTCGCCCGGTGTCTCGGCGTCGGCGTCCTCGTCGTCCGAAACATCCTCGGCGGTGGAGTCGGAGGCCTCCATCTCGCCCTGCTGCTCCTCCTCGGATGCGGCTTCGGCGTCTTCCGCCTGCGACTGCTCGCCGCCGGAATCGTCCTCGCCGCCTTCCTCGCTGTTTTCCTCGCCCTGCGGCTCGTTCTCGTCGTTCTCTTCGGCCTCTTCGCTCTCCTGGTCGTCGCCGAGTGCCTCGGCCATCTCCATGGAGGCGAGCATCTCGCGCACGACGCGGGCGAACGCCTGCTGGTCGTCGAGTTTGCCGGCCAGACCGTCAAGATCGGCCCCGGCCTTGTCCTCCACCCATTTGCGCCAGAGATTGACCATTCGCTCGCCGCTTTTGGGCACGGCGCGGCCGGTCAGCTTCTCGCGCACCATCAGGGCCAGCGCTTCCTCGATCGGTGCGTCGGCCTGGTCGCGGACATCGGCGAGGTTGGCCTTGGCGTATTTGTCCTCGAGCATCGAGCCGATATTGTCGGCGACGCCGGCCATCGCTCTGCTGCCGATTGCCTCGACGCGGGCCTGCTCCACTGCGTCATAGACGGCGCGGGCCTGCTTGCCTTCCGGCGCGAATTTCGAGTGGATGCGGAGATCGTGGCAGGCGCGCTTCAGTGCCATGGAATCGCCGAGACCACGGGTCACCGAAATATCGGTCGCGGTCGGCTTCTTCGGCATTTCAGGGAGCCGGGCGCGGTTGCCGGCAAGTGCCGGCTTGTCCTTGGCAAAGCCGACTTCCAGCTCGTGGTCGCCGGAAATCGCGCGCATGCAGACCGTCACCGCGCGCTTGAACACATCGGCGTCGCCGCCCGTTTTAGGCTTGTTGCGTGTGTTGTCGCCGGGACCCGCCATCGACGTCCTGAATTACCCCAAAACCACATTTGCCGCGCTCTCCGGCAGTTCCTCGCCGAAGGCGCGCTGGTAGAACTCGGCAACGATGGTGCGTTCGAGCTCGTCGCATTTGTTGAGGAAGGTCAGCCGGAACGCCATGCCGACATCGCCGAAGATCTCGGCATTTTCGGCCCAGGTGATGACCGTGCGCGGGCTCATCACGGTCGACAAATCTCCATTTATAAAGGCCGAGCGGGTCATGTCGGCGACGCGCACCATCTTGCCGACGATCTCGCGGCCCTTGTCGTTGCGGTAGTGCTTGGCCTTGGCCAGCACGATCGCCACCTCGTTGTCGTGCGGCAGGTAGTTGAGCGTGGTGACGATCGACCAGCGGTCCATCTGCGCCTGGTTGATCTGCTGCGTGCCGTGGTAGAGACCGGTGGTGTCGCCGAGGCCGACCGTGTTGGCGGTGGCGAACAGGCGGAAGGCCGGATGCGGGCGGATGACCCGGCTCTGGTCGAGCAGCGTCAGGCGGCCGGCCGATTCCAGCACGCGCTGGATGACGAACATCACGTCGGGGCGGCCGGCGTCGTATTCGTCGAACACCAGCGCCACATTATGCTGGTAGGCCCAAGGCAGGATGCCGTCGCGGAATTCGGTGACCTGCATGCCTTCCTTGACCACGATCGCATCCTTGCCGACGAGATCGATGCGGCTGACATGGCTGTCGAGGTTGACACGCACGCAGGGCCAGTTGAGGCGCGCCGCGACCTGCTCGATATGGGTCGACTTACCGGTGCCGTGATAGCCCGAAACGATGACGCGGCGGTTGTAGGCGAAGCCGGCCAGGATCGCCATCGTCGTCTGCTTGTCGAAGAGGTAATCGGGGTCGATGTCCGGCACATGCGCGTCGGCAGCCGAATAGGCCGGCACAACCATTTTCGATTCGAAGCCGAAGGTTTGCTTGACCGACACTGTGGTGTCGGGAAGGTTTGCGATGTCGCGATCGACTTTATTCATCTAGACCATCAATCTCCACGCACGCGAAAGCATCACCTTTCGCCGGCAATCTCTCTTCTCTCGGGCGCGGTCTTTAGCAGAACAGCGGTCTAACACAAACCCGCTTGTTTGAGCACGCGATAGGCTTGCAGCACGTCGCGGAACCGGTCTTCCGAACCCCTGTCGCCACCATTGGCGTCGGGATGGTGGCGCTTCACCAGTTCCTTATAGCGCGCCTTGATGTCCGCGCCAGTCGCCTTGACGGTTAGTCCAAGCGTTTCCAGCGCCTTGGCCTCAAGCGGCTTGGCCTTGCGCTCGCGCGGCTCCGAACGGTCGCGCGGACCGTCGAACAGGTTGAACGGGTCGCGCACGCGGTTGTAGTAGCCGGCGCGGCCGGAGCGCTTGGTGGCGAAATCCGGCGACGAGCGCGCGTCGCCGTTCGAGCCCATGGCCCAGGTCGGCCGGTGGCCCGTCAGCGCTTCCTTCTGGAAGCGCGCGATCTCCGAATCCGGCACGCCGGAAAAATAGTTGAAGCCCTTGTTGTACTCGCGCACATGCGCGAAGCAGAACCTGAAGTACTCGCCTTCCTTCATGCGGCCAACGGGAGCGCGGTGCGTACCGGCCTCGCTGCAACCGTCCCACTGGCAGGCCGGCGCACGCGGCTCCGCTTCCGCGGCCTTGCGATCCGGGCGCACGCGGATTTTCTCGAAATATTTCGAATAGGTGCTCATCTCGACCCATTTATGGGGTGTTCGCGATGCGAAACAAGAATTGACATTTCGACGAGGATCGCCCTAACCCGCTGAATCGCGGATTAATCCGGAACTTCGGTGTTTTTTGTGGCGGCGCCGACACATGTGGGCGAAGGAGACGGCAATGTCTATAGCGGCGACGATGGAAGCGAAGCTGAAAAAGGCGTTTGCGCCGGAGCGGCTGGTCGTCATCAACGAAAGCCATCTGCATGCCGGGCACCACCACGTGGTCGGCGGCGAACATGCGGAATTCGACGGCAAGGGAGAGACGCATTTCCGCGTCCGGATCGTGTCGCCGGCGTTCGCCGGCATGAGCCGCATCGAGCGTCACCGCGCCGTGAACGCGGCGCTGGCCGAAGAACTCGACGCCGGGCTGCACGCGCTGGCGATCGAGCCCGCAGCGCCGGGCGAGAAGACGAGGTGGTGAAGCCCTCGGCATTGCTTCATCGCCGCAAATGCTGTAAATTACAGCAATTCCACCATTAACGGGAATGCTGTGTAATGCCCTCCACCGATCAAACCTATTCGACGAGTGACTTGTCCCGGAAATCCGGCGACATCATCGCGGAAGCGTTGCGTCATCCCGTGACCATCACCCAGCGCAATAAGCCGCGCCTCGTTCTGCTGAATATCGAGGACTACCGCCGGCTGAAAGCTCGTGCCGATACCCGGCACTCAGGCACGATCGAGACCATGCCCGACACCCTGCTCGATGAGATCGAAGCAGCGGCGGATTCCTATGCGGAGGACGACGAGGCAGGCGGGTGACGAGTTTCGGCTCGATCCAGACCGCATGCGTGATCCGTTATCCCTATCTTTGGGCGCGCGAAGCCGCAGGAGGGGAAACCGAGGGCCGAAAACGTCGCCCCGTCACAGTGGGCGTTCGCCTGCCCCGCGTTGAGGGCGATTTGCTCGTACTGTTTCCAATCACCAGCAAGGAGCCTGACGCCGGCCGGTTTGCCGTTGAAATTCCGGAAACGGAGAAGCGACGTGCAGGACTGGACGTCGGGCTGCGGCTCTGGATCATATTCGACGAATACAACACCGATATCATCGGGGCATCTTTCTATCTGGAGCCTGAGGCGCCCATCGGTCGATTCAGCAAGGCATTTTTCCTGCCGCTGATGCGCACGTTCATCAGCCGCAGCAAGCAAGCGTCTGCAATCAGCCGCAACCGTTGAAGAGGACGCCGCCCATCATGGTCACCCCTCCACCGCCGGCCTGATCCTAATCCGTGTAATCCGGTTCTTTTCGCGCTTCATCACCACGAAACGCTTGCCGTGGAAGGTGAAGGCCTGCTTCTCCTCGGGGATCGACTGCGTCTCGTGGATGACGAGGCCGGCGATGGTGACCGCCTCGTCATCGGGGAGTTCCCAGCCGAGTGCGCGGTTCAGGTCGCGGATCGACACCGAACCGTCGACAACGACGGAACCGTCGGCCTCCTGTTTGACGCCCTGCATGTCGATGTCGTGCTCGTCGGCGATCTCGCCGACGATCTCCTCGATGATGTCCTCGAGGGTAACGAGCCCTTCGACCTCGCCATATTCATCGACCACGATGGCAAAATGTGTCTTGCGGCGCAGGAATGCGTTGAGCTGGTCCTGAAGCGTCGTCGTGTCCGGCACGAACCACGGTTTTGCGGCGATCTTCATCACATCGATCCGCGAGAAGTCGTTGCCGACGTCGTTCAGGGCCCTGAGCAGATCCTTGGCGTGCAGCACCCCGACGATATTGTCGAGCGATTCGCGCCACAGCGGCATGCGGGTGTGCGGGCTCCGCAGGATCTCGCGCACCACCGCCTCGGGCGGATCGTCGGCATTGACCGAGCGCATGTTCAGGCGGTGGACCATGACATCGGAGATTTCGAGCCCGTGCAGGTCGAGCAGCGCGCCCGTGCGGGCGCGCTCCTGCTTGGCATGATTGCCGTCGCGATGCGGCTCGGCGGCGGCGCCGCGGGGTTCCTCATGCGCCGGAGGCTGCGGTTCGATGCGGCCGAGTTCCAGGCCGAACGCCGCGAGAAGGCGCGTACGGAAGACGAACGCCAGAACAATGAGGGCGAGGAAAACGCATCCAACGATGATGGCGTCGGCGCTCATCCAGGATGGTTCTCTCGGAGGAAGGCGAGCACTTCGGATGCAGGCACGTCGCGCGCGATGAAGGACTGGCCGACGCCATGCGTTAGGATGAAGGTCAGCGCGCCGCGCGATACCTTCTTGTCCTGCGCGATATAGGCAAGCAGGCGCTCGGCGTCCGGCAGCGGGCCGGGAATGTCAGCCATGCGCCAGGGCAGGCCGACTTCGCGCAGATGCGCTTCGACGCGCGCGGCGTCGTCATGGCTGGCGAGGTTCAGCCGGGCCGAAAAGCGGTGCGCGAGCGCCATGCCGATGGCGACGCCCTCGCCATGCACAAGGCGGGCGCCGTCATAGCCGGTCGCCGCCTCCAGGGCGTGGCCGAAAGTGTGGCCGAGATTGAGCAGCGCCCGGTCGCCGGTCTCGAACTCGTCGCGGGCTACGACCTCGGCCTTGGCGCGGCATGATTGCGCGATCGCCTCGGTCCGCGCCGGCCCGCCGTCGAAAACCTCTCTCCAGTTATTCTCCAGCCACGCAAAGAAATCCGGTTTGTCGATGAGGCCGTATTTGGCCACCTCGGCATAGCCGGCGCGGAATTCGCGCGCGGGCAGCGTGTCGAGAACGCCGGTGTCGGCCAGGACCAGGCGCGGCTGGTGGAAGACGCCGACGAGGTTCTTGCCGTGGGCGGTGTTGATGCCGGTCTTGCCGCCGACGGAGGAATCGACCTGCGCCAGAAGCGAGGTGGGCATCTGGACGAAATTCATGCCGCGCCGGACGATGCCGGCTGCGAAGCCCGCGAGGTCTCCGATCACGCCGCCGCCGAGCGCGATCACCGCGTCGCCGCGCTCCAGCCGCGCCGCGAGCACGCCGTCGACGACCGGCTGCAAGGCGTCGAAGCTCTTGGTCTTCTCGCCGGCCGGAAGCACGATCGACGTCGATTGGATGCCGCTTCGGGAAAGGCTTTCCGATAATGCGCCGAGATGGCAGGCGGCGACATTCTCGTCGCTGACGATCGCCACGCGGATGCCTGGCAGACGCCTGGCGATCTCCTCGCCTGCACGACCGATCAATCCCGCTCCGATCAATATGTCGTAGGTGCGCTCGCCGAGCCCGACCTCCACCGTCACCGCGTCTGCGCTCATGTCCTGTCCTTCGGAGGGTTGGCGGAGGCCGACTGCCGGAAATGCCGGTGCAGAGCCTCGATCACCTCGGCGGCGATCACGTCCTTGCGTTCGTCGCGCGTCGGCACGGTCAGGGCCGCGAGCGCATAGACCGGGTAACGCTCGATCATCAGCCTTTCCAGCACGCCGCGCGGGTCTGGGTTCTTGAGCAGCGGCCGATTCTGCTTCTTGGAAACGCGCTCCATCAGCGTGTCGAGATCGGCCTTCAGCCAGACCGAGACGCCGTTCGCGTCGATCGCCGCGCGGGTCTGGCCGTTCATGAACGCCCCGCCTCCGGTTGACAGTACTTGCGGGCCGCTTTCCAGCACGCGCAGGATGACGCGCTGCTCCAGCGCCCGGAACTCGGCCTCGCCGTAGCGCTCGAACAGTTCGGGCACCGTCATGCGGGAGACGCTTTCGATCTCGTGGTCGCTGTCGGTGAAGGGCAGACCGAGCGCCGCCGCGACCTTGCGGCCGATGGCGGTCTTGCCAGCGCCCATCAGTCCGACAAAGACGATGGAGCGCTGGCCGAGATGCCTGAGCATTTCGGCATGGCTGCTCGCCGTCGGATTTAGCGCCTCTGTACTCATCCGGCCCTCAGAGCCTTTCAATTCCGATAAAAATCGGACCCTCCGCTCTAGCCGGCGTTTCGACATGAAAAGGTGGTTTGCGTCAAGCGCCGGTCCGCTAATGGGGCTCAAGCCCTTGAACTACCTTGGGCTGCGTCCCATAACGACACGGGGCGCACATATATTCGGACGAGCTTGTTCATGCCGACACTGTTCCGGTTTCTGGTCACCTTGGGCATATTGGCCGGACTGGTCTATGGCGCGATGTTTGCACTGGTCATGTATGTCGAGCCGAAGAAGGGCGAGATGACCGTGCGCATCCCGACCGAAAGGCTCAACCCGAAGCCGCAGCAATAGCCATGCGGAGCGCCGCACGCATCGAAGCCTTCCTCGAAATGATGAGCGCCGAGCGGGGTGCGGCGGAAAACACGCTCTCCTCCTACCGCCGCGACCTGGAAGATGCGTCGGAACAGCTTGGCGGCCGCCTGGCTGAGGCCGAGGCGAGCGCGATCCGAAGCTATCTGGGCGATATCGCGTCGCGCGGCTTCGCGCCGACCTCGCAGGCCCGCAAGCTTTCGGTACTGCGCCAGTTCTATAAGTTCCTCTATGCCGAGGGGCTGCGCGGCGACGACCCCACCGGCACGCTGGACAGCCCCAAAAAGGACCGGCCGCTGCCCAAGACGATGAGCGAGGCGGAAACCGGACGGCTGCTCGACCGCGCGGCCGCGGAAGCCGCGGACGGCTCTGCCAGCCACGCATCGCTGCTCGCCGCCAGGCGCATGCATGCGCTGGTGGAGGTGCTCTACGCCACCGGCTTGCGCGTCTCCGAACTGGTGGGCCTGCCGGTGACGGTGGCGCTACGCGACGAGCGCTACTTCATCGTGCGCGGCAAGGGCGGCAAGGAGCGCATGGTGCCGCTCTCGGCCAAGGCGCGCGCCGCCATGCGTGCCTGGATAGCGATGCGCAACGAAACGCCGGCGCTGGCCGAAAGCCCGTATCTGTTCCCTGCTTCCTCGGAGAGCGGATACCTGCCGCGCCAGGTCTTCGCGCGCGAACTGAAGGCGCTCGCGGCCCGCGCCAGCATCGCCGCGGCGAAGATTTCGCCGCACGTGATCCGTCACGCCTTCGCCAGCCACCTCCTGCAGAACGGCGCGGACCTGCGCGCGGTCCAGCAGCTCCTCGGCCACGCCGACATATCGACGACGCAAATCTATACGCATGTGCTGGAGGAAAGGCTGGTGCGGCTGGTCAACGACCATCACCCGCTTGCCGATGCGCCGCGCTGACGCTATGTGAAGTCAACATTTTTTCGGCCCGGAACCGCCTTTGCCGGTTAACGGCCCTTATCAGATTCAGGCACCGGTCCGCTTGCGCATGTACAATTACCTCGATTTTGAAAAGCCGGTCGCCGATCTTGAAGGCAAGATCCTGGAACTCAAGAAGCTCGCGGAAAATGGCGAGGCGGTCGACGTCGGCGATGAGATCAAGAGGCTGGAGAAGCGCTCACGCGACGCGCTGCGCGACGCCTACAAATCGCTGACACCCTGGCAGAAGGTCCAGGTGGCGCGCCACCCCGACCGGCCGCACTGCCTCGATTACATCGGCTCGCTGTTCACCGACTTCACGCCGCTGGCCGGCGACCGCGCCTTTGGCGAGGACAACGCCATCGTCGGCGGCTTCGCGCGCTTCCGCGGCGAGCCGATCGCCGTCATGGGCCAGGAAAAGGGCTCCGACACCAAAAGCCGCCTCAAGCACAATTTCGGCTCGCCGCGGCCCGAAGGCTACCGCAAGGCGGTGCGCATCATGGAACTCGCCGACCGCTTCGGCATACCGATGGTGACGCTGGTCGACACCGCCGGCGCCTATCCCGGCGTCGGCGCGGAAGAGCGCGGCCAGGCCGAAGCCATCGCCCGCTCCACCTCGGCATGTCTTTCCATGAAGTCGCCCTCGGTCTCCGTGGTGATCGGCGAAGGCGGCTCGGGCGGCGCCATCGCCATCGCCACCGCCAACCGGGTCTACATGCTGGAGCACGCCATCTATTCCGTGATCTCGCCGGAGGGCGCGGCCTCGATCCTGTGGCGCGACACGACGCGCTCCAAGGACGCCGCCACCAACATGAAGATCACCGCCCAGGATCTTCTCGACATGAAGATCATCGACGCGATCATTCCGGAGCCGCTGGGCGGGGCGCACCGCGGCCCCGAAGCGGTGATCAGCGCCACCGGCGACCAGATCGCCAGGAGCCTGCGCGAGTTCGGTTCCCAGAACATGGATTTCCGCGAGCATCGCCGCGAAAAGTACCTGGCGATCGGCCGCAATCTCTGAGTTGACGCGGCTCGCGAGCGATCTCGCGGCAAGGCTACCCGATTTTCGCCACAAAATTGCCGCCAGAATTCTGTCATTGAGCGGTCGGAGAGTCTGCTCTTGCTGCTTGCGGTAATCAAATTTCAAGGTTAACGGGCTTACGGTCGCGACCATTGGACTGGACCGGCGGGGGACCGCGGTACGGTCAGTACGACGGAAACGAAGACTACTCATGCCGATGACTGCCAATATCGCCCGCGCCGGACTGCTGCTTGCCATGCTCGCCGTGGCGGGTTGCAACGGATCGACCACGTTCGAGGACATCTCGCCCCAGGCCAGGAAGCAGCTGCCGGCCAAGATCCTGGCGCAGATGAAGGCGAAGGGCATGCCCCGCAATTCGCCGGTCATGGCGCGCGTCTTCAAGGAAGAGGGCAAGGTCGAGATCTGGAAGCAGAAGACCAGCGGCCGCTACGATCTGATCGCGCAGTACGACATCTGCAAATGGTCGGGCAAGCTCGGCCCGAAATTCATCGAGGGCGACCGCCAGGCGCCCGAGGGATTCTATTCGGTGCGGCCGCACCAGATGAATCCGAAGTCGAACTATCACCTCGCCTTCAACATTGGCTATCCCAACACCTTCGACCGGGCGCACGGCCGCACCGGCTCGAACCTGATGGTGCACGGCGCCTGCTCCTCGTCGGGCTGCTATTCGATGACGGACGAGCAGATCGAGCAGATTTACGCCTTCGGGCGCGATGCCTTCCAGGGCGGCCAGACCGAATTCCAGATCCAGGCGTTTCCGTTCCGCATGACGGCCGCCAACATGGCCCGGTACCGCAACGATCCGAACTATGAGTTCTGGACCATGCTGAAGGAGGGCTACGACCATTTCGAGATCACCAAGGTGCCGCCGAAGGTCGATGTCTGCGAAAAACGCTACGTCTTCAACCGTATTCCCGCGGCCGGCGCCCAGTTCGGCTCTGCCAGCGACGCCTGTCCTTCATTTACCCAGCCGGACTCGCTGAGGACCGCCTATCAGTCCTACCAGTCGACTTACGAGACGGCGTTTTCGAGCGCGATCAAGTCGGACGTGCCGGCGCCCAAGCCGACCATCGCTGGGCTCAAGGAAGCCAGCATGGTTTCGGAATGGACCCGCCAGCGGGCGCGCGGCGAACGCGTTCCGGTCGAGCCGCCGTCGTTGTCGCATGACGGCAAGGTGACCGCGACGTCGCGTATGGGCCGCATCGATTCGCCGGCCGGCCGCCGCATGGCCGAGCGCGACGCCGCCGAGGCGGCAAAGCAGCAGGCCGCCGAAGCCAAGAAGCGGGCCGCCGAGGAACAGGCCGCCGCCGCACTCGCCGCCAAGGCCGCCGCCGAAGCACCAGCGCCTGTCGAAACCGCTGTCGTTCCAGCGCCCGCGCCGGTGGCGGTGCAGGCCCCGCCGGCCGAAAAGCCCGGCCTGCTCGGCAACATGACCAAGCGCATCACCAACATGTTCGGCAGCTGAGCTGCTGCCCTTGGCTGAAGACGTCTATGATCTCAGGGGGCTCAACTGCCCCTTGCCCGTCCTGAAGGCGAAGAAGCGGCTTGCGGCCATGGCGCCGGGCAGCCGGCTATGGCTCGAGACCACCGATCCGCTCGCGCTCATCGACATACCCGCCTTCTGCGCCGAGGACGGCCACCGGCTGGTGACGACGGAAGAGCGGCCCGGCGGTCACCGCTTTCTTGTCGAACGCGGAGCCGATACGGGTTTGCAGCAATAGACCACGCTGACGCCGGCATCCCGCAAAATGCGTCAGTCGTATTCCAGCTGTTCCTGCCGGTCGGAAGGCCTGCCTTCGCGCGTCAGATCGAAAATATTCCAGGACGGCTCGATAGTGCCGGCGTGGCGTGGATCCTGGCCTGGGTCGGCGGGTGCGTAAAGCATCTCCGAACTCCAGAAGTGCCGGATTTCAGAGCTATCGCGATGAAAAACCGTCACCATCGGCATCTGGAATCCCTCTGGCGTCTCAGCAAGATAGTCACGCTTGAAGCTGTTCCCGGCCGCCGACAGCAGGCGCAGGTTCCGCCATCCACGCTCCTTGGCGAATGTGGTCAGCCGGTCAAGCGGCGCTTTGGCGATCACGACGAAATTGAACCCTGCTCCCTCCACGTGCTTCGCCGCGCCGTCCAGCGCGTCGAGAAAGGCCACGCATGAGGGGCACGGTCCTTCTTCCAGTTTCAGGCGCGCCGTCGCGCCCTCGGCCGGGCCGGGCCGATCGTCCTTGGGATACCGGGGAAACATGAAGTTGTAGACGACCAGCGAGTCCTTGCCCGGAGCGAACAGCTCCGAGAGCTTCAACTTGGCCGGAATGCCGTCCGGGCCGAGGCAGTCGAAAACATAGTCTTCGGGAATAAGCCCACCCGGCGGCAGTTCGCGCCGGAGGACCGAAACCGCCTCCATGGCGCGGCGCAGTTCGATCTCCTTCGCCAGCAGGTGATCACGGGCAGCTCTGTATGCGGCGGACTCGCCGGGGAAGGCGATGTTCATCGTCTTGCATCCTTCTCATGTCCGAGTCGGAAGCTAGGGTCTCCATTGGACGTGGCAAGGCAAACCAGGTGCGGTTCAACTCAGCGGCCCGCGATCGCCAGCGGATTGTCCTGCATCGCAGCGCGGTCGGCGGTGTCGACCTGCGGCTGGTTGGTGATCGCTGCGAACAGCCGGCGCACATAATCCTGCGGCATGTCGAGCGTGATCAGGACCAGTCTCGTGCCGCGCACATCGTCCGGCCAGGCCGGCAGGCGCGCCGGCGGATGCAGGATCTTCTGCACGCCGTGGACGACGAGCGGCCGCTCCGGACTTTCGGCAAGCTCAATGACGCCCTTCATCCGAAGCAGTTTTTCGCCATGCGTGGAGCGCAGGAGATCGAGGAACATCTCGATCGCCGCGAACGGCACCGGCCCGTCATGGATCAGCGAGAAGGTGCGGACGCGCTGGTCGTGGCGGTGTTCGTGCTCGTGCGGGTGGTCGTGTTCGTGATGATGGCCGGCATGGTGATGGGCGGCATGCTCCGCCTCGGCGCCGAGCCATTTGCGCACGTCGGCGGTCTTGGTTTCCGGGTCGTAGAGGCCGCAATCCAGCAGTTCGGCGACGCCGGCCTGCGAGGCGTCGAGCAGCGGCGCGCCCGGATTGAGCTGCCGCAGCCTGTCGCGAAGCCTTTCCAGCGCTTCGGGCTCGGTGACCAGATCGGCCTTGGCGATGACGATCCGGTCGGCCACCGCGACCTGCTTGATCGCCTCGACATGGGCGTCGAGCGTGGCAGAGCCATTGACCGCATCGACCATGGCGACCACGCCATCGAGCCGGAACGCCTGCACCAGCGCGGAATGGCCCATGATCGACTGCAGCACGGGGGCCGGATCGGCGAGCCCCGTCGTTTCGATGATGACACGCTTCAGCCGCGCGATCTTGCCGGTCTGCAGCCGGTCGACGAGATCGGCAAGCGTGTCGACCAGTTCGCCGCGCACCGTGCAGCAGAGGCAGCCGTCCGAAAGCTGGATGACGCCGTCCGACGACTGCTCGACCAGCAGGTGGTCGATGGCGACGTCGCCGAATTCGTTGATGATGACGGCGGTGTCCGTCAGCGCCGGGTCCTTGAGGAGCCGGTTGAGCAGCGTTGTCTTGCCCGCGCCGAGAAAGCCGGTCAGCACCGATACGGGGATGGGGAACTCAGCCACTCGGCTTACCGGCAGCATCGTCCTGCTGGGCGGCGGCGGTTCCGGGCGCTGGCTTGTCGGGGCGCCAGGTCGGAATCGGCACATCGGCATAGACCCGGTTGGCGGCGATAGTGGCGGCGGCAGCCGGTGAGAGCGGCCCGGTCGCTCCGCCGAGCTCGACCTTGACCAGCACGCGCTCGCGCGTCATCTCGCCGAGATAGACCTGCCGGGGCGGCTTCTGGGAATCTTCCTTGCTTCCCTTCGTGAGTTCCTTCTCGGCCTTGGCGCGCGCGGCCCGCGCCTCGTTGGTGCATATTTCCTTGTGCATGTTCACCGGTTTGTTCGGACCCTTGGCCGACGGTTTCAACTCGCTGAGCGCCCGGCCGGCGGAAGCCGGGAAAGCGAAGCCTCGCGCCAGCATGGCGGCGGCCTTCTCGTCGCGCGATTTCACGGTTTCGGATCCGACGACAATCGCAAGCAGCGTGCGACCCTCGCGTGTGGCCGAGGCGATGAGATTGTAGCCGGACGGGCAGGTGTAGCCAGTCTTCATGCCGTCGGCGCCATCGAAGCGGCCGATGAGATTGTTGTGGCTGGCCAGAACCTTGTCGCCGGCCGCCAGCCCCTCGATCGAGAAATAGCTGGCATGTTGCGGGAATTCCTTGCGCAGCGCGGTGGCCAGGATAACGAGATCGCGGACCGTCGTGTACTGGTTGTCGTCGTGCAGGCCGTGCGGGTTGACCCAGTTGGAATCGGTCATGCCCAGCCGGCGAGATTCGGCGTTCATCCGCTCAGCGAAATTGGACTGCGAGCCGGCGATGCTCTCGCCGATCGAGTGCGCAACGTCATTGGCCGACTTGACCATGATGATCTTCAGCGCATTGTCGAGCGTCAGTTCCGAGCCGACCGGATAGCCCATCTTGCTCGGCGGCTGGGCGGCGGCCTTCTTGGAGATGACGACCGGGGAAGTCAGCGACACTTCACCCGCGGCCACCGCGCGAAACGCCACATATGTCGTCATCAGCTTGGTCAGCGAAGCCGGATACCAGCGCTGGAACGGGTTGTCGCTCTCGATGACGTGATTGGTGTTGGTGTCGATCAGGAGCGACGGATTGGCGCTCGCCGGCCCGCCCGCCGCCAGAGCGAGGGCGCCTGAAAGAACCGCCGTGAGAATGAATCTGCGCCGCATAATGCCCGAAATCGCCTCTTGCCCAAATAGTTCCCTGGCCCATAGGTTTTCTTGGCCTGGGCATATCGCCAAGCGGGGCGATCCGGCCCTCACTGCCCGCGCCCCGGAACTTACCCGGTGCTATTTAGCCTATGTGACGCCAAGATGGCAAAGCGTGTAGGATCAATTTTCAAATCGCGGGAAGGCTATTCCCACGCCAACGGAGAGCGCCAATCATGCCGATCCTCAACCGAGCCGCCGAAATGCACGACGAAGTCACCGGCTGGCGCCGCCATCTGCACCAGACGCCGGAGCTGAATTACGACGTGTTCCAGACGGCCAGCTTCGTGGCCGAGCGGCTGCGCGAATTCGGCTGCGACGAGGTCGTTTCCGGTATCGGCCGCACCGGCGTGGTCGGCGTCATCCGCGGCAGCCTGGGGCCGGGCCGCACGGTCGGCCTGCGCGCCGACATGGATGCGCTGCCGATCAACGAGGCGAGCGGCAAGCCCTACGCCTCGGCAAGCCCCGGCAAGATGCACGCCTGCGGCCATGACGGGCACACCGCCATGTTGCTCGGGGCGGCCAAGTACCTGGCCGAGACCCGCAAATTCGCGGGCTCCGTCGCCGTGATCTTCCAGCCGGCGGAGGAAGGCGGCGCCGGCGGCCTGGCCATGGTCAAGGATGGCATGATGGAGCGGTTCGGCATCGAGAAGGTGTTCGGCATGCACAACATGCCCGGCCTGCCGGTCGGCCAGTTCGCGATCAGGCCAGGTCCGATCATGGCCGCGACGGCCGAATTCACCATCACCGTGAAGGGCAAGGGTGGCCACGCCGCCATGCCGCACCGCGCCATCGACCCGATCGTGGTGGCCAGCCAGGTGGTCGCCGCGTTCCAGACCATCGCCTCACGCTCGGCAGATCCCGTCGAATCCGTCGTCGTCACAGTGACGAAATTCCATGGCGGCGACGCCTACAATGTCATTCCCGAAAAGGTCGAACTCGCCGGCACCGTCCGCACCCTGAAGAAGGAGGTGGCCGCACTCGCGCGCGAGCGCATCCACGCCATCTGCGACGGCATCGCCGCGGCCTTTGGCGCCGTGATCCATGTTGACTACGACGCGAACTATCCGGTGACGTTCAACCATGCGGACGAGACGGTGTTTGCCGGCGACGTCGCGGCGGCCGTGGCCGGCGACGGCCAGGTGCACCGCGCCATGCAGCCGGTGATGGGCGGCGAGGATTTTTCCTACATGCTGGAGGCGCGGCCCGGCGCCTTTATCTTCATCGGCAACGGCGACAGCGCCAACCTCCACCATGAGGCCTACGATTTCAACGACGAGGTCATCCCGCACGGCATGAGCTATTGGGTGCGGCTGGCCGAATCCGCACTCGGCGCATGATTCCGAACCGAACGTCGCGCAACGAAATCTGCGGACTTTCGGACAAGATCATGTGCCCCCGGCTTAGACTTGCGCCGCCAGGCTCGGCTGGGACAGTGGGGTGGATGGGAAGACCGGCGTCAGCCAAGTTGACGCCGCCGTCAAACCGCCAATAGCAGGCGGGCAGGCGCGAAAAGTTTTGTCCATCCGGCTTGCTTTTCCAATTTGCAGTCGCTAGGTAGCGGTCTCGCTCGCGGCCGGTCCGGAAAACCGGCTTGCGGCGGCCGTTCAACGCGGCCTGTTGCGCGCCCGTAGCTCAGCTGGATAGAGCACCAGACTACGAATCTGGGGGTCAGGAGTTCGAATCTCTTCGGGCGCGCCATAATTTCAACGACTTAGCCGGATGCCGCAGACTAAAGACGGATATTAGTCTGCGATTTAGTCTGCGGAAGCGCAGAGCCGCTCCTTGGCATCCGAGCCGTCACCACCAAACGTTGCGGCGGTCGTGTTTGAATCGCCACTTACCGATTGGGTTCAGGGCCTGCTTGCTGCCCTCTGGTTGAATGACCTCCGCTCGACCCTCAGGCCTCGCCTGGTTGGTATCGAACGTGAATATTTGATCCGTTACGGTCATTTTCGCCACGCATGATGAACGACCGCTATGCGCCCATGTCGGCCGTTGAGGCGATCTTTGCTGTTGCCCGATAGCAGACGTTGCCGGCGACCACCCTGGACATCGTAGTCGCGCCATTTCACGACATTCATAGCCCTTGTCAAAAGCTGCCTTTCGCGCAACGGCTCGAGTCGACCCTGGCCGGACCTTCCGCAGCCTCATCAGGCAATCAGAAGCCTGAACGCACTAACCGACCTCCTGCGACAGGATCAGACCTCCGCAACAGTGCCGCGAACGAGTCCGCCGGGACGGTAGCCATTCATCGTTTCCGAACGGGACGAATCATGCACTACCGGCCATATCGAAAAGTGCCGTGCGCGAAATGGGTCTGTCGCGCTCAATCCGAAACGACCTTCCAGCTGTCGTCGAGTCTCGTGCCGATGGCGCCCTTCGCAGTCGCCGAAGCGCTGAACGGCAGCGCGGCAACCTGGATGGAACGGGTGCCGGACGGCCGGTATCGGGCGGGCGGCTCAGAATCTCGCCAGCAACGTGGAGCCGATGTTCACACATCCTGCGGCGTCATGGTGTGAATGAGACGGGCTCGCCATATTCGGACGTTTCAGCACCGTTGTCGCAAAGTGTATCTCGGTTGAGAACCACGGAAGCGACGGTCCGCAAAGACGAAGCGTCGTGGCCGGACACCAGAATTATCGAGTCCGCTATTGCGTCTCCTCCGCGGATCTGCTGCTCCTTGGTGATGGCAACCTGCGGCGTTTGCGTTCTAAGCAGGTGGGCACCAGTTACGCCGAACCTCTCAGGCAATTTGGCCAGGACAGGTCGAAGATAGTTCTCTAGTTGTGCATGTTGTCCGTTCTGCGGAGAGAGCGTGATCGTGCTCATGTAGGTCGCTACGCCGCGGCCAGAACTTGCAACAACCCGGCACTGGCTGCGCACCATATCCCGATGAAGCGGCATCATGGTCTTTGACCATCTTGTCGGGTTGTTCAGGCGCGCCAGATAGGCCTCCGATATCAGCGTCTCGTACGCCGCGAGTTCATAGATAACGAAGAAGTCCCCGCCATTCTCCCGTTGCCACCGCGAGCCGCGATTGAAACCGGGAATGCTGAGGCGTTCCGGGAGATGCTCCTTGGAGTGCCATTCGTGGAATTCGGTCTGGTGGTCTTGCGCCACGTTCCACCACATAGCGACTGCTGCATCTCCTAGAAGTGCCATGGTCGACCTACCCGCCTTTGCCCAGCGCCACGCCTTCGCGAGCAGACGAAATCGATAAAACTGCCCTCGGAATTAGTCCGACTGCGCGTGTCATGAAACTCCTCCCAATCGCGGCGGCATCCGCCCACGCACCTGGCATCAACCATACGCGAGATCGTCTTTTGCGCCTACACCATCGAAACCGGCCGCCGCGATAGTCGCCGGCTTCTCGCGCCGACCACGGCTGATCGAGACCATCGCGATCAAGATCATCGTCAACTCTGGTCAATCAAATCAATCAATGCTCGCACCCCGTGCGCATAGCCGCGTGGACCAAGTCCGGCGATCACCGCCGTGGCGATCTTGGACACAAGCGAATGCTGATAGATCTCCTCGCGGCGATGGATATTCGAGATGTGGAACTCCACGATTGGGCCAGGGAACATCTTCAGAGAATCGAGCAGCGGGATCGAACGGAAGCTGAGGCCGGCGGGATTTATCAGGATGCCCGCTCCGTCGTCGATTGCCTCATGGACCCAGTCGACGAGCTGGTGCTCGGCATTGGTCTGATGGAAGCGGACCGGGTGGTCGCCGGCAGCATCAAAACAAATCGCTTCGACTTCGGCCAGCGTTGTCGTGCCGTAGATCTCCGGCTCGCGTTTGCCAAGACGGTTCAGGTTGGGGCCGTTGAGTATGAAAATTGGTTTCATGTTTAGCCTTGATATCCGAGAAGGCGGGGAAGGAAGAGCACCGTGTCAGGTGCGAACGTGACGATTGCCAGCGCTATGAGCATGACAAAGAGGAAAGGCATCACGTCGCGAACAATGTCGCGCAGCGGCACTTCTGCTATGCGCGTCATGATAAAAAGGAGCAGGCCGTAAGGCGGCGTGATCAGCCCAAGCATGATGTTGAGCACGACCATCACACCGAAATGCACCATATCAATTCCGAGCGCCTTGGCGGTCGGTATGAGAACCGGCACGATCACTAGCAGGATCGTTGTTCCTTCGAGAACGCACCCAAGGAGAAGCAGGAGCAGGTTAACGATGACCAGGAACTGCGTCGGCGTCAGGTCCCATGATATCAGCAGCGCCGACAGCGAATGGGGTATATTCTCTACCGTCACGACATAGTTGAACACCATCGCGCCGGCGAGCAGCATGCCTATCGAGGCGGTGGTGCGGCCGCTATTCAGCAGGGCGCTATAGAGCTGAGATGCCGTGACGCTGCGATAGATGATGATCGAAATAAAGAGCGCGTAGCCGGCGGCGACTCCTGCCGCTTCCGTCGGTGTCATCACGCCGCCTCGGATGCCGACCAGCAGAACCACCGGCAGCATAAGAGCCGGCAGCGCACGCAGCGTCAGACCGGGAAGCTTGCGCAGCGGGATCGGCTTCTCGATCGGGAAGTTCTTGCGCCGAGCGTCTATTGCGACGATCGACATCTGCCCGAACGCCAGGAGCAGGCCGGGAACGATGCCGGCAATAAACAGGAAGCCGATTGAAGCATCTGACACCAGGGCATAGATGACGAGTGGGATCGATGGCGGGATGATCGGGCCGATTACGGCCGTTGCGGCGGTCAGCGCTGCGGCATAGCTCGCCGGGTATTTGTCATCCTTGGTCATCAGCTTCTGCATCATCCGGCCCGTGCCCGCGGCATCGGCGATCGCCGAGCCGGACATGCCAGCGAATATAAGGGATTGCAGTACGTTGACCTGGGCAAGACCACCGCGGAAGCGTCCCACGACGGCATTGCAGAAATGCAGGAGCCGCTCGGTCATTGTGCCGGCATTCATGATCTCGGCCGCGAGAATGAACATGGGAACCGCGAGGAGGAGATAGCCGGTATAGAGGCTGTTGAGGATCTGCTCCGCGGCCGTACCCATATCGAGTCCGGCCAGCCAAAGGTAGAGGATCGACGAGGCGATCATCGCGTGACCGATCGGAAGCCCCAGCAGCGCGAGCGCGACAATGGAAATCAGCGACAGGGCAAACGGGTCAAGCAACATCATACGCCGGAACTCGCCTTGGCCGGGTCGAAGTCCTCGGGTCCAGGCCCCTTTAGCGCTTGCCAAGCCAGCCACAGGTAGCGCGCGATAGTCGCGACGACAAAGACGATGTAGATCGAGAACAACCAGTCGAAGCGAATCTTTAGATAGGCCGTGCTTTCGACCTTCATAAACGTGACGTAGTCGAAGACGGCCGGAAAGGAGTAGCCGTAGATGGTGATGAGAGCTGCGGCGGAAACAACGGTCATGACGCGCCGCGCGCGTTGACCGACGGCGCCATAGACCAGGTCGAACCTGATTTCCTCTTCCTCGCGCACGACGAAGGCAGCCCCGAAGAGCACGACCCAGATCCACAAGACGACGGTAAGTTCGTTGCTCCAGCCGGTCGGCCAGTTCAGCATGTAGCGGAACAGAACCTGAAGAAGAAAGGCGCAGAACATCACCCCGATCATTATGGCGATGAGGTTTTCACCTCGCCGGTAGAGCCAGCAGGCGATGGGTCGCGCGCGTTCAAGCATCGGTGGGTCTCCCGGGGGCAGCTGTGCACCAAACAGACGAAACCGCCGGGCCATGAAAGCCGGCGGTTCGTGTTCGATGGACTTCAGAGCGCGTTGATCTTGTCCACCATGCCGGCCGGCCAATCCTTGGCGAGGTCGGAAGCAAGGTACTTCTCCTGCACGTGCTTGCGGAAGGCCGCGACGTCGGGCTCGTAGATCTTCAGTCCGTTACCCTTGAACGTTTCGACCAGTTCCTTCTCGCGCGTCAGGTGCTTGTCCGTCGAGAAGTCGATCGCCGCGTCGGCCGCGGCCTGGAATTTGGCCTGCTTCTCAGCGCCCATCTCGTCCCACACCTTCTTCGACACGGCGAGCAGATCGAAGCCGACAAGGTGCGAGGTGAGCACGATCTGCGACATCACCTCATAGAACTTCATGTTCTCGACGTTGGGCAGCGGATTGTCCTGACCGTCGATCGCGCCCGTCTGAAGGCCGGTGTAGACTTCGGCATAGGCCATCGGCGTCGGGTTGGCGCCCAGCGCCTCGCCCAGGAATTGCCAGGCGTCGCCGCCGGGCATGCGCAGCTTGATGCCGGCCATGTCGGCGGGCGTCTTGATCTCCTTGTCGGGCTTTAGACCGACCTGGCGGACGCCAAAATATGTCGGGCCGAGCACCTTCACCCCGAGCTCGTCCTCGGTCATCTTCTTCAACTCGGTGCCGGCCTCGCTGGCGAAGAAGGCCTTCACGTGAGCTGCGTCACGGAACAGGTAGCCGGCTGTCACGATCGACCAGGCAGGAATCTGTTTGGTGATGTCCTGCGGTGCGATGTTGCCCATCTCGAGATTGCCGCGCTGGATCGCGACGAGCTCGGTGCCCTGTTTGAACAGGTTGCCGCCGTAGTAGCCTTCAAAGGCGAAGTCGTCCTTGATGGCATCGGCGAACATCTTCATCATCTCGGCGCGGATGTCCTGCTCCGAGAACACTGCCGAAAACCGCAGCTTCGGCTTGTCCTGGGCCAGAGCGGGGAATGCGACGAGTGCCCCGGCCACAGCGGTTCCCGCCAGAAACTGGCGGCGTGTCGAATGCATGTTCATGAGGTTTCCTCCCTGTTGGAATTAAAACGTGCGCGGATCTTGTCCAGGGCGTCGGCTGGCCAAGGCTTGGATATCGGCGATCCTGGTATGATCGGCGTATGATCGGCCCCCTGCACGACGGCATCGATCGAAAGCGGGCAGCGTGCGCGTTCATGCAGCGGCCTCGAAATGTCCTGCCATGGCCGCCATATCGGCCGCGCGCCCAGTGAAATGCTCGAACGCGCGAACAGCCTGGCCGATCGCCATGCCAATGCCGGGAAGTGTGCGGCAGCCAATCTCGCTTGCCCGCAGAAGAAGTTCCGTTTGGCGCGGGAAATAGATGATGTCGGCGACCCACTGCTCCGGCCGTAGCCATTCGGACGGAAACGGCGTGCCAGGATGCTTCGCCATGCCGATCGGGGTGGTATTGACGATGCCGTTCGCCGCTGTCACTGCGACGTGTGCGTCTTTAGAATGAACAAGCTCCGCTGCACCTGTCCGCGCAAGCCGTCGCGCCAGGTGGTTCGCCCGCGCCCCCTCAGGATCGATGATGGTGATCTGGGTCGCGCCAAGTCCGATTAGGGCAGCACTGACTGCGGACCCCGCTCCGCCGGCGCCGAAAACGGTGACGTGAGCGAGCGAGACGCCGTTCATTTGCGACCTAAAGCTCTCGGCGAAGCCCCAGTGGTCGGTGTTGTGGCCGATCGTCCGCTCGCCGAATACGACTGTGTTCACCGCGCCGATCGCATCGGCCTCCGGCGCGAGTTCATCAAGCAGCGGCATCACCGACTGCTTGAACGGATAGGTTACATTCACTCCGTTGAAGCCGAGGCCTGCGGTAGCTCGAAGAGCGGCATCGAGGTCAACGTCACCAAGTCCCAAGGCGTCGAAATCAACGAGAACGTATGCGCACGAAAGGCCGAGCCGCTCTGCTTCACGTTCATGCATGGCGGGAGTGCGGGACAGCTGGATTCCACGACCGATAAGGCCGACGAGCACGTCGGGATGACCGCCCAGTTCCTCAGACCGAGTGTGCAGCGAAGTTTCGATCGCTTGAGCGATCGCCACAACCCTGTCCGGCATTCAACCTCCCTACCGCATTGCCATCGACAGCGCTTGTCTTTGTCGAGCCGCCCCCTGTAAAAGAGTGACCCTTGTGTGGCGCATGATGTACGAACTGGTTAGTTTGTCAACGCCGCAGCGCGGGAGTGAGGTTTCGATGTCGCACGTAACGCAGGTCCGGAAGGGCCGTGAGCCGCCCAAACGCCCGCAGGATCCAGATGGCACGCGGCGGGACATTCTGGAAACTGCTTCGAGGGAGTTTGCTCTAAACGGGCTTTCCGGTGCGCGGATCGATGAGATTGCTGCCCGGACCAAGTCGTCCAAACGCATGATCTACTACTACTTCGGGGACAAGGAGGGACTATACCTCCGCGCCCTGGAAACCGCCTACCGGACGGTGCGCGAAGGGGAGGATCAGCTCGACACCGACGGCCTTTCCCCTCGCGAGGCGCTGCGCCGTCTCGTCGAGTTCACGTTCGACCACCACCACGAGCATGAAGAGTTCATACGCATGGTGATGATTGAGAACATTCATCACGGGCAATATCTGGAACGATCGGAAGTCATCAGCGGTCTGAACGTTACCGCAATTGATCACATCGCCTCAATCTACCTGCGTGGCGTGGAAGCCGGGGAATTCAGGCCGGGCCTTGATCCACTGGAATTGCACTGGCAGGTCAGCGCACTGTGCTTCTTCAACGTCTCCAACCGCGCGACGTTTTCCAAGATCTTCGGTCGTGACATTGGGGCGCCGGATGAGCAGGAGAAGCTGCGTGAGAACGCCGTGGAAATGATACTCCGATTTGTCGCAACCTGATAAGCCTGTCGGAAATACCTCGGGAAGGTCGAGTTCGGGCCACCAGCGCTGGTAGCCGCGAAAGTCTGTTATCGTGCACCACGGATATAGGTCGGTGAAGGTCCGAGTGGGTCGCCATCCAGACCACCCTTTGAGCGCAGCGTCCGCTTCCCGCGCTTCGACGGCCGAAAGCCGTCGGTCCGCTCACGGCCCCGTTTGAATCCTTGCAGCGGTCGGACTGCATCGCGCCTAATGTCGGTCGGAGAATAGCGCCTTTCATTTTTCCTGAAACCGACATTCTCACGGCGAAAGCCGTCCGGGGAGACGGCGGCTCCACTGATCCGATGCATGCTCAGTCAACGAGATAGTCGTTGACTGACATGCATCGGCAAGGAAACCTATTGTTGCGCAGAGCTCATCAAGGCGCATGGGATTGACGGGCCATCGAGCAGGCGGTCACCCGGACTAAGTCTTGGGTGGGGCCTCCACGCCGGACATGGCGAGAACCGGGGGAGGAAGCCGAGCGCCTTCGATCTTGACCGCAGCCACGGCAGCATTGAGCTCGCGCAGTTCATCCTCGGTAAAGGTGATGGCAGCGGCCGCAATGTTCTCATCGAGGTGGGCGGCCTTCGTTGTACCGGGGATCGGCACGATGAAAGGCTTCTGCGCCAGCAGCCAGGCCAGCGCCAGCTGGGCGGGTTTGACCTCCTTGCGTTGCGCCCACGTCCGCACGACATCGACGAGCGCCATGTTGGCCGCCAAGGCATCCTCAGCCATGCGGGGAACCCAGGCGCGGAAGTCTTGCTCGGGGTCGTCGCCAAAGCGGCTTGCTGCCGTAATCGTGCCGGTGAGGAAACCATAGCCCAGCGGCGCCCAGCTCACGAAGCCGATGCCCAGTTCCTCGCACAGAGGCAGCACGGCGGCCTCGGGACCACGCCAGACCATCGAATATTCGTTCTGGATCGCGGCGAGCGGCAGAATCGCGTGCGCGCGTCGGATGGTCTCCAGGCCCGGCTCGGAGAGCCCGAAATGAAGCACCTTGCCCTCGGTGACGAGATCCTTGACCGCGCCGGCGACGTCTTCGATCGGCACTCGCGGGTCGACGCGGTGCTGGTAGAGCAGGTCGATGCGGTCGGTGCGCAGGCGGCGCAAGCTGCCTTCGACGGCGCGCTTGATGTGATCGGGCCGGCTGTTCAAGCCCTCTCCGATTTTGCCAGTCTCAAGGTCAACGTTGAAACCGAACTTGCTCTCCAGAACGACGGTCTCGCGCAGGCCCTGCAGTGCATCGCCAACGATCTCCTCCGAAATGAAGGGTCCATACACTTCCGCCGTATCAATGAGGGTGACGCCTTGGTCCACCGCGCGCCTGATAAGCGCAACGGCAGCGGGGCGATCTATAGAGCTGCCGAAATAATCCTGGACCGCGCCGTCGATTTGGCCAGGCTTCCACTGGCATCCGAGCCCAACGGAGAACACCTCGAGGGAGCCCAGTTTGCGGCACTGACTCGCTGGTTGCGGGCTGGCCGTTTGCGCCGCTGCTTCGCCAACCGAAGACAACAGCCAGGGCGCGATGCCGAGAAAAGCTGCCGACGCCAGAAATTGTCGCCGCTGCGGGTTGTCAATGTCTGAGGGAGGCTGACTCTCTCGATGAGATTTCGTCATGTCACAATCCTTGGCTCGGGATACGCCATGAGATCAGCGCGCATGCTTGATGCGGTCGCCGGCCTCAAAGGGGTTTGCTGAAGATAGCCACGACCCGCGCCACCGACAGGGTCGATTCTTGCTCACTTTGTGGCTCGCCGGGTTCAGGCGAAGCTGTCGCCCGAAAGCCTATCCGTGCCGGATCGACTGAGTGCGCGCCTGCCTGCTTATGTCCGATGGCGGCACGCCGTACTGCCGCCGGAACAGTTGACGAAAATGATGCAGGTTCGAGAACCCCGCAGCCGCAGCCGCCTGCGGCACGGTTGCCTGGGTCGACCGCAGAGCGTGAAACGCTCGATCCAGCCGACTTACAGTTACAAAGCGATGCGGTGGCATGCCGAAGGTGTTGGCAAAACTGCGCGCGAAGTGAAACGGGCTGAGCGCGGCCGCCTCGGCAAGATCTCCCAAGGTCAGCGATTTGTCGCCGTTGTCCATCACCAGTTCCACCACACGCTGACGCCGCCGGGCGTCAAGCGTTCGCCGGATACCCTCCCGGCCACCGAAGTGTCGCCGCAGCACCTGGGCATAGGCAGCGCGAACCAGTGTCTCGGCCTCCATGTCCGACATTGGTATCCACCCGCGCAGGGCGGCGCGCAGCCTGGTCGCGACCGCCTGAATGATCGGGTCCCGCCAGCCATGCACGTCATCGAGATCGGCGTGGCTTTCGACACGCATGTCCCGTGCCATCTCACGGCGTAGCCCGGACGCCCCGGTGATTTCCAGAACGTCGGAGGGAGAGTCCGTCTCCAACCAGGCTATCGGCGTGTCGCCGCCGAGCCCGATTGTCATAGGCGGCACGGCCCGCGGCCTTGCAGTGCCATCGGCCTCGCGCACAACGGCATCCGCCTGGCCTGTGAAAGCCATGGCGATCGACCCGGGCGCGGACGCCGAGTCGATCTCGCCATCGCGCCATGCCGGCAAAAGGCAATGCGCCAAACGGAAGGTCTTGCTTTCCCAGCGGATGATGTCGGGTTGCGCGCGGCTGGTCATCCTTCGGCTTTCCCGCTGACCCGGTGGGCGAAACGGCCGCCCGAGCGGATCCGCGGCTACAGTGCGCCACTGATTTGCGGCATTTTTTCCGTCCGCGGTCTTCTCACCGGTCCGCCAAACCGGCCAGAGTGACTGCGGTGCCAAACTAGTTCCGTATAGAATGGACAAAACGAGGCTGAACCATGTCAGGTGGAACAGCCGCTTTCTGGCGTTCTTCCTGAGAGTGGACGGTCAGCTACCGGCCACGCCGCGGTCGGCTTCGCGCCTAATGTCGGCCATAGAGGCGATCTTTGCCTTTGCCCGGAAGCGGACATTGCGGTGACCACCTAGAGTTCATGGTCGCGCCACAACCGGCCATTCCCGCAAGGTCTGTGTGCGTCATGCCCGACTCGCCCGAACGCTCAGCCACTGATCATCGGGCTTTCCGATGTACCGACGTACCTCGCTGACGATCCAGCCGGCGTCTGTGAGTGCGGACCGCAGGGCAGACTCGCGCCAGTACGTCTCGACGTAGCGCCGAGGCGCTGCAGCGCTGCCGTGTGTGGACACATCCTCGCCATCGCCCTCTCTAACCGAGGCGTGCAGGCGGCCACCGGTCCGGGTCGCCTCGGCAAGCCGTCCAAGCACCGTGCCGAAATCCTCGCGCGCGACGTGAATCAGGCAGGCACAGGCCCAGATCCCGTCGTACGGTGTGCCGGGACGCTGCGGGTCAGCTAGGTCTTCGGTCAGCGGGTCCAACAGGTCGGCCTCGAATCCACTCTCGCGAAGCAGTTCGACGAAACCCTTCGAAATGTCGGTGCGTCGGACGCTAACCCCCCGCTTCTCAAGCTCCAGTGCATCTCGCCCGCCACCGCTTCCGATCTCCAGCACCCTGCCCGAGCCACCCAGCTCGGTCACGAACGCATCGATCTCTGTCGCGACCCATTCGGGCATCGCCGCAGCCTCGGCAACGTACTCCGCCGCGACCGCATCATAGGACCGCACGGTATCCCGGTCGGTGCTCATCCTAGCGCTCCTCCTTCAAGACAAGAGGCCCGATGAGCGAGAGGCCATCAGCCCGTTGCGCCCTCACACTTTCGGCAGTTGGTGACAATCGCGGGCGATTTACTTCCCAGCTTTAGCAGAAATGCGATCAGAGCCACTACCGACCGATTGCCCATGCTGCCGGGCGGCAATGCGCCCAAAATCGGTCGTTTATGGCGGCTCCGTCCGTCCCTATGAGCGGACATCGCTGCTCTTCGTGCGCCACCTTCTGTTATAAGTTTAATGCTCATCAACCTGCGTCGGGCCAATGAAGGATTGATGGAAGGAGAGTCCGGCCGCGCCGCACGCTATCGCGCTCGGCTGCGGGCCAATGGCATCCGCATCTTTGCCGATGCGCATGTAAAGCATGGGGCGCATGCGATCGTTGCCGACCGCCCGATAGAAGAACTTGTCAGAGACCTCGTCTTTTTCGATGCTGACGCGATCATCGCCACCGGTCAGCGCACTGGCCATGCGGCGGATCTCGACTACATCCGCATGATCAAGGCAGCGGCGGGCCTGCCGACGCTGGTCGGCAGCGGCGTGTCGCTGGACAATGCCGGTGATATTCTGGACATCGTTGATGGCGTCATCATTGCGAGCGCGCTGAAGCATGACGGCGTATGGTGGAACACGGTCGATCCGACGCGTGTCACGGCATTCATCACCGGCCTGAAGCGATGAGCAGCCCCTCGATCAATGCCGAACGGCTGCTCAGACGGCTTGCTGCCTTTGCCAGCATCGGCGCGACACCGGCCGGCGGCGTCAACCGCCAGGCATTGAGCCGTGAGGATCGCGATGCTCGCGCACTTCTCGCCAGCCTCGGCCACGCGCGCGGCTTCTCCATCCATCAGGACGAGATAGCCAATCTCTTCATCCGCCGCCCGGGACAGGATGACATGCTGCCGCCATTCCTGATCGGGAGTCATCTCGACAGCCAGCCGACCGGCGGTCGGTTTGACGGAACACTTGGAACGCTGGCGGCCCTGGAGGCGCTCGAGGCGATGGAAGACGCTGGCGTTGAGACCAACCGGCCGGTCGAAGTCGTGGCGTGGACCAACGAGGAAGGCAGCCGCTTTTCACCCGGCACGATGGGATCGATGGCGCATCGCCATGGTCGCGTGCCCGAAACGTGGGCATCTCTGACCGGGAGCGATGGCGCGCTTTTCGCCGAGGAACTCGCCGCCACCCTCAAGGCCTTGACCAACGCCGCTCCCCGCCCGCTTGGCCGGCCTGTCGCGGGTTTCCTTGAATTGCATATCGAGCAAGGACCGGCACTCGAAAAGGAAAATATCCCGATCGGTGTGGTTACTGAGGTACAGGGCACGCGTTGGCTGGAGGTGACGATCACCGGACAAGCCGCGCATGCGGGCACGACCGAACTTGCCTACCGGCGCGATCCTATGGCCGCGGCCGCCGATGCGATGCATCATCTTTTTGGCAGCGTCATGCCGCGAGACGAGCGGGCGCGTCTGACGGTCGGCCGTGTCGCTGCCGAGCCGGGATCGGTCAACGCAATTCCGGGCGCGATCTCGTTCTCGATCGATATCCGCCATCCCGCCGAAGCCATGCTCGACGCCTTGGAAAGGCAGGTGGCGGACACATGTTCGGCAACAGCTGACGCACGCGGCTGCACAGTCGAGATTAAAAAGCTATTCGCCATGGCCCCGGCACGCTTCTCCGAAGCAATGGTAGACATTCTGGAGGCTTCCGCGAAACGCCCTTGGCATTCCCTACAAGCGCATGATTTCGGGCGCATTCCACGACGCGCTCCATCTGTCCCGGGTCGCGCCGACGGCGATGATTTTCGTGCCTTGCCGTGACGGGTTGAGCCACAACGAGGCCGAATATGTCGAGCCCGAGCACGACGTCATTGGCGCCCGTCTCTTGCTCGAGGCGACCTTGGCGGCAACGAGAGGGCTGGATGCGCTAAGCTGAGACCTTGGGTCGAAGCGTGGGAAGTCGCGCAGCGCTAGCCGCCATCTCGTGCTAGAGTCCCGCTTCGCCAGCGGCCGGTTCGGCGATAGTGTATTGACCGCCCAGAAGGTCGCTAAACCGAGCAGGTGACATTTTGCTCGTTGCACTTTGGTGATCGAAAACTTCGAGGTGCGCTTCGAAGGCATCCAGATATCATTCAAGCGATTCCACGAAGGGCTGCCACCATTGACTGACCGGTCAGACCTCGACGCCATCTCTGTCCTGGCAATGCTCGTCGCGCTTTACGCTGTCCTGAAGCTTGGGTTGCTTCCGGCACTTTTGGCGGGATTGCTCATTGCACAACTTGTGCACTCCACCGTCCCAGTGCTGTATCGTTTCGGCGTTGCCAACCGCAAACTCGGCAGGGCAATCGCGTTGACGCTGGTGACTGTGATCGTAATCACGGCAATCGCACTATTGGTCGTTGCCATTTCATCCCGACTCACTGCCGGCCCGGAGAATCTGTTTTTTCTCCTCCAGCGCATGGCGGAGGTGATCGACACCGCACGTAACCACTTGCCTTCCTGGGCGAGCGAATATCTGCCGGCAAACATCAAAGAATTCGAGGACGCAGCCTCCAAATGGTTGCGCGACAATGCATGGCAGCTCCGCTACATCGGCGGTGATGTCGGTTCGTTTGTCTTCTATGTCATCGTCGGCATGATAATTGGCGGCATGATCGCCTTCGGCAGGGACACTCGTGCAGGCGAGCCTGGACCGTTGGCTGCCGCACTTGAAACGCGCGTCATGGTGCTCAGCAAGGCCTTCCGCGGAATTGTGTTCGCTCAGGTCCGTATTTCGGCCCTCAACACACTTCTGACGGCCATTTATCTCGCCCTCGTGCTCCCTATTTTTGGTATCAATCTGCCGTTTTTGAAGACGATGATTGCCATCACCTTTCTCGTCGGGCTTCTGCCGGTGATCGGTAATCTGATCTCGAACACGGTGATCGTGCTGGTGAGCTTCAGCGTGTCACCGTCGGTCGCGTTGGCATCGCTCGCCTTCCTCGTCATCATCCACAAGCTCGAATATTTTGTGAACGCCCGCATCATCGGCACGAGGATAAAAGCCTGGGCCTGGGAACTTCTC
>DASZDZ010000027.1:0-58814 GCA_035941355.1 Pseudaminobacter sp.
CAAGCACGACATTATCACCTGGGACATGGAGGAGCAGCAGCAGGCCATGCCCGACCTCGACTCGGCCCTGGACGACGACATAGGCGATGAACTGCTTCGGCTCATCTTCACCGCCTGTCACCCGCGTCTGTCGCGCGAGGCCCGCGCGGCGCTGGCGCTGCGGATGATCTGCGGCCTGTCAACCGAGGAGATCGCCAGGGCCTTCCTGCTGCCGGAGGCGACGATCGCCCAGCGCATCGTGCGCGCGAAGCGGACTCTTTCGGAAACGGGGCTGGCCTACGAGACGCCAAGCGGCGAGGAGCTCTCGGAGCGGCTCTCCTCGGTGCTGGAGGTCGTCTACCTCATCTTCAACGAAGGCTACACCGCGGCGCGCGGCGAGGACTGGCTGCGTCCCCAGCTCTGCAATGAAGCGCTTCGCATGGGCCGCGTACTCACCTCCATCGCGCCGCACGAGCCCGAAGCCCATGGACTGCTCGCCTTGATGGAGCTGAACGCCTCGCGCACGGCGGCGCGTACTGACGCAGCGGGCGAGCCAATCCTCATTCTGGACCAGAACCGCGCACTCTGGGACCAGCTCCAGATCCGGCGCGGGATGCAGGCGCTCGGGCGAGCGCGCGAACTAGGCGGAGCCGGCGGCATTTACGCCCTTCAGGCGACGATTATCGCCTGCCACGCCCAGGCGAGGACGGCGGGCGATACCGACTGGTCGCGCATCGCCGGACTTTATGCGGAGCTGGCCTTTCGCGCGAGCCGGCGCTCAAAGGCTATCACCTGCTGCCGAGCATTCGCGGCGACCTCCTCCACAAGCTCGGCCGCTACGAGGAGGCGCGCGCCGCGTTCGAAGCGGCCGCGGCGCTGGCGGGCAACAGGCGCGAACATGACCTGCTGAGGCGCCGCGCCGCCGAAGCGGCCGACGCAGCAATGTCATCATAATCCGTGCTCAGACAAGGACATGGTCGACCGCGCCTGGATCGACCGCTTCCGGGGCTTTTTTCATTTACATCTGTGTAAGGTTCTGACGTGGATTGTCGCTGAACGTCCGCTGTCCGACCCGAGCCGGGCTTCCAAGGTGGTTCCGTGAAACGGCAGCTTCGGGCCAAACCTTCGCGTTTAAACGCAACGCCGCGTCGCCCTGTTCGCTGATACCGAAGAGGCTTCCACAACTGGGCCATCAAGGTTGTGACTTGAAGCTCGTGAAGCTCATCGGCTCAGACAGAGAAGAGCTGGCCGCCCCTCACTTGGCGATGGCGGCAACCAGAATGCTGTTCTGTCGGCGCAGAGCGGCCCGCAATTCTGCCATTTGTGCCGCATCACGTTTCACGAACTCGATGAACATCATGTTCATGTTGTTGAACAGCAGCTCGCCCACAGTGCGGCCATCGATCTCTGGGCGCACCAGCTCAAGCTGCTGCAGCCGGCCGATCAGCGAACGCAACTGGTCGGTCAGGGCGCTGTCCAGCGCCGAATAGGTCTGTCCGAACGGGCTGTCTGGCTGCTGTGTTGAGATCGCCATTGCCTGACGCCACATCTCTTTGCTGAGATAGTGCAGCGAGTGCTCGATATAGATTCCGATCAATGCATCTATGGCGTCGCGGACATTAACGGGCGGATTGCCGACTACGCGGCGTCCTGCGTTCAGGACCTCGTTCACCTCCATTGAGACGATCGCGACGAGGATGTCGCCCTTGTTCCGATAGTAGTTGTAAATCGTGCCGACCGAGACTTCGGCCTGCGCCGCGATCGTCTCGATCTTGGCGCCTTCATAACCCGCTTCGCGGAATAATTGTGCGGCCGCATCGAGGATACGACTGTCACGGTCCGCTCGGTGCTTGGCACGCAACCCGCTCATGCGCCTCCTTTGACACGAATGACGAATTGACTCAATTTTGGAATTGGTTCAGTTTTTTTGCAACAAGCGAAAAGGCAGGGAGGAACTGGCAATGTCGACAATTCCGCAGTCGGTCTGGAAGAGGGCCGCTGCTGCCGCTGCAGTAGGGGCGCTGTCAGTTGTAAACGCCGGGTCGCTCACCGCGCAGGAGCTCAACGCGCTGATCTGGTGCGACCATGCCGACCCGGCGCTGTTGCAGCCCTTCGAGGAAGCAAATGGCGTCAAGGTAAATGTCAAGGAGTTCGAAGGCACTGGCGCGGGCCTGGCGATTGTCGAGCAGTCGCAGCCCGGCGACTGGGACGTCATGGTGATCGATTCGATCGACGTGCCGCGCGGCGTCGAAAAGGGACTTTTTGAGCCGCTGCCCGAGGACAAGCTTCCTTTCGCCGACCTTTTCCCCGAGGTGAGGATGGACGGGTCGACCGTGGTCGATGGCAAGCGCTACGGAATTACCGAGAAATTCGGCTACAACACTATCAGCTTCAACAACACCAAGGTCGATCCGGCCGACATGCAGTCGTTGGCGACCCTTACCGGCGACAAGTATAAGGGCCGGATAGCAATCTACGACTATTACCTGCCGGTAATCGGCATGGCCGCGCTGGCGGTCGGCAAGAAGACGTCGGAGCTGACGGAGGCCGATCTCCCGGCCATCAAGGACGTGCTCCTGAAGATGAAGACCAATGCCAAATTGGTTGGGGAGATTGTCGCCAGTCAGACTGCATTGGCCACTGGTGAGGTGGACGTCATCGTCGGCGGCGGCGAGTTTGTGACAGCGGGCCTGGCCAAAGAGAATCCTGCCCTGGATTTCTCTATTCCCAAGGAAGGCGCTGTCCTGTGGTCGCAGTCTCTCGCAATGTTCAAGGATTCCAAGAACAAGGATCTCGCGCTGAAGTTCATCCAGTACATTCTTAGCCCCGAGGGACAGGCGCGTCTGGCCACTTCGTCTTGCTACTGGGGCATGCCGGCGAACACCAAAGCCGTGCTGACCGATGAGCAGAAAAAGACATTGCGCTTCGACGAGCAGCCCGATTTCCTCGCGCGAGCCCAGCCTTATCCCGCGCCGGACGCCGACCTCGACAAGAAGATGCAGGATGTATGGACGGAAATGATGCAGTCGCAATGAGCGGTCGTCACCATGCAACCCGGGTCCACGCAACGCCTGCTGCCTTGGGCGCTGGTCACGCCTGCGCTGGGCTGGATGCTGATCTTCTTTGTCCTGCCTTTCATCGCCATGGCAGTATCGAGCCTGACCGACCTTGGGGCGGGCGGATGGACCTTCGGCAACTACGGACAGTTTTTCGCCAATCCGGTCTACCGGCAGGCGATGGAGAACTCGCTGGAGGTCACGGCGATCGTAACCATCGTGTCGGTGCTGCTCGCCTATCCGTTTGCCTGGATACTGGCTGAGCACGTGCCAGCGCGCTGGCAGCGTGCGGCGCTGATGCTGGCCATTGTCCCGTTCTGGACCTCCTATGTCGTACGCTCCTATTCCTGGCTCCTGGTGCTGGCGCAGAACGGCGTGATCAACAAGGCTCTGATCGGGTCCGGGCTCGTTTCCGAGCCGGTGCAGCTCGCCAGTACGCGCTTCGCCACGGTCGTAGGCTTCGTCCACTTTTTTGTCATGCTGCTGACGCTGACGATCTTCGCCAACCTCAAGCAGCTCAGCTCGAGCTACCGCAAGGCCGCCGCCGACCTGGGCGCCGGGCCGGTGCGGACCTTCGTCCACGTCGTGTTGCCGCTGACCTTGCCCGGCATCATGGTCGGCGCCTTCCTGACCTTCGTGCTCTGCATCGGCGACTACATCACGCCGCAGATCCTCGGCGGCAACAACGAGATCCTGATGCCGCAGTTGGTGATGATGCAGATTGGAAGGCGGGGTGACTTTCCACTCGCCTCGGCGCTGTCGATCATCCTGATGGCAGTCGTCACGGTCGCCTACCTAGCTTGCGCGCGATGGCTGAAGATCGAACGGGCCTGATAATGCGCACCCTTCTTCGTATTGCCTCGGTGTCCTACGCGCTCGCCATTTATGGCTTCATCTTCCTGCCGGTGGCGGTGCTCGTCCTGTTTTCCCTGCAGTCGACCGCATTCCCCATTCCGCCTTTCAACGGCCCATCGCTGCGCTGGTTTGAAGCCGTGCTGGGCGACACGCGTCTGACCTCCGCGCTGGTTAACTCCGTCGTGGTCGCGTTGCTATCCTCGCTGGCCGCCGTCGTTTTTGGCTTCCTCGCAGCGTGGGGCTTTGCACGCTTCACGCTGCCCGGTTCGGCTTTGCTGCGCGCGTTGATCACGTTGCCTCTGATGGTGAGCTATCTGATCATCGGCATGGGCCTGCTGGTGCTCTTCAACGCCGCCGGCCTGCCGAAATCGCTGCTGGCCGCCGGCATCGGTCATGTCGTGATCAACATGCCGCTCTGTTTTGCCATCGCCTACAGCCAGATGGGCGACCATCAGATCAACATTGAGCGGGCCGCGCGCGATCTCGGCGCACCCGAGTGGAAGGTCCTGGCGCTGATCACCGTGCCCGTCATGGCGCCGGCGCTGTTCGCTGGCTTCTTCCTGTCCATGACCTTCTCATGGGATGAGTTCGTGATCGCTTTCCTGCTCACGCGGTTCGAGACGACGCTGCCGGTCGAGATCTGGAACCTCCTGCGTTCCGGCTTGAACCCCAAGACCAACGCAGTGGGTTCGTTGGTGTTCGCCATCTCGATCATGCTCGTAGTGCTGTTCGAGGTTTTGCTGTTCCGCGGGAGGCGAAAGTGAGCAGACCGCTTGTCGAGGTGCGTAGCGTTTCCCATCGGTTCGGCGCCCATACGGCGCTGGCCGGCATCGCAATGACGGTCGAAGCCGGCAGCTACACCGTACTTCTTGGTCCGTCGGGCTCAGGCAAGACAACGCTGCTTTCCATTCTGGGTGGCTTCCTGGTTCCAAGTGAAGGCAAGGTCTTCATCCGCGGAGAAGACTGTACGGCGCTGCCACCCGCCAGACGCCCGACCACCACGGTCTTTCAGGACTACGCGCTCTTTCCGCACATGACCGTCGGCGGCAATGTCGGATTCGGCATGCGCATGCAAGGCGTCGGTTCCGCAGCCCGCAGCGAGCGAGCCCGCGCTGTGCTGGGGCTGGTCGGCCTCGCCGACTCATTCGACAAGAAGCCGCACCAGCTCTCGGGGGGGCAGCGCCAGCGTGTGGCGCTCGCACGAGCCTTGGTCGTCGAGCCTGCAGTCTTGCTTCTCGACGAGCCGCTCGGCGCGCTCGACCTCAAGCTGCGCCGTCAGATGCAAGACGAGCTGAAGGCAATCCAGCGGCGGGTGGGCACAGCCTTCGTGCACGTCACCCACGACCAGGAGGAGGCGATGGCGCTGGCCGATCACTGCGTCGTTATGAACGAGGGTCGGATTGAAGATGAAGGTCCACCGGAGAGGGTCTATGCCCGGCCCGCGACACGTTTTTCCGCCAGCTTCATGGGCGAGAGCACGATGCTGCCGGCAGAGGTGACAGCGAGCACTGACCGAGCTATCAACGTACGCACATCGCTCGGTGACTTCAGCATCCCCTGCGATGGCGCGCGCACTTCGCCGGTCGGCCTTGCGATCCGTCCCGAGCATTTGTGTCTCGGCTCCGGCCGGAGCGGGCTGCCTCTCGGCAGGGCAAAGGTGCAAGATGTGGTGTTCCAAGGCAGCTTCAAGCGCGTGCTGGCGGTCTCGCGGGTCGACCCAGACATCTGTTTCGTTGCAAGGGTGCCGCCTGGAATGCCGGTCGCGTCGGACGAAATGGTCGAGGTATCCTGCCGGCCGGAGGATGTCATTCTGCTCGAAAGGTAAGCTTGATGGGCGTTCTGCCGGTCATTGGCCGCAACCACTGGTACGAAACGATCCGCATGGCCCATGAGGTGACGCTGATCCATGAGCCCTGGATCAAGCCGTTCTTCCGCTGCAACATCTGGCACGTGCGTGGGCGCGACCACGACCTTCTTTTCGATAGCGGCCTCGGCCATTTCAGCCTGCGAGGCCAGGTAGCGCTGGTTGCTGAGCGTTCGCCCGTCTGCGTGGCGAGCCACACCCATTTCGACCACATCGGTTCACATCATGAGTTCTTGCAGCGCTGCGTTCATCGGGCCGAAGCGGCCATCCTCGCCAACCCGACCAACGAATCGACGATCGCTGACCGATATGCGACCGACGACATGTTCGACGGCATTCCGGAAGGGTGGGACGCCGCGCGCTATCGAATCCGGCCCGCGCCCGCCGGGCGTTTGCTCGAGGGAGGCGACGTAGTGGATCTCGGCGATCGCGCCTTCGAGGTCATCCATACTCCAGGCCACTCACCAGGCGGTATCGCTCTCTACGAAAGGGAGACAGGCATCCTCTTGTCGGGCGACATCATCTATGACGGTCCGTTGATTGACGACGTCTATCACAGCCGGATCGCCGACTATGTCGAGACGCTGGATCGCATGCGCGCGCTTGCCGTCTCCATCGTACACGGCGGTCATTTTCCAAGCTTCGGCGCGACACGTTACCACCAACTTATCGACGACTATCTCGCCGGCAAACGCCAGCCGGGCTGCCATATCTGAGGCCCGGCAGCCGAGGCTTATCGCGACCAGCCGACCTCACAAGATTGCGCAAGTGGGCGGTTCCGCGGCAGGAAACTCGTGCAACAGTCCAATTTCTCAGCCCCGCGCTGTTTCTGCCGCCTGCGGGACTATCTGAAGCGCCGCGTCAGTTTTGACCTGCCGGCGCGGCGGAGTTGCTACAAGTTGTCGAACGGGAGCAGCAACTGGGCACGCACTAGACGGCTCGTACATTCACGTCCAGCCGGATAAGGTCCCGACGATTGCGAGTAGCTTGCCTCACCACCTCTTAGTCCTCTTCCGCTAGGCTCATTCTTGTCTACGAGGCGACGATGGGCGCCAATGAGGACTTAGCACCTGGCGGTCGCCGGCCGGGCGCCAAATCCATATCGGTCGTCGTCCCAGCGGACACGGCAGCGCAAGACGATACCGACGCGCAGCGAAGCGCCCGGCATGGCCTCGGCAATGCTGGCGGCCTGGAGCCGGTCTCCGCGTCTGCGGCATCAGCGCTTTGGCGTTGGAGCCAGACCTAGGCAGCATAGTTGCCTTGATCTTCGAAGCAATTGCGCATCAGGACGGGGACGGTGCGCCCCATCACGATGGGCTGTTCGAGAGTTCAGCATGTCAGTCCCTCATGTGGGGATTCTCCGCTCTACGGAGATATCGCTGAATGACGCATGCAGTCCGTAAACGGATTTGTCGTCGGCAAGGTTGCACGAAAGCTGTAGGTCGCTTGTATCGTCCATTTTGAACGTGGTTCCCCTAAACGCGGCTCTCGTGCATTCTGCAAGCTTATTGCTGTTCTCCGCGAGCAGCATCGCGATTTCCGGCAGCGGCTATGGGATCGAGTGAAGCAGAAGGCTGGGCCGGTGCCGAAGGGGATCGTGGTCGACAAGACCGGCGTCGAGTGGGTGAAGCCCGGCCTGATCGGCCGGGTGCGATACATGAGGGGTGAGGAGGCGCTGCGGCACGCCACCCTAAAGGATATCCGGGAGGAGTGAGGCTCTCCCGAAAGATCAAAGGCGTGGGTCATCCTCTCGCTCGATTGTGTCCCGCAGTTCACGCTCGTCGGCGGTTGAGGTCTGGTAGAGCGCCACCAGCGATGCTGCAACCGATTCGCGCCCCTCGGCGCTTCGAATTCCATGCTTAGAACAGTGGTCGTCTAGCAATCGCGTCAACATAGCGATTGCGTTCGGTCGGAGCACGCTTCGAAAAGGCACTTTTCCCTCCACGAGATTGGACTTCATTTGCGGATCGGCTTCGGCGCAGAGAAGTTGCGCTAACACTCGAAAAAAAGTGAGCCCGACCGAAGGGGGCTATGGGCCAGGCTCAATAAAAACGGGACTAAGCCGTTACTATCGAGCGTGTTGCGGGGGGTCATTAACATTTGACATACCGGCCCGATTCGTCCGGAATCGGACAAGGCCAGCCGCGATCCCATCGCAGAGCCGGACTATTCGACTTGGCAAATCACCTCGGCGTACATTGAGCCGGTGCGGTTGAGCGAACGAAGCAGCGCCAGCGCCTGCCGGTCGTCGATTGTTTCATCCAAGCTGCCTCGATGCACAGCACCTCGAAATGGTATGGGCCGTATTTCGTCTTGGCGCTCGCCAACTCACGCATAACCTCGTCGTGGATCGCCTGGTCGAGAGGAAAGACTGTCATTGCCGCAGCTTCCGGGCTTCGCGTTCCAGCGTCTCGCGATCATTGCCGAAACGCTTGATGAGATCGTGGACCCCTGTAATGGAGAGATTGAATTTGTCGGCGAAGTCGCCAACCTCATAGGGATCGCTGGCCGACACACGATTTCGTTCCTGCCAGCCGGTCTTGCTCTTGTCGTCTACCACGATGAAGCTTCCTGTGACTTTTGATTTTCAGAAACAGGCGGCGGAACACTTTGTTCCCGAAGCGCCGGCTTCCCGTCGGCCGGCGGATTTGGTAGCAAAGCGTATGTCGCCTAGTCTTTCCGAGGAACAACAGATAGCCTACATTTTTTTGTCATTCGCCACCCACTGGCTACTGTCGACGTCATTGGCCGTCTCCTGCTGTATCTTGAGAACATGCCAAGTGTGCAGGTCAAATTCGACGGCAACCTTTGGACTGCTGTCGAATGGCTGAGTTTGAGCAGAGAGCAGGACGGCTGAAAAGTCTTGACCTTGACGACCCCGAATCAGGTGCTGGCCACCAGGACTAAGACTGCGCAAAAAGAAGAGCTTGCACATTGAGGCTGGCGGGAAGGAACTCGGCATGACGGTCCAGCCATTCACGATCCCGCCCGGCGTGAATCCAATGGCGGGGAGTTCGAGCAAGTGCCTCGGGCGCTAGCGGCGGTGCAGCCTTGCGGGATGACCAGATCGACTGGCACGCAAAGCGCGTCGGCGATCGCCTTGAAGGTTCTTGTCGAGCCGGTCTTCCCGGTGCACTCGATCTGGGACAGCATGCTTGGCGTTATGCCGACAAGTCTTGCCAGATAACTGCCACTCAGGCCGCGCCATAGTCTTATAGCGCGAACCGGATTCTGACCGTCGGAGATTGCTTGCGAGATTGCCGTCGGCAGGTACGGCGCCAGCGGTTGCTGCCGCCCTATTGCCTTGAGCGCGTCGGCTGCCGCCAGTGCCAGAATACGATATTGCGTTTCCGGGAGGATCACCAGGCGTTCTCCGCCGCCAGGCGGGTCCAGATATTGCAGATAGAGTTGCATGGCGTGCGCCAACGGTGTTGATTCGACCACAGCCCGACCCGGAGAAAATCAGTAAACAATCATGGTTGACGTTAGGTTAACTTGCATCGAGCCCGACACATCGGAGCGCGGGGATGCAGGCGGTGAGCTACCCCGGAAAACCACAACAAAGGTCGCAACCGATGCCAGCCAGATGTATTTTCAGCCTAGGATCATCCGCAAGCCGGAGGACCGGAAATGAGAGCTACCCCGCTCACCGCCGCCATCGCGCTTGCCGCCACCGGGGCCCAGGCCGCGGACATCCTGACGAGGGGCGAAATCGCCGAGCTGCCATTTATGACGGCCTTCGCCTATGCCGAGGCCATCGACGCCGTCTGTCTCCCGGAATGGCACTATGCCAGCACCGCCCTCGCTGCGGCGGCAATCGCGCAGGCGGACCTCCAGGACAAATCGTATGTCGGCGCCGAGCGGACGCGCGAAGCCAGTCTCCTCAGAGGCGACAGGTCAGCATGCGAGCCCGCCAAATCCTTCGTCGACAAGGTCGCCGCCACCATTCCGGAAATGCAGCCAAGGATGGACGCCACGCTCGCAGCGCTCGAGAAAGAGGAGGCGCAGCGCGACGCGGCACGAGCAAGGGCCGAACAAATCGCGCAATGCGGTCATGTCGTTGCTGTGGTGAAAGCATTCCTGGCGGCACGCTGGTCACTGGCGGATGGCGGCTACGAGGAAGAACTGCCCCGCTGCATCGCGGAACTTGCTGCAATACCAGAGGCGGGGGACTTGCTGGCCGAAGCGAAGACGCTGTTGCCGCAGATGGTCGCGCGCATCAAGATGCAATCCGGGAACGATAGCGTTAAGCAGGGCGACGTCGATCCGCAGAAGATCATCGCTGACTGGTGCGACAAGCAGCGCGTGAAGACGGCCCTCTGCGATGAGACGCCGAAATGAATCTTGGTGAGCACCAATCCGATTGTCAGTGTCGTGCTGGTTGCGCGAATTGATGAGCCAATGGCCGAACGTGCCGCGCCGGCGGCCTGCTGGCGGAGCGCCACGACGACATCGGTGCTATCGCCAGCACTGTGTTGAAATCCCCGGATAGCCCGCGCGGCATGTCATCACGGAACGGATGGGACGATGCGCGCCAGGACATGGCGTGATACAGGCCGCCGCTTGGGATGGAACACCATTGGCTGATTGGTTTTGGCGGCCTGCCAGCATTCCGGGTTTATCCGGTTTGTGTCATTCTCTCGATTGAGCGGCTCCGTCATGGAACCCATCCTCCCCTGCAGAAATGCCGCGCCTCCGTCGCCGCTCGGGGCAGACGCGACACATCGCCCGTGGGAAGTCCATCCTAGTCCTTTGGCCGATCTAGCAGCGCGCGAAGTTCGGCAAAGCCGTAAGGGCCCTCCACCACGAACGATGAGCCGTCCGGTAGGCTGACCAACGGTGCAGGGTTGGTGTACCGTAAGCACACTGCGCCGTCCTCGTCGTAAAAATAGTCGTCATGCCGCCCGTAGCCGACAATTTCGCAGCCCAGTATCGTCACCTTGTGCCGGATGACAGTTTCCTCGGCAACAGCAACGACATTGTCATCGGGAAATGCCGCGCATACCGCCGCGGCGTACTTTTCGTCCACAAGGTTTGCCGAACTGAACCAATCGTTCTGATAGGGCGGGTGCTTGCGAAAAAACCTATCAATCAAGCTGAAAATAGCTACATCACGCGGGTCGGGATCATGCACAGCGTTTCTCCTCTGGAAGATTGTAAGTTTGGAAATCAGGATGGAGCGCCTTGTCTGCGCCTCAACCCTCCGAACGCGAGAACTGCTTGATCAACTTCAGCAGTGCGGCCACCTCGATCCGGGCCTGCAGACGTTCCTGCTTCGCTTTTGCCGAATAATAGCCGTGCTTCCAGTTGGCCTTGCGCGACCGCTCCAGCCCTTCGGGGGTGGTCGGTCCCGTGCTCATACCCCCGTGCATTCGGCAGCGTCCATTCGGCATGGCTGGCGCCAGGCATGAGCCACCGTCCCGCCGCTTGGCCCCGCAGCGAGTAGCGGCATTTGCAAGTTCAAGAAGCTCACGCCAACGAGGATTTCCCGGTGCATGAGGTTCATCGGCCATTTTTGCGGACCCCCTCCCGGTTGCGCCGGCTACCCCCACCTCCGGTCTTCATTTCGCCGGCGACCACGGCCTGACCACCGGGGGACACCGTGACATGCTGCACCACAATCTGTTGGGAACCCCCGTTCCTGATCTTGTGAAGCGTGAGCAGTCCCTGCTGGAAAGCCAAGGTTGAGCGGGCCACAGATCCTGTGAGCCTTGTGGCGGCTTCGACTGCCTTCAAATCTATGTCCGGATAGCTGAGATTTGAGTGGGCAACCCGCTCCACGCGCCGGTCAAATTGGGCCGCAAGCACCATAGCCGAACGGTGAAGAGCGGCCATTTGATGGGCCAACATCTTCTCGAGGCTATTTTGTGCGTTGATTGTGTCGGCAGCATCCAGCGCGGTCTCGAGGACCCCTGCGCGACTGGCTAATTCCAGCCGATTGCGGCTGGCGTCTGCGCTGACATAGTCGGGGTTGTCGACCGTGTTCCTTAGGGCCAACGCGCCGGAACCTTCCCCTGTGTCGGGCGGGACCAACTCTCCCCCCGCACTAATCGCTCGTGACGAAGCAGGCAACTGAGAACGGACCTGATCCGTGATGGATTGCGCGATCTTCCGCCCCTCGGCTGCTGCGCGAGGCTGCGCCTGCGCCGATTCAGCTTCGATGCGGGCCGCTGTAAGCAGCATTTGGCCGGGAGGTATCTTGGCGGTCATGGCGCCCGCCTCGCTTCGATCTCGGCTGCGGCAGCCACAACTGCGTGGCCCCGTGTCAAATCTGGCTGGCAGACAAGCTGGTGCTGCACCTGCTCTTCCGACCGGCTAACTCCTCGATCGCGAACGACGAGCGCGCGGTCGGCAAAGGTTACATCGACACCCTTCGGCGTGGGATCGAAAGCGTAGTCGATGAGTTCCTTTGCACAAACGAGGGCGAGCTCGCTGCCGGTGCAGCCTGCCCTGCGGTAGGGGGTCGGGATCTGAATGAAATCCACCCATCGCTGACGGTAGGTCTCAACCACCGACGTCATCGCTGACTTCGCTAAGTTCCCTAGCATTTGCCGCCTGCCGCCGATTCGTTTGTTTCAGGTGTTTCGGCTGTTTCGGCCTCATTGGGAGGCGGAGTCAGATACCGCTTCCATGCGTCGTTGAGGTCGGCGCGTTGGTATCCCTTGCCCGTCCAATCGCCAATGCGAACCTGTTTTGATTTCACACCGAAGCCCTGAAGGTGCCTAGCTAAACCGGTATCATTCAAGGGTTTCCCGCGAATATCGACCCAAAGGGATTCTGGAAGGCCGTGGAGAGCCCCCAGGAGAGACTTGGTGGACATTGAATCCATGGTGCCGAACACGATCCTAAGGTCCGCAAGCAAGCGAATGCCTAGGCTGGGTGTACCTGCCTTAGAAGACGAAACAAGGGAAACACACGAAACACGGGCCAAGCGCGGCCACCGGCCGCCAGCGGCGTCAGCTACGGCCAGCAGTGGCTCCCAAACATCGGCATCGCGATCCTCGACGCCGTCCGGCATCGCTGGCCGTGCATCTGCCAGGACTTCGACCACGGATTCTGCCCAGCCAGCCAGGCGATCCCTGATCGCGTAGCCTTCGGGCGAATGGACCCGGTGCCGATAAGCCTCGAGTTTCTCGTCGGGCGCGCGCCGGCGCATGCGAATGATGATCGAGCGGGTACGAATGGTGTCGGGAAGATCACCCAGTCCGGCGAGCGCGACGGCGCAATAGGCCGGAATTTCTTCGGTCTCGACAATCTTGCCTCGTACCACGCAGCGGCCGGCGACGGCGCCTCGGCGATGGCCTGAATTGAGAAGCGCACGGATTTCCTCATTGTCCTTGGCCTTGGGGCCGAAAACCGTGTCGATCTCATCGAAGAGAATGGTTGGCGAACCAGCAGCATCCCCCGCCTTACGGAACAGATAGGCAGGCGTGACGTTGACAGCCTCGACCGGGCGTGGAACCAGCAGCTCTGTAATTTCTAGAGCGCGGGTTTTTCCAGATCCCGGCTCGGGCGACAGGAATGCGATGCGCGGTGTCGATTCCCAAGCGCCCATCATGTGCGTGTGAGTTGCCCAGAGTACATGAGCTATATGCGCTTCCTCAGAGGGGTAGGCGACGAAGCGGCGGACGAAAGCGGACACATCGTCCAGTAGAGCCGCAGCGTCAGCGGCTGATTTCCCGGCTTCCGCCGAATCCCAAACTTTGCGCAACCTCTCGGTGCCATGCTTGCGGCCGAGATCGTTTCCATCGAACGTCATGCCGCTTGTGCCTCCGGCCCGGTAAGGATCCGCAATTCGGCGTGGATGCCGTTCGCGTTCAGGATTTCACAAAGCACCTCCGGGCCTTTCAGATGGCTTTGGACCGGCTCCAATGTTGGCGGAAGTGCTGCCATGCGGCAGCACTCCACTTGCGTTCCGCGAAACCAAACGCATATCGCGAGACTTCTGGAGCGTCGCTCTTTCGCAGATGGGAGCGTGAGAAGATTCCGCTTCATGACTGGCCTCCACCGTAGGAAGCCGGATCGATGTGGCGGACAGGGGAGGCTGCACCGAACGTCCCGAGCCGGGAAGCCTTGAAGGCCTTCACTGCGACCGGAGCGGACTTGGTGGCTGCGATCGTCCAATGTTCGGTTTGGTGCCTTTGCCGCTGCACCCTCCATCTTCCCGGTTTCATTCTCCGACGTTTTAAGAGGCTTCCCGCCGGCCCTAGGCGGCCGCCTGCTGCGAGAGTGGATCTTGGCCGAACGCTCGTGCTCGGGAGGGGATAGGTCGGTCATGATTCCCCCGCTATGTCAGCAACGGCCTGCCCGGGCGCCTCCCGCTTTGTTTTGCTGATATCGCGGGCGGCTGTGGCTGCCCTCACCGCGATGTCTGCGATCATATCCTCGCCGTAGTCGGAAATGTCTTTGAGATAATAGACCACGCCGGTGCGGTACTTCAGCATGGTCCAGAATCGCCAGTTGATTTCGTCTACTCCTTCGGGCGTCTGGTCATCGGCTACCTCGACTACTCGCGCGTGCAGCACCGCGAGGAAATACGCTACCTCACTCAGGATTGAGCCGGCGTGGCAATCGTTAGCCACGGTCTCATAAACCAGACCGGTGATTACACGATTCAACGTGTCGATCGCGCCCTCGAGCGTATAGGCCCCCTTTGGGCTGAGAGCCGCCAGGCGTTCCAGTTCGATCGCAATCTGCGGACTCGCCTTCGTTGCGGGCCTGGGCGTCTGTGTGGTATCGTTGTGCTTGTTCATGGCATTTCCGTTCTTGGGGATTGTTGAGGACCGTGGCTCGGCAGGATGGCAGTCCTGGCCGGGCCAATTGCTGTCGGAGAGGGCGAATTTCGTACTGCCGTCCTTTCCGCTGTTGACCGCACTGGTTCTGACAGCCGACCGGCTGCCCAAGCGTCGAGGTCGTCGACGTGGTAGAGTGGGATGCGGCCCGCGTAGGTCATTAGTGGCCCGCCACCGATGGAGGCGAGCTTATTGAGCGTGGCAACCGCAATCGGGATGCCGTACTTCTCTGCGAGGTATGCCGGGACTTCGGTCCGGCGGAGACGTGGACGGTCTATTCCCATCTTCGAATCAATCTCTCAAATCGATGGTGTCACGAGTGACACCTCTGGTATATTGAATCCGACAGTGGTTAAGTCAAGCAAATTTGATGTCACGCGTGACATCATCAGGAAAATGTGAGTCGGGGCGCCTTAGGATGGCCAAGGGAACGAAAGTTCGCGATCAGGACAAGTTCATGCTCCGCTTGCCGGACGGCATGCGCGAACGCATCAAGGCTCAAGCAGATCGTGCAGGCATGTCGATGAACGAAGCCATCGTTTGGTGTCTGTACCATCACTTTCCTCCCCCCATGACCTTCGAGCAGAAGGTTGACGAGCTTGTGGAGATGGTTGCCCTCTTAAAGGGCGACAACTCGAACGCGGGCATTGACCGTCTAATCGACGAGATCGATACGACGCTGAGCAAAATATCGGAGGAGAAACTTGCCGTGGCGCCCCAGTTTCGCGCAGCGGTCAGGGAACGTTACGAACGGTACCAGGAGCGTGAGCAAGAACGGCTGCGCGATCTAGATGAAAGTTCCTTCGACGACCTCATATTTGAGCCCTGGGATGGTTCAAAAGAGGACTAAGCCCGTCTCGGCATGTCTACCACTTTCGCAGCCTCGCCGGTCATCTGCCGGTACACCTCTGCGCAGACCTTGTTTGCGGCTGCGACCAGAACAGAATCTAGTCGGTGGATATATTGGCTGGTGACAGTCCCGCCAGCGTGTCCGAGCATGGCCCCGATCGTGCTGTCGGCAAATCCAAGATCACCAGCCACTGACGCATAAGAATGGCGCATGGTATGCGGCGTGACGCCCTCTAACGTCGCCCGTTTCATGAAGCGCGCCCACGCGCCTGCCAGCCCCTTGTAATGCCCGTCTTTACGAAGCGCAGGAAGGACGTAGGGGCACCCAGGGACAAGCAGAGCGCGACGAAGTACGTCGAGGGCCTCCCGACCTATCGGACGAACTGACGGGCCGCTTTTGCTGTCTGTGAGGCGCAGGCATCCGCTAGCCGCGTCGACCTCTGCCCACTTCAAAGTTTCAATCTCACCTAGGCGGCAGCCGGTCAGTGCCAGGAGCCAAGCGCCCGTGATCGCCTGGGGGGTATCGAATGCGGCCTCCTCGCCCGTCAGCGCCTCACCCAACGTACGGTACTCATTCGCACTCATGCGCCGCGTCCGCACATTATCTGCAGGCAGCTTGATGCCCTGAGCTGGGTTGCTGGGGACAATGCCCTCGTCAACCGCATAGGTCAGGATGCCTCCCAGGAGGCCCGTGGTGCGTGCCGCCGTGCCGATGCCGCCCTTCACCTCGACGCGAGCGCCATTCTTCCCCGAGCGGTTTTTCAGCGCCGTCTTGCCGGCCGATACGTCTCTCAGAATTTAGTGATATCAGCACGTGTCAGGTCAACGACAAGTTTGGCTCCAAGCAGCGGCTTGATATGACGCTGGATTCGGCCGCGGTCAATTTCGATAGTAGAGGACTTCTTCGGCCTGTTTCGCCGCCGGCCAAGTATCAAGCCCTTCTCCGCCGCCTTCAGGTACTGATCGCAGAGCTGAGTCACCGTAAGCGATGCGCGCCGAGTTCTGCGCTCGAGCAACGGGTCGACCTTCTGGAGCACGATCCCGCCCAAAGTCTCGAGAGCAAGCTTGCGAGCTTGTTCCGTGGTCAGCACACCATGCTTGCCGATCGTCATCCGGCGCCGGGCACCGTCCGACGTTCGGTAATCTACAAAATAGGTGCGGCGGCCGGTTGGGTGGATGTAGACGCCGAAGCCCTTAAGATCCGAACACCAGATTGTGTATTGTTTCTCGCGAACATCCGCTCTGTCGACGACGGCTTTGGTGAGTTTTTGCATGGTAATGGACCCCGGCGGCGGTCCACTCACTGTAGGCTCACCGCGGCCGCGGAAACAAGCCCCATTTGAAGGATACGCCAGCAAACATGCGGAAGCGAGAAAGCCGCAGAACTCGTGGCCTTGTCATGCCCAGGCAAGTCGAGGCAAGTTAGGGAAAGCGGGCTGTAGCCGCCGAAGGAAGGCAGCCACTACGATCTGCCGATAGCGCTAGGGCTGATGGCGGCGCTCGGCGCGATACCCGGTGATGCATTGGCGGGGTACGTCGTTCTCGGCGAACTGTCGCTCGACGGCACCATAACCGCCGTCTCAGGCGCACTGCCGGCCGCGATCGGCGCCAATGCCGACGGCAAGGGACTGATCTGCCCGGCGGCATCCGGGCCCGAAGCCGCCTGGGCCGGCGCCGATATCGACATTCTGGCGCCGCGCAGCCTCATCGCCATCGCCAATCATTTTCGCGGCACTCAGGTTCTGACGCGGCCGGTGGCGAGCGTGCATGCGCCCGCCCGTGACCTGCCTGATCTCGCCGACATAAAGGGCCAGGAAACCGCCAAGCGGGCGCTCGAGGTCGCGGCCGCCGGAGGCCACAACCTGCTGATGGTGGGACCGCCCGGTTCCGGCAAATCGATGCTGGCGCAGCGTCTGCCGTCGATCCTGCCGCCGCTCAGTCCGCGCGAACTTCGATGATCGCTTCGATTGCGGGCGAACTCAGCGGCGGCAAGCTCACCGACCGGCGGCCGTTCCGTGCGCCGCATCATTCGGCATCCATGGCCGCGATGGTCGGCGGCGGCCTGCGTGTGCGACCCGGCGAGGTGTCCCTGGCGCATAACGGCGTGCTGTTCCTCGACGAGTTCCCGGAATTCTCGCCGCAGGTGCTGGATTCGCTGCGCCAGCCGATAGAAGCGGGCGAGTGCATGATCGCGCGCGCCAATCACCGCGTCACCTATCCGGCGCGCATCCAGCTCATCGCGGCGATGAATCCGTGCCGCTGTGGCATGGCCGGCGAGCCGGGCTATCGCTGTGCGCGAGGGCCGCGCTGCCTGACGGATTATCAGGCGCGTATTTCAGGCCCGCTGCTTGACCGCATCGACCTGCGCATCGAAGTTCCCGCCGTCTCGGCATCCGACATGATCCGGCCGGGGAGGGCTGAGGCGAGCGAAGCGGTCGCGGCGCGCGTTGCGATGGCGCGCGCCATCCAGCAGGAGCGGTTCGCGCGGCTGGGCCCGCATGCGCCGACCACCAACGCCCACTGCCCGACCGCAACGATCGAGGAGATTGCCGCGCCCGACGCGCATGGCCTTGCGCTTTTGCGCGACGCCAGCGAAAAACTAGGCTTTTCGGCGCGCGCCTACCACCGGGTACTGAAAGTCGCGCGGACGCTCGCCGATCTCGATGCGAGCGAGACGGTCGGCCGTATCCATCTGGCGGAGGCGATCTCCTACCGCATCGCCGGCGAGAGGCTGGCGCAGGCGGCTTAGCTATCCCTCCCCACAAGGGCCTGTTGCGCAATTCCGGCGTCCGCAAATGTTCCTCGAACGTCCTGGAATCTTTTGGGAACATCCCAGAATCGGAGCGGGAACGCGTCGTCCGGTCTTGGAATTGTGCAACAGGCCCCACAAGGGGGAGGGATCGTCAGCGTCACGTTCCAATCATATGCGATTGCCCTGCCTTGAGGGGGTAGTCGAATTTGGAAAGATGCGTCCTTCGAAGCTCGCTGCGCTTGCACCTCAGGATGAGGAAGGCTGAGTAGAGGCGATCCCGGAGCCCCTCACGGTGAGGTGAGCCCCAAGGACCGCCCGGCAAAAGGCGAGCTTCGAATCACGAGGCGACAAGCGCCATGTCAAAACTACCCGTCGGCGCGCACCTGCTGGCGCTGCGAGCCAAGCCCTTCGATGCCGAGCTCGACCACGTCGCCGGCCTTCAGGTAGCGCGGCGGCTTCATGCCCATGCCGACGCCGGGCGGCGTGCCGGTGGAGATGACGTCGCCGGGCAGCAGGGACATGAACTGGCTGAGATAGGAGACGAGGAAGGCCGCGCCATAAACCATGGTCTTGGTCGAACCGTCCTGCATCGTCTCGCCGTTGACCTTCAGCCACATCGGCAGGTTCTGCGGGTCCGGCACCTCGTCTTTGGTCACCAGCCACGGGCCGGTCGGGCCGAACGTGTCGCAGCTCTTGCCCTTGGTCCACTGGCCCTGCCGCTCGGCCTGGAAGGCGCGCTCGCTGACGTCGTGGACGACGCAGTAGCCGGCAACGTGATCCAGCGCTTCGGCCTCGGAGACATATTTGGCTTTCCTGCCGATGACGATGCCGAGTTCGACCTCCCAATCGGTCTTCTGCGAGCCGCGCGGGATCAGCAGGTCGTCATTCGGGCCGACGATCGCGGAGGTCGCCTTCATGAAGATGATCGGCTCCGGCGGCACGGTCGCGCCGGTCTCGGCGGCGTGGTCGGAATAGTTGAGGCCGACACAGATGAATTTTCCGGTGCCCGCCACACAGGCTCCCAAACGCGGATTGCCATCAACCAGCGGCAGGGTATTGGGATCAAGGCGCGCCAGGCTTTCGAGCGATGCCGGATCGATCGCCTTGCCCGCGACGTCGGCTAAATGCGCCGACAGGTCGCGGATATTCCCATCCGCGTCGATCATGCCCGGCCGCTCGTTTCCGGCCTCTCCGTATCGAACCAGTTTCACATCAAACTCCTTTGGGATCAGATCGTCATGCCGCCGTCGACGGCATAGGCTTGGCCGGTCGTATAGGTCGCACCGGCGAGATAGACGGCGAGGTCGGCGATTTCCTCGGGCGTGCCTAGGCGGCCCATCGGCTGGCGCGCGATGAAGGCCGCGCGGGCCTGTTCATAATCGCCCTGCGCCCGCATCCGGCCTTCCAGCGACGGGCTCTCGACCGTGCCGGGGCAGATGGCGTTGCAGCGTATGCCCTGGCCGACGAAATCGGCCGCGACGGACTTGGTCAGGCCGATCACGGCGGCTTTGGTCGTGGAATAGGCGAAGCGGTTCGGCACGCCCTTCATGCTCGAAGCGACCGAGGCCATGTTGATGATCGCCCCGCCGCCGCGCGCGATCATGCCGGGCAGCACGGCGCGGATGGTCCGCACCATGGATTTCACGTTGAGGTCGAAGGCGAAATCGAGATCGCCCTCCTTCATGTCGAGGATCGAGCCGGCATGGACGAAGCCGGCGCAGTTGAACAGCACGTCGATGCCGCCGATATCGGCCAGCGCCGCGGCGACGGCACTGTCGTCCAGGACATCCAGCCTGCGGACGGATATGCCGTCCTCGCGCCCAAGTTCGGCGAGCAGCTTCTCGTTGATGTCCGTCGCGTGAACCTGGGCGCCGGCGCGCGCGAAGGCGAGTGCGGTCGCGCGGCCTATGCCCTGCGCTGCTGCGGTCACCAGAACCGTCTTGCCCGCCAGATCTCCCGTCATCGCATTCTCCGCACGCGGTGGCAGAGCCCGGCGGGCTCCCATGTTTCCGCGCATCAACTCGTTCGGCAGGTTCGCAGCGTTCGCCCGCGGACCCCGGTTCGGGCCCATGCTCTAGTTTCTCCGCGCCGGCCCGTCAACGCGACCGAGGCCGCCGCGACGAAATCCATTGCTCCGCGCGCCGGATTTTTCCTGGTCCAGCCTTGCGGCAATCCTCGCCTACACCTGGCAGATGATGCGCGCGAAGAAGCGGTCGCGCGGATTGTATTGAGGCCGGAAGCCGGAGAATTTCTGGTCCATGACCTTCAGCGATGTCACGCCCTCGATCGGGAAGGTGCGGAAACCGACGCCGCTGCCGCCGGCCGTCTGGACCGCCGACAGGACGAGGTCATCACGCTCGTCATAGCCCAGGATGAAGGGCTCCACGATCCTCGCCTCACCCTTGTAGGTGAAGGAAAGCAGACGGCGTTCCGCAATGGCTCCGCAGATCACATCGACAACGGCCATTTGCGCCTCCCTCGACCCGTGGGATTACGCCACGCCCGACTCGCTCACACCGCGCCGCGCCGAATCGACGCTCCACGCGCCCGGCCCGGCGACGAACAGATAGAGGTAGATAAAGCAGTACAGGATCGCGGCATCGCCCATATTGTTGACGGGGAAGAAGTTCTGCGGCGCATGCGCCATGAAGTAGGCGACGGCCATGAAGCCTGAAAGGATGAACGCCACCGGCCGCGTCAGGAAGCCGATCAGGATCAGAAAACCGCCGAACGCCTCCAATATGGCGGTGACCAGCGTCATGCCGTCCAATCCGCCGGCTCCGCCCTCCATGGACGGCGGGAATCCGATCAGCTTCTGCGTGCCATGCTCGATGAACAGCAGCGCCGTCATGATGCGCAGCACGCCAAGCGCGTACGGCTGGTAGCGGGAGAGATTGTCAAGCATTGCAGGTCGCCTCCTTCGGAACGGTTTTCCGCGAGTCAGCCCGCCGCACTCACCCGGACGAGGCGATATATGGCAAGGCTCCCGGAAAAGGACAGGTCGGACGCAGCGCTGCGTCCGCCGGACACGTCAGCCTACAAAGGCGCGCTCGACCACGAAGGCGCCGGGATGGCTGAGCGAACCCTCGACGAAGCCCAGGCTTTCGACCAGTTCCTTGACGTCCTTCAGCATGTGCATGGAGCCGCAGATCATGACGCGGTCGGTCTCGGGATCGAGCTTCTCGATGCCGAGGTCGGCATAGAATTTTCTCGAGCCGATCAGCGCGGTTATGCGGCCCATGAAGTCGGACGGCTCGCGCGTCGTCGTCGAATAGAGCGTAACGCGACCGGCGGTCAGTTCGCCGATCAGCGGATCGTTTTCGAGCTCGCCATAGAGTTCCTGGCCGTAGGCCAGCTCGGCTATGTCGCGGCAGGTGTGGGTGAGGATGACCTCTCCGAATTTGTCATACGTCTCGGGGTCGCGCAGCAGGCTCGCGAAAGGCGCGATGCCGGTGCCGGTCGAGATCATGAACAGCCGCTTGGCCGGCGTCAGCGCATCGACCACCAGCGTGCCGGTCGACTTCTGGCGCATCAGCACCGTGTCGCCCGGTACGATTTTCTGCAGCTCCGAAGTCAGCGGGCCGTCCGGCACCTTGATCGAGAAGAATTCGAGCTCGTCGTCCCAGTTCGGGCTGGCCACCGAATAGGCGCGGAACACCGGCTTCTCGGCATTGGGCAGGCCGATCATCACGAACTCGCCGGAGCGGAAGCGCAGCGACTGAGGGCGGGTGATGCGGAACGAGAACAGCCGGTCGGTATAGTGCTTCACCGACACCACAGTTTCAGCATAGACATTGGCCGGGATCGGAAAACCGAGCGGCTTTGCCTCGTTGATGTTCAGGGCTGCTGCAGTATTCATGAACCCAAAGCCTTGTCTTGACGGCAAAATCTTGCCGCTGCGCCGCCAAGCCTTTCGGCCGGGGCGCCGCCAAAAATCCCGAAGCGGGAAACTCTTGTCTAGCAAACTTATTAGTGTACAAACGATATTCAGGTCAAGATAGCAGGGGGAAACACTCTTCCAAACTGCATCGCATCCTTAGTCCGGGCATTTCGGGTTTGGCGCATGGCTGAGAATTTTCCGGCAAACGGGGGCGGAATCGTCGCCGGCATCGATGTAGGCGGCACCTTTACCGACCTTTTGCTGATCGACGGCCGCAGCGGCGGCAGGGTGCATATCGCGAAGACGCCGACCACCGTCGACAACCAGGCTTTTGGGGTGGTGGCCGCACTCGCCGACACCGGCTTTCCGGTCGCAGACATAGACCTCATCGTGCACGGCACGACCACGACCACCAACGCCGTCCTCGAGCGCCGGCTGGCCAAGACAGGCATGATCACCACGCGCGGCTTTCGCGACGTGATAGAACTCGGCCGCCGCACCCGGCCGCAGGCCTACGGCATGACCGGCACCTTCGTTCCCGTCATCCCGCGCAATTTGAGGCTGGAAGTGTCGGAACGCGTCGAAGCGTCCGGCGCGGTGCGCGTTCCGCTCGACGAGGAAGAGATGCAGGCAGCGGTGTCGCAACTGCTCGAAGCCGGTTGCGAATCCCTCGTCATCCATTTTCTCCACTCCTATGCCAACCCTGCGCACGAGAGGCGGGCGGCGGAGATCGCCGCAAAGCTCTGGCCGAACGGCTACATCACCACCGGCCACTCGCTGCTTTCGGAGGCGCGCGAATTCGAGCGCGGCGTCACCGCCGCCGTCAACGCCTCGGTGCAGCCGATCCTGGAGCGCTATGTCGAGCGGCTGCGGCGCGAGCTGGAGGCCAGGGGCTACGCCCGCGACTTCCTGATCATGAACGGCAATGGCGGCATGATTTCCGCACGTTTTGTCACACGTGAATCAGCCAAGACCGTGATGTCAGGCCCGGCTTCCGGCGTCATCGCGGCCGCCTATACCGGCAGGCGCGCTGGCTATGAAAACCTCGTCACCTACGACATGGGCGGCACCTCGACCGACGTCGCGCTGATCCAGAACGCCGAGCCGGCGGTCTCCAACGAGACCGAGATCGAATACGCCATGCCGATCCACGTGCCGATGGTCGCCGTTCACACGGTCGGCGCCGGCGGCGGCTCGATCGCGCGCGTCGACGCTTCGGGGCTGATCCAGATCGGCCCGGAAAGCGCAGGTGCCAATCCCGGCCCGATCTGCTATGGCCGCGGCGGAACCGAGCCGACCGTCACCGACGCCAATCTGGTGCTCGGCAGGCTCGATCCGAAGAAGCTGCTCGCCGTCGACAACCCGGTTACCGTCGACCATGTCCGCGCGATCTTCGAGGAGAAGATCGGCGCTCCGACGGGGCTTTCCGGCGTGGAAGCTGCTGGCGCGGTGCTGCGCCTCGGCAACATAAAAATGGCCGGCGCGATCCGCATGGTTTCGGTGTCGCGTGGCCACGACCCGCGCGATTTCGCGCTGTTCGCGTTCGGCGGCGCCGGACCGCTGCATGCGACCGCGCTCGCCCGCGAACTCGGCCTGCCGAAAGTGCTGGTGCCGGCGCGGCCAGGCATAACCAACGCGCTCGGCTGCGTTGTCGCGGATCTCCGCCACGACTTCGTCAACACGGTGAACCAGCCGGTGGCCACCGTCGACGAAGCGCATATCCGCGAGATACTGGAGCGGCATCGGATGGAAGGCGCGGCGTTGATCGCCAAGGAGGCGGTGCAGCCGGAAACGATCCGGTACAGCCATTCCGCCGATATGCAGTTCGTCGGCCAGACCCACATCCTGAACGTGCCGCTGCCCTCGGTCGATGCCGGCCGCGACCTGCTGCAGCGCCTGTTCGAAGAGGCCTATTTCGCCCGCTTCAAGGTCGAGCTGCCGGAAATCCGCGCCAATCTGGTCAACCTCAACACCTCGGTCATCGGCGTGCGTCCGGCGGTCGACCTGTCCCGGCTGATCGACCCGGACGGACGCCGCGACACGCTGAATGGTACTCTGAGCGAGATCCGGCCGGTCTGGTACGATGGGACCTGGCACGACACGCCGGTCTATGCCCGCGAAAAACTACCCCTCGACGCGGTGATCCAGGGGCCGGCGATCCTGGAGCAGATGGACGCGACGACGGTTCTGGAACCCGGCGACTGGGCCACGACCGACGCCGATGGAAATATTGTTATCGAGGTGGGGAGATGAGCGGCTGTCATAGGCTAGCTTCGATGCCGAAGGCGCGCAGAACCCCCTCTCCGTCTCGGGCTTCGCCCGAGCCACCTCTCCCCCGCTACGCAGGGGCGAGGAACCGCTGCCGCGATGCAGCCGCGAGCTTCTCATGGCTTGGGTTCCTCGCCCCCACAACGTGGGGGAGAGGTGGATCGGGCGAAGCCCGAGACGGAGAGGGGGTTTTCGCCACGTCCGTTCACGTTAACACCGAAGTTTACGACAGCAGGGCGTGACAGTATGACCTCCCTCGACGCCATCACCCTTTCCGTCATCCAGGCAGCACTCCAGCAGACCTGCGACGAGATGGACCTGACCTTCTCCAGAGCCGCCTTCTCGCCGGTCATCGCCGAGGCCAATGACCGCTCCGACGGCATCTATTCGGCCGAGGACGGCTCGCTGATCGCACAGGGCTCGCAAGGCCTGCCGGTCTTCGTCGGCGTAATGCAGTATTCGACGAAGACGCTGATCTATATGATCGCCGACGGCCGCTGCCTGCCTCCCGAGGAAGGCGACATCTACATCGTCAACGACCCCTATCTCGGCGGCACGCATCTGATGGATGTGCGCTTCGTCATGCCGGTCTGGCGCGGCGGAAAGATCTTCTGCTGGCTGTCCAACACCGGCCACTGGCCCGACATCGGCGGCTCGGTACCGGGCGGGTTTTCGGCCTCGGCCACCGCAGTGGAGCAGGAAGGCCTGAGGCTCCCGCCCGTAAAACTCTTCAAGCGCAAAAAACTCGATCCGGAAATCTACGCGATCATCTGCTCCAACATCCGCGTCGCCGACCAGCGCATCGGCGACATCCGCGCCCAGGCGGCCGCGCTCTATGTCGGACAGGAACGGCTCTTTGCCATCCTGGATCGTTACGGGGACGAAACTGTTGTCGCGGCCATTTTCGAGCTGAGAAAACGTGCGGCGGAGCAGATGCGGGCGCATATCGCGCCTATCCCGGACGGCGTTTACCGGTCGAAAGCTTTTGTCGATTCCGACGGCGTCGTCGACCAGCCGCTGACCATCGCGCTGGCCGTCGAAAAACAGGACGACGCGCTCACCTTCGATTTTTCCGAATCCAGCCCGCCCTGCATCGGCCCGATGAACAGCGTGCTCGCCACCACCCTGTCTTCCGTCTATCTCGCCATGCGCCACATCTTTCCGGATGTGCCGATCAGCGCCGGCGCGTTCGAGCCGCTGATCGTCAAGCGGCCGGAAGGCACGTTCCTCGATGCGAAATATCCGCGGCCTGTGTCGGGTTGCGCGGCGGAGGTATCGCAGCGCATCGCCGAGGCGGTGTTCGCCGCCATGGTCCAGGCGCTGCCCGAAAAAGTCACCGCCGCGCCCGCCGGCTCCAGCGGCAATTTCGCGCTCGGTGGCAACGACCCGGCGCGCGGCCGCGACTACGTCATGTACCAGATTTCCGGCGGCGGCTATGGCGGCAATTTTTTCCACGACGGCCTGACAAATGGGTGTTCCACCATCGGCATTTCCAAATCGCCGCCGGTCGAGATCATGGAACAGGCCTACCCCGTGCTCTACAGGCATTATGCGCTGCGCGAAGGCTCGGGCGGCGCGGGAAAGCACCGCGGCGGCTTCGGCCTCGCTTACGAGGTCGAGATACTGCGCGGCGAAGCGCGAGCATCCTTCGTCATGGACCATGGCCGCACCGGCCCGCAAGGCGCCTGCGGCGGCAAGGACGGCGCGGTCAACACGGTCACCGTTTTCCGCGACGGCAAGCCGCATGTGCCGAAACACCTGTCCAAGGAACAGGACATTCCGCTGAAAGCCGGCGACCGCGTCTGCGTCGGCACCCCGGGCGGCGGCGGCTACGGCGATCCGTTCCTGCGCGACCCGGCGCTGGTGCAGCGGGATGTGAGGCTGGGATATTACACCGCCGAGCAGGCGGCGGAGATGTTCGGTGTGGTAATTGTTGGTTCGGATCTCGACCGGGCGGGGACGAGCAAGCTACGGGAAGCTTAGCGCCGCCCCTCACCTGCCTGCCGGCATCCTCTCCCCGTAAGAACGGGGAGAGGAGAGATGGCCGCAACGTTGCCGCCCCCCTCTCCCCGTCCTTACGGGGAGAGGGTAAGGGTGAGGGGCAGCACTGACGGCCCAATAAAACGCGCTCGCCCCCTCACGCAAGCTTCGCCAGCAGCCTCATGAACACCGGAATTTCCTTCGCCGACAGCGGCGACAGCGTTTCCTCGGTGATCTTCTGCGCCAGCGGAATCAGGCGCTCGACGGCCTCGCGTCCCTCCGGGGTCAGGCTGACCAGCAGGCGGCGCTTGTCGACCTCGTGCCTGGTCAGTTCGACGAAGCCGCGCGCCTTGAGACGGTCGATCACGCCCTTCACCGTCGCGGCGTCCATCGCGATCAGCTGGCCGAGCTGGTTCTGCGAAGTCTCGCCGACATCGCGCAGCTTGGCGAGCGCGGCAAACTGCGGCGGCGTCAAATCGGCGATATGGGCGGCAAAGATCGAGACGTGGCGCTGGTGCGCACGCCGCAGGATGAAACCGACCTGGTCCTGCAGCCGGTAGTCTTCGCCGCCCGCCTCGTCGGCGTCGACCAGCTTGAGGATGTTCTCATCCGCGCTCATCGCAGGCCGTCCCAGGCCTTGATGCCGTCGGCCTCCAGCCCGCCCATGCGGTTGTGGATGCGCGGGCCGATGGTCATGGCGAGGCAGAAAAGAATCTCGTCCGGCCGCGGGCCGTCGCTGACGCCGACCTCCATGGCGTCGAAGTGGCTGCGCACGTAAGCCGCGTTGATGTGGCCGAGCGGCACGTCGAGCCGCGAGCCGAACGCTCCGACCTTCTTGGCCGAAGGCACGATCGCCTTGGCGTCGCCCAGCTTTTCGCGCATGGCGTAGCCGCCCGGCACATGCCACAGCGCACCATGCTCGAGTTCGCCGGCCGTGCCGACGATCGCGCCCTTGCCGTAGCCGTCGATCGCCTTCGGGTCGCCGCCAAGCGCCGAAATCAGCCGGTCGGCGAGCATCAGGCCGAGCGGCTTCAGATCGTCCATGGCGCCCTGCAGTTCCTCGACATAGCGGCCCGCAAACGGGTTCTTCACCAGCGCAAGTGCCGCCGCCCGCCGCCTCGGCTCTGCTGCCACCGGCCCGCCCTCGTGAAAAATCTCCTCGGTGAGCAAGGCGATCTTGCGGATGGGGAATTCAGGCATGGGTTCCTCGTTCTATTTGGTCCGAGACGAACATTTCAGGATATTGCCTTTTGACGCCGCACCTTATGCCCCCTCTCCGCCTCGCTTCGCGGCACCTCTCCCCCGCTCCGCACGGGCGAGGAAGCGCTGACCTTCGCTGGCTCCGGTTCCTCGCCCCCATGGAATGAGGGAGAGGTGCCGAGCGGGGCGAGGCGGAGAGGGGGTTCTTTTGTCAAATTATGGGCAGAGTCCATGCCGGCGAGCGCTCCGCAGACCTGGGTCTCACCGCCGAGGAACAGCGCCGCTGCATGGATCAAACCCCGCATGCGGCAGTCCTCGGCGACCGCAAGTCCAGCGTCGAGCGCCGCCGCCACGTCCGCGCTGGAAAGCGCGCCTACTCCCACCGTCACCGGCCTCTCCCCGAGATCGCTGTCGGGCTGGAGCGATGAGGCCGGCGCCCGCTCGACCGCCGGATGGCGCGGCAGGTTCACTGCATTGGCAATAATCGTCGCGGCCGCATCAGCCGCAGCGGCGTCTTTCGCCAGCACCGTGACCGCGTCGGCAATGCCGAGCGAATGGCTGCGCCCGCGCCAGCCGGATGTGGCAACGCCGCGCACCGGGTCTTCGGCGCGGATCGTCACCCGATCGGAAAAGCCATAGCCGGTGCCGGCAATCGCTATCGTCATCGACCGGCCGTCGGCGAGGTGCAACGCGCTGTCGCCGCCGTTGTTGACATAGGCTTTTTGCAGCGTCCGTCCGGCAACCATGGCCGCCATGATCTCGTCTGCGACCGAGCCGGCTACCGCCGCCATCGGCGTGATGAAGGCTTTTGCGTGGGGACACACCGCGCGCTCCATCCGCCGCGCCGTCGGACCGGCGAATGCCCGTGGGCGAAACTCGGCCGGGCGGCGTAGTTCCGGCAGTTCTCCGACAAGCTCGGTCAGAATCGTCTCGAAGCGCGCCACCGCCTGGCCATACGCAGCGCGGGTTTCAGCGGGCTCGCCAAAGGCCTCGACGATCAGATCGATCGGACCGTGGTTGAGATGAAGCCGCCGCCCGTCCTCCAGCCAGTTCGCCTGCGGGCCGATCATGACGAGCCCCCCGGCGGCACGCGGCGCAATTGCTGCAGCGGCGGCCACGGATTGTCAGCGGGTGCCGCTTTTTGCGCGCGCGGGTTCAGATATTCGCCGCCGGAAGCGACGATGTCTTCGACGGTGCGGATTTCCGAGGCGTAGCCGCCGAGGCGCAGGTAATCGTCCCGGCGCAGCGTGAATTCGATCGGCGCGACCAGGGCCGGCGTCGGGACATAGCCGAAGGCGTTTTCCGGCACGCGCATCACATCGACCATCAGCGTGATGCCGCCGCCCGGCCAGACATAGGCGGGCGCGCCGCCGACCGTGACGTAGGTGTTCAGCCCCTGCACCGAACGTGTCAGATTAACCGGGTTCTCGACCACGCCGGCCCTCAGCGACCCGCCCGCCCCGCCGACGAACAGCACCGTGCACAGCGCCGGCTCGCAATTGTCCTCGATCAGCCCGACGGATTTTCTCAGCCTTTCCGGAAACGGCTTTTCGACGGGCTTCAGATCGTCGTCGAGCTCGAAATAGGCGAACTGTTCGCCGGTGGTCGAGACCATCAGCAGCGAAAGACCAGGGCGCGCGCCCTTCTTCGGGTTCCAGTCGCCCAGAATGCTGAGCGGATCGGAGATCGTCGTCCCGCCCCAGCCGACGCCCGGCTCCGAAACCTTGAAATAGCGCCCCGGCGTCGAGCGCCGCCCGAGAATCTTGATCCCGGTGTCTTCCCAGCCCAGCACCTTTCCGGCCTGATGCTCGGAAACCACGCCGGTGATGTGGTCGTCCACCACGACCACCTCGTCGACAAGCCCGCGCCATTGCGTCGCGAACATGCCGATGGTGGCCGAACCGCAGCCGACGCGCATGCGGTGCTCCGTCTGGCCGTCTATGATCGGCGCCTTGCCGGCCTCTACGATGACCGTCGCGCCGCCGTCGATCGCAAGCTCGACCGGCTTGCGGTTGCACAAATCAAGCAGCGTCTCGCAGGTGATGCGGCCTTCGGATTTCGAGCCGCCGGTCAGATGATGCACGCCGCCGAGCGACAGCATCTGCGAGCCGTATTCGCCGGTGGTGACATGGCCGACAGCCTCGCCCTGCGCCCGCACCGTCGCCGTTTCCGGGCCGATGTGGCGGTCCGTGTCGATCTTCACCTTGACGCCGCAATAGGAGAAGATGCCTTCCGTGACCACGGTCACGAGGTCGACGCCTTCCACTTCCTGGCTGACGATGAAGGGCGCGGGCTTGTAGTCGGGATAGGTCGTGCCGGCGCCGATCGCCGTGACAAACCGCCTTCCCGTATTGACCAGTTCGCCGTCCCATTCCTCGCCGGTGAAGGGCACGACAGCCGAACCCGCCTCGGCGGCGTGTTCCAAAATGGTCAGCGGGTCGCAGCGCACGATCCTGCCGCCGACATTACCGTAGCGGTCGCATGCGCCGGTGCGGCCCTCGGCGATGTAGCACATGACAGGGCAGGCGTCGCAGCGGATCTTCTCGCCGACCTGCTTTGCGCCGGCCTCCGTCGCCTCGAAGCGTTCGGACAATTCGCTCATGCCTTGGCCTCGGCTTGGCGGATCGCCGCGCGGATGCGGCTCGGCGTCGCCGGCACTTTCGTCACCAGAACGCCGGTCGCGTGGCGGATCGCGTTGAGGATTGCAGGCGCTGTCGGTATCAGCACATGCTCGCCCAAACCCTTGGCCCCAAACGGTCCTTCCGGGTCCGGAACCTCTATCAGGATGGTCTCGATCGGCGGCACGTCGCCGATCGTCGGGATCAGGTAGTCGTGCAGATTTCCGGTGCGGCCCGGAATGTATTCCTCCATCAGCGCCATGCCGATGCCTTGGGCGATGCCGCCCTCGATCTGGCCTTCGGCAAGCACGGGATTGATTGCCTTGCCGACATCATGCGCTGCCGTGAATTTTATCAGCTTCACCGTGCCGAGTTTCATATCGACTTCGAGTTCGGCGATCTGCGCGCCGAACCCGTATTGCGCGTAGGGCTTGCCCTGGCCCCTGGCATCGAGCGGCGTCACCGGCGGGTCGTAGGTTTCCTCCGCCCCAAAGACGAACCCGTCGGCATCGGCCTTCAGGCCGGCGAGATCGAGACGGCGGACCGCATCGCCCTCGCGGATGACAAGCGTTGCGTCCTCGAATTGCAGCGTCGCCTTTTCCGAGACATTGGCGAAGCGCAGGATCTTTTCCCGCAACGCGCATGCGGCCTTTTCAGCCGCTTTGCCACTGACAAACGTCTGGCGCGAGGCCGACGTCTTGCCGGCATCGGGCGTGATTGCGGTGTCGGCGCTCTTCAGCCGGAGCGTTTCGAGCGGCACGCCCAGCGCATCCGCCGCGATCTGGGCGATGACGGTGTTGGAACCCTGGCCGATGTCGACCGCGCCCTGATGCAGGACGACCGTCCCTTCGGGCGAGATGCCGAGTTTTATGGTGGAAGGGTTCGGCAGCGAAGTGTTGCCGCAGCCGTACCAGCACGACGCGATGCCGACGCCGCGCTTGCGGTCGCCGTGTTTCGCATTGAAGCTCTCCGCGTCGGCAAGCGCCCGCCCCCAATGCGGCTTCAGCGCTTCGAGGCAATCGGCAATGCCGACACCTGCCGAAAGCACCTGCCCGGTAACCGTTTCGGAGCCGTTTCGAAGCGCATTCTTTGAGCGGAACTCAAGGCGATCCACGCCTAGCTTGGCGGCAAGCTCGTCATACAGCGTCTCCTGCATGATCGTCGCCTGCGGCACGCCGAAGCCACGGAATGCGCCGGAGATCGGACCGTTGGTGTGGATGGCCCGGCCCTCGGCGCGGTAGTTCGGCGTGACGTATGGGCCGGACGCATGGACCGGGACGCGGTTGGCCACAGTCGGCCCCCAGCTCGCATAGGCGCCGGTGTTGAAATCGCCGGAAAAGATCATGCCGCAGACAGTCCCGTCGGCGTTCGCGCCGATTGTCCCCCGCATCGATGCCGGATGGCGCTTGGTCGTCGACATCATGGATTCGTTGCGGCTGTAGGCGAGAGCGGCCGGGCGTCCCGTTGTCAGCGCGACGAGCCCGATCAGCGGCTGCAGCGAAACGTCGAGCTTGGACCCAAAGCCGCCGCCTGTAGCAGTCGGCACGACGCGCACCTTTTCGGGCGGCAGGCCAAGCATTTTTGCCGTGTCGTCGCGGTCCATATAGGGCGCCTGCGTGCAGGCGGTGACGACCAGCGTGTCGCCGTCCATGTAGGCGAAGCCGGCCTCCGGCTCGATATAGGCGTGTTCGACATAGGAGGTCTCGATCGTGCCGGAGACCGTGTGAGCGGCCGCTGCGATGGCGGCGTCGGGGTCGCCGCGTTCGACGAAGCCTGCCGTCAGCAGATTTCTGCCCCGCCCGGCATGAATCTCGAAAGCGTCCTCGGCCTGCGCCTCGCCCGGCTGCAGCACGTGCGGCAATTCGGTCCACGTCACGGGGAATTGCGTCAGGTCGAGATCGGCGATCACAGCACGCTCGCCGGCAATCAGCGCGACAGCCTCGCCGCGAAACCGCGCACTGCCCTCGGCAAGTGCCGGCTGGTCGGCGAAGTGCGGGATGACGCCGAATCTGTTTACCCCGGGAATATCGGCGGCGGTGAAGACGCCGGCGATGCCGGGATTTTTTTCGACATAGGCGTCGAGATCGCCGAAAGAAAAGCGCGCGTGATAATGCGGCGAGCGCACTACCAGGACGGACAATGCGTCGGCCGGAAAGCTGTCGCCGCCGAATTTTTCAGCGCCGCTGACTTTTGCAACGCCGTCTAGCCGCGCCGGCGACGCGCCGACAGCGTGGCCGGCGGGCGGGAGGCGACGGTCGAACCCTGCCTCGCGCCTTTCTAAAGCGAGGGCAATCGACATCTGCCCCTCACCCTCACCCTCACCCCGTGAAGAACGGGGAGAGGGGGGCGTCGGCATTGCGGCTGTCTCCCTTCTCCCCGCCTCTTGTGGGGAGAAGGTGCCGGCAGGCGGATGAGGGGCGGCGCCAGCGCTGACATGCAGGGGATGGTGCGAAGCATCCATCACCGCCGCGATGATTTTCCGATAGCCGGTGCAGCGGCAGAGCACGCCGCCGAGCGCGTCCTGGACTTCGCTCTCTTCCGGATGCGGATTCCCCTCGAGCAGCGCCGTCGCGGCCATCAGCAGCCCTGGCGTGCAGATGCCGCATTGGGCCGCGCCATGTTCGAGGAAAGACGCCTGCAGCGCGGACAGCCTGCCATTGGCGAGCCCCTCGACGGTCAACACCTTCCTACCGGCGGCCGACGCCACGGGAACAAGGCAGCCGCAGACCGGCTCCCCATCGAGAAGCACCGTGCAGGCGCCGCAATCGCCCGCGTCGCAGCCGACCTTGGTGCCGGTTAGCCGAAGCTCGTCGCGCAGTACCGAGGACAGTCGCGCTACGGGAGAAACATCGACCGACACGGCCGCGCCGTTGAGCTCGAAGTCGATGGGCGTATTCATGCGGCCACCGTTTCGGCGCCGGAATGACCGCTCGCAGCCATGACCGCGCGGAAAACGATCTCGCGCGCGGCGTCGAGCCGGTATTCCGCGGTGCCGCGCACGTCGTCGATCGGCGAAAGCTCGGCCAGGCGCGCCTCGGCGACAATGTCCCGGAGCGCCGGCCCGGCGGGCAGGCCGCGCAACGCCGCTTCCAGGCCGGTCAGGCGTTTGGCCACCGCCGAGCAGGAGCCGACCGCGATGGCGGTGTCGGCTATGCAGCCGTCCTCGCCCACGGCAATCCGCGCGGCGGCCATGGCAATAGATATGACCAGATATCGCCGCGCGCCGAGCTTCTGGAAATTCGACACGCCGCCGGCCGAGCTTTTCGGCACGCGGATCGCAGTCACCATTTCGCCGGGCAGCAAGGTGGTGCGGCGATTGCCCAGGATAAAGTCGCCCAGCGGCAGATATCGCGTCCCGCCGAGGGAGCGCAGCTCTACATCCGCATCGAGAATGAGCAGCGGCGGCACGCCATCAGCGGCGGGCGATGCGTTGCAGAGATTGCCGGCAACGGTCGCGGTATTCTGGATTTGCACCGAGCCGACCTCGCGCGCGGCCTGCCGCAACGCATCGAATGCAGCCGGCAGGTCCGCCTTGACGATATCGGTCCATGTCGTGCGCGCGCCGATGATAAAATGCGAGGCGGTTTCGGCGATGCCTCGCAGTTCCGCGAGCCCGTTTATGTCGAGCACATTTTCCCTGAGCGGCTTTGACCCTAATGCGGGATAAAAATCCGTGCCGCCGGCCAGAACCCGCCATTGCGTCTCGCCAAGCAGGGCAAGCGCATCGTCGAGATCGGTGGGTTTCGCGTAACGGATCACGCAATGCCTCCCGGCGCCGGCCGGTCAAAATTCATTCGTACGCAAATGATATCAAGGCCGCGTGGATTGTCAAAGCGGAGTTTTTTCCCGGCCGCCATTTGCAGCGGTATTGCGGGCGAAAGCCGGTTGACGGCGCGGCCGCTTTCGGCCGAACCTTGCCCGGATCGTCGAAGCAAATACAGGATTGAAACCATGGACCGGCAGGCACTGATCGTCATCGATCTCCAGAACGATTTCTGTCCCGGCGGCGCGCTTCCGGTGGCCGGCGGGCACGAGATCGTGCCTCTGGTCAACGACCTCATCCAGCGGTTCGACCACGTCATGCTGACGCAGGACTGGCACCCAACCGGGCACTCGAGCTTCGCCTCGACACACCCCGGCAAGCAGCCGTTCGAGACGGTCCAGATGCCTTATGGCGGCCAGACTCTGTGGCCCGATCATTGCGTCCAGGGTTCAAACGGCGCGGCGTTCCACCCTGCACTGCAATGGACGAAGGCCGAAATGGTCATCCGCAAGGGATTCCGTACCGCGATCGACAGCTATTCAGCGTTTTTCGAGAACGACCACGCCACGCCCACAGGCCTCGCCGGCTATCTGCGCGAGCGTGGTATCGAGGAACTGACGCTGGTCGGGCTGGCGACGGACTATTGCGTCGCCTATTCGGCGCTAGACGCGGTGCAACAAGGCTTCCACACGACCGTGCGTCTCGACGCCTGCCGCGCCATCGATCTCGGCGGCTCGCTGAAGCAGATGACTGACACGATGCGGGAAGCGGGCGTGAGGCTGGTCTGACTGAGCCGTTTCAGTGAGCGCTACCCGACCCCAACATAGCGCTGCACGAAGGCCGGGTCCTCGCGCAATTTTTCCACGCCGACGGTCTCGCGGTTGCGGCCGTTCTCAATGAAGGACACCCGGTCGGCGACCGACAGCACGGCGTCGACGCGCTGCTCGACCAGAATCGTAGAGACGCCGCGCTCGCGCAGCTTCGCCAGCGTCTCGCGGATTCTGGCGATCATCGACGGCATCAGGCCTTCGGTAGGCTCGTCGAGCAGCAGCACTTCGGGCTCAAGGCAGAGCGCCCGCGCCATCGCCAGCATCTGCTGCTCGCCGCCCGACAGCGTGCCCGAACGCTGGCGCAGCCGGTCGCGCAGCAGCGGGAAAAGCTCAAGCACGCTTTCACGCGTCGCATTTCCCTTTTTTCGCGTCATCAGCCCGATCTCGATATTCTCGGCGACCGTCATCTCGGCGAACAGCCGCCGCCCCTGCGGGACATAGGCGACGCCGGCTTTGGGCACCTCGTGCACGGCGAGCTTCGTCAGGTCGCGGCCATCGAGCATGATCGAGCCGGAACGTGCCGGCGCCAGCCCCATGATCGCCTTCAACGTCGTGGTCTTGCCGGCGCCGTTGCGGCCGAGCAGGCAGAGCACTTCGCCTTTTCTGAGATCGAGGTTCAAGCTGTGCAGCACCTGCACTTCGCCGTAGAAGCAGTCGAGCTCGGAAATCGTCAGCGCGTCGGTCATGCTTCTGTTCCGAGATAAGCGCGCTGCACTTCGGCATCGGCGCGGATCTGTTCGGGCGTGCCCTCGGCCAGGATTTTGCCGGCGTTCATGACGGTGATGCGATCGGCGAGCCCCATCACCACCTGCATGTTGTGCTCGATCAAGAGCACCGTCGCGTCGCGCGCGATCTCGCGCACGAGTTCCATGAAGCCGGCGATCTCGCCGTCCGACAGGCCTTGCGTCGGCTCGTCGAGAATGAGCAGGCGCGGCTTCAGCGCCAGCCCCATCGCCACTTCCAGCAGGCGCTGGTGGCCGTAGGACAGCGCCCCGGCAACTGTGTCGGCGCGATCGGCCAGCCCGGTGCGCTCGAGCGCCGACATCACGCCCGCATGCAGGCGCCCCTTCGAGCGCCCGTCAGTCAGCGTGCGCTGCACCGGCAGCGCGACATTGTCGTAGGCGGTGAGGTTGGAAAACACGCTGGTGATCTGGAACGTGTAGGCGATGCCGCGCCGCACTCTTTCATGCGCCGGCAGGTCGGTGATGTCGTTGCCGTCGAAGACGATCTGGCCGGACGAGGGAGGCACGCGGCCGCAGATCAGGCTGACGAAGGTCGTCTTGCCGGCGCCGTTGGGGCCGATCACGGCGCGGATCTCGCCAGGCACGATGGCGAAGTCGACGCCGTCGACGGCGTGAAGTCCGCCATAATTCTTGGCGAGGTTCCTGGTCGTGAGAAGCGGCGTCATGGCAGCCACCTAACCCACCGCTCGCGCGCCGTGCCCAGTATGCCTTTCGGGAAATAGAGCACGAGCAGGATCAGCGCGACGCCGACGATCAGCAGGTAAGCCGAGGTGTAGCCGCTGGTGATGTCCACCACGTAGAACATGAACAGCGTTCCGACCAAGGGACCGAGCGTGGTCGCCGCGCCGCCAAGCAGCACCCAGAGCAGCGGCAGGATGGAATACTGCACCGTGGCGAAAGTCGAGCCGACATAGCCGAAGAGCAGCGCATAGGCGGCTCCCGCGGCGGCGCAGATGACGCCCGAAACCATGACGGCAGCGAGCTTGTTGGCAAAAGTATCGTAGCCCAGCATGCGCGTGCGCTCCTCGTTCTCGCGGATCGCTACCAGCACGCGGCCATGCGCCGAGCGGACGATCGCCAGCGTGACCAGAAGCACGACCGAAAACAGCGCCAGCGCCGCCATGTAGCGGGTCGCCGGGTCGGTCAGGTTGAAATGCAGATCGCCAAGCGTGATGCGCCGCGCCTCCTGGCTGATGACAAAACCCTCGTCGCCGCGCGTCCATTCGGCGAAATAAAGCGTCAGCAGATAAAACACCTGGGCGAACATCATCGTGACGATCATGAAGGCGACGCCGGTGGTGCGCAGTGCGAGCACGCCTATGACCAGCGCCAGCAATGCGCCGGAAGCGATGCCTGCCGCAAAACCCGAAGCCATGCCCCAGCCGAGGTGCGAGACAGTCAGTCCGGCGCCGTAGAGTCCAGCCGAGAAAAACATCGCGTGCCCGAGGCTGAGCAGGCCGGAATAGCCGAACAGGATGTTGTAGCCCATGGCGAAGACCGCCAACACCATGACGCGCGCCAGCACGCCGTGATGGTATTCGGGCAGCATGAAATTCAGCGCGAACAGCACGGCGATGACGCCCGCGTGCAGCAGATAAACTTTTTTCGGCGAGTTTCCCGGGTTCATCGGGCGGCCGTGCCGAACAGGCCCTGCGGGCGGAACACCAGCACCATCGCAACAATGAGCGTGGCGATGATCTTGGCGAGCGTCGGCGAGAAGAATACCGAGATAATGCCGTCGCTCAAGCCGATCAGCACGGCTGCGACCACCGTGCCTCGCAACGAGCCCAGGCCGCCTATGATCACCACGATGAAGGAGAGCAGCAGCGGATCGAGCCCCATCAGGTAATGCGCCTGCTGGATTGGCACGATCAGCACGGCGGCGATCGCCGCCAGCATCGCGCCGAGCGCGAAGACGCCGGCATAGACCCGGCCGACCGGAACGCCGAACGCCTGCGCGGTTTCGCGATCATATTGCGTGGCGCGCATGACGAGGCCGATTTTCGTGCGGGTCAGCACGAACCAGGTGGCCAGAAGCAGAATGGCGGAGAAGGCGATGACCGAGAGCTTGTAGCCGGAATAGCCGAACCACGGCAGCAGGATGCGGTAGCTGAACGGCGCCTCGACCGGCCGCGCCTCGGGTCCGTAAAAAGTCAGCGCCAGCTGCTGGATGATGTAGAGCATGCCGATGGTGGCGACGATGGTGGCTTCCGGATTGTAGTTCAGCCGCCTCAGCACCAGCCGCTCGGCGACCAGCGCGATTCCGCCGACGATCAGCGGGCTGAAGACCAGCGCAAGCAGGAAGCCGATCGCCGGATGGCCGGTGGCGAGCGAGGCGATCCACCAGGCAAGTACGGCGCCCAGCATGAAGAACTCGCCATGGGCGACATTGACCACGCGCATGACGCCGAACACCAGCGACAGCCCCAGCGCCGTCAGCGCTAGGACTGCGGAGGTGACCAGGCCTTCAAGCGTGGCGAGCAGGAGATGAGGACCGAAGGACATACAGGCAGGCCGCGTTAGAACGCATCAAGACATCTCACCCTGCCCGACGGGGCAGAGTGGTATCGTAGAATTAGGCAGTCTCATCCCGCCGAAAACTCACAGCGCCTGCGTCGTGTAATCGCCCTCGGGCTCGTACAGCCCGTCCTCGATCGAGGTCCGGTGCACGACCTTCAGCTTGCCGCCCTCGACGACCGAAATGTTCTGATGGCCGAAGCACTGGTGGATCTTGCCGTTGAAGGTCTTGTCGCCCTGCGGATGTTCCGGCCCTTCCTTGAATTCCGTCAGCGCCTCGGTTGCCTCGACCAGCTTGGCGCGGTCGCCCGGTCCCTGGTAGCCGGCTGCTTCCATCGCCTGCTTGACGACGTAGAGCGTCTCCCAGCAGCCGAACATGTGGGCGGCGGTCGACACGTCCTTGGGGTCGCCGACCGCCGCGCCGTTCTCGTCGATGCCGACGGCGTTGCGATAAGCCTTCACCGCGTCCGACGCGTCCGGCTGCAGATAGCGCGGCATGCCTTCCCAGAAATGGCTGCCCTCGAGGAATTCGAGGCCCGGGCTCGCCATGTCGACCGCCTCAAGCGAATCGATGAAGCCGAATAGTTGCGGCCGGTTTGTGCCGTAGAACTCGCCGAGCTCCTTGACAAAAGTCAGCACGGCCGGGCCGACCATGACGTGGTAGATCACCTCGGTCTCGGCCGGAATCTGCGGGAAATAGCGGGTGAAGGAGCTTTCCGTCGGCGGGATCGGAATCTGGGCGATGACCTCGCCGCCCTGTGCCTTGATCGCCGGCGTGAAATAGTCGCGGTGGTCATGGCCGAAAGCGAAATCCGGGTAGATCATGGTGATCTTCTTCCCGACATTGGCGGCGATCCAAGGCGCCATCGAAATCACCTGGCTCTTCACGTCGGTGATGCCGGGCTGAAAGCAGTAGCGGTTCATCTTGGTCGAGGCGACGTGATGGCCCTCGCTGACCACGTAGTAAGGCATCTTCAATTCGCCCGCGGTCGGCGCGGAGCCGATCACGACATGCGAAAACAGCGTGCCGAAGACGATGTCGGTCTTGTGCTGGCTGGCGAATTTTCCCACCACTTCGGCGCCGCGCTTGGGGTCGGTGCCGTCGTCCTCGGTGATGATCTCGACCGGCCGGCCATTGATGCCGCCGGCCTCGTTGATGAGCTTGAGCGCGGCGGCGGTCGTCTTCTCGTACCAGCGGCCATAGGCGGCGCCGATGCCGGTGCGGTGCGCCTGGAAACCGATCTTGATCGGAGCCGAGCTTTGCGCCTGCGAATAGCGTACGAAACCGGGCGCCGCCATCAGGCCGGCAGACGCCGCCAGACCCTTGAGCGCGGTGCGGCGGTTCAGGCCGATCAGGCCCGAATTCCTGTTCTTGTCGATCATGCCGGTTCCCCTTGTTTTGAGTTATGAACGCGTGCCCGCCTCGCCCATTTCGAAGCGGAAAATTGCATGTGTACAAACTAAATCATCAAACCCAAGGCATGGCAAGTGCGGTTGCCGCAGCGTTATTTCGGAACGGTTGCGGGGCTCAACCGGCATTGAAGCGGAGAGCCCGGAGCCTGGCCTGAGCGCCATCGGGGACGCCGGAAAGCGAACAGATCGGTACAAAAATTTTCACTTCAGCTGCAACTTTCGCCCTTGGCCGTCCGTGACTGCGCCCGTGCGGGAGGCAGCAACCGCTCTTCGAGCAGAAGCGTATCCAAAGAAGGAGGCAAAAAATGCGCAAAATTCTTCTCGCTATCGCAGCCCTGGGGCTCACCGCGACCACTGCTCGGCATCTCCGTATTATTGGAGCTGGCGCGCCGTGCCGCTCTACTTGGTTCCGCTCAGCGGCGACAATTATGCGCCCGGCCACGGCGACAACGGCGCCGGCACAATCCTTGTGAACCACACAGCCATCGAATATGGCGGCATCGAATTTGCCGGCCTGAAGCCGGTTTGCCGCCCGGCGCCGTTCTTCGGTCAAGGCTATCAGCTGTGCACCGCCAGCGGCATAGCGCGGCAAGGCGTCGATGAGAACAAGCATCCCTGGAACCGCCTGGCGCGGGACTTCGGCGGCATCCATGATCAAAGGCCGCAGGTTCAGCTGGCCGGCGGCTGGCGATTCTGCCCGTACACCGATTTTGTCGGTGACGGCTATGGGATCCCGTGCTGACGCCGGACAAGGAGATTCCGGCCCGCTTCGCCGTCATGGTTCCCAGCCGTGGCGGCGGGCGGCTGTTCAAGCCGCGGAACGCTCGCGGGCCGTCCCGTCAGCCGGCAGTCGGCGTTGACAGCAGCCACAGTCCGAACACCGTATAGAAGATCATCAGGACGGTCAGCGGCGACTGGCTGAGCGCTGCCTTTGCCGGCGACGGATGCAGGCGGAAGGCCAGTGCATGGGCGATAAGTACCGCCAGCACATGCCCGCCGATGATCGCCGCCGCCTGGAAATTCCAGATCGTCCACGCCGCGCCGGAACCCATTGTCAGTCCGGCGCCAACATGAAGATGCGCCGTGCCGAACAGGTTCCACCCCCAGCCGAACGGGTCCGAGATCGCCACAAGCGCGTACTGGCCGTTGACCAGCAGCGCGGTCAGGTAATGCGAAAAATGATAGGCGAGCGCGATCGGCACGATCGACCAGACGAAAAGCCCCGCCGTTTCGCGAAACGGATGACCGCCTCCGGCCAGACACTCGCCAACCCAGACCGCAAAGAGATAGACCGCCGCAAGCGCTGCAAACATCAGCGCCAGTCCGGCGCTATTGACGCCGACCAGCGCCGAGCGGCCTGGAAATTCCAGCGGATTGACGCCATTGAAACCGAGCCACAGGAACGTCTTGGAAAACCCGTCGAACGACACCGAACTCAGCGCCAGCAAGAGAAAAAACATGCCGCTCGGCGGCAGCGGTTTAGCGTACCAAAGCTTTGCTCCGGGAAAGCACAGGGACGGGCGGCGTGTCCTGTTCTCGTCCTGCGGCGACGCTTCCACCACCCCAAAGCGCGAAACCATGCGGAAGAACACAGACAGGAACTCGCCGCGCCGGCTCCAGCCCTCGTAGCCGAAGATCATCATGCAGATGAAGGTCGCGGCCCAGTAAAGGGCGACCGCAAGCGCCAGCCGCGCCGGATCGTCGGCAGCGGGATAGACCAGCTCGAACCACGCGAAGCCGGCAAACAAACAAAGCGCCGGCCAGTAGCCGAGCCCGGCCGGCATGGCGCGGTCACCCAAGCGCGGAAATGCCGACGAGACAAGCCGCCATGGTCCGTACCAAGGATTGATCCAAGCCCAGAGATTACCAAACGCACCCTGCACCAGTGTCAGCCCGACCCAGAGCAGGGTCCATACTATCAGCGGCAGCGGGTTAGACAACGGATCGCGGCTGCCGATCAATCCGGCAACGACCAGCATTGCAAGGATGGCGAACGAGAGCAGGCTGGTCCACATCCGCCCGCCATCGCCGATGCGGCCAAGCCGCAGGCGCAGGGCCGCGACGCGCCCGAGCAGGTTGGGCGGCAGCACCGCCGGCACAAGAAAACTCGCCGCCACGGCCATCGCCCCGCCGATGACGTAATAGCCGGTCGGCAGGAGAAGCACATGCCCGCGCTCTGAGGCGTGGGCGAAAGCGGGGGTCGGCAGGAACGTTAATGCAAGAGCCGGTAATGCCGCCGGCAATGAACGGATGCGTGAAACCAGCCCCTCATCCCCTCCAGCAATAAGCGTCACACCTTGACCAACTGCTCCACCCGGTCCTTTTCGCCGAAAATCCGCAGGTAGCGCTTGATCTCGCGCGGATCGCCGGTGGCCTTGGCCGGATTGTCGGCCAGCTTGACGGCCGGCCGGCCGTTCGCCTCGGTCACCTTGCAGACCAACGAGATCGCCTTCAGCCCGTCCGTTTCACCATACGGCGCGCAGCCCTCGAAATCGTTCGTCAGATTGGTGCCCCAGCCGAAGGACATGCGCACCTTGCCCTCGAAATGCTTGTAGGTCTCGATGATCGTATCGACCTCCAGCCCATCGGAGAAGATCAGTAGTTTCTGACGCGGATCCTTCCCCTTCTCGCGCCACCACTCGATGATGCGCTCGCCGCCCTCGATCGGCGGGGCGCTGTCCGGGCGGAAGCCGGTCCAGTCGGCCACCCAGTCCGGCGCGTCGCGCAGGAAGGCCGCCGTGCCGAACGCGTCGGGCAGCACGATCAGCAGATTGCCGCCATAATAGCGCTGCCAGTCCCGCAGCACTTTGTAGGGCGCCTTCCTCAGCTCCGCCTCGTTGTCGGCGAGCGCCGCCAGCACCATCGGCAGCTCGTGCGCATTGGTGCCGAGCGCCTCCAGGTCGGTGTCCATGGCGAGCTTGACGTTGCTGGTGCCGGTGAAGGCCTCTCCGATGCCTTCCTTCAGCGCCTCGACGCACCAGCGCTGCCACAGAAAACTGTGCCGCCGGCGCGTGCCGAAATCCGAGATGCGGATGCCGGGCAACTTCTTCAGCTGCTCGGTCTTGGCCCACATCTTTGCTTTCGCGCGGGCATAGAGCACGTCGAGCGCGAACGGCCCAAAGGCCTTCATCGCCGCGCGCGAGCGCAGCTCGTTGATGATGGCGAGCGCGGGTATTTCCCACATCGTGGTGTACATCCACGGCCCGTGGAATTCGAGCTCGAACTGCCCGTCGCGCTTGTGCAGCTCGTATTCGGGAAGCTGGAAATCTTCGAGCCAGGCGAGGAACTCCGGCTCGAATATCTGCTTGCGGCCATAAAAAGTGTTGCCGCCCAGCCAGATCATTTCCTTTTTGGTGAAGCGCAGCGTGCGGACATGGTCGAGTTGCGCGCGCAGTTCTTGCTCGTCGATCTCGTCGGCCAGCCTTACCGAAGTGGCGCGGTTGATCAGCGAGAAGGTGGCGTCGACCTTGGGATACATGCCCCAGATCATCTGCAGCATCAGGAGCTTGTAGAAATCCGTGTCGAGCAGGCTGCGCACGATCGGATCGAGCTTCCAGGTGTGGTTGTAGACGCGCCGCGCTATATCCGTCCGTGCCACCATTTTGGGAGCCTTCCTGCTATCTTTCGACAGCGCCTATAGCATCGAAAATGCCGCCGCGCTTCAGGATTTGAGCGCTGGCCCGATAGAAAGATAGCCCGCGAACCGCTGTCAGACCGCGACAGCAGCCGCTCGCGCCGGCGCGCGGCGTCTGCGGATGGCGATCTGGCCGGCGACCGCCACGTCCGCGCCCGCGGCCGACTGGTCCCGTTCGGCAAACAGCCAGTCGATGAACACCTGGGCGATCGGCGCCGACTTCACCTCGTTGCGGCACACCACATAGAACGCGTCGACGGCAGGCACCGACAGGTTGAACGGCGTCACCAACTGACCCTTGGCGAGCAGGCCGCTGGCGGTGACAGAGTCGCCCAGCGCCACGCCATGGCCATGGATTGCCGCCCCGATCGCCAGATGCGCGTCGCTCATATGGTGGCGCTGGCCCCGGGCGAGATCGAGCGCGTCTGCGGCCGCGAGCCAGGTGTGCCATTCGCGCCCGTCATCGGCATGCAGCATCACGTGGTCGGCGAGGTCGCGGACGGTGCGGATCGGCCGGTTGTTGATGAGCGTCGGGCTGACCACCGGGAACAGTTCGAGTTCCGACCACTTCTTCAGCCAGCAATCCGTCCAGCTGCCGTCGCCGTAATGAAGGCAGACATCGATGTCGGGCGAACGGATGTCGGCCGCGTCATTGGAGCCGATGAGCTTCAGCCTGATGTCGGGATACTGCGCGGTGAAGCTGCCGAGCCGCGGTATCAGCCACAGCGACAGCAGCGCCGGCACGCAGCTGACCGACAGCGCGCCGGAACTGCATGGCCTGGTCATGCGCTGGGTGGCGGCGGCGATGCCGTCGAAGGCGCTCGACACCGCCGGCAAAAGCTCGGCGCCGTGCGGCGACAGTTTCAGCTTCTGCCCGGCGCGATCGAACAGCTTTACCTTGAGCGATTGCTCCAGCGCGCGGATCTGATGGCTGATCGCGCCATGGGTGACGTTGAGCTCGCCCGCCGCCTTGGTCAGCGAGCCATGCCTGGCAGTCGCCTCGAAGGCGCGCAATGGGTTCAGCGGCGGCAGGCGCTTGGCGGCCATGGGAAGCCCGTTCCTGTGAGAAAATCTCACACCGGACGCTACAACAATATCAATTGATTTTCCAACTGCGCTGCCGCAACAATTCGGGACAGCACAAAATAAGAAGAAACTTGGAGGGCATGCCCGGGGACAGCACGACGCGGCCGGCGATGGCCGGCGCGGGTTGTTGGGCGTCCCTGCCGAAATAGGAGGCCTAAATGGGCTACGATCGCGGAAAACTCGAAGCGCTTCGCCAGAAATATGGCGAGAGCCATGGCGGCGAACTGTTCAACCCGCAATTCCGGCGCGTTGCCGACAAGATTTTCACCGAAAGCGGCACGCGGCTTGCCCCCTATTCCGGCATCCCGACCTTCCTCACCGCACCCTATGTTGCGGTCGACCACGACAATCCGGATTTCGGCAACCTGCAGGTCGCCATGGTCGGCGTGCCGATGGACCTCGGCGTCACCAACCGCCCCGGCGCGCGTTTCGGCCCGCGCGCGCTGCGCACCATCGAGCGCATCGGCCCCTACAATCACGTGCTCGACTGCGCCCCGGTGCAGGATCTGCGCGTCGCCGACATCGGCGACATCCGCTTCCAGAGCCGCTACCGGCTCGAACTATCCCATGACGACATCGAGCGCCGCATCAACCAGATCGTCGACGCCGGCGTCATTCCGCTGTCGGTCGGCGGCGACCATTCGATCACCCACCCGATCCTCAAGGCGGTCGGCAAGAAGCGTCCCGTCGGCATGATCCACATCGACGCGCATTGCGACACAGGCGGCGCTTTCGACCAGACGAAGTTCCACCATGGCGGCCCGTTCCGCAACGCGGTGCTCGATGGCGTGCTCGACCCGACCCGCACGATCCAGATCGGCATTCGCGGCTCGGCCGAGTATCTGTGGGAGTTCACCTACGAATCCGGCATGACGGTTATCCACGCCGAGGAAATCTCCGGCATGGGCATCCCCGCCGTCATCGAGCGCGCAAAACAGATCGTCGGCGACGGCCCGATCTATCTGTCCTTCGACATAGACAGCCTCGACCCGGCCTTCGCGCCCGGCACCGGCACGCCTGAAGTCGGCGGCCTTACGACGCGCGAAGTGCTCGAAATCATCCGCGGCTTCAAGGGCGTCAACCTGGTCGGCGGCGACGTGGTGGAAGTCGCCCCGCAATATGATTCGACGACCAACACCGCCCACGCCGGCGCGCAGGTGCTGTTCGAGATCCTGAGCCTCATGGTGTTCAGCCCGGCAATCACAGGCAAGGGAGCTTGACATAAAGCAGAAACAAAACCGGCGGAAACACCACGCCTGAAACGCCGGCATCGCGTTACCCGTCATTGAGGCGCAAGCGCCGCAGTGATTTAATAAACCAGAAACAAGGGAACAGCCGCAAAGCCGGCACACAGAGGAGAATACCGATGAAACAAATTCTGAATGGCCAAGTGAGCCGCCGCACGGTACTTGGCGCCGGCCTGGCCACCGCCGGCATGCTGGCAATGCCGTCGATCCTGCGCGCCCAGGACAAGTCGCTGAAGATCGGCGTTTATGGCGGCTACTTCAAGAAATCCTTCGACGAGAACATCTTTCCGGAGTTCACCAAGGCAACCGGCATCGCCGTGGAATCGATCGCCGAGCCGACCGGCGAAGCCTGGCTGGTGCAGCTCGAGCAGGCCGCCAAGGCCGGCCAGGCGCCCGCCGACGTTTCGATGATGTCGCAGACGTCCACGCTGAAAGGCCTGCCGACCGAACTTTGGACGCCGATCGACTCGGCCAGGATCAAGAGCTTCGACAGCCTGCTGCCGCACTTCATCAGCAAATATCCGGACGGCCGCGTTGCTGGCGTCGGCGCCGTGGCCTGGTACATTACGCTGGTCACCAACACCGAAGTGTTCAAGGAGCCGCCGGCGTCATGGGCCGACATGTGGGACCCGTCCAACAAGGACAGGCTCGGGCTGCTGGCGCTCGCCTCCAACTCGTTCCTGCTCGAAGTGACGTCCACAACCTTCATGGGCGGCACCAAGGCGCTCGACACCGAGGAAGGCATCCTCAAGGCCATGGAAAAGCTCGCCGAGCTTAAGCCGAACGTCCGCCTCTGGTATCGCGACGAGGCGCAGTTCGAGCAGGCGCTGAAGTCGGGCGAGATCCCGATGGGCCAGTACTACCACGACGTCACCGGCCTTGCCGCCGCCGACGGCCAGCCGGTCCGCTCGACCTTCCCGAAGGAAGGCGGCATCCAGGATTCGGGCAACTGGGTCCTGTCGCGTGCCTCCGAAAAGGTCGACGAGGCGCATATCTTCATCGACTATATGAGCCAGCCGGCAATCCAGGGGCTGATGTCGCGCAAGGTCGGCACCGCGCCGACGCTGAAGAAGGAAGTGCTCGACCTGACGGCCGAGGAATTCGCGGCGGTGTCGTCCGAAATCCCGCCGATCCTGCCGCGCTACGACCTCTACACGACCAAGTCCGACTGGATAAACCAGAAGTGGACCGAGCTGATCGTCGCGGCGTAGCTCGCAACAAGTGTTGTGAAGCGCCGACCCCCTCACCGACCGCTTCGCGGCCACCTCTCCCTCTCAAAGGGGAGAGGAAAGGCGCTAGGCCCGCCACGGTTCCTCTCCCCATTTGAGGGGGAGAGGTGCCGAGCGCAGCGAGGCGGAGTGGGGGTCTCGCGCGACTAAATGGGGTAAGCTATGTCCGGACTGGCACTGCAAGACATCACCAAGCAATTCGGCGACTTCAAAGCGGTCGACAACGTCAATCTGTCGGTCCCGCACGGCAAGTTCGTCTGCCTGCTCGGCCCGTCCGGTTGCGGCAAGACCACGCTCCTGCGCATGATCGCGGGCCTTGAGGAGCCGACCGAAGGCGCCATCATCCTCGACGGCGAAGACATCACGCCGGTTCCGACGCACAAGCGCAATCTCGGCATGGTTTTCCAGTCGCTGGCGCTGTTTCCGCACCTTTCGGTCGGCGACAACATCTCCTACGCGCTGCGCATCCGCGGCGCCTCGAAGGACGAGCAGAAGAGGCGCGCCGAAGAGCTGCTGAATCTCGTCCACCTGCCCGGCTTCGCCGACCGCCCCGTCGCAAAACTCTCCGGCGGCCAGCGCCAGCGCGTCGCCATAGCCCGCGCGCTCGCGCTGTCGCCAAAGCTGTTCCTGCTCGACGAGCCGATGTCGGCGCTCGACGCCAAATTGCGCGAATCCATGCAGGTCGAACTGCGCCAGCTGCAACAGCGGCTCGGCATCACCACCTTCGTCGTCACCCACGACCAGCGCGAGGCCATGACGATGGCCGATCTCGTCGTCGTCATGGGCGAAGGGCGCATCCGCCAGGCAGCCTCGCCGATGGAAATCTACCGCAAGCCCGCCGACGCCTTCGTCGCCGATTTCATCGGCTCGACCAATCTCCTGGACGTCACCGCCGGCAGTTCGGGCCGCGCCTCGGTCCTCGGAAAGGTGATCCCCGGTCTCTCCCTGCCTACAGGCACGGCCAAGGCATCCATCTCGATCCGGCCGGAGGACGTGCGGCTCGGCAAGCCCGGCCCGGACGCGATTGCCGGCACCGTCACCTTCGTGCGCGATCTTGGCGGCACCATCGAGACCTTCGTCGAGGCAGGCGGAACGACAATCATCGCCGTCGCCACGCCGCGCGAACGCATCGACGTCGCCGCCGGCGACAATGTCGGCATCACCCTGCCGCCCGAAGCCTGCGTGGTGGTGAAGTCGTGAGACGCACAACCCTTTGCCAGTTTGAGCGCCAACGTCGACGCCCCCCTCTCCCCGTCCTTCACGGGGAGAGGGTAAGGGTGAGGGACAGCGCCGACTTTGAGACGCTGGCGCCGCCCCTCACCTGGCTGCCGCGCCTGCCGGGAGCGGATCGGCTCTCATGAGACGCGAAACCCCAAAATCGGTAGCCGACTACACGCCGCTGTTCTTCCCGGCGGTCATGCTCGTCGTCTTCTTCGTCGTGCCGTTCTCGACGATGATCGCCGTCTCCTTCTTCAAGCGCGATCCGGCCGGCTTCTACACGCCCGATTTCGTGCTCGACAATTATGCGCGCTTCCTGTCGGCCTTCTTCGGCAGCGTGCTCGGCTTCTCGCTGATGCTGTCAGTGATGGTCGCCATCTGCTGCGTGGCCATCGCCTTCCCCTTCACCTATCTGCTCACCCGGCGCCCGCGCGGCGTGCAGACGGTCTGGCTGGTCTGCCTGCTCTCCGTCCTGTCGCTGTCGGAAGTCATCATCGGCTTTGCCTGGTCGACGCTGTTTTCACGCACCGCGGGCATCACCAATCTGTTCGTCTGGCTGGGCCTGATGCAGGAGCCCGTCGCGCTGCTGCCGGGCTTCGGCGCGGTGCTCACCGGCATGGTCTATCAGGCGCTGCCCTATACGATCCTGGTGCTCTACCCCGCTCTGGTGCGGCTCGACCCGACGCTGCTGGAAGCAGCGCGCACGCTCGGCGCATCGCCCATCCGCGCCTTCTTCAATGTCGTCACTCCGGCGTTGAGAAACACCATCGTCGCGACGCTGATCATGGTCTTCGTCTTCGCGCTGGGCTCGTACCTCCTGCCGCAGATCCTCGGCCGGCCACAGCACTGGACGCTGTCCGTGCTCATCACCGACCAGGCGATCTACCAGTCCAATATGCCGTTCGCTGCGGCGATGGCGGTGTTCCTGGTGCTGATCTCGCTGGCGCTGGTCGGCTTGACGTTGCTCGTCGGACGCAGGGAAAACGCGCTATGAGAGAGACATTCCTTCGCCGGCTCTATTTCGTTGCCGTGGCGCTGTTCCTCGCCGCGCCGCTGATCGTCGTCGCCGGCGTTTCGGTCAACGAAAAGCAGGATCTCGCCTTTCCGCCGGTCGGCTTCTCGCTCTCCTGGTACGCGCAGATTTTCCTCGATCCGGAATGGCGGCGCGCCCTGATCGCCTCGGTGGTGCTGGCGCTCACGTCAGCCGCACTCGCCGTCGCCATCGCTCTGCCGCTGGCCTGGTTCCTGTGGCGGCGCGTCGCGCCCTGGGCGAATGTCTTTCAGCTGCTCGGCGTGGCGCCCTTCATCCTGCCGCCGGTCATCACCGCGCTGGGCTTCCTGACTTTCTGGGCGACGATCGGCCTCTACGGCCAGCCGTGGACGGCGGTCATCAGCCACGCGATCTTCTTCGTGACCCTGCCGCTGGTGACGCTGTCGCTCGGCTTTGCCTCGATCGACCGCTCGCTGGTCGAAGCCGCCTCGACCATGGGCGCCGACGACCGCACCGTGCTCAAGACCGTGGTGCTGCCGCTTATCCTGCCCTATCTGGTTTCGGGCTATGCCTTCGCCTTCGTTCTGTCGCTCAACGAATACATTGTCGCCTACATGACCGTCGGCTTCGTCATGGAAACGCTGCCGATCAAGATCTTCAACGCGCTGCGCTACGGCTACACGCCGACCATGGCCTCGGTGTCGGTCTTCTTCGTCGCCATAGCGGCGCTGGTGTTCGGGCTGATCGCCTGGTTCGGCGACATAAGGCGGCTGCTCGGCGCAATGTCCTCGGACACTGAATGATGAAGATCGCCGCGCTCCAGATGCACGCCGTCGCCGGCGACCGGACGGCCAATCTTTTCCGCATCGAGAAGGCTGTCCGGGAAGCTGCCGAAAACGGCGCCGGCCTTCTGATCGCGTCCGAGCTTGCAGTCACCGGCTACGGAGCCGGCGACAAAATTTCCGAGCTTGCCGAGCCGGCCGACGGCGATCTGTCTGAGAGGCTCGCTGCCCTGTCGCGCGAGACCGGCGTGGCGCTCGTCGTCGGCTTCGCCGAGCGCGACGGCCAAACGATCTTCAACAGCGCGATGTACGCCGACGGCCAGCGGAGCATCGTGTATCGCAAGTCGCATCTCTATGGCCCCTACGAACGGGCGCTGTTTTCGCCCGAAAAGCCCGCCGCCTGTATCGTCGAGCATCGCGGCATGAAGCTCGGAATGCTGATCTGCTACGATGTCGAATTCCCGGAAAATGTCCGCTGCCTGGCGCAGGCCGGCGCACAAGCCGTGATCGTTCCCACCGCCCTGCCGGCCAGCGATCACGCAGAATTCATCGCCCGCAAGCTGGTCCCGGTGCGCGCCTTCGAAAACCAGGTCTTCGTCGCCTACGTCAACCATTGCGGCAATGATGCGCTGTTTTCTTATGCCGGCCTGTCAGGCATCGCCGCGCCCGACGGCACTATGCTTGCCGAAGCGCCCGAAACCGGCGAGGCGCTGCTCTTCGCCAACCTCGATCCGACTGCCTACGCCGCTTCCGCCGCCGCCAACAGCTACCTGCGGGATCTCAGAGCCTGAGCGCCACAGCTCCTGACTTGCGGCAACCCCCCGGCAGTCGTCATTCCCGGCCTCGTGAGCGAGCGAAGCGAGCAGAGAGTGTCGGGAATCCGTGCCTCGACGGGCGGAAGCCAGAGCCGGTTCAAATCTAGCGAACCAACCCTGCACAAAAACCCTCACCGCCAGACCGTCAGCCCCAGTTCCTCCCGCCGCAGCCAGCGCGCCAGCAACAGCACGGCGACCACCGCCAGCCCCGCCGATAGCCCGATCCAGATGCCGTTGCCGGCAAGGCCGAACTGGAAAGCGAGCAGCACGCCGAGAGGCAGGCCTACGCCCCAGTAGCCGATCGCCGCAAAAACCATCGGCACCTTGGTGTCGTGCAGCCCGCGCAGCATTCCCGACGCCACCGCCTGCGCGCCGTCGACGATCTGGAACAGTGCCGCAAACGCCAGGAACGACACGGCGAGCCCGATCACCGCGGCGTTTTCCGGCGCCTGGAGGTCGATGAAGGCGCTGATCAGCAGATGCGGCCACAGGATCATCACCAGCGCCATCAGCGCCATGAAGCCGACGCCGAGCGCATAGGCGGTCCAGCCGGCGCGGCTGATGCCGTCCGGGTTGCCCGCGCCATAGGCAAGGCCAACGCGCACCGTCACCGCCTGGTTCAGGCCGAGCGGCACCATGAAGCTGATCGAGGCGATCTGGATGGCGATGGCGTGCGCCGCCAGCGAGGCGGCGTCGATCAGCCCCATCAGGAGCGCCGCGGCGTTGAAGATCGTCACCTCGAACGCCAATATGCCGGCAATCGGCAGGCCGAGCCGCAGCAGCGCCATGAAGCGCGGCCAGTCGGCCCGCCAGAACCGGCCGAACAGCCTGTAGCGGCGAAATTTCGGCTCGAACGTCACCACCAGCGCAAGCCCTAAAAACATCAGCAGGCTGGAAAACGTGGTCGCCATGCCCGCCCCGGCGATGCCGAACGCCGGAAATCCAAGATTGCCGAACATCAGGCACCAGTTGGCGAATGCGTTGAAGGTTACGGCCGCGAACACGATGATCAGCGCCCAGCCCGGCCGCTCCAGCGCCGAAATGAACGAGCGCAGCACGATATAGCCGTAGAAAGGCAGCACCGCCCATTGCAGCCAGACCATGTAGATCGCGGCCTCGCGCGCCAGCGCCGGCTCTTGTCCCATCCAGACGAGGATCGTCTCGGTGTTCCACAGCACGATCCAGATCGGAATGCAGACCAGCACCGCCAGCCACAGGCCTTGGCGCACGGTGCGGCGTATGTCGCGCACCGAATGGCGCTTGCGGCCGAGTTCGGTCGCGATCATCGGCGAGGTCGCCAGCATCAGGCCGAGCCCGAAGATCAGCGGCGCGAAATAAAGGTTCGAGCCGAGCGCGCCGGCGGCAAGCGTCGCCGGCCCGAGCCGCCCCATCATCATGACGTCGGTGGCGTTCATCGCCACCTGGCCGAGATTGGTGAGCACCATCGGCCACGACAGCGCGAGCATCGCCCGCACCTCGTCACGCCAAGGGTTTGCAGGCGCTCTCGCGCCGGCCTCGAACACAGTCATTTGTCCATCTTTCCGCAAGCTGGCATCCGCGAACGCACGGAATGCCGCAAATCCGGCGGCAAACGCCAGCCGTTATCCTGTTTGCGACCGTATTTGGACGAAACCGGCGTGAGTGGCAAGAGAGGAGGAAGAAGCAAAGGTTGAGCCAGGGCTTCAATGCGTTCGGGAACCCGGATGCCGTTCCGGGATTGGGCATAATGATGTCCGGAGAGTTCGCTATGCCTTCGACCTCCATTCGCAAGACGGATTACGATGCCGCGACGCGGACCCTGTCGGTATGGTTTGTCGCCAGCGGCAAACGCTACGACTATGAAAACGTGCCCCCCCGAAACCTACGCGGCTTTCCGGCAGGCATTTTCGAAAGGGCGCTTTTTCAACGCCTTCATCCGAAACCGATTCACCTATCGCGTGGCAAAGCAATCAGACGCCGCATAGCGCCGACGATGCCCGACAGAACGGCAGGGAGCAGAGCCTGAGGACCGAGTTCGCTGCACTAAGCTTGGTGGGCAGCGAACGATCTCACCTCAATTTGCACGAGTATATGTGCCTCATTCAGGAAAAATACCGCACGAATGCGAAGCTTCGGCTGTCCGGCGCCCAGCAGGGCACGTTCATCGTCCCTTGGCCGCCGAACAGGCCGAGCAGAACCCGCGGTTCGCCACCGGCGGCCGGCAGCAGGCGGAGTTCCACATGCTTGTCGCGCGGGTGGCCGGTCACGCCGGGCTCATAGGCGAGATAGAGAATATGCCGGCCGTCCGGCGACGGATGGGGAAACCAGTTGACCCGCTCGTCGTCCGTCATCTTCTGGATATCGCTGCCGTCCGGGCGCACCCGCCACAGGTCCACGGCGCCGTTCTTCTCGCCGTTGAACCAGATCCATTCGCCGTCGGGCGTATAGTCGGGCGCGTCGCAATGGTCGAAACCGCGGGTGACCTGGAACTCCGCACCGCCCCCGGCCGGACAGGTATAGATCTGGAAAGTATCGCCACGCTTGGCCACATAGGCGAGCGAGCGTCCGTCGGGCGACCAGCCGTGCCAGTAGGCGGGCGCTCGTTCCGTCACGCGGGTGGGCGTTCCGCCGCCGAACGGCAGCGTATAGATCTCGCTCGACCCGCGCTCGGTGGAATCGCTTATGACGAGCATCGCGCCGTCGGGGGAGATGCCGTGGTCGTTGTTGATGTTCCGCGCAAAGCCGGTGTCGATCTCTACGAAATCGGGATCAGCCAGATCGATCTGATATAGCCTGCCGCTCCGGTTGACCACCAGCGCGGCGCCGTCCGGCGTCCAGTTCGGCGCTTCGACGAGATCCGCTGTATTCAGCACCGTCGTCACCGTTTCGCCGGCAAGCTCGAAGATCGCTATTTCGCTCTTCACAATGTCCTCCCTGAAACCTTCGTGAGGCCGCATCAACCGATCGCGTCGAGCACCTGCCGTTGCCGGTGCATCTCCAGGAAAACCCGGTAGTCCCGGTCGAACCGAGCTCGCGCCTTCGCGTCGGGCTTGCGCTCGCGGCCGCCCTGCTGCATCGCCGCGCAGGCTTGCGCCAGCGTGGGAAACAGGCCGGCCGCGGTGGCCGCCACCATGCCCGTGCCGAGCAGCATCGAATCCTCCGCCCGCGGCTCGATCACCGTGCAGCCCGTGGCGTCGGCGTAAAGCTCCATCAACAGCGGGTTCTTCGCGTGACCGCCGGTTACGTGCAGCGTGTCGACGGGCTGGCCGTTCTCGTTCAGCGCCTCGAGTATGTGGCGCACGCCGAGCGCGATGCCGACGCAGGTGCGCCAGTAGAGCCGGCAGAGGCTGTCGAAGGAGGCGTCAAGCGTCAGCCCGCTGATCACGCCCACCGCGTGCGGGTCGGCGAGCGGCGAGCGGTTGCCATGAAAATCCGGCAGCACATGCAGGCGCCCGGCGAGATCCAGCCCCTCCTCGGCGCGCAGTTCCATCACCCGCGCCGCGATCCGGCGGTGGGTGGCGGCCTCGGGTTCGCCGCCCGCGCCATGCCATCGGATGATGTGGTCGAGCAGCGCGCCGGTGGCCGACTGTCCGCCTTCGCTCAGCCAGCAGCCGGGCAGCGCGACGCCGAAATACGGCCCCCAGCCGCCGACGAAGGGGCGCGGCTCGGCCGACATCGCCATCACGCAGCTCGACGTGCCGGCGATCAGCGCGACATGCCGTTCCAGACTTTCGAGATCGCCGGCATGGCTGCCGAGCACGCTCAGCGCGCCGGCATAAGCGTCGATGAGCCCCGCGCCGACGCGGCAGTTCACGGTCAGGCCGAGCGCCTCGGCCGCCTCCGCCGTCAGCGGCCCGAGATCCGCGCCGACCGGGCTCGCTTTGTCGGGCACGCGCCCGCGCTCCAGCATGTCGGGAATGCCGACGAGCTTCAGGAAATCGCGGCGCCAGCCTTCCGGCTCATGCGCGAGGTAGGTCCATTTGCAGGTCAGCGTGCACTGCGAGCGGGCAAGCGAGCCGGAAGCCTTGAAGGTCAGGAAATCGGCCAGGTCGAACATGTAGCCGGCGCGCGCCCAACTTTCGGGCAGGTTCCGCTTCAGCCACATCAGCTTCGGCGCCTGCATTTCGGGCGACATCACGCCGCCGCAGAAGTCGAGCACGCGGTGGCCGGTCGCCGTGCATTCGTCGGCTTCCTTCAGCGCGCGGTGGTCGAGCCAGACGACCGTGTCCCATCGGTCATCGCCGCCGGCCGAGACGCTCAGCTGGCCGCCGTCGAAATCGCGCAGCACCAGCGAGCAGGTCGCGTCGAAGCCGATGCCGGCAAGGTCTCCCGGCGCGACGCCCGACTTGTCGAGAGCTGCCCTGACGGCGACGCACACCGCCGCCCAGATGTTTTCCGAATCGTGCTCGGCGTGGTCGGGTTTCGGCCGGTGAAGGGCGATCGGATGCTCGCCGCGCCCGAGCAGCCTGCCGGTCCTGTCCAGAATTCCGGCGCGCGCGCTGCCGGTACCGACATCGACGGCGCAGACCAGCTCCTCCATCAGCAGGCGCGCTTTCGCGCTGGTGTTCGGGATTGATATTTCGGGCGTGACAGCATCGGCGCGAGCATAATGCCCGCCGGAACCGACGCAAGAGCCCGTCGCCTGGCGCCAGAGGCGGGCTCCGCTTTGGGTGAGGGCGGTAGCCTACAGGAGCGACTTAACCGGCAGGCGCGGCAGCTATAACGGCGCCATTGTCGACAGCCGTTGTTCCCATCGGGGCGGCGGCCCGGCAGGCATTATTTATCTTTCCGATCCTGCAGCAATCAGGCTGGCAGACTGCTCCATCAAAGCCTTTACCAGGGGCTGGAAGGCAAATTCTGGGCTACCTCCTTGTTGGACGGCACCGTGCCGGTCGGGGTCAGCTTATCGACCACGCCAGGCAAAACCTTTGAAAGCTGCCTCAGCAACTCCTCTTCGCTGACCCCCGCCTGGCGGGAGATTTCGCTCAACGTCCTCTGGCCGACCGCCTTGCCGAGTTCGCCAGGCTCGATCGGCTTGTTCGCTCCGGGCTTGACCCACGAATCCGCGGTTTCGCCTTGTCCGGTTTTCTTCAGCCGATCCAGCAGATCCTCCAGCCCGCCGACAATGCCGCCGTCGTTCTTGCCGCCCGCCTGGTTATCGGGCGTCTGCTGGCGCGGTGCGCCGGGCCCGGCATCGCGGCCAATCGGCGTATCTGCCTGCGGCGAGCGGCGGTCGGGAACCTGGGCTGGCTCGGGCGTCGCCTGGTCTTCCTCCTGTCCCTTTCTTGTGAACATTTTTCCAGCCAGCAGCACGCCCAGCGCCACCAGCAGCGGTTTCGTGATGTTGCCGCCCGGCACGGCGTCGTCGAGAAGTCCCATAAGATACCTCCTGAAGTGAAAAATGCACGATGGATGCCCAGCGCGGCACAACGCACCAGATCGGGTTGCGTTCCCACCTATGCTGTGGGAGCATGCGCCTACTACTGAGAATTGCGCGCATGGCGGACGCTGATTCACGCAAGGGGAACGGATTATGTCGGTAATCGGATGGTTGGTCCTCGGCCTGGTGGCCGGTTTCATCGGCAGCAAGGTATACGGCAGTTCAGGTCAAGGCCTGGTAATGGACATCGTTCTGGGCATTGTCGGCGCGGTGGTCGGCGGCGTGATTTTTTCAGCTCTCGGCGTCGATGGCGTAACCGGCTTCAACATCTGGAGCTTTATCGTCGCCATCATCGGCTCGCTCGTGGTGCTCTACGTCTACCACAACTTCATCGCCAAACGCGCCTGACGCCGCGACGGTATCACGAAGCGGCCGCCCATCCAGAGCTGCGAAGCCTTGTTGCTCGGCCCTTGTGCTTGTGAGCGCGCGGCTGTCGGCGGCGCGCTCGACCCATTTCAATTGAGCGATCGGGCCAACAGCTTCGCCCCGCTAGTCAAGCACGACCACGGCTTCCACCTCGAAGAGCATGGGGTCGATTGCAAGCTTGGGAACGGGAACCAGCGTCTGCGTCGGCAGCGCCTCGCCGAACATTTCCTTGACGTTCTGGGTCAACACCCCGAGCTTGGACATATCGTGATCAACCACGAAGACCGTGAGCTTGGCGACCTGATCAGGCTTTGCGCCGAGCGCGTCGAGGGCGGTGCGCAAATTTGCGTAGGCCTGCTTAACCTGGACAGCGAAATCGGGCGACAAGGCTCCCGTGCTGTCCTGGCCGCCCTGTCCGGAGATGTAGGCCACCTTGGCTCCGCCGGGCACGATCACCGCCGTGCTGTAGCCATTCGGCGTCGGGTCGAAGAGGTTTTGTGGATTGACGATGGTCAGCTTGAGATCGTTCTCATTCGCTGTCGTCGCAGTGGGAACGCCCATGGTCACGATGAGTAGCCCTCCGATAAGCAGATGGTTGATTGCGCGTGACATGATTTTTCTCTTGGCTCTGAGGGCTACGAGCCCCCTCGCGGCCGTCAGGATTGAACTTTAACCCATCGCCTATGCGATCGACTCGTACGCCGCACGAGTCATCCTATGGTACGATGTACGAGTCAACCACTCAACATCGACATTCCTGACGTTGCCTGCCAAAATCGAGGTACCGACCAGCGAGGAAGACGGATGGCAGCCAAACGCAGCGGCGCCCGGAGCAAGCAGTCTCAACGGACCAGTGTCTCGCTCCAGCCCGTGCAGGAGCCGCGCAGTGAACCGCCGCTCTCTCGGGAACGTATCGTGGCGACCGCGGTGGAACTGCTGGACGCTCAAGGGCTCGACGGATTGACGATGCGCCGGCTGGCCGATCGCCTCGGCTCGGGCGTGATGAGCCTGTATTGGCACGTCGACAACAAGGAGGATGTCTTCGATCTGGCGCTCGATTCGGTGCTCGAATATCGCGGACCGCCCCAAACAGTTGAGTCCCAAGACTGGCGCGGAGACATCGTTCATATGCTGGAAGACTGGCGCGCCAGCATGCTGCGCCATCCCTGGTCGGCATCGCTGTTGCCGCGCCGGGCGCTCGGCCCGAACATCCTCGGTCGCCTGGAACTGCTGAGCAGGAGCTTGTCAAAAGCCGGTGTAGCGGACGCAGATCTGAACGTCGCGATATGGTCGCTCTGGAATTATGTGATGGGCGCCACCATCACCCGGGCGAACTTCGACCTCCCGGACGACGACAAGGCCGCCACGCAGCGCCTTACACGTCCCGGCGAACGCTACCCGACAATCGAACGCTCTCGTCTGCTGTTGGACAGCGATTGGGATGGCGCTTTCCGGAAAGGCCTCGGCTTCCTGCTCGATGGCCTCTCTCCAAGGTGATGAACTCTTCCTTCATCTCGTACGCAAATGAGTCGAAGGCGGACTGACTACGGACGGACTGCCATCATGACGTCACCGCATCGCTCGAAAGCGGTATTCCGCCGTGAGGTTAGCTTCAAATCTTGTCTTTGGCTCCTTGAGCATCCAAAGGGACGCACAACCGCCGTCCTCAAATCGTCTTCAGCATGCCTCCGTCGACGTGATAGGTCGCTCCGACCGCGTAGCTCGCCCGGTCCGAGCACAGGAACACGAAGAAGTTCGCCAGTTCCTCGACGGTCCCGAACCGCTTGATCGGCGCGTGCTCGTCCGCCACCGACTGCAGATAGCCTTCCCAGTCGCCGCCGCTTTCCGCCGTCAGCTGCTTCGCCGTCTTGACCCAGTCGGGCGTCAGGATCAGGCCGGGATTGATGGTGTTGACGCGGATGTTGTCTCTGATCACCTCATTGGCGAGGTTTTTCGAAAACATCAGCAGCGCCGCCTTGGTGACGTTGTAGATCGGCTCGTACCACAGCGGCTGCACCGCGCAGATCGAGGCGTTGTGCAGTATGGCTCCTCCACCCCGCGCACGCATCATCGGCACGAAACCGCGCGCCAGCCGCACCGCCGCCATCACATGCAGTTCCCAATACGCCTGCCACTTGTCGTCGGCTGCCTCCATGATGGTCTCGTTGGAGCCGGTGCCGGCATTGTTGACGAGAATATCCGCGCCTCCGAATTTTCCCCGCGCCGCTTCGACCAGGGCCGCCGCGCCGTCCACCGTCGCCACGTCGCAGGCCACCGGAAGCGCGGTGACGCCATGTTCGCGCGCGATCCGCTCGGCCTCGGCTTTAAGCCGCTCCTCGCCGCGCGCGGCCATCACCACATGCGCGCCCTCTCTCGCGAAGGCCTCCGCGACGCCAAGCCCGATGCCGACGCTCGCGCCGGTGATGACGGCCACTTTGTCCTTGAGTCCCAGATCCATGAAAGTCTCCGCCTCTCTTCTCAATTGCGAGAAATTATGCGAGCGCGCCTGTTTCCGGAAGGGCGGGTCCCACAACAAACTTGCTATGGCGGTGCCCGATCCCCTCTCCGTCCGCTTCGCGGCCACCTCTCCCCCGCAAGCGGGGGCGAGGAAACGCCAATCGCCGAAACCGCGCTATTCCTCGCCCCCATTCTTCATGGGGGAGAGGTG
>DASZDZ010000028.1:0-5009 GCA_035941355.1 Pseudaminobacter sp.
CGATGCCGCAGGCTGGCCAAGGACTGGGAGAAATCCATCGCCTCCGCAGAAGCCTGGATATACGTCGCCCACATTCGCCTGCTCACACGCAGGCTCGCAAGAGCTTGATATCAAAACATCCTTTTTGATTCAGGCTCTAAGCGGATCGATGAGATCGCAGGGCGTGTTTCCGACTTTGGAGCAGATCTAGCCGCATTCATGGAAGTCGAAGGTCTGACCCAAGCGCCGCGCGCAAGATAGCCTCGACGCCCTTTCCCTAGTCTTTGCCTTGGAGATCATTAGACATGTCAGAGGACAACCCTAAACAGATACGGGCTAGCTTCGACTTCGACCGACGTTTCATGCGGAAGGGGAAACATAGCGTCTTTCTCTGGCTGCCCAAGGAGTACCATGCCTCTATCGGGCTCATCGTTGCTTACTGGGGCAACTTCGAGGCGTTTTTTGACCTATGCCTGAACGCCCTGATCGAAGGCGAGACTGGTTCGGGTTTCGTGAGAGACACAACTGGCTGGCGCAGGCTACCCTACAAGAAGCGCCGCCGCCTGCTTAAAGACATTTGCGCGGAATGGCTGTCGCCCATGTATCCACAGGCGACTGAGCGGATTGTACGCATCGTCGACCAGTCCGCCAGCCTTCATGCAAAAAGAAACCTTCTTGCCCACGGTAGATACACCTACACGATACCGGCATATTCAAGCGTCGCGACTAACTGCAGGGCAATCAACCCCGACACCGGAGCCGAAATGCCATTTGACGAGCTTTCCTTGAAGAAGCTTTACCACGACATTTCTCATTTAACTGCGGACCTGTTTTTGGCGTTCAAGGAGATCGGGGAAGTGTCGGGTCCATTTCACGCATTTCCCGATACGGAGATTCTACGAATTTACCGAGAGACCAATCATCCTTGGAATCCCAATCCAAGCAAGCGCACACCCCTGCCGGAAGCTTCTCACGAGTGACGTTGATTTTTGGTGCTGGCCCTTTTCGGGCCACTTCTAAGGAATCGGCTAAGAAAATAATCCTAGGAAAATAATCCTTGACACCGTGACGGTGCTCTGGTAGGTTTTCGCTATCGTCGGAAAAGTGTGGGTAGCGGGATGCCGGGAGCGAAAGCTCGCGGGGGATGGGGGATGTCTTGTCCCTTTGGCCATCGAGTGTGGCAGAACCACCCCCACCCCTAAACCCTCCCCGCAAGGGGGGGGGGGACGGCGACGCCGCCGGTGACGCCAGGAAACTCATTTTAACAGATTGGAGAATTTGCCATGCATCCGCCAGTCACCGCGGCGCGGTGGGCAGCGCTTCGCGCCTTGCGCGAAGGCGCGACGCCAACCTTTCCGCGGCTCGCCGCCGCAGCAGACCTGAACCCCGCAACGATCCGGGAGCGCGCCCTACGCGACAATTGGCCAAAGCGGCGTTCAAAAGCGGCCCAAGCCGCGGCCTTGGCAGGGGAGGCCCTGCCCGACCTGCCGGAGGGCATGTCGCTGGAAGATGTCCGCAAGCGGCTGGCCGAGGTGCTGCCGCGGCTTCTGGCTCGCATCGTTGACCTGGCTGAACGGGGCGTTCTCGACAAGGCGCGCATCGACGCGCTGCTGGCGACGGGACGCATATTGGAACAGTTGGATGCGGCGGCCCAGGTGTCCGCGTCCGAACAGCAGAAAAGAAGCGATGACGAACTCGCCGCAATGCTCGAACGGATCGACGAACGAATTATCGAACTTGCTCAGGCCTACGCAGAAAGGCTGGGCGGCACAACACATCGGGACGGATCGGGCTGAACGCGCGCTGGCCGAATGGGTTGGCCGCGCCCGGCCCCGGCAATATCCGCTGCTGGAAGGAGAGCCGGCGACCTGGGTGGTGATGGGCGGGCGCGGCGCCGGCAAGACCAGGCTGGGCGCCGAATGGGTGAACGGGCTGGTGCGCGGGCTGCCGCCCTTCAGCTTCAACAAGCGCAAATATCGGCGGATCGCGCTGGTGGGCGACACGCTGGGCGATGTGCGCGAGGTGATGATCGAGGGGCCTTCGGGCATTTTGACCATCTCGCGCACGCCCCGGCCGCGCTTCGAGGCCAGCCGGCGCAGGCTGGTGTGGGACAATGGCGCGGTAGCGCTGATGTTTTCGGCAGAGGATCCGGAGAGCCTGCGCGGGCCGCAATTCGACGCCGCCTGGTGCGACGAACTCGGCTGTCCCGCGGCCGACAAGGGGCCGAACCAGCCCAATGTCTTTCCCGATCCGAAATCGGCGGAGAACGCAATCCCGTATTTTTCCAGCGCCGGCCGGTCGGAGTTGGCGCAACAGCGCTTTCTCGAAGCGCACGCGGCCCACTGGAACCCGGCGGACGCGGATTTCGAGGAGGCGCGAAATCCGCTCTCGCCTGTCTATGGCGGCCGCATGGTCGATATCGAACGCGTCTACGTCTGGGCGTGGGATGCGCGGCCTTTTCCCGCCTTTCCGGCGCGCGGCGACCGCTGGACCGACGGCGGCAACTGGCATTGCGGCCACTGGCTGAACGGCCGGCTCGGCAACCCGGATGCGGGCGCGCTGATCAACGCGATACTCGCCGACCATGGCCTGCCGCCGGCCGATGTCGTCCATGCGGACGGCACGCTGCACGGCTATGTCATCGCCGCCCCAACATCGGCGCGCGCGGCGCTGGAGCCGATCGTCGAGCTGTTCGATCTTGCGGTGTGCGAGGAGGCCGATGGCCTCGTATTCCGGCGCAGGGGCGCTCAGGATACGCCGCCGGCCGAGATTTCCGAGCTGGTTTCGGACGGCGGCAATCCGGTGATCGAGACGATAAGATCGCCGGACCACCAGCTTCCGGTCGAGCTGGTGCTGGCGTTCCGCGAACCCTTCGCCGAATACCAGACGGCGGCGGTGCGGAATGTCCGCTTCGGCGCGGATGGTAGCCGGCAGCAGACGATCGACTTTCCGGGCGTGCTGGAGACGGGGCAGGGCCGCGCGCTGCTCGACGATCTGATGCGGCGCATCTGGGCCGAACGCGAGCAGGTGACTTTCGCGATCGCCGAGCATCGCGCCGACATAAGGCCCGGCGCGGTTCTACGCCTTCCGGCTACGGGTGTGGATTCCGATTTCATCGTCACCGAGATCGAGGACGGGCTGGTCAGGAGGATCACCGCGCGGCAGATTGCGCGGACGCCGCCATCGCCATGGCTTCCCTCCGGCTTCGGCCCGGCCGCAGCGCAGGAGGCGCTTGCCGGCAAGCCGCACGTGCTGTTCCTCGATTTGCCTTCGCGGTCCGGTTCGGCAGCGCCGGAGGACCAGCGTCGCGGTCTGGCAGAAGCCATGGCGAAGCCAGGTCGTGCTGGCGTCGCCGGAGGATACCGGCTTCGGCTTCCGGGCGGCTATAAGCAAACCCGCCGATCTCGGGCCGCTGGTCAAGCCGCTGCCCGCCGGCTTCGAGGGGCGGATCGACCGCGCGACAACGATCACCGTCTCGCTGTTCGATGCCGAGGCGGCGAGCGTCAGCCGGCTCCAGCTTCTGAACGGCGCGAATGCAGCCGCCATCCGCTCTGCTATCGGCGTTTGAGAGATCGTTCAGTTCCAGAGCGCCGAGGAGATCGAGCCCGGCGTGTGGCGCTTGAGCGACCTGCTGCGCGGCCAGCTCGGAACTTCGGACGCAATGGCGGCCGGCGCCCCGGCCGACGCGGATTTCGTCCTGCTCGACGATGCCGTGGAGCCGGCGGGCCTGCGCGCCAGCGAAACCGGCCTTCTGCTCAACTGGCGGGTCGGACCTTCCGACACGGACATTTCCAGCGAAAATTTCTTCGCCCACGCCGGAATTGGCGGCCTCAGGGAGCGCCTGCCGCTGTCGCCGGTCCATCTTCGCTGCCAGGAAAATGCGGGCGGCGCGGAAATATCATGGATCAGGCGCGGCCGGATCGACGCCGACGACTGGGGGCAAAGCGAGATCCCGCTCGGCGAGGAGCGGGAGGAATATCAAATCGAGATCGCCGCGCCCGGCGGCTCGGTCGTTCGCACTGTTTTGTCGCAGCAACAGAACTGGCAATACGCCGCTGCCGATATCGCCGCCGATTTCGGCGGCGCGCCCGTCGAGATCGACGTCACCGTCCGACAGTTCAGCGCCGCCGCCGGCTTTGGATTGCCGGCGACACGCCGTTTCACCCTTTCATGATCAGACCTTTCAATTCGCCTCAACCAACGGGAGCATTTCATGACTGCAAGCAAACCCTGGTTTCTGTCGCGCACCATCTGGGCGTCGCTGGTGACCATCCTCACCGCTTCGATGGGGCTGATGGGCCTGCCAGGTGGCACCATAGACGGCGCGGCACTGACCGATGCGGTGCTGCAGACGGTGACCGCGATGGCGGGCCTTATCGCGTTGTTCGGCCGGTTGTCGGCGAAGGACAGGATCGGGTGAGGGGCTCTCCTGGGGATCTAAGTTCTTTTGGTCGAACGGCGCTCTGCCCTCACGCACTCCTTGACCCCACCACCTCGCCCTGTTTGACTGTTCATTCCACGTTCAGCACTCCCGGGTTACAACCAGCGCCATGAAAACGCTACGTTCCACACGCCGGTCCGCAACGCTCGCGCTGTGCGCGGCGTTGACGGTCTCGCAGGCTCCGGCGGCGCCTCTGGCGGTCCAGGAGCAGGCGGAGCCGGTGATCGTCGCCCAGGCCGATTGCTACTCGATCGGCCAGCAGGTTGCCGCGCAGAGCGGAGGCACGCTGGCGCGGGCGAGCTCGTCGACCCAGGGCGGCCGGCCGGTCTGCGTCATCGTTGTGCTCGTGCCGGGCAAGGACGGACAGCGTCCGCGGCGCCGGGAAATCGTCGTTCCTGCGGGCTGACCTTTAGAGCCCCGCGCGTCCTCTTGGACGCGCAAGAACGCTCTAAGAGTCCGTGCCGAAACTCATTGATGTCGCGCGATGCGTCGCACAAGGATCATGACGGCTGCTGCGTAGAGGAAAGCTGTTGCGGATTCGATGGTTGCCTCGGCGTCCTTCCATAGCCGCCTGTTGCGGCTGATCCAG
>DASZDZ010000029.1:0-13802 GCA_035941355.1 Pseudaminobacter sp.
GGAAACAGCTGCTCAAAGTAGAAACGCAGTTCTCTGGATGAATGTTCTTAGGAATGAAGATTCACTATCTACTCGCTGGCGAAACAACATTCTACTCGATTGGGTCAACGAGCTAGGTTGCGGACTTTTTCAACACTATCCGCCATCAGCAGACCTTCGCGAGTGCCGCCACTAAGGTCGGGTCTCGGTCCCGTTCCAGTCTTTCGCATCCATCCGTGCGAAGATCCACAGTCTGCACGACCAAACCATTCCGGCAACTGGGCCAAACGGGTGAAAAGCCACGTGCGCCGTGAGAAGGCGTTGCCCACTTAACCGCTACGGTTAGGCCCTGGCAGGCTTCTTTTTGGCGCACGGGAGGTCATCGACAGGTTCGACTTCCATCGGCTTTAGCAAGAGCGGAGGATCGAGGGCCGCGGACATCAAGTCGTGCCGGTCGTTGTGGTCATCGTCCTATTCTCACCACCACTTTGCGCCCATCGGACAGAGCCCCAGTACCTGTGCCGACTGGGGGTTGTCTGCTGGTCAGCGAGAACACGAATCGGGCTAAGAGGTGCCCGCAAACCATCGTTCCTTCTCCATGCGAGAAGGTAAGGTTGGCAGTAGTCGTCCCTCGGCATTCGACCCCGGTATTGGTCTGTCCGCGAATAGTACCGCGCCGTGTAATACTGTTGACGGAAGCCGTTCCGGAAAAGGAGAGCGTCCCATCAACAGTCTGACCGGAGACTGGCGCGGTGATGGTGAGCGGATTTTGCGCCTGCGCATAGCCGGCAGCGTCTGCGACACCACAGACAATAAACATGGTCGCTAAGACTCGCCGGAAAGTACGGTGCATTGGATGGTTCCTTTGAGACCGTTGCAGGGCGGTTTGCGAGACCGTCATGCGGGTTGTATCTCTGCCCCACCCCAGAATGTTAATGGCTTGTACGCGCGTCAACAAATTCGCGGCGCGCATGCCGGGCCTGCGGCGCGCATGCCGGGCCTGGGCAAAGGTCCGCTTCATGGCGCGTCTGATCGACTTGCCTTTTTCTAGCAACGCCGGGAGCCCGTGAACCACTTCACGGAACCGTGGAACCTTTCGAGATACCTGTAGGGCTGCGGAGTCCCCGGCGGGGCTCCCGGAGGACCGAGTTTATGAGAGAGAAACGCCTCGCTCACGCCATCGTTTTGGGCGGCAGCGTTGCAGGCCTGCTGGCCGCGCGGGTGCTCGCACACCACTCCGAGCGCGTCACCCTCGTCGAGCGCGATGACCTTCCGGACGCCGCCCTGCACCGCAAGGGCACGCCTCAGTCACGCCATGCGAACAATCTCCACCCGCGCGCGCTGCCGTTGCTCGACGCGTGGTTTCCCCGCGTGACCGACGAGCTCGAGCGGGCAGGGGCCGTGCCGGTGGCCGATGAAGCCCGAGCCGTCATCCGCGGCCTGCGTTACGCCCACACGCATGGTGCGCCCACAACGTTTCTTCTGACCCGCCCTCTGTTCGACGCGATCCTGCGCCGTCGCGTGCTCGGGCTCGGGAACGTGAACTTCGCGACGGAATGCGACGTCACAGGCCTCTGCGTGGACCGCGCCGGCAATGTGGCAGGCGTGCTGCTCCGAAACGAGCACGGTGAAACGTCGTTAGCGGGCGAGCTTGTCGTGGACGCGATGGGGCGCGGCACCCGAGCGCGTCGCTGGCTCTCCGCGTTCGGCTACGCCGAGCCCGGCGTCACGGAAGTGGGTGTGAACGTCCACTATGCGTCGCGCCTCTTCGCGCGCGCCGCAGCCGATCTGCAGGGCGACAAACTAGTAATTATTTCGCCGACGGCGGACATTCCGCGAGGTGCCGTTGCCTTCGCTGTCGAAGCGGACCGCTGGCTCGTCACACTTTTCGAATACGGCGGGAAGACGCCGCCTACTGAGCTCTCCGAGTTCCGCGCCTTCGCGCGCACTCTCGTTGCAGACGACCTCGGCGAATTGCTCGCGCGTGCAACCGCGTTGGATGACGGGGCCGTGTTCGTCTTTCCCACGGCATGCCTTCGCCGCTTCGACAAGCTGCGTGCGTTACCCGACGGCTACCTCTGTCTCGGAGACTCCCTCTGCCAGCTGAACCCGAGCTACGGCCAGGGAATCACTTCGGCCGTTTTGCAAGCGGAAGCGCTCGCCAAAGCGCTCGCGCGCAGCCGACGTTCGCTGCCGCGTCGCTACTACAAGCTGGCCGTCAAGGCAGCATCGCAGCCGTTCAATCTCTCGTGGTCCTCGGACCTCGACCTGCCGAGTGTCGTCGCGCCGCCGAACCCCACGCCCGCGCCGATCCGAGCCTATCTGACGCGGGCGATGCGCGTTGCACGTCACGATCCTACCGTTGCGCTCGCAATGCGTCGGATCATCGGACTCGTCGACCCGCCCCTCGCGCTGCTCAGGCCGTCAATCGCATTTCGTGTGCTGCTCGGTAACGCCGAAGTGGCGCCGAAGGATGCGCGCAGCGACGCACCAATCTCAGTTGTCTGGCCTCGACGTGAGCGGGCACAGCAGAAAGGAAGGAAGCCATGAACATTTCGGAAACGGCGCGGGGATGCATGGGATAAGATTGCGAAGGAATATGAGCGGACAAACCTCCGACGCAGATGTGGGTGGAGAACGAGGCCTGCGCCGCACAGGCGTGCATTCCGGCAGGAAATTCCTAGAGTGGCCGCCGGCAGCGGTGCCCTCAGTATTCCGGGCGCGTCTCGGCGCGCACGTACTGGCGACGTCTCCCGGGATGCTCGAGTTGCTCAAGGAACGTGCGCGCAAGGAGGGTCGGAATCGTATTGCCCCCGATGGTCCAGATGTCTCGGAAGACGGTACAGCGAAAGGAAGGCGTCCCTTGAACCTGGGACAATTGCGGATACTCGTTGTTGGTGCGGGCGTCGCAGGTCTCGCGCTTGGCCAAGCTCTACAGCGACGCGGCTGTATTCCTGACATCATTGAACGCAATGCCGGCTGGAGCGATGCCGGGACCGGCATGTATTTGCCGGGAAATGCCCTGCGTGCGCTGGGCGCATTGGGACTTGACGCGGAAGTAACAAAACGGGGCGCACGGATCGAAACGCAGAGGTTCTGCGATCATCGCGGCAGTTTGTTGAGCGAAGTCAATCTGGGTTCCTTATGGAGCGAGACCGGACCGTGCGTCGCGATTCACAGGGCGGATTTGCACGTCGCGCTGCGGGAAATGAAGGACGCCCCACCCGTCCGGATGGGCGTCACGCTTGTCTCGCTCACTCAGACCGCCGAGTCTGCGATAGTTCACCTCAGTGACGGCTCGCGGGAGAGGTACGATCTCGTGGTCGGCGCTGATGGGATCGGGTCGTCGGTCAGGCGCCTGGTATTCGGCGATGCGGGATTGCGTGCGCTCAAGCAGTGGGGTTGGCGTTTCATCGTGCCCTGCCCTCCGAAAATAACGACCTGGTCAGTGTTCATGAGCCGACAGTCCGCGTGCCTGACGGTTCCAGTCGGCCGCGGGCGAGCCTATTGCTACGTCGATTTGATGGGCATGGAACCGCCGAAATCGCTGGCAATTTCCGCAGACCGTCTGCAAAAAGTTCTTGCCGATTTCGCGGGTCCAGCCATCGCGATCCGCGAAGCCTTGGAAGGCAGTGTCGCGATACATGCTGCGGCGATCGAAGAGGTCGTTCTCGACAGTTGGTCACTTGGCCGCGCCCTGCTGGTCGGCGACGCCGCGCACGCGATGAGCCCAAACATGGCTCAGGGCGCCGCGATGGCGATCGAGGACGCCCTCGTGTTGACTGAGTGCCTGTCCGAACAGCCTGGCATTGGAGCGACGCTGTCCGCATACGAGGCGCGCCGCCGTCCGCGGGTCGGTTGGGTGCAAGCGATGACGCATCGCCGCGACCAGATTCGCCAATTGCACCCGACACTCCGCAATGGACTGCTGCGATTGTTCGGTGATCGTGTTTATCGCAGTCATTATCGACCACTTCTGGCCGAGCCCTGAGAGCTCTTGCCATGCGGTTAGTGGGTTCGTGCATAAGTTCTGTGCGAATGTCCTCTCGAGGGCGCGAACGTATCCCTCAAGAGGCTGGAGTGAATGACGGCTCGTCACCACTAATCCGGACCTTCGAGGTGGTACAACTGAACGGCCGCTAGGGTCAAACCGGTGATTCCGTTAAAGGTCCGCTATCTGGGAGAAAATTTGGGCCCGAGCATGGAGGTGCGTGGAAGGGGAGCCCGCCCGGGCTCGATTTCACCCGTCCTGTGGAAACGGGTCACCCGAAAACGGGTGGGACAATTGTTGGTTCCGTACAATTCACGATGGCGGCCTTGCCTGCCCATTGAAAAGCCCGCCAGGGCAAGCTGAATCTATCTGCTTTGCGGTTGTCGGTCTGCCCGCCAGGGCGAACCGTGGCGGGCTTGGGTCTGACAACTCTTTTAAGCCGCGATGGTGATGCCGGATGAGACAGGTCGTAGAGCTTGGCCCGCAGCGCCTCGGCAGCCTTGCAATGGTCATGCGCCAGCAAGGCGAGCCTACTCGCCCTCTTGAAGTTTCTCCTGAGATTTTGCCATTTGATCGTTCCCAAGTTCCATATTGTGCATCGTTGCAATCAACCACTCATCATGATCTCGCGTCGCCACTACGCTGATTAATCCGCGCCGACGCGGCCATTCGTTTCCCCTCGGATCGAGCGCGCCAGTCATGGACCACCACAGGTCAAGCGTGGCGACGTCAGGGCGAACATGCCGACTCCGCACGCTATCTGCGGATAGATGGCTGTCCTTGAACATCGTCTCAAAAATTGGGGTATGGAACTGCTCGATGTCGCCACGTCCAGTCGCCTGCATACCGAATACGTTTGTAAACTCGGCATCTGCGGCGAACACGGTGGCGAAGGCGTGAGCATCGTGACGATTCCAAGCTTCGACAAGCCTATGCGCGACACTTTCCACCCCTTCAGTTGGGACCTGACCCTTAGCCATGCTGACCTCCTTTTGTAGTGCGGTTGCCATACTATATGGATTCCATATAACTTTGGAAAGATGGATCAGCCATACACACAGTCCCTGCTTCTCTATGCCTATCAGTCATCGGCCAGGGACTTGGTCCAGGTTCTCAGGGAGAGCGGCCATTCGGCAATCAAACCCAAACACGGCGCTGTATTCGCCAACATCGACGCGGAAGGTACCCGACCCAGCGTGCTCGCAGAGCGCGCGGGCATTGGCAAAGCAGCGATGGGTGAGTTGGTCGATGAACTAGAGCGCCTCGGCTACGTCCGGCGCTCGCATGATCCGAACGATCGACGAGCCAAATTAATCGTTGCAACCACCGCGGCCCTTGCGGTGATCCGCACCGTCCACGATTTCAATCAGGGTCTCGAAGAACAATACCGAAGGCTGCTTGGCACTCAGGCGTACGAATCGCTACGGGCATCACTGCAAGCGATATCCCCCAGAGATGATTTGCAACCGAGGATAACTCGCCAGCACTCGTGAAGTCGCAAGGGCTAGAGCAAAGAACACTATCTCTCCGTAATGCCTGACACACTGGTATCGAGCCCGAACAACAACCGCTTTGGTCCGACACCGGCCGAAGCGCGAACGGCAGCTTTGTCAGCGGCGTTCCGTTATCGCAAATCCGTGCAACGTCCCTGCCTTCTCTGGATTCGTGGCCGCGCTTTCGATTACTATATAGAAGGCAGCTTGAACGATCTCCTTCTTGGTGGCTTTGGGATGCGCTTTACGCGCCGCCTTCATCAATTGCTTGGGCGTGATATCGGGGCTCACGACACGAAGCAGGGTCTGACCAATCAGATGCATTCTCTCGCTGGGCTGCATTTCGAACTCCTCGTCACCGGCTGGCCAAAATTCCACTCACGCCTAAATGCGCGAGTAGTTCTGGTTCGTCCCAATCACTGAGTAGTCTACGGGAGTTCGCAGTTCCGGAGCCAACCCAGCAGGCCTTTCCTGGGCCGTCACGGTGCTGATAGCGCAAAATGGGGGCTACCGGGAAGGAAAATCGGCCCACAAAGTTCGGCATTGGATCAGGCGGCGAGTTGCCGCCTAGCGTCGTTTCCAGCCGCCACCGTTCAGGACGCTCCGAGCTGGTCATCAGCAGCTCTTCATCCGCCTGTCATGCGGTGCGGCTAGGCTGTGCCAATGCTGGCCCGGCGACATTCCGAACCACCGTTCACCGACCTGTCTTATGCGAGCGCGACCGACACGCGCCTAAAGCGCTGGTTCATCCGTTCGGTTGAGGGTCTGTCTGGCAGGCGACGTTTTGCGGCGATCTATGATCTGTGGCGCAGGAACATCGTGCCGACCGGCGACCGCATCTTCGGGCGTATGCTCCCTCTCGTCGGGATCGGCGTGAATACGATCGGACAATGGCCGCCAAAGAATCTGCCCGACACGCCGCTGGTGATCGTCGCTAACCATCCATTCGGCATCGGCGACGGCATCGCCATTCTGTCGCTGGCCGAGCAGCTCGGGCGGCCCTTCCGCGTGATGATCGCGTCGGAACTCCTGAAGATCAAAGAGATGGAACCCTATTCGTTGCCGGTTGACCAAGGAGTCGCTGAAGACCAACCTCGCCACCCGGCATGAGGCAGTGCGGCTTTTGAAGTCTGGCGTGACAATTGTCGTTTTCCCGGCGGGCGGCGTGGCGACCGCACCGAAGGGGTTTGGCGAGGCAGAGGACCTGCCCTGGAAGATGTTTCCCGCGCGGCTGGTCCAGGACGCGAAGGCTTCGGTCGTGCCTTTGTATTTCTCCGGCCAGAACGGGCGACTGTTCCATCTGGTCAGCCGGCCGATGAACCTGATGGAGCGTGAGGGGCGGTTGGCAAAGATGGTCGGCAAGGTGTCGCTGACGCTGAGGCTCTCCCTTCTGGTGCGTGAGTTCGCGCGCCTGTCCGGCAAGACGATCGACGTGCGCATCGGGCGAACGCTCGGTTGGGAAGTGCTGGAGCCCCTGCGCGACCGCAAGTTGCTCCTCCAGGAATTAAAGAGGGCGGTATTCGAGCTTGAGCCGGCGCGGGCTCAATCTCGGTTGCGGTTCGGCGGTCTTGTAGGGCCACGGCAATCAACCCCCGCAGGCAGACGCTCGAACAGGTCCCGTGATCGGCGAGCAGCACGATCTGCTCTTTCCGCCTGCCACACTGAGCACCTCCGGGGCTGGCCACCTAGCTGAACTGAAGACGGTCTATTCGGCTGGAGACACACAGGAGCAGCCTTTCCATTGTCGGCCAACTCCGGTCATTAAGTAGGCATAGTGGGCCCGTCGCGTCCGAGAAACAGCGTTAACCACATCGAAAGAGGCGGGTGAGTTTGTTACCGATCCGCCTCGCGCAACATGTTATCGGTGGGACCGGGGGGCATCCGCAGCGCGTCCAGGCGCAAACGCGAGGAAAGACAGGATGCCGACCTTAAGCAATGGCAGTGAACTCACCGTTTGGAGCGAACCCGACAATCCCAATCTGAGCCCTGATGCGGTCCTTTTCAGCATCTCGGAAACCGATGGCGACGTGATCGGACCGATAGGGGCAAAGCCGGATTTTCCATTTGGTGGGATCGATCTAGCTTCGGTCGACGTCTTCGACGGCTTCTTCACCATCACCAGCTTCACCCACGAGGGCAGGACCGAGACCTGGACGACGGTGGAGACCCAGGTCTTCGACAACGAGGGCAATTTCATTCGCACCGTGTCTGACCAGGCGGCCTTCCTGTCGGCCCAGATTGTCTCGGTCAACGCCGACAGCCGCGACGACATCACAGTGACATGGATCAGAGCGAACGAATATTTCGGCGGCGAAAACACGCAATACGGCCAGCATCAGATCATCCTCGAAGGAGGCGCACTTCAGCCAGACACACCTTTGTCAATCACGCGCCCATCGTTGCCGATCTGGCTTTTTCGCTTTCGCCTGGGCAATCTCTCGACGACGTCAAGTTCAGCGCGATGGATGGCGACTACGATCTCTTGAGCTTTATCGTCGTAGACGGGCCGAACAACGGCACCCTGGAGCAGGAGACGAGGTTCGACGGTGACCATTACCCGTTCCACCAAGGTCACTATGGCACCAGCCTGCACCATCATGCAGACTTTCTGAGCGGAAACCTGTTCGACTACACGCCCGAAGCCGGGTTCGTCGGTACCGACAGCTTTACGGTTTACGCTACGGACGGCCAAGGCAACAGCAATGTCGCGAGGATTACCATTACTGTCACTCCCCCGGCTGAATCCATTGCGCTGACCGACGCCAAAGACATCGCGAGGTACGGAAGCTACGATCATGCCGTGCTCGTTGCTGCGCTGGGCGGCAACGACCGCATCAGCGGCACCCCGTTCGACGATACGCTCGATGGCGGTGCCGGCCGCGACCAGCTGTTCGGCGGCGCGGGTGCCGACACCATCGTCGGAGGCGCGGGCGCAGACCGCATCCGCGGCGACACGGGCGACGACATCCTCAATGGCGGTGCCGGACGCGATCGGTCGGCCGGCGGGGCGGGCAGCGATGTCTTCGTGTTCGACGCACTTGGACGCGCGAACTGCGACAGCATCGAAGACTTCAACCCACTCGACGATGTGTTCCGGCTGGACAGCTCCGCATTCGTCGGACTATCGGCCGGTCCACTTTCCGCTGCAGCTTTCGTGGTCGCCCAGCACTCCCTGGATGACAGCGACCACATCATCTATGACGTGGAGACTGGCGACCTGCGGTTTGATGTCGACGGGGCGGGCGGAGCGGAGGCTGTCAAGTTCGCCGCCGTTGACCCGGGCACATTATTGACCGCGGACGACTTCTTCGTGCTCGAAATCGCTGAAGGAGTGGCGGGCCTTGCTGGCTCGCACCGGGCCACAACTCGAGCGCTCCGAATCATCTTCGAATTTCTATCGATCATGCGCAGTGCGCCTATACTTCCGCGCCCGCTCCGTCCCCTCCAGCGCCTGCTGATCCGTGCCGCGATCGATCTCTTGCCAGCGGACCTGTGCGATCAGCTGGATCTCGGCCATCTAAGGCTCTCGCCGCCACAACAGGCGCGGGTACTTGTTCGCCGTTACGGAAACGATCGGACAAAGCTCATGGAAGAGGCAAGCTGCTCCGGGATGAATAAAGCGGCTGTCCCAAACGATAACTTGTCGGGAAGTTGCGATAGATATTCGGATCAAATTAATGCGGCCAGCTGGGCATCTCCGTAGAGTGGCGACGGCGAGATCGTTCCACTGGGCTATGCCTGCGGAACGATCTTTCTCTTGAAATCAGCGACCTTCCGCAGAAGGCTCGAGCGGCCGAATGCAAACAGGTTCTGATCGCTGTCTTCGCTCCCAGCGATCGTAGCAGATACGATCTCCGAGGCTATTTGCGAAAATGTGATGCCGTTGCCTCCATAGCCCTGCACGGCGAAGATGCGAGGATACCCCGCCAAGGCTCCCATATGGGGCAGCCCGGTGGTGGTTGTTCCGAAAGTTCCGGCCCATGAGAAGTCGGGCTTGGTGTCGAGGTGCGGGAACATAGCCTTCAACTTTCGGGCAATGCGGGCTGACTTCTCCACCAACATCGCGTCGCGACGCACCTCATCGGTAAAATTCTCGTCCTCGCCGCCACAGATGACCCGCCCGTCCGCTGTGCTGCGCACGTAAAGATAGGGATCAGAAGCCTCCCAGATCAGCGCGGCGCCTGGCCAGAGCGCACTCTTTTGCGGTCTTGTCGCAATGGCATATGTCGAGATTGTCGAATGGGTGTCCGAGGGCACGATGTCCATCAGCTCATAGCCGGTGGCGATCACCAGATGCCTAGCCGTGATGTATGGACCGCCCTTGGTCTCGACAACGACGTCGCTGCGGCTCTCGCTGATCCTGGTCGCCTCGACAGGGGCATAAAAACGCGCCTTGCGCTCAAGGGCGCTCCTGAACAAGCCGGCGGTCAGTTTACGCGGATCAAGAGCGAGATTGCCGTGGCTGAGAATGGCGCCCTCGCGATCGATCCCGAACTTGCCCTTGAGTTCGCCAGCGGTGAGATAGGTTGCATGAAGTCCCGCATTCCGACGCGCTTGTGCTTCGCAACGCAGTTCACCTGGCCCGAGTGTATTGCCGGCGATGTAGAGCGATTGCCTATCTTCCAGAGTACAATGGATGCCCAGCTCGGCAATCCGCGCGCGCAGACTGGCTGTTGCCAAACGTGACCGCCGCCAAGCCTGTTCCGCATCGCGTTTGCCGATCATACCGCTCAAGCTTGTCAGAGGCTCGTCAATCTCGAACTGTACCAGGGCAGTCGTGGCTTGTGTGGAACCCAGCATCGGGCCGCGGCGATCGATTCCGACAACCGACAGCCCTTGCGCGGTCAGCGTCTCCGCGATCATGGCGCCGCTGATTCCCATCCCGACGATCAGCACGTCGGCTTTGACGTCACGTGCAAGGCGTGAGGTAGGAACCGAAGGAACCCGGTAGGCCGACCACACGGGTTTGCCTGTATGCAGATCCAGTTTTTGCTGCATGAGAACCCCGCACCGAAAGGCAGAACGCCTTCATCTGCATGCGGTTCCACAGCACCAGGAAAGCCGATTCACCACCGACGGTGTAGCCTACGGCGAAATCAAGGCATTGGCGTGATTATTGGATCGTCGTCCTGGCGACGGCGATACTCGTCTCGCGTGTCCTCATCCCAAGGATCGGCTGAGTCGTCAAAACCTGCCCATCCATCAGCTTCAAACTCGCGCCTCAGGGCAGCCGTATCAGACGAGCGGCCCAAGATCTCCCGCCCAGCCGCTACCTGTGTTTCATCAACACGGGCAAGCACCAGCGCGCTGCCACGCCTGATGCCCTCGGCATAGACATGGGCATCCTTTTCCTCGACGCCTGCATCTGTCAAAAATCCGAGGAGCCCGCCAACGGCACCTCCCGTCGCTGCACCGATCAAGGTGGTCACCAGCCAACCCGCGCCGACCACCGGGCCGATGCCGGGAATAGCGAAGGATGCCATTTCGGATAAAAGACCCCCAACGCCGCCGACTGCGGCGCCTAGGCCTGCGCCCGCAACCGTTCCATCCACGTCTTGCGTCCCATCTTGATCATGTCCGCCAGGCGCGACGATGCTGATGTCCCTGCTGGGAATTCCAGAATCCTCCAGTTCCTCCACTGCCAGCCTTGCCTGGTCATAAGTGTCGTAAAGCCCGCTGATGGTTCTCATCTCCAGCATCCCGTTCTTGCCGCCAGCCGACCCAAGCGGCTCCTGGGCGGCAAACCCGAACTGACAGGAAACGTTCCAGCCGACTTGCTGCAGTGCGACGATTTTCAGGAACCGAGCGTTGCCCGAACTATTCATAAGCCGAAGGAACACGATGGTTCATGGATTGGATATACGCGAAACTTTGGAGCACGCGCACCGCGTTCTTCATGATCTCAGGCGGAAGGTGGCGGCCGCCGGACATACCCAAAGCCTGCACGAGATTGATTCGTTGGTTGCGGTAGCCGAACAGGAAGCGGAGCGAAGACTCGGCGAGATGGAGCCTAAACAGCAGCGGGCGAACTCAAATAACTGACCAGCTTTGTCGATGCCCTGGTCACACTGCTTGGTCTTTGAACCAAGGCTGGTCGCCGCAACCCCTTCCTTCTCCTTGGGGGCTTTGCAAGCCGACTTCCGGGCCATTTCTGTTTCACCGCGGAATTTCCGGGCTATCGGGATGGCACGAAAAGAATCTTCGAGCCGCTTTTTTATATTTGCGCCGTCAGGAGCCAGTTTGACTGGGGCTTTTCGCGCCAACTTTTTGCCTGCGCCTCGGAATATACGTTTTTCTGTAGCGACTTCCGTACATCGGGTAAATCATCGGCCATAGCGATCCATCTCCTGGCATCCCGCGCGGCCGAAAAGTCCCGCTGCCATGCAGGTTCCGCGGCAGCCTAGCCGTTGGGCATCGAGAAAGTGAAGCGCGTTTCCATTGGTCGCGGGAGATAGTGCGCGAGGCGCGCGAGCTACGCGAGCGCCCACGACAAGGTCCTGGAGGAATATTGCGGTGGGATATTTGAGCGCGCACTCAGTTCTGTCGCCGGTTAGCGCCGCCTTTTCGACCCGATCTTGTCGCGGACGGATTCCTCGGTCCGTTCAGCCGCCGACTTGAACACCTCGCCGACACGGTCCGCCACGGTGGCATCACTGTCACCTGTCAACCCCTGTTGGTCGGCGGCTTTCTTCACTGCGTCGTAGGCTTCGGTAGCTACGTCTTTGGCCTCCTCTACACTCTTTTCGTAAAGGTCTTCGCCCGCATCGCGAAGCTTCCTGCCGTATTTTCCGAGCGTTTCGTCCTCCAGACGCGAATGCGGCAGCATGGCGCCGATCGCGGTCCCCAGCGTCAAGCCAAGCGCGGCAAGCACCAGCGGTTCTCGCTCAAATATGTCCTCGGCAGCGTGGCGGGCTTGCGAGCCCATACCGCGCGAACTGCCGGCGAAGCTCCGGGCGCTCCCGGCGATGCTGTCGGTTGCGCCGGCAAAAGTCTGCTTGGCAGAGTCGGCAGCCTCGCCCGCCATTTCCATTGCGGAACTGGCCGCGCCGCTTACCTTGTCGGTGATCGAGCCGCCGCCGTCACTTCCGGCGGAGCGGTAGCCTAGATCTGCGCTCGACGGATAATCGCCTTCCCAGCCTTCGCGACTGCCATATTCGCCGGCGCCATAGCGCTCACGTGGGCCATAGCGGGCCTCAGAAACCCGTGAAGAGCTACTGCCGCCCTGCCCAAGCATAAGCCAAGCCAGGCCTGCTCCTACGAGCGTTAGCGGCAGCGGGTTATCGCGCACCTGCGCCTTCAGATTGTTGAGTGCGGCCGAGCTATCACCGCCCGAGAACATGCCGGTCATCTCGTCGATCAGTTGCCCGGGCGTCATCTTGCTCCTGAGCGTTTCGGCGGTGTTGGCCACCCTCGCCCGCGCGACTTCCGCCTCGTGTTCGAGTTCGGCTGCTGATTTGTCGGTCATTTCAGTTGCTCCTTGACCACCTGGACGTCGCGCTTGAGCTGTTCCTGGGTTCGATCGGGGTTAAGTTCCGACGGCGACAGATCGGCGCTGCCTTTGCGAAGCAGAATGACGCCGACAACAGCGACCACCACGCCAACGAGTAGCGACGACCAGCCGGCGCCGAGGCCGGCCTCGGCGAGCGCAATCACCAACGCCTGCAGGAGCACGATCAGCGCGGCGAGGAGGCAAACGGCACCGCCGAGAATTTGAACCGCCCCGCTGCCGGCATTGCTCGCTTTCTCCGACATTTCGGCGCGCAAGAGCCGTGCTTCTGTCTGTAGGAGCGTCGTCACCTGTTGCGCAAGATCGCTGATCAGCGTCGCGACGCTGCGGCTGTCCTGATGCTCATTCATAGCCGCTGCTCCGGGTTTCCGTGCCGCCGTAAGACGAAGTGCCCTGTTGCAGCGCTTCGGCATCCTGTTCCATTTGCGGTTCCGCGCCGGCAGTCTGACCGAACTCGTCGGCGGTCAACGAGCCTTGGCCGCCCGTCTGCTGCCGCGAATGCTGCGAGACGCCCGACGCCGGCATGCTGCTCTTTACGAACCGGCCCAGCGCCAGCCCGGCAAGCAGGGACCCAGCGATGAGTGCCCCAGAATTCTCGCGGCCAAAGGACCGAACATCCTCAAGGGCGTCGGCAAAAGGCTTGTTCTTAAGCGAGTTCGCAAAGCGTTCGAGGCCGTCGGCTGCCTGTGTCACGAACTGGGAAGCGGCGCGCTGGTCATTGCCTGACAGATGGTCGCCGGCGGCCCGCAAAGCGCCGCCCAAAGCTGCAAGACTCGCGCTCACATCCTTTTGGGCGACTTCCGCCTGCTCCATGGCCGCTGCCTTGGCCTCG
>DASZDZ010000030.1:0-137455 GCA_035941355.1 Pseudaminobacter sp.
GGGCAAGTCACAACCGAAGAGGCCCGGCAGGCGTTCGCTGACGCAGCGCTCGAGGCGCGGATTCTCGTCGAGCCCGGCCTTCACAGGAAGCTCCATGATGATCAGGCGGCCTCGTCCTGATCGTCCTCGTTTCATGAGGACACGTTGTGTGAGCGCAGGCGCAGAATCGATATGCAACCGCTCTGGCGCGAGGGCTCAGAGATAGCTCTTTCCCCATAGGAAACAGCCATCCCGCCTGAAAGCGCCGGAAACGCGAAGGAGGTTTTTGCCGGTTATAGGGAGTCTTGCTGGCACGCGCGAAGGGAGTCGAGTCGGAACAGACCGCTATTTCGCACCACGAAAAGGCCATCTCACCTGAAAGACTGGGAGTCGCGTCAGCAAAAAATCTCAGCGAGGTCCTCGGGGATAGCTCCTTCACCATGTGAAATAGCCATCTCCCCTGAGCGCGAAGGGCGGGGTGGGCAGTTCCAATCGCAGCGAGTCCCTCGGAGATAGCTAATTGACCGGGTCAATCAGCCATCCCGCCTGAACGCCAAAATGGCGCGGAGGAGTCGCGGGCCAACAAATGCGGCGCGAGTCGTTCGCCGCCATAGGGCAGCAGCCTACTGCTTTTCTTCAGGGGTGGGTTCTTGCAAGTCCCGCCACAGATCTGCCGCCCACGGAGGAGGAGCGGTCGTTACAACCTTCCGCTTCGGCAGCCTGTGACCAGCGTGTATTGTCACCTTGCCCGTCTTGGCGTCCATCATTGTCCACCAGTGCCTTGGATCATCTCGCAGCACATCACGCAGCATCCCGAGATATGCCTCAACCGTAACGCCGATGGCCCGCGTCAACGTGTTGCGATAGGAGAATACAAGAAACGCGTGCGGGGGAGGTGCGTGAGGGATTATCCAGACGAACCCATCGCTGTGAATGATTTCGCTTGTGAGGTCGTTGTAGCTAATTCTAGTCCGTTTGCCTGCGTTAAAATCGAAATGATCCTCCACCTGCAGCGGACCAAGCATCGCTTCGAGAAAAACTACTTGGCCTCCCCTTGTGGAAGGGTAGGCTAAAACATCCACGGAGCGGCTCTTCAGCGCATCGGTAACGGCGGTGTCCTCGATGAGCTTCCGAACGATGAACGCTGAATAGAAGATCGGCCTTTCCGCCTCAAAGGTCTCGTTCGTTTCCTCATCGAGTTCGATCTTTGCGATCTGGTCGGCGTGACCTTTCAGTTCCCGCTTCCAGTGCTTGTCATGAAACTCCATCGTGATTACCCCTCGCAGTTATGCCCGAGGGGATTTCATCACGGCCTGGCGAGTGAGTCTATCAGCGGGGGCGGGGCGGCGCGATGGGGTTGGATTGGGGGTTGGGTGGTTGACCGATGGGAAAACGTAACAAAAACAACGTGTTATGATGAAATCTGGCGGAGAGGGAGGGATTCGAACCCCCGATGGGCTTGCACCCATGCCGCATTTCGAGTGCGGTGCATTCGACCACTCTGCCACCTCTCCGGGTGCTGGTCGGCCGTTGCCGGCGCGGCGCACTAGATAACGGCTGGAGCCTGCCGATACAAGGCCCAATCGGTTGCAAATTTGCCGCTCGCCTTGACTTCGCCGGAGGCTTCGGTTACGGACATCCACATTCCGGCGTGGGGGCCTCTCCGCGCCGGTTGTACTTTGAACCCCGCAGACTGACAAAAAGACGGCCAGATCGCCTTTGCGCGAATCGAAAAGCCGGACCGAACAGCGAAAGGCAAAAAATGTTCGCAGTCATCAAAACGGGCGGCAAACAGTATCGCGTCGCCGCCAACGACCTCATCAAGGTCGAGAAACTTGCCGGCAATGCCGGCGACATCATCGAATTCGGCGAAGTCCTGGCTTTCGGCGAAGGCGAAAATGCGACGTTCGGCGCGCCGTTCGTCGAAGGTGCTGTTGTCACGGCGGAAGTGGTCGAGCAGGGCCGCGCCAAGACCGTCATCGCCTTCAAGAAGCGCCGCCGCCAGAATTCGCGCCGCAAGCACGGCCATCGCCAGCATGAAACCACCATCCGGATCGCCGAGATCCTGACCGGTGGCGCCAAGCCGGCCAAGAAGGCCGCCGCCAAGAAGGAAGCGGCTCCAGAAGCGGAAGCCGCCGAAAAGCCCGCCAAGAAGGCTGCGCCGAAAAAGGCTGCAGCTTCGGCGGAAAAAGAATAAGCTCGGGACTGAAGGAGAACAGCAATGGCACATAAGAAAGCTGGCGGTTCGTCGCGCAACGGTCGCGATTCGGAATCCAAGCGCCTCGGCGTGAAGAAGTTCGGTGGCGAAGCCGTCATTCCGGGCAACATCATTATTCGTCAACGCGGCACCAAGTGGCATCCCGGCACGAATGTCGGCATTGGCACGGACCACACCCTCTTTGCGCTCGAAGCCGGCGCAGTCGCGTTCCGAAAGAAAGCCAATGGCCGCACGTACGTATCGGTGAACCCGATGACGAAGGCAGCGGAGTAGCCGGTTCCGCGACTAGAACACCGGCGACCCATCTCGGGGACCGGTGTCTGGACAGTCCAGAAAAAGGATCAGGGGAGATGGGCCGCCATCTCCCCTTTTTCTATGTTTTTTCTGGAGGACTAAAATGGTTGCCGAAAGTGAAGACTTCGAAGGCGAAAGTCTGTCGATAGACTGCCCTGTCCTGGTCACCGAGCGGCTGGTGCTGCGCCCGCCGCACGCCGACGACGCGGCCGAACTCGCCGTGCTCGCCGACAACCGCCGCATCGCCGAAATGCTGGGACGTATGCCGCACCCTTACGGCGACGCGGAGGCGCGCGCCTTCATCGCCAGGTCCGGGGAAAAGCAGGCGGCGGGCGCCGTCTATGCGGTGACGCTTGCCGACAGCGGCGCATTCATCGGCTGCGCCGGCCTGAACAGCACCGAACGCGGCCTCGAACTCGGCTACTGGATCGGCGAACCGTACTGGAAGCGCGGCTATGCGACCGAGGCCGCGCACGCGCTGGTCGACCTCGCGTTCCGCGCCACGGCGATCAACGTGCTGCACGTCTCGTGCCGGGTCATCAACCCGGCGTCGCGCCGCGTCATCCACAAATGCGGCTTCCAGTATTCCGGCCAGGGCATGCTGAACTCGATCGTCGCCGGCCAGGTGCCGGTCGAGCGCTACCGGCTCGACCGCAAGACCTGGGTCAGCCTCAGGACCTGGGGCCGGTGAGCGGTTTTACGGCCGGCGCGGTCGCGCCGGCCGTTCACTCCAACTCGATCCACAGAGGCAGATGATCGGAGCCGACCGCAGTAGCGTCCACCCAGCTGCGGCGCACGCCTGCCATCAGGCCGGCGCTGACGAAGGCGTAGTCGATGCGCTTCCAGCGGCTTTTGTCCTGCGGGCGCTTAGGGTCGACCCAAGTCGTAGCCGACTCGCCTTCCGTGACCCGCGCGGCCGCGTCGGCGGGGTGGGTGGCGAGAAGCGGCATGCCGAATTCATGATCGGCGCGGCCGGTCATCTCGAAATATTCGGGTGTGCCTGCAAGCATGTTGAAGTCGCCCATGGCGACGAAGGCTTCGGCGTGCGGCGGCTCGGGAAAGCCCATCTCCGAGAGCCCGCTCAGCGCTCCGCCTTCCATCGGGTAGCCCAGCATCCGCTCGCGCAGGAAGCGCACCTGCGCCAGCCGCTCCTCGGGGCTGCGGTGGTCGAGATGGGTGGAGTAGAAGCGGACCGGCCCGAGCGGCGTGTCGATCAGTGCTTCGATTGCGCCGCGTTGGTAGTTCGTGTGGCCGTAGGTGCGAGTACGCGGCAGGAGCAGATTGCGCGACAGGCGGATCGGCGACCTGGACAGCACCATGTTGCCGAACTGGAACATGACGTTCACCGCTCGCCCGTCCTTCACATTCGAGCCGACATCTGCCTCGAAATTGGGGCCGTAGACCGAAAAATAACCGGGCAGGGCGGCGCGGATTTCCTCCACCATGTCGCGGCCCTGGTTCTTGGGATTGTTGCGCGATACCTCCTGCAGTGCGATCACATCGGCGCCGCGCACGGCGTCAGTGATGCGTCCGATATCGTAGCGGCCGTCGAGCCCGACGCCGTACTGGATGTTGTAGCTGACGCATTTCATGGCATGTTCCCCCACAATTCTGAATTTTAGAGCGTCCTTTGCGCGTCCAAGCGGACGCACGGCGCCCCAGGCTGCCGCAATTCGGCTCTCGCGCTTGGATGCCGCTTGCGTTAGAGCAATCCGTTCCAAGACCAGAAACAGGCGCAAGCTGTCAATCCGATGAAATTTCTCGATCAGGCCAAGGTTTACATACGCTCCGGCGACGGCGGCTCGGGCAGCGTCTCGTTCCGCCGCGAGAAGTTCATCGAGTTCGGCGGGCCGGATGGCGGCGACGGCGGCCGCGGCGGCGATGTGTGGATCGAGGCGGTCGATGGGCTGAACACGCTGATCGACTACCGCTACCAGCAGCATTTCCGCGCCAAGACCGGCGTGCACGGCATGGGCCGCAACCGCACCGGCGCGAAGGGCGCCGATGTGGTGCTGAAGGTGCCGGCCGGCACGCAGGTCTATGAGGAAGACAACGAGACGCTGATCTGCGACCTGACCGAGGTCGGCCAGCGCTATCGCATTGCCGCCGGCGGAAATGGCGGCTTCGGCAACCAGCATTTCAAGACTTCGACCAACCAGGCGCCGCGCCGGGCCAATCCCGGCCTGCCGGGCGAGGAGATGACGATCTGGCTGAGGCTGAAGCTGATCGCCGATGCCGGGGTTGTCGGCCTGCCCAATGCCGGCAAGTCGACATTTCTTGCGGCAGTCACAGCGGCCAAGCCGAAGATCGCTGACTATCCGTTCACGACGCTGCATCCCAATCTCGGCGTCGCCCGCGTCGACGCCCGCGAATTCGTCATTGCCGACATTCCCGGCCTGATCGAAGGCGCGCATGAAGGCGTCGGCATCGGCGACCGCTTCCTCGGCCATGTCGAGCGCACGCGGGTGCTTCTGCACCTGGTGTCGGCGCAGGAGGAAAGCCCGTCAAAGGCATACAAGACAGTGCGCACGGAGCTCGAAGCCTATGGCGGCGGGTTGGCCGACAAGGCGGAGATCGTGGCGCTGAGCCAGGCCGACACGCTGGATGCCGATGCGCGCAAGAAGAAGCTTGCCGCGCTGAAACGCGCGAGCGGACAGACGCCGTTCGTCATGTCGGCGGTGACAGGCGAAGGGGTGGAGCCGGTGCTGCGCGCGCTGATGTCGGAGGTCCAGGGCGCGCGCGAAGCGGAAGCCCCCGCCGAAACCGATACGCGCTGGCAGAAGTAGGCCGGCGATGCAGTCCCTGAAAAAATACAGGCGCATCACCGTCAAGATCGGCTCGGCGCTGCTCGTCGATCGCGCTGCCGGGCTGAAGCGTGAGTGGCTGGCCTCGCTGGCCGAAGACGTATCGACGCTCGCCGCCGGCGGGGCGGACGTACTTGTCGTGTCGTCCGGGGCCATTGCGCTCGGGCGCACCGTACTCGGACTCGGCAAGCGGGCGCTGAAGCTGGAGGAAAGCCAGGCGGCGGCAGCCGTCGGGCAGATCGAGCTTGCCGGCGCATGGTCGGAGGCGCTGGCGCGCTGCGGCCTGAGATCCGGCCAGGTGCTGGTCACGCTCGGCGACACCGAGGAACGCCGCCGCTATCTGAACGCCCGCGCGACGATCTCGACGCTGCTCAAGATGAAGGCGGTGCCGGTTATCAACGAGAACGACACGGTGGCGACGTCGGAAATCCGCTACGGCGACAATGACCGGCTGGCGGCGCGCGTCGCGACCATGATGGGTGCCGACCTTCTGGTGCTGCTGTCCGACATCGACGGCCTCTACACCGCGCCGCCGGCGCTTGATCCGTCGGCGAAATTCATTCCGGTCGTCGAGCGCATCACGCCCGAAATCGAGGCGATGGCGGGGGCCGCCGCTTCCGAACTGTCGCGCGGCGGCATGCGGACGAAACTCGATGCCGGCAAGATCGCGACGGCGGCGGGAACGGCCATGATCATCACCGCCGGCACGAGGCTGTCGCCGCTGATGGCGATCGAGCGCGGCGAGCGGGCGACCTGGTTCAGGCCGAGCGCCAATCCGGTGAAAGGCTACAAGAGCTGGATCGCCGGGCAGCTCGAACCGGCAGGGCGGCTGACGGTCGACCCGGGCGCCGTCGGCGCGCTGCTTTCCGGCAAATCGCTGCTGCCGGCGGGCGTGAAACTGGTCAGCGGCAATTTCGCGCGCGGCGACACGGTGGCGATCCTCACGCCCGAGGGCCGCGAGGTGGCGCGCGGCCTTGTTGCCTATGACGCCGCCGATGCCGTAAGGATTGCCGGGTTGAAAACGGCAGAGATCGAGGCCGTGCTGGGCTACGAGGCGCGCTCGGCGATGATCCACCGCGACGATCTGGTGGTGAGCCAGCGCGAACCGATGGAAGAAGCCCGGGCGGAAGGATGAGCCATGCTGACGACGCATGAGAAACCCCGCGAAGACACTGCCGCCCTGATGGCCGAAATCGGCCGCCGGGCGCGGGCTGCGGCGCGGCCACTGGCGATCGCCAGTTCCGAGCGCAAGCACGCGGCGCTGATCGCGATGGCAGATGCCGTTCTGCGCGGCGAGGACAAGATTCTTGCGGCCAACGCCATTGATCTAAGGAACGGGGAAGAAGCCCGCCTCGGCGCGTCCTTCATGGACCGCCTTAAACTGACGCCGGCCCGCATCCGCGACATGGCCGACGGGATCAGGGCCATCGCCGAACTCGGCGACCCTGTCGGCGAGGTCATCGCCGAATGGGACCGCCCGAACGGGTTGCATATAGAGCGCGTGCGCACGCCGCTGGGCGTCGTCGGCGTGATCTATGAAAGCCGGCCCAATGTGACGGCCGACGCCGGAGCGCTCTGCCTGAAAGCCGGCAACCCGGTGATCCTGCGCGGCGGTTCGGATTCATCGAACTCCTCGGCAGCGATCCATGCCTGCCTGGTTGATGGGCTGAAAGTGGCGAAGCTGCCGGCCGAGGCGATCCAGCTGGTGCCGACCACGGATCGCGCCGCGGTCGGCGAAATGCTGACAGGGCTTTCCGGCAATCTCGACGTGATCATTCCGCGCGGCGGCAGGAGCCTGGTCGAGCGCGTGCAGAAAGAGGCTCGAGTGCCTGTCTTCGCTCATCTCGAAGGCATCTGCCACCTCTACATCGACAAATCGGCAGAGCTCGACATGGCGGTCGCCATCGCCGTCAACGCCAAGATGCGCCGCACCGGCATCTGCGGCGCGGCGGAGACGCTGCTGGTCGACCGGGCCGCCGCTTCGACGCATCTCGTGCCCGTGCTAGAGGCGCTGAGAAATGCAGGCTGTGAGATCCATGCCGACGAAGAGGTTCTGGCTGTATTTTCCGATGCCCAAAAAGCCGTTGAGGCCGACTGGTTCACCGAATATCTCGACGCGATCATCGCGGTAAAACTCGTCGATGGCGTTTCCGGCGCGATCGAGCATATCGAGACCTATTCCTCGCATCACACGGAGGCGATCGTCGCCGAGGATGCGAAGGCGGTCGAACGGTTTTTCAACGAGATCGATTCGGCGATCCTGCTGCACAACGCCTCGACCCAGTTCGCCGACGGCGGCGAATTCGGCATGGGCGCGGAGATCGGCATCGCCACCGGCAAGATGCACGCGCGCGGCCCGGTCGGCGTCGAGCAGCTGACCTCGTTCAAGTACCGCGTGCGCGGTTCGGGGCAGGTGCGGGCGTGATTGCGCGGCCTTCTTACCCTCCCCCTTGCGGGGAGGGTCGGAGAGCAAAGGTCGCGAAGCGACTGCAGCGAACCGGGGTGGGGGTGGAGACGAAGTGCTCTGCCCACGCCTGAGCTACAGTCAATGTCGTCACCCCCACCCCGCTCCGCTTCGCGGATCGACCCTCCCCACAAGGGGGAGGACATCCCCCATCACCACCTCCGCATGCCCCATGCCGAAAAAGGCATGGCCGTCGGCCTGTTCGGCGGCTCGTTCAACCCGCCGCATCGCGGCCATGCGCTGGTCGCCGAGATTGCGCTGAGGCGACTGCGCCTCGACCAGCTCTGGTGGATCGTTACGCCCGGCAACCCGCTGAAGGCCTCCAGCGAGCTTGCGCCGCTCTCCGAGCGCCTGAAGCTTTCCGAAGCGATCGCCAAGGATCCGCGCATCAAGGTCACCGCCTTCGAAGCGCGGCACAATATTCGCTACACCGCCGACACGCTGGCGCTGATCAAGGCGCGCAATCCCGGCGTCGATTTCGTCTGGATCATGGGCGCCGACAATCTGCGCGATTTTCATCACTGGCAGCGCTGGCGACAGATCGCGCTGACCTTCCCGATCGCGGTCATCGACCGGCCGGGCTCGACGCTGTCGTTCCTGTCCTCGGTAGTGGCCAAGACCTTCGATTATGCCCGCATCGACGAGGCGGACGCGCCGCGGCTGGCGCGGACGGAAGCTCCGGCCTGGACCTTCATCCACGGGCCGCGCTCCTCGCTGTCGTCGACCGCCATCCGCAACGGATCGAAGGCCAAGAACCCGCCGGCATGATCCAGGCGCGGCAATCCGGCGGTCCAGTATGCCGCCCGCCTGTCGATGTCGCTTTTACCGCTTCCTGAGCGCTACGCCGCGGGCAAGCTTGCCGCGAGATGAACGCTGTGCACCAAAAAGAGATAATCGCGCAGAGCGAGGCCGCCAGCGACGCTCCGGCCCCGGCTATCGCTATCGCCAGCGTCATCGTGGCGCTGGCGCTGGTAGCGATCGGCAACGGCCTGATGTTTGCCTACATACCGGTGCGTCTCGGCGCGGAAGGATTTCCACCGACCTGGGCCGGCGGCATATTGACCGGGCTGTCGGCCGGCGGCATGGCCGGCTGCCTGCTTACCGGGCGGATCGTGCGGCGCGTCGGCCACGCCCGCGCCTTCATGGTGTTTTCGGCGCTGATCGTGCTCTCCAACGCGCTGGTTGGCGCCGGCGTCTATCCGGTGCTCTGGATCGTCGCCCGCGCTCTATACGGCTTCGCCATCAGCGGCGTGTTCATCGTGGCGCAGAGCTGGCTCAACGATGTCGTCGCCAACTCGATCCGCGGCCGGGTAATCGCGATCTTCTATGTCAGCTACATTGTCGGGCTGGGCGTCGGCTCGTTCATGTTGAGCTTCGTCGACATAACGACCTCGGATGCGCCGCTGGTCGGCATTGCCTTCACCGCCCTGTCGATCCTGCCGGTCGGGCTGACCAGGCTGCTGCCACCGCCTCCGCCGGAATCCGCTTCCGTCGCGCTCGGGCGGGCGTGGCGCATTTCGCCGGTCGGCATGGCCGGCATGCTGGCGGTCGGCGGCCTGTCGATGATGGTCGCCGGCTTCGCGCCGATCCACGCCACCGCGAAGGGATATTCGCAGCAGGAGGTGGCGATGCTGATGTTCGCCATGCCGCTCGGCACGCTGCTGTTCCAGATTCCGTTGGGCTGAGCTTCCGACCGCACAGACCGCCGCTATGTGCTGATCGTGGCGGCGCTGCTCGTCGTCCTGGCCGGCATTGTCGCGAGCCGGATGGACGGCAGTGCGCTTGCGATAATGATCGCCATCTATGTCGTGTGGAGCGGTTCGAGCGAATCCATCTATTCGCTGTCGAGCGCGCACGCCAACGACCGCGCCTCGAAGGAAGACCTCGTCACCCTGTCGTCGACGATGCTGTTTGCCTGGTCGCTGTCGGGCTTCCTCGTGCCAGGACTGGGTACCATCCTGACCGCGGTTTACGGCACGCAATTCTTCATGTATGTCGCCATCGCCATAGGCGCTGCCTTCTGCCTTTTCGTCGCCTGGCGCGTGGCGACGACCCAGGCCGTCGCCGAAGCTACCGTGACCGGATATTCGCCGATGACCGCGCAGGCGCCATTGCCGGTGGAACTTGCCTTCTCGCCCGACGAGGAGCCCGGCCGCCGAAATCGGACCATGTCTTGAAACCGTTACCCGACTCTGCCTATCTATTGGGTATCCCGCAATGATGCGGGAATGTTGGTTGTTCCTGTTTCGAAAGGAAAGACACTGAGAACAGCACTACGGAAGAAGGCAGTCGTCATGCCTTCGCCGGCCGGGATGAGCGGAAACATAGCCGTGTCCCGTGCCCTCGACACCGTCCTTGCCAGTCTGGAAGACTCCAAGGCCGAAAATATCGTCTCCATCGACATTCAGCGGAAATCGAGCCTCGGCGACTACATGGTTGTCGCTTCGGGGCGTTCGCACCGTCATGTCGCGGCGGTTGCCGACCAACTGCTCACGGCGCTCAAGGATGCCGGCCTCGGCACCGCGCGCGTCGAAGGGCTGGCGGGCGCCGACTGGGTCCTGATCGATTCAGGCGATATCATCGTCCATGTATTCCGTCCCGAAGTCCGCGACTTCTACAATCTCGAAAAGATGTGGCAGACGCCGGATCTCGAGGAAGAAACGGTTCACTGAGCCGTTCACGGCCGGGGACAGGATGCGCATAGCCGTACATGCCGTGGGCCGGATGAAGGCCGGCCCCGACAAGGAATTGGCCGAGCGCTATTTCGACCGCTTCTCCAAGAGCGGCCCGGCTTTGGGCCTGGAATTTTCCGGCGTGACGGAGATCGCGGAAAGCCGCGCCCAGACCGCCGGCGAGCGCCGCCGCGAAGAGGCGCAAAAACTGTCGGCGCAGCTTGGCGCCGGCATTTCCCTCATCCTGCTCGACGAGCGCGGCAAGAATCTTTCATCGGAAGAATTCGCCCGGAAGATCGGTTCGATGCGCGACGATGGCCGGCGCGGCCTCGTCATAGCGATTGGCGGGGCGGACGGCCATGAAGCGTCGTTGCGCGAGCAGGCCACGCTTGTTCTGTCCTTCGGCGCGATGACCTGGCCGCATCAGCTTGTCCGCATCATGCTGGCCGAGCAGCTTTATCGCGCCGCCACCATATTGTCGGGCCATCCCTATCATCGGGCCTGAACCCCGACCGACGCATCTTTTCGCAGCAAGATGTTTGCCGCTGTCGTTATGGTTGATGGTCCGTTAACGAACGAGCCGATAGAATCCGGGCGGCATGTGGCGCGAATTATGACGATTACGATGGGACGGAAAGCGAAGCATCTGCGCCGCGGCATCTTTGCCGCCGCGATGCTGCTGTTTGCCGCGGGCTTTTCCCATGCCCAGGACCGCGTTCCGGAAGCGGTAGCGCCCGACTTGCGGCGAGCCGAATATGAGCGCGTGCTACGCGACTCCGCGCTTTCGGCCGAACGGCTGGAAGAGCTCTCGGCCGAGATCGCCGAGGTCAAGAAGGACCATGCGTCGATCACCGCGAGCCTTATCCAGTCGGCCAAGACCGAGCAGAAATTAAGCCAGGACATAGACGACATCACCGGCAGGCTCGAAGCCCTGAAAGATCAGGAAGACGGCATCAGGCGCTCGCTGAGCGCCCGGCGCGGCGTGCTTGCCGAGGTGCTGGGCGCACTGCAGCGGATGGGCCTGAACCCGCCGCCGGCGATCCTGGTCAAGCCTGAAGACGCGCTGTCGTCGGTGCGAAGCGCCATCCTGCTCGGCGCCGTCGTGCCGGAATTGCGCGCCGAGACCGAAATATTGCTGGCCGACATGAAGGAGATGATGCGGCTTGCAGGCTCGATCGAGGCAGAGCGGGGACGCCTGGTGGCGTCGGTCGGCGAGCAGGTGGCCGAAAAGCAGCGGCTGAACCTCCTGCTCGAGGAGAAGCGGAAGCTGCAGAGCGAGGCCGAGACGGCGCTCGCCGAAGAGCAGCGCAAGTCCGAACAACTTGCCGGCAAGGCGTCGAGCCTGAAGGAGCTGATTGCGGCGCTGGAAAAGCAGGCGGAGGAAAACCGTCTGGCCGAAGAGGCGCGACGCAAGGCCGAGCAGGAAAAGGAGAAGCGCGACGCCGAAATCGCGGCCCTGCCGGACGCCAACCGCCTGCTGTCGGCAGCGCCGTTCGCCTCGTTGCGCGGGCAGGTGGCGATGCCCGTGGCGGGGCGGATGAAGCGGCGCTTCGGCGCCAAGGACGGTAACGGCGGCGTGATGCTTGGCGACATGGTTGCGACACAATCGGCAGCCATCGTCACCGCGCCTGCCGATGGGAGCGTACTTTATGCGGGGCCGTTCCGTTCGTATGGACAACTCTTGATCCTGGATGCCGGCGACGGCTATCATGTGGTTCTGGCGGGTATGAACAGAATCAACGTCACACTCGGTCAGTCCGTCCTAGCCGGCGAACCGATTGGGGCGATGGCGGAAGCCAATATGGCTAACGCCTCGACTGCAGGTGCAAATACCGGGCCGGAGCTCTATATTGAGTTCCGCAAAGATGGAAAACCCGTCGATCCGGCCCCGTGGTGGGCGGAGCGGCTTTCTGGAAGGACAGGAAATGGTACGTAAATTGTCGCTTCTGTTTGCCGGTGCGCTGATGGGCGCATCCGCCATGAGCCTGGTCTATGGCGCGCCCGGTTCGACAGCCAACGCGGCGGGCTCCGACACCTATCGCCAACTGGCGATCTTCGGCGACATTTTCGAGCGCGTGCGGGCGCAGTATGTGACCCCGCCCGAGGAGAAGTCGCTGGTGGAAAACGCCATCAACGGCATGCTGACCTCGCTCGATCCGCATTCCTCCTACCTGAACCCGGAAGCCGCCAAGGACATGCGGGTCCAGACCAAGGGTGAGTTCGGCGGCCTCGGCATCGAAGTCACCATGGAAAACGAGCTGGTCAAGGTCATCACGCCGATCGACGACACGCCGGCTGCCAAGGCGGGCGTGCGCGCCGGCGACTTCATCGCCGAAATCGATGGCGAGGAAGTGCGCGGCCTGACGCTGAACGACGCCGTCGAAAAGATGCGCGGCCTGGTCAACACGCCGATCAAGCTCACCATCCTGCGCGAAGGCACCGACAAGCCGATCGAAATCACCATCGTGCGCGACATCATCAAGGTGAAAGCGGTCAAGTCCCGTGTCGAGAACGATGTCGGCTACATGAAGATCACTTCGTTCACCGAGAAGACCTTAGACGACCTCGAAGCCGCGATCAGCTCGATCAAGAGCCAGGTGCCGGACGACAAGCTCAAGGGCTATGTGCTTGACCTGCGCTTGAACCCGGGCGGCCTGCTCGACCAGGCGGTGAGCGTATCGGACTCCTTCCTCGACCGCGGCGAGATCGTCTCGACGCGCGGCCGCGACCCGAAGGACATCACCCGCTTCGATTCGCGACCTGGCGACCTGATCGACGGCAAGCCGCTGATCGTGCTCGTCAATGGCGGTTCGGCCAGCGCCTCGGAAATCGTCGCCGGCGCGCTGCAGGATCACCGTCGCGCGACCGTGGTCGGCACGACCTCGTTCGGCAAGGGTTCGGTCCAGACGATCATCCCGCTCGCCGAAAACGGCGCGCTGCGCCTGACGACCGCGCTCTATTACACGCCGGCCGGCAAATCGATCCAGGGCAAGGGCATCGCGCCCGACATCAAGGTCGAGCAGCCTCTTCCGGAAGAGTTGAAGGATCGCGACGTCTCCCGTGGCGAATCGGATTTGAAGGGCCACATCAAGGGCGTCGAGGAGAGCGACGAGGGTTCGGGCTCGGCAGCCTATGTGCCGCCGGAAGCCAAGGACGACATCCAGCTCCAGCATGCGCTTGAGCTGCTGCGCGGCCAGAAGACGGATCCGGCGTTTCCGCCTAATCCCGAAAAGGCCGTGATGAACCAGTAGGCCGTTTTTAACTCTACTCTGATGGTCATCTAGTCTGCGTATTGCGTTGCTGCCGGAACTGAAAAGTTCCGGCAGTTCGATTCAGGGGACGACGAACCGGGGGACGGCCGCTTGACGTCGGCAGCCAAGGACATTGAACGCCCGCTCGGGCAGGCGTCGCGGCCGGCGCGCCGGGCGTGGCCGCGTTTTCGCGTTGGGCAGGTCGCCACGGTTGCGGCCGCTCTGTGCGTCATGGTCTCTTCGGGAGCGATCGCGCTGCGCGAGAGGCCGTTCCGCAATCCGGTGCAGGTCGTCGTGACGACACCGCTGGAAAAAATTTCGGCCGAGGCGCCCGCGCCCGCCCAATCCGCTGCCGCGCCGAGCAAGCCGGCGGCTGTTTCGGACGGGCCCTCCATCATCAACGTCAACCCGCCGGACGGTTCCGGAAAGGGCGTCGTCATCATCCGTGATCCGTCGGCGGTCGGCCAGGATCTGCGGATAGCCCATCTTCCCGACAAGGCGCTGGTCGAGCAAAGCGAGACCGGGCCGCTGCCGGTGCGCGGCGATGACGGCAGGCGACCGGCTGACGTCTATGCTCGGCCCTGGTCCGGCGCGCGCGGCGCGCGGGTGGCGATCGTGATCGGCGGCCTCGGCCTTTCGCAGACCGGCACGCAGGAAGCGATCGGCAAGCTGCCCGGCGAGATCACGCTTGCGTTCGCGCCGCAGGGCAACAGCATCGGCCGCTGGATGCAGGAGGCGCGCCGCACCGGCCACGAGATTATCATGCAGGTGCCGCTGGAGCCGTTCGATTTCCCGAACGTCAATCCGGGCCGCAACACGCTGACGGTGGATGCGACGGCGGAGGAAAACCTGAAGAACCTGCGCTGGGCGCTGTCGCGCACCACAAATTATACCGGCGTGATGAACTATATGGGCGCGCGCTTTTCGGCGGACGCCGAGGCGATGGGCTTGTTCCTCGCCGAGCTCGGCAAGCGCGGCCTCCTCTTTCTCGACGACGGCTCGACGGCGCGCAGCGTCGCCCCGGAGCTCGCATTGAAGAACGGTGTTCCCTTCGCCGTCGGCGACACCGCCATCGACGCCGTTCGCGACCGCGGCGAAATACTCAAGAAGCTCGACCAGCTCGAAAGCACCGCGCGGGCCAAGGGCTACGCCATTGGCACGGGCTCGGCTTTCGACGTGACCGTCGAAGCTGTCGCCGCCTGGGCGCTGGAGGCGAAGAAACGCGGCATCGAGATCGTCCCTGTTTCGGCAGTGACGACCGATCCGGAACGAGGCTAGCCACAGCATGACGAAGAAACGCAACGTGCGGGCCGAGGACCTACCCTACCGCCCTTGCGTTGGCGCGATGGTGCTGAACGCCAAAGGACTGGTCTGGGTCGGGCACCGCCTTGCCCAGCCGGGCGGCGAAATGGCGACTTCGCACCAGCTTTGGCAGATGCCGCAGGGCGGCATAGACGCAGACGAGGAGCCGATTGAGGCAGTGCGCCGCGAGCTTTTCGAGGAAACCGGCATGGAAAGCCTGAAATTGCTCGGCGAGGCGCCGGACTGGATCGACTACGACCTGCCGCCCGAACTGGTTGGCGTCGTCTGGAAGGGAAAATACCGCGGCCAGACGCAGAAATGGTTCGCCTTCCGCTTCCATGGCGACGAGAGCGAGATCCGCATCAATCCGCCGCCCGGCGGACATTCGCCGGAATTCGACCGTTGGAGCTGGCGAAGGATGGACGAACTGACAGGCCTGATCGTGCCGTTCAAGCGCAAGGTCTACGAGCGGGTCGTTGAGGCTTTCCGGCATATGGTCGCATAACGACTGTGCGACGCAACGAAATCGCTTATCATCGTTCTCTTTCGCGGAATGTTTCCTGAAGCGCCGCTACTTGCAACGATTCATTGCAAGCTTACATCAATCAGCCGCGCGATATTGCGTCATTTTCCGCAAACCCTTATTGATGCTGTGAAATCTGCGGCAAGCGGGCCTTTGACGTGCAAGACTCATCCGAACCGCCGGACGTGAACCAGGCCGGCGCGATCCTCTCCATTGATCTCGGTGCGATCCGGGAAAATTACCGCATTCTTCGAAGCCGCCTGAAGCGCGGCCGATGCGCTGCCGTGGTCAAGGCGAACGGCTACGGGCTCGGCGCGGCGCGGGTTGCGAAAGCCTTGATGGAGGAGGGCTGCGACACGTTCTTCGTTGCCCATGTCGCGGAGGGAATCGAGCTTGAGCGCGCGATCGGGCGGGACGTCGCTATCTATGTGCTCAACGGAATCCCTCCCGGCGCCGAAGCGCAGTGCGCTGCGGCTGGGCTGATCCCCGTCCTTAACAGCACCGAGCAACTGGTAGCCTGGCGCGCCGCCGCCTGGCGCCTCGGCCAGACACTGCCTGCGGCGATCCAGGTCGACAGCGGCATGTCGCGGCTCGGCTTGGCCCCCTCGGAGGTTGAGGCGATCGCAGCCGATCCGGCCGCACTGGACGGGATCGACCTGGAGCTCGTCATGAGCCATCTCGCCTGCGCCGACGAGCCTGAAAGTCCGGCGAACGCGCTGCAGCTTCGCAATTTCGAGGCGCTGCGGGCGAAACTGCCCCCGGCGCCGGCCTCGCTTGCCAATTCCTCCGGAATATTTCTGGGCGGCGGTTTTCATTTCGACCTCGCCCGGCCGGGCGCCGCGCTCTACGGCGTCAACCCGACGCCGGGCAAGCCGAACCCGATGCGGCAAGTCGTGAGCCTCGCGGCCAAGATCATCCAGTCGCGGACGCTGGAGGAGGGCGCCGGCGTCGGCTATGGCCATTCCTACCACGCCGCCATTGGCGCAAGGGTCGCCACGATCTCGCTCGGCTATGCCGACGGCTGGCCTAGGCATGCAACTTTGCGCGCCTTTCATGATGGTGTGCCATTGCCCTTCGTCGGCCGTGTGTCGATGGACAGCATCGTTCTGGACATATCGGCGCTGCCGGCGGGAACGCTCCGCGCGGGCGACACGGTCGAACTGATTGGCGCGCATCAGACGGTGGACGACGTCGCCGCGCAGGCGGGCACGATCGGCTACGAGATCCTGACCGGCCTCGGCAGCCGCTTTCATCGCATCTACAGGGACGAATAGGCGGGCTCGCGAAGTCCATCGGTTTAAAAAGGGGTTTGGACAGGTGAAGGTTCTGGTTCTGGGCAGCGGGGTGATCGGCGTCACCACCGCCTACTATCTCGCGCAGGCGGGCCATGAGGTCGAGGTCGTCGAACGCCGGAGCGGGCCGGCGCTCGAGACGAGCTTCGCCAATGCCGGCGAGGTATCGCCGGGCTATTCCTCGCCCTGGGCCGGCCCGGGCATTCCTCTGAAGGCGATCAAGTGGCTGTTGATGCGCCACGGTCCGCTGGTCGTGCGGCCGAAATTCGATCCAGCCATGTGGTCGTGGCTCCTGAAGATGCTGCGGAACTGCACCTCGGCGCGCTACGCCATCAACAAGGCGCGCATGGTGCCGATCGCCGAATACAGCCGCGACAGCCTGCGTGCGCTGCGCCAGGAGACCGGCATAGCCTATGACGAGCGCAGCCGCGGCACGCTGCAGCTGTTCCGCACACAGGCGCAGGTCGACGGTACTGGCGGCGACATCGAGGTGCTGAAGCAGTTCGGCGTGCCCTTCGAGGTTCTGGATCCGGCAGGCTGCATAGCGGCCGAACCCGCGCTCGCCACAGTACGCGACAAGATCAAGGGCGGCCTCAGGCTGCCTGGCGATGAGACGGGCGATTGCCAGATGTTCACCGAGCGGCTGGCCGCGCTTTGCGCCGGGCGCGGCGTAAAGTTCCGCTTCGGCACGGCCATCGACAAGATTTTGGTCTCCGGCAAAGCCGTGACCGGCGTGGCGACCAGCGCCGGTTTGCTGACCGCGGACGCCTATGTCGTGGCGCTGGGCAGCTATTCGCCGATTCTGCTGCGGCCGCTTGGCCTTTCGGTTCCGGTCTATCCGGTCAAGGGCTATTCGATCACCGTGCCGATCACCAATCCTGATGGCGCGCCGGTCTCGACTGTCATGGACGAGAGCTACAAGGTCGCGATCACCCGGCTCGGCGACCGCATCCGCGCCGGCGGCACCGCCGAGATTTCCGGCTACGATCTCAGGCTGCACGACGCCCGCCGCGACACGCTGGAGCATTCGGTCGGCAGTCTGTTTCCGAATGGCGGCTCGCTGGAGGACGCGACCTTCTGGTGCGGCTTGCGGCCGATGACGCCGGACGGCCCGCCGATCATCGGCGAAAGCGGCATTGGCGGGCTGTTCCTCAACACCGGCCACGGCACGCTGGGCTGGACCATGGCCTGCGGCTCCGGCCGGGTGATTGCCGACGTCATCACCGGCCGCCGTCCGGAGATCGATGTGAGCGAGCTCGGCTTGAGCCGGTATGGGTAGGGCGAGGGGCCTGGGTCGGCACTGGCTAAGCAAACTTCTGCCCATATTTTAGGCTCTTGCTCTGGTGATATGATCAAATTCGCGCCGCAGGCCGCTGCCGCCTGCTTCCCAACCCACCGAAATCCTTAAGGAAGGATAAATTAGCTGGGCGGCCAAGCCGAAGCTGGCACGCCATTTGCTTCTTTATGCCGAGCATACAAAACAGGGGGATCCGGTCCTGATCAGGATTGTTGCGGCAATTTTTGCCTTGGCGGCGGGAATGCTGGAAACGCAGGCCCAGCCGATGGACATCGGCGGCCCGACCAGTTCGCCGATCGGCCATTTCGAGTTCTGCAAGCAATGGCGCGCGGAATGCGCCAGGATCGCAAAACCGTCCGGTCCCGAGGCGCTCAGCGAGGCGGCCTGGGCCGCCGTCAAGCAGATCAACGAGCGCATCAATTCCGAGATCGCTCCGAAGACGGACCGGGAGCTCTTCGGCAAGGAAGAGCTGTGGACCTTTCCCAAGGGCGCAGGCGATTGCGAGGATTACGCGCTGCTCAAGCGCCGCCTCCTGATCGAGGAACAGGGCCTTTCGCCTTCGAACGTCCTTTTGACGGTGGTGAAAAGAAAGAACGGCGAAGGCCACGCCATCCTGACGCTGCGAACGACAGAAGGAGATTTCGTACTCGACAATCTTCATCCGGCGGTTCGGCCGTGGGATGCCGCTAAGGGATACAAGTTCATCAAGCGGCAGTCCTCCGAAAACGCGGCCACATGGGTTGCGATCGGCGTTCCCGGCCCGGCTCCCGTTCTGTCGGCGGGCAGCAAGCCGTAGCGCTCATACGAACAGCGTCCGCTCCTGCTCCACCGCCTGCGTGATGAACCCGGCAACGGTCTGGATGCGGCGCAGCGGGCGCATGGATTCGTGATAGACCAGCCAGTAGGCACGGCGGATCGGCGGGGCGGCGTCGACCGGGACGAGTTCGGGCAGCGCGCGGGCAATGAATGTGTGCACGATACCGATGCCGGCGCCCGAGCGCACCGCCTCGGCCTGGCCGAGCGCGGAGGAGATCGAAAAGTCGGCGTTCCACTCCGGGCTGATTTCAGCGGCGTAGTCGAGCGAGGGGCTGGCGACGAGATCGGGGACATAGCCGACCAGCCTGTGCCCGGCGAGTTCGGCGACGGTCCGCGGCAGGCCGTGCGCCTCGGCATACGCGCGTGACGCAAAGAGCCCCAGCGTGTAGTCGACCAGCTTTCCCGCCACCAGCCGGCCTTCCGATGGCCGCTCGACGGTGATGGCGATATCAGCCTCGCGGCGCGACAGCGAAAAGGATTTTGGCACTGGAACGAGCTGGATGTTCAGTTCGCGGTGCCTCTCTGTAAGCGCGCCCAGCCGCGAGGCGAGGAACGCCACGCCAAAGCCGTCCGGCGCGCCGATGCGCACCGCGCCGGATACTTCCTCGTCCTCGCCGGCGATTTCGGCGCGCGCGGAAATCATGTCCGCTTCCATGCGCTCGGCCACTTCGACAAAGCGCTCGCCGGCGGGGGTCAGTTCGCTGCCGGTGGTGAGCCGGCGGAACAGTTTTGCGTTGAGCGCCGCTTCCAGCGCAGCGACCCTGCGCGAGACGGTGGCGTGGTTGAGTTCCAGCCGTCTTGCTGCGCCGAGTATCTGGCCGGCGCGGGCGACGGCGAGGAAGATGCGGACGTCATCCCAGTTCATGGCTCGGCCTCTAATTCGCAGCATTGCGAAAAACGAAGCCCTTCTCTACCGGCACATCAATTCTTGCACAACGGTTGCTTTTCCGCTCGCGTTGCAATGCGCGCCGCAAAGCGGGACAATGCGGCAACTCAACAGAATTCAGGGAGAGAGATCATGGTCGAGTACGGTCATTTTATCGGCGGAAAGCGCGTCGCTGGCACGAGCGGGCGGATGCAGAACGTCATGCAGCCCATGGACGGAACCGTGCGCGGCACGGTGGCGCTGGCCTCGAAATCGGAATTGCGCGCGGCGGTCGAGAACGCCAAGGCCGCACAGCCGGGCTGGGCGGCGACCAATCCACAGCGCCGCGTGCGCGTCCTGATGAAGTTCCTGGAGCTGGTGCAGAACGAGTATGACGAGTTAGCCGAAATCCTGGCGCGCGAGCACGGCAAGACCATTGCCGACGCCAAGGGCGACATCCAGCGCGGGCTGGAAGTGGTCGAGGTCTGCATCGGCGCGCCGCACATGATGAAGGGCGAGTTCACCGACGGCGCCGGTCCCGGCATCGACGTCTATTCGATGCGCCAGCCGCTTGGCGTCGTCGCCGGGATCACGCCCTTCAACTTCCCGGCCATGATACCGCTGTGGAAGATCGCGCCTGCGATCGCCTGCGGCAATGCGTTCATCCTGAAGCCGTCGGAGCGCGACCCGGGCGTGCCGCTGCGGATCGCTGAACTGTTCATCGAGGCGGGCCTGCCGGCGGGCATCCTCAACGTCGTCAATGGCGACAAGGAAGCGGTTGACGCCATCCTCGACGATCCCGACATCAAGGCCATAGGCTTCGTCGGCTCGACGCCGATCGCGCAGTACATCTATTCGCGTGCGACCGCGAACGGCAAGCGCGCGCAATGCTTCGGCGGCGCGAAAAACCATATGATCATCATGCCCGACGCCGACCTGGACCAGACCGTCGACGCGCTGATCGGCGCCGGATACGGCTCGGCCGGTGAGCGCTGCATGGCGATCTCGGTCGCGGTTCCGGTCGGCAACGAGACGGCCGACCGGCTGTTCGAAAAGCTCATCCCCCGTGTCGAAAGCCTGAAGGTCGGCCCGTCGACGGACAGTTCGGCCGATTTCGGTCCACTGGTCACCAAGGAGGCGCTTGAGCGCGTCAAGAACTATGTCGACATCGGCGTCAAGGAAGGCGCGAAGCTGGTCGTGGACGGCCGCGGTTTCAAGATGCAGGGCTACGAGGACGGCTATTACATGGGCGGCTGCCTGTTCGACAACGTGACCGCCGACATGCGCATCTACAAGGAAGAGATCTTTGGGCCGGTGCTGTCGGTTGTGCGAGCGCCGAACTATGAGAACGCGATCCAGCTCGCCAACGAGCACGAATACGGCAATGGCGTCGCCATTTACACACGCGACGGCGACGCAGCGCGTGATTTCGCCAGCCGGGTGCAGGTCGGCATGGTCGGCGTCAACGTGCCGATCCCGGTGCCGATCGCCTACTACACATTCGGCGGCTGGAAAGGCTCGGCGTTCGGCGACCTGAACCAGCACGGCCCCGACGCCTTCCGCTTCTACACCAAAACCAAGACGGTGACCTCGCGCTGGCCGTCGGGCGTCAAGGACGGGGCGGAGTTCAGCATCCCAACGATGAAGTAGCCGGACGGACTTCCCTGCATGTTCGACGAAATCCGCGGGCGTTCGCCCGCGGATTTTTGTCGCCGCAGTCCTGCTTGAAGATCCGGGACACATCTTGTGGTTTTCAGCTGCTCTCCCCATATGTGGAACATAGTGGGAACATAGCTTGTGTTCCCGCTGACGGCAGACCGGAACAGAAAGGAGCGACGCGATGACGACGTCGGAACCGGCCTGGATCGTTCCGGCAAAATGAGGCCGTCAAACACCTCCTTGCCGGACGCGATGGCGAAGGAGGTGCCTCATGGCACACAAATCGTTGCTGAGATGGATGAAGGCGCTGGTCGTCGCCGCGGCGATGACGGTTACGAATCCCGCCGGCGCCCAGTATCAACATTGCGTCGACCACGGCGAACTCGTCGCCACACTGGCCGAGAAATTCCAGGAAAAGCAGATTGCATTCGGGCTGATCGGTCGGATGGCGATCATGGAGGTCTATGTCGGCGCAGCTGGTAGCTGGACGGTCATCGTAACCGATACCCACGGCAGAAGCTGCATCGTGGCAGCCGGCGACAATTGGGAAAGCACGGCGACCCTTTCCGGCCAAGACGTATAGGGCCGCGGTTTGTCCAAAAAGAAGGAAAGGATGGTTCGTTCGCCTCGGCCGTTCCACCGAAGTCCTACGACGGTATTGTAACAATCCGTGATGGAACGGCGACAGGCAACCGGCGCTTTGTTTGAAGCTGAACCAGTGAATCGCGTGCGCTGGTTTCGAGGTCAACGATCTGAAGCCGCGTCGTTGGATTTAGTATTTCCAATCCATTCGACTGTTGGACGGAGGTGCGTCATGGCACGAAATCTACACCTTATCGCGGCCGGTGCCGCTGCAGCGATGCTGCTGCCGCTCGGTCCCGCCCTTGCAGAAACCCCATGCGCGGAGCGCGGCGAGATCGTCAAGAAACTTTCGGACGAATACAAGGAGAAAGCACAGGCAGTGGGCGTCATCAACCCCAACGCCGTGGTGGAGGTCTTCGTGTCCGAAAACGGGACCTGGACCATCATCGCGACCGGAACCGACGGCAAGAGCTGCGTGCTCTCGGCCGGCGAGGGATGGGAAAGCACCCAGATCGCAGCGCTGCCCGACGCTTGAAGTAGAATCGCAAGTGAGGGGTTTTGCAAAGCGCCCTCGTGGTTCGACAGGCTCACCGTGAGGGTTGCTGAGGAGTTCGTTTTGCTACCAGCGCTTCAGAGCTTAGCCGGCCATAGCGGCTGAATTCTTCGCACCTGAAGCGCTCGAATCCCCGAAACTACCTTGAAGCGGCCTGCTCCGCGTGTCCGCGCAGCAGTGCCATGAGGCGTTCCGCTTCGGCCGCGGCCGCTTCCTCGTCTTTTTCCAGTATTGCGCCGATCAGGCGGACATGGTGTTCGGCCGCCTGACCGAGGCCGGTGTCGGCCTGGTAGCGGAACCAGAACCGGCGGCTGTGGGTCTGCAGCGGCGCGGCGACACGGGCGGCGAAGGGATTGTCGGCGGCGACAGCCATCGCCTCGTCGAGGGCTTTGTCGGCTTCAAGAAAAGCCGGGACATCTCCCGCAAGCACTGCCTTGCGCATGGCGAGCGCCGCAGCGTGAAACCGGTCGGCGGCGTCGCGCGTCACGTGACGCGCCGCCGAGCGGGCCAGCACGATTTCTATGCCGCGGCGCGCATCGAGAACCCGCAGCCAATCGGCCGCGTGCAGGGGGGCAATCGCCAGTCCGGCGCGGGGGCGCACCTCGACGAGCCCTTCCCAGGCCAGCCTCTGGATCGCCTCGCGGACCGGCGTCCTGCCGAGACCAAGCCTTTCGATCAGCGCGCCTTCGGTTGCGACGCTTCCGGGTGCGAGTTCGAGCGTCACGATCATGCGCTCAAGAACCCGGTAGGCCTTGGCGCTTGCCGAGCCGGAATTTTCGGCGGAAAAGGGCAAGGAAATCCTCCAGTGATATATTTCCGATATATCACTGGAGGATTCCGTTTGACAGAGGCTGCGGAGGACAGATATATCACTGATATATCTGAAGGAGCGAGCCCATGTGGACCGGAGTATTCCCAGCAGTCACGACCAAATTCACCGAGGACGACCGCCTCGACCACGGGGAGATGGAGCGCTGCTTCAGCCTGCAGGTAGAAGCGGGCTGCGACGGCATAATCGTCGCCGGGTCGCTCGGCGAAGGCCCGATGCTGTCGCATGACGAGAAGCTGGAGGTGCTGGCGACGGCGCAGAAGGTCGCCGGCGGAAAGCCGGTTCTGATGACCGTCAACGAACCGGCTACCCGCGACGGCGCGGCGCTCGCCCGGCGCGCGGCCAAGGTCGGCGCGCACGGTTTGATGGTCGTGCCGAGCCCGATCTATCACACCAATCCACAGGAAACGGTGGCGACGCTCAAGGCAGTGGCTGCTGCCGGCGGCCTGCCGGTCATGATCTATTCCAACCGGCTCGCCTACCGCGTCGACGTCACCGTCGACGTGATGGAAGAGTTGGCGCCCGACCCGCTGTTCGTGGCGATCAAGGAATCGTCCGACGACATCCGCCGCTCGACCGAGATCATCAACCGCTTCGGCGATCGCTTCGACCTCTTCACCGGGGTGGACAATCTGGCCTTCGAGGCGCTGTCGGTCGGCGCCATCGGCTGGGTCGCCGGGCTGGTCACGGCCTTCCCGCGCGAGACGGTGGCGATCTACCAATTGATGAAGCAGGGCCGGCGCGAGGAGGCTCTGGCGATTTACCGCTGGTTCCGGCCGTTGCTGGACCTCGATGTCTCGACCTATCTGGTCCAGAACATCAAGCTTGCCGAAGTGCATGCGATCGGCACCAACGACCGCGTGCGGATGCCGCGCCTGCCGCTCTCGGGCGACCGCCGCGCGACGGTCGAGAAGATCGTCAAGGACGCGCTCGCTAAGCGGCCGGAGCTGCCGAAGTTTTAGGAGATCAACTGTCTGCCGAAGCGGATACCAAACGATAGGATGAAAGTCCCGCCGACGCAGTTGGTTCGTGTCGCCACGAGCGGACATTGGCGAGCCTACCATCAGATCCGGCGGGAGGTCCTTTTCGATGCCCGTGGACGTCAAGGTGCGTATGACGAAAACCATCCCGATGAAAGGCTTCCAGGTCATCATCCGTTATTACTGCTGGCAGTTGGCCAGCCAGTCGGCACAGTTCGTCTCGACGATCAGTCGAATGGCTCGGGGGTGGTTCGCCTGGTCGCGGTAGTATCAAACCGCCAGCGACAGGGCTTGGGCAGCGTGCTTATGTCTGGTCTGGAGCGTTACGCGATGGAGCATGGGATCACTCGCCTCGAAGCCAGCGTCGCTCCCGACGCTGTCGGCTTCTATATGCGCCTCGGATGGTCGATGCATGACGACACACAAAGCAATCCCATAATGGTCAAAAGCCTGTCTTTGGCATCAACTCATCGAAATGGCTGAGCCGGCCCTTGTCACAGAATCCCTCAAACGAGACGGTGATCATAGGCGGCGGCATCATCGGCGTCTGCATCGCCGCCTACCTGGCCGAGGCCGGGCATCGCGTCACCGTTTATGACCGCACGGGTATCTGCGAGGAGACGAGTTCGGGCAACGCGGCAGCACTAGCCTTCTCCGACGTATTGCCGCTGGCCCACAAGGGCATGCTCAGGCAGGTGCCGAAATGGCTGATGGATCCGCTCGGGCCGCTCTCCATCCCGCCCGCCTATCTGCCGAAACTTCTGCCTTGGCTGGTACGCTTCTGGCGCGCTGGCGCAGCGGAGAAATACGAGGGCGGCCTCAAGGCGCAGGCGGCGATGATGAAGCTCGCAGAAGCCGAATGGGCGGGGCTGATGGCGCGGTCGGCGACAAAAGACATGCTGCGCGAGGACGGATCGCTCGAGCTCTATGAAAGCGAACGCGAATTCGAGGCCTCGCTGCCCGGATGGGCGGCTCGCGACCGCTTCGGCATAGAATACCGGCATCTGCGGCAGCATGAACTCGCCGCCTTCCAGCCCGGCCTGTCGGGCCGGCTCGTCCGCGGCACCTTCGTCCCGGTCTGGAAGACGGTCAGCGATCCCAAGCATCTCGGCAAGTCGATCTGGCGCTATGCGGAGGGCAAAGGCGCGACCTTCGTCAAGGGCGATGTCGGGCTCGTCATGCCGTCGAAGGGGGGCATAGTCATCCAGCTTCGCGACGGCCGCACCGTGAAGGCGGGGCATCTGGTGCTCGCGGCCGGGGCCTGGTCGCACCTCCTGGCGCGGCAGTTCGGCGACCGCATTCCGCTTGAAACCGAGCGCGGCTACAACACCACCCTGCCGGCAGGTGCGTTCGACGTGAAGCGCCAGCTAATCTTTTCCGGCCAGGGCTTCGTCATCACGCCGCTTGCGACAGGCCTGCGCGTCGGCGGGGCGGTCGAGCTCGGCGGCTTGCATCGCCCGCCGAACTACGCCCGCTCCAAGGCGATGCTCGACAAGGCCAAGGCATTCCTGCCCGGACTCGATATGAGGGGCGGGCGTGAATGGATGGGGTTCCGGCCGTCGCTGCCGGATTCGCTCCCGGTGATCGGCCGGGCAGGCAAAAACCAAAACGTCCATTACGCGTTCGGCCATGGCCATCTTGGGCTGACCCAGGCCGCGTCGACTGCCCGCTTGATCCGGGATCTGCTTTCGGGGCAGGCTCCGGCAATCGATATTTCGCCGTTTTCGGCACAGAGATTTTGAAGGCACACAATGGCGCGGCATTCCTTCTTCTGCATCGACGGGCATACATGCGGCAATCCGGTGCGGCTGGTCGCCGGCGGCGGGCCGCTGCTTAAAGGCGCGACGATGATGGAGCGGCGGGCGCATTTCCTCGCCGAGTATGACTGGATCCGCACCGGCCTGATGTTCGAGCCGCGCGGCCACGACGTCATGTCAGGCTCGATCCTCTACCCGCCGACACGCCCTGACTGCGACATCGCCATCCTGTTCATCGAGACCTCCGGGTGCCTGCCGATGTGCGGCCACGGCACCATCGGCACCGTCACCATGGCGATCGAGCACGGCCTTGTGCGGCCGCGGACGCCCGGCGCGCTGCGCCTCGACACGCCCGCCGGACTTGTCGTCGCCGAATACAGGCAGGTCGGCGAATATGTCGAGGAGGTGCGCATCACCAACGTGCCTTCCTTCCTCTACGCGGAAGGTCTCGCCGTCGAATGTCCGGTGCTTGGGCCGCTCAAGGTCGATGTCGCCTATGGCGGCAACTTCTACGCCATCGTCGAGCCGCAGGACAATTACCGCGACATGGAGGATCACTCTGCAGGCGACCTGATCGCCTGGAGCCCGGTGCTCCGCCAGCGCCTCAACGAGGCGTATTCATTCGTGCATCCCGAAAACTCCGGCATCTCCGGCCTGTCGCACATTCTGTGGACCGGCGCAGCGAAGCACCCGGAAGCGCATGCGCGCAACGCCGTGTTTTACGGCGACAAGGCCATCGACCGCTCGCCCTGCGGCACCGGCACCTCGGCGCGCATGGCTCAGCTCCACGCCAAGGGCAGGCTCACGGCCGGCGGCGAGTTCATCCACGAATCGATCATCGGCTCGCTGTTCAAGGGCCGCGTCGAGAGCGAAACCGTCGTCGGCGAAAGCAAGGCGATCATCCCGTCTGTCGGAGGCTGGGCGCGAATGACGGGACTGAACACCATTTTCATCGACGACCGCGACCCATTCGCGCATGGCTTCATTGTCAAGTGAGCGCCTGCCAAGAGAGCCGCGAACATTTCCGACCGAACCACGCCGCCGGCCTGGGCGCAAGAATCCGGTGGATGGTTGGTCAATAACGCGAGATTCTTCAACTTCCAGCCTGAAAAATTGCAGATTCGTCAAAGACATTGCGTTGGGCCAATGATAGCTTGCCGCCTAGTCCAGCGACCTCATGCGGAAAAGTGCAGGCAATCTGGGCAGGGGGCTGAAGGGCGACCCGGCTGCAAAAGGACATTGCAATCCGGGCTCGAAACTTTAGGACTAGGGGAAAGCTATACAAGGAACGCGTTCATCGGGCGACGTTCCAGGGGAGCCGTTTAAATATGGAATATTTCGTCCAGCAGCTTGTCAATGGGCTGACGCTGGGATCGATCTACGGGCTGATCGCAATCGGCTACACGATGGTCTACGGCATCATCGGCATGATCAATTTCGCCCATGGCGACATCTTCATGATCGGGTCGTTCGTAGCCCTGATCGTTTTCCTGGTCCTGACCGCCGTCTTCTATTCGCTGCCGGTGGTGCTGTTCCTGCTGATCATGATGATCGTGGCCATGCTGACCACCAGCCTCTACAACTGGACGATCGAGAAGGTCGCCTATCGTCCGCTGCGCGGCTCGTTCCGGCTGGCGCCGCTGATCACTGCTATCGGCATGTCGATCGTGCTGTCGAACTTCGTGCAGGTCACCCAGGGCCCGCGCAACAAGCCGATCCCGCCGATGATCTCCAAGGTCTACGACATTTTCGGCATTTCGATCTCGCAGAAGCAGATCGTGATCGTGCTGGTCACTATCGGCCTGCTCGCCATCTTCTGGTACCTCGTCAACAGGACGGCGCTGGGCCGCGCCCAGCGGGCATGCGAGCAGGACCGCAAGATGGCGGCGCTGCTGGGCATCGACGTCGACCGCACCATCTCGATCACCTTCATCATGGGCGCTTCGCTGGCCGCGGTCGCGGGCACGCTCTACCTCATGTATTACGGCGTGGTGGTGTTCTCCGACGGCTTCGTCCCGGGCGTCAAGGCGTTCACGGCGGCGGTGCTCGGCGGCATCGGCTCCATTCCCGGCGCGGTGCTCGGAGGCCTGATGATCGGCTTCATCGAGAGCATGTGGTCGGCGTATTTCTCGATCGACTACAAGGACGTCGCGGCGTTCTCCATCCTCGCCATCGTGCTGATCTTCCTGCCGTCGGGCATTCTCGGCCGCCCGGAAGTGGAAAAGGTCTGACAACATGGTCCAAGCCGTTTCCACCAATCGTGTCGAAACAGAGAACCTGTTTCCCCGCGCCATCCGCGAGGCGCTCTATGCCGGCGTCCTTGCTTTCGGGCTTTTCGTCCTGCTGGTCGGGCTGAAGACAGACCAGAATATCCGCAACGAACTGATCATCGTGCAGCGCTGGGGTCTCCTGGCCGTCGTCGTGGCGCTGGTCATGATCGGGCGCTTCGTCACCGTCGCCTATATCCGTCCCTTCATCGCCGGGCAGAAGATAGCCGACATCACGACCGGACTTCTGCCGGACACCGTGGCGGTCCGCTTCTTTCGCCTGCCGTATTTCATCGCGGCGCTCGTCGTGGCGGCTATCCTGCTCGCCTTCGGCGCCAACCTCACAGCGGCGGTCGGCCCGCAAGCAGGCGCCTACCTCGGCATGGTCCGTGGCCTTGCGATCATCTATGCGCTGGCTTGGCTCCTGTATTATTTCCGCACCTTCATCCTGGCCAATTTCTCGGCCCTGGGCGTGACCCTTCTGGTGCTCTATCCGATTGTCATCGTTGCGGCTTTCGGCTTCCAAGGCTCGCTGAAATGGGTCGACAATTTCGGCATCCAGATTCTGATCTACGTCATGCTGGCGTGGGGGCTGAACATCGTCGTCGGCCTCGCCGGCCTGCTGGACCTCGGCTATGTCGCCTTCTATGCGGTCGGCGCCTATTGCTACGCCCTGCTCGGCACTGAGTTCGGCTGGTCGTTCTGGATCCTGCTACCGGCGGCCGGCGCCATGGCGGCTTTCTGGGGCGTCATACTCGGCTTCCCGGTGCTGCGCCTGCGCGGCGACTACCTTGCGATCGTCACGCTCGCCTTCGGCGAGATCATCCGCCTCGTGCTGATCAACTGGCGCGAGGTGACCAACGGCTCGGCCGGCATATCCGGCATTCCGAAGGTCACGTTCTTCGGCCTGTTCTCGTTCAACGTGACTGACGACAATTACATCTCGAAGGTGTTCGACATCGCCCAGTCCGGCGCCTACTACAAGATTTTCCTCTATTACCTGATCCTCGGCCTAGCGCTGCTCACCGCCTTCGTGACGCTCCGGCTGCGCAGCATGCCGGTCGGGCGCGCCTGGGAGGCGCTGCGCGAAGACGAGATCGCTTGCCGCTCGCTCGGTATCAACACCACCACCACGAAGCTCACCGCCTTTGCGACAGGCGCGATGTTCGGCGGCTTCGCCGGCTCGTTCTTCGCGGCGCGCCAAGGCTTCGTCAGCCCGGAATCCTTCGTCTTCCTGGAGTCGGCGATCATCCTGGCCATCGTCGTGCTCGGCGGCATGGGTTCGCTCACCGGCATCGCGATTGCGGCGCTGGTGATGATCGGCGGCACGGAAATCCTGCGCGAGCTGGATTTCCTCAAGGTGATCTTCGGCCCAAGCTTCACGCCGGAACTCTACCGCATGCTTCTGTTCGGCGCGGCCATGGTCATCGTCATGATATGGAAGCCCCGCGGCTTTGTCGGCAGCCGCGAGCCGACCGCCTTCCTGTTCAAGAAAAAATCGGTGTCGGGTTCCTTCACCAAGGAGGGACACGGCTGATGAACACGGCAGCACCCTTGAGCAATCCGATCCTCACGGTCGAGCATCTGTCGATGAAGTTCGGCGGGCTGGTCGCCATCGGCGACCTGTCCTTCGAGGCGGCGCGCGGTCAGATCACCGCGCTGATCGGCCCCAACGGCGCGGGCAAGACCACCGTATTCAACTGCATCACCGGCTTCTACAAGCCGACCGAGGGCATGATCACGATGCGCGGCAGGGATGGCAAGGCGTTCCTTCTCGAGCGCATGCCCGACTTCCGCATCACCGCCCAGGCGAAAGTGGCCCGCACCTTCCAGAATATTCGCCTGTTCTCGGGCATGACGGTGCTCGAAAACCTGCTGGTGGCGCAGCACAACAAGCTGATGCTGGCGTCGGGCTACACGATCCTCGGCCTGCTCGGCATCGGCGGCTATCGCAAGGCCTCGGCCGAATCGGTCGAACTGGCACAGTTCTGGCTCGAAAAGGCCAATCTGACCGATCGTGCCGACGACCCGGCCGGCGACCTGCCCTACGGCGCGCAACGGCGTTTGGAAATCGCCCGCGCGATGTGCACCGAACCGGAACTGCTTTGCCTCGACGAGCCTGCGGCGGGCCTCAATCCTAAGGAATCGATGGCGCTCAACGCGCTGCTCAATGACATCAAGGACACCACAGGCACCTCGATCCTGCTGATCGAGCACGACATGTCGGTGGTGATGCAGATTTCCGACCACGTCGTTGTTCTCGAGTACGGTCGCAAGATCTCCGACGGCGACCCGAACTCGGTGAAGAACGATCCGCGCGTCGTCGCCGCCTATCTCGGCGTCGAGGATGAGGAGGTCGAGGATGTGCTGGTCGAAGTCGGCGACGAACAGGTCATTGAGCAGTTCGATGCCGAGCCGGACCGCAGCCACGGACCGGGATCGTCGTCTTCCATGATGGCCGGCTCGGTGTCCGACACGATCGGCCACAGCGACGACCACGGCGAACGCATCACCGTGTCGAGCCGCGCATCCAAGGCGCAGCAGGTGGACGACCGCGCGGCGCGCGCCCTGGCGAAGGCCGCCGCCGTGGCAGCCGAGCCTGTCAAGGAAAAGGCTGCGCCCGTGAAAGCCTCCGCTGCAAAGCCGGCAACGGCCAAGGCGCCGAAGTCCGCGTCTCCTAAAACCAGAGCGGTTGCCAACGCGCTTGCCGCCCCACGCGGCGGCGTCGCCGACAGGCTGGTGCTGATCAAGGGCATAGGCCCCGTGAACGAGAAGAAACTCAACGAGCACGGCATCTTCCATTTCGACCAGATCGCGGCGTGGAAGAAGGCCGATATAGAAGCTGTCGAAGCCTACCTGGCGTTTGACGGGCGCATCGCTCGCGAGGACTGGGTAGGCCAGGCCAAGGCGCTCGCCAAGGCCGCCAAACCTGCATCCGGAAAGCGCGGAGGAAGTCGCTGATGGCTACGAAAGCGCTGCTGCAGGTCGAAGGCGTCCAGGCCTACTACGGCAATATCCGGGCGCTCAACGGCGTCGACGTCGCGGTCCATGAGGGCGAGATCGTGGCGCTCATCGGGGCCAACGGCGCCGGCAAGTCGACGCTGATGATGACGATCTTCGGCAATCCGCGGGCGCGGGCCGGCAGGATCACTTTCGCCGGCGCCGACATCACCGAAATGCCGACCCACGAGATCGCCCGTATGCGCATCGCGCAATCGCCGGAAGGGCGGCGCATCTTCCCGCGCATGACCGTCATGGAAAACCTCCAGATGGGCGCGAGCCTGGACAACATGAAGCACTTCAACCAGGACGCCGAAAAGGTTTTCACGCTTTTTCCCCGCCTCAAGGAGCGCATCGGGCAGCGCGGCGGCACGCTTTCGGGCGGCGAGCAGCAGATGCTGTCGATCGCGCGCGCGCTGATGGCCAGGCCGAAGCTCCTGCTGCTGGATGAACCGTCGCTCGGATTGGCGCCACTGATCGTCAGGCAGATCTTCGACGCGATCCGGGAACTCAACAAGACCGAGGGGCTGACGGTATTCCTGGTCGAGCAGAACGCGTTCGGCGCCCTGAAACTCGCCAATCGCGGCTATGTCATGGTCAACGGCAATGTGACGCTCAGCGGTTCGGGCGCCGAGCTTCTCGCAAATCCGGAAGTCCGCGCCGCCTATCTCGAGGGTGGCAGGCACTAGGGACAACCGGGCGGTGCGGGCGCATCCGCATCGGGACTGAATTCGGAATGAAGGCGGCGCGGCAAAGCCCGCCTGGAGGTTGTGAAATGCAGGGAATTCTCCATGAGGAACCCTCGATCTGGCAGTTCTTTTTCGTCACCTGCGTGCTCGGCGGGTGGGCCGCCTGGATGACGGGCAAGGCCTGCGCCCAGACATGGCGGCCGATGTTCGCCGTTGTGATCTACCTTCTCCTGCTCGGCATCGCGGTGCGCTTCATCCACCACGCCCTGTTCGGAGGCACGATGTTTTCGGCGCAATATTACATCGTCGATACCATAGTTCTCATCATCATCGGCCTGGTCGGATACCAGTACACACGCACGAACCAGATGGTGACGCAGTATCACTGGCTCTACGAAAGGGCGTCGCTGCTAAGCTGGAAAGCCCGGAGTTGACGTTCACCATTCGCGCCGATTCAGCCATGAATCGGCGTGACAACTGCCGGAAAATCGGCAAAGTAGCCTTTCTGCGATATGGGTGGGCATCGCATGAAGGATTCATCCAGCCCGCTCAGTTAATGGGAGTCTTTCAATGAAAAAGTCACTTTTGTCCGCAGTTGCACTGACCGCGCTTGTAGCGTTCAGCGGCAGCGCATGGGCGGACATCATCATCGGCGTGGCTGGCCCGATCACCGGCCCTAACGCCGCGTTCGGCGCGCAGCTCCAGAAGGGCGCCGAACAGGCGGCCGCCGATCTCAATGCCGCGGGCGGCATCAACGGCGAGCAGATCAAGGTTGTCGTCGGCGACGACGTCTCCGATCCGAAGCAGGGCATCTCAGTCGCCAACAAGTTCGTCGCCGACGGCGTCAAATTTGTTGTCGGTCACTTCAACTCGGGCGTGTCTATCCCGGCGTCGGAAGTCTATGCCGAAAACGGCATCATGCAGATCACGCCGGCGTCGACCAACCCGAACTTCACCGAGCGCGGCTTGTGGAACACCTTCCGCACCTGCGGCCGCGACGACCAGCAGGGCAAGGTTGCCGGCGACTATCTCGCTGCCAATTTCAAGGATGCCAAGGTCGCCATCATCCACGACAAGACGCCTTACGGCCAGGGTCTCGCTGACGAGACCAAGAAGGCAGCCAACGCTGCGGGCGTCACCGAAGCCATGTATGAAGGCATCAATGTCGGCGACAAGGACTTCTCGGCGCTCATCGCCAAGATGAAGGACGCCGGCGTTTCGGTCGTCTATTACGGCGGCCTTCACACCGAAGCCGGCCTGATCATGCGCCAGCTCGCCGACCAGGGCCTGAAGGCGAGCTTCATGTCGGGCGACGGCATCGTCTCGAACGAACTCGCTTCGATCGCAGGCGACGCAGTCGACGGCACGCTGATGACGTTTGCTCCGGATCCGCGCAAGAACCCGAACGCCAAGGAACTCGTCGAAAAGTTCCGTGCCGCCGGTTTCGAGCCGGAAGCCTATACGCTCTACTCCTACGCCGCGGTTCAGATCATCGCCGACGCCGCCAAGGCAGCCGGCGAGAACGATCCGCAGAAGGTCGCGGAAGCCGCCAAGGCCAAGGGCCCGTTCACGACCGCCATCGGCGAGATCGGCTTTGATGAGAAGGGCGACATCACCCGTCCGGACTACGTGATGTACACGTGGAAGAAGGGTGACGACGGCAAGTACAGCTACTTCGAAAACGAATAAGCCGGCAAACGTCCGGTTTTGAAGGATGCCCGGCGCTTGCGCCGGGCATTTTTTGTTGCGCGGCGGCTGGTTAGCCGGAAACAAAAGTTTGCAGTGCAGCATTTTGGCGATAAGCAGGAAGGGTACCTTCCTTTCGGAGTGCGCCCGTGCCCATTGCCAAGATCCTCGTCGCCAACCGTTCCGAAATCGCCATCCGGGTTTTCCGCGCCGCCAACGAGCTTGGGCTGAAAACCGTGGCGATCTGGGCGGAAGAGGACAAATACTCGCTGCACCGGTTCAAGGCCGATGAATCCTATCAGGTCGGACGCGGCCCGCATCTCGCCAAGGACATGGGCCCGATCGAAAGCTACCTGTCGATCGAGGAGGTGATCCGCGTCGCAAAACTCGCCGGCGCCGACGCGATCCATCCCGGCTACGGCCTCTTGTCGGAAAGCCCCGAATTCGCCGAGGCCTGCGCGGAAAACCGCATCACCTTCATCGGGCCGAAACCCGAGACCATGCGCCGCCTCGGCAACAAGGTCGCTGCCCGCAATCTGGCGATCGAAGTCGGCGTGCCGGTCGTGCCGGCGACCGGACCGCTGCCCGACGACATGGCCGAAGTGAAGAAGCTCGCCGCCGGGATCGGCTATCCGGTCATGCTGAAGGCCTCCTGGGGCGGTGGCGGGCGCGGTATGCGGGCGATCCGATCGGAGGCCGATCTTGCCCGCGAGGTGACGGAAGGCAAGCGTGAGGCCAACGCCGCCTTCGGCAAGGACGAGGTCTATCTCGAAAAGCTGATCGAGCGCGCGCGCCATGTCGAGGTCCAGGTGCTGGGCGACACCCACGGCAACGCCGTCCACCTCTATGAGCGAGACTGCTCGATCCAGCGCCGCAACCAGAAAGTCGTCGAGCGCGCGCCGGCTCCGTATCTCGACGCCGGCCAGCGCAAGGAACTGTGCGACCACGCCCTGAAGATCGCGCGCGAAACCGCCTATATCGGCGCCGGCACGGTCGAGTTCCTGATGGACGCCGACACCGGCAAATTCTACTTCATCGAGGTCAATCCGCGCATCCAGGTCGAGCATACCGTCACCGAGCAGGTGACCGGCATCGACATCGTCAAGGCGCAGATCCATATCCTCGACGGCTTCGCCATCGGAACGCCGGAGTCTGGCGTGCCGGCGCAGGACGAAATCAGGCTGAACGGCCATGCACTGCAGTGCCGCATCACCACGGAAGACCCTGAACAGAACTTCATTCCCGATTACGGCCGCATCACTGCCTATCGTGGCGCGACCGGCTTCGGCATCCGCCTCGACGGCGGCACCGCCTATTCCGGCGCGGTCATCACCCGCTTCTACGATCCGCTGCTGGAAAAGATAACCGCCTGGGCGCCGTCGCCGCAGGAGGCGATTGCGCGCATGCACCGCGCTCTCCGGGAGTTCCGCATTCGCGGCGTCGCGACCAATCTCACCTTTCTCGAAGCGATCATCACCCACCCGAGCTTCCACGACAATTCCTACACCACCAGGTTCATCGACACGACGCCGGAACTGTTCGCGCAGGTGAAGCGGCAGGACCGCGCGACCAAGCTGCTCAACTACCTGGCCGACGTGACCGTCAACGGCCACCCCGAAACCCGCGGCCGCCCGATGCCGAAGGCGGATGCCGCTGCTCCCGTCGTGCCCTATCTCAACGGTACGATCCCTGGCGGCACCAAGCAGCGCTTCGATACGCTGGGCCCGGAAAAATTCGCCGCCTGGATGCGCGAGCAGAAGCAGGTTCTGGTCACCGATACGACGATGCGCGACGGGCACCAGTCGCTGCTCGCCACCCGTATGCGTACGCACGACATCGCCCACATCGCCGGAACCTATGCGCGGGCTCTGCCGCAATTGCTGTCGCTCGAATGCTGGGGCGGCGCGACGTTCGACGTTTCCATGCGCTTCCTGACCGAGGATCCGTGGGAGCGGCTGTCGCTGGTGCGCGAGGCGGCGCCCAACCTTTTGCTGCAGATGCTGCTGCGCGGCGCCAACGGCGTCGGCTACACCAACTATCCCGACAATGTCGTCCAGCATTTCGTAAAGCAGGCGTCGGCCGGCGGCATCGACCTGTTTCGCGTGTTCGACTGCCTGAACTGGGTCGAGAACATGCGCGTCGCCATGGACGCGGTGCGCAGCGAAGGCGGCCTCTGCGAGGCGGCGATCTGCTACACCGGCGACATCCTCGACCCGGCCCGCGCAAAATACGATTTGAAATATTATGTCGGCCTGGCGAAAGAACTGGAAGCGGCCGGGGCCAACATCATAGCCGTCAAGGACATGGCGGGCCTCCTGAAACCCGCCGCCGCCAAGGCGCTTTTCAAGGCGTTGCGCGAGGCGACCGGCCTGCCGCTGCATTTCCACACGCACGACACGTCCGGCCTCTCGGCGGCGACGGTGCTGGCCGCGGTAGAAGCCGGCGTCGACGCCATCGACGCGGCGATGGATGCGCTGTCGGGCAACACGTCGCAGCCCTGCCTGGGCTCCATCGTCGAGGCGTTGAAGGGCGACGAGCGCGATCCCGGGCTCGACCCGGAATGGATACGCCGCATCTCCTTCTACTGGGAAGCGGTGCGCAACCAGTACGCGGCCTTCGAGAGCGATTTGAAAGGGCCGGCATCGGAGGTCTACCTACACGAAATGCCGGGCGGCCAGTTCACCAATTTGAAGGAGCAGGCGCGCGCGCTAGGCCTCGAAACCCGCTGGCACGAGGTGGCGCAGGCCTACCACGACGTGAACCTGATGTTCGGCGACATCGTCAAGGTGACGCCCTCGTCGAAGGTCGTTGGCGACATGGCGCTGATGATGGTGAGCCAGGACCTGACGGTCGCCGATGTCGAGAACCCGGCCAGGGACATCGCCTTCCCGGATTCGGTCGTATCGATGCTGCGCGGCGATCTAGGCCAGTCGCCCGGCGGCTGGCCACAGAAGCTGCAGAAGAAGGTGCTGAAGGGCGAAAAGCCGATCATGGTGCGCCCCGGCTCGCTCTTGAAAGCTGCCGATCTGGAAGCCAGCCGCAAGGAGATCGAGGACAAGCTCGAGCGCAAGCTCTCCGAGTTCGAGTTTGCCTCGTGGCTGATGTACCCGAAAGTGTTCTCCGATTTTTGCGGCGCGCAGGAGACCTACGGTCCGGTAAGCGTGCTGCCGACGCCGGTCTACTTCTACGGCATGAAGCCGCAGGACGAGATCTTCGTCGACATTGAAAAGGGCAAGACGCTGGTCATCCGCTGCTTCGCCATTGGTGAGGTCGACGACAAGGGCATGGTGACGGTTTTCTTCGAGCTCAACGGCCAGCCGCGGCGCATAAAGGTGCCGGACCGCGCCCATGGCGCGTCGGCGTCGAAGGCGCGGCGCAAGGCCGAGCCGGGCAACGAGGCGCATGTCGGCGCGCCCATGCCCGGCGTGGTATCGGCGCTGGCGGTTGCCGCCGGACAGGCGGTGAAAGCGGGCGACGTGCTCTTGTCCATCGAAGCGATGAAGATGGAAACCGCGCTCCACGCCGAACGCGACGGCACGATCGCCGAAGTGCTAGTCAAATCCGGCGACCAGATCGACGCCAAGGACCTCTTGGTGGTGTTCGGGTAGCGCGGTCCCTCCCCCATGGGGGAGAGGCCGCGCTGGCCCAACATTTGACCGCACCTTCGGGTTGACTCAGCCCTAAACCGATTTAGGTTCCGCCGCGTTCTCCAACACCCGGAATCCGCCATGGACGCCACCAATATCATCGCGACCGCAGTGCGCGCCCGCTGGGCGGTCGGCGCGGTGTTCTTCGTCAACGGCTTCCTGACCGGCAGCTGGGCGCCGCAGATCCCGGTCTTCCTGACGCGCCTCGGCATCAGCGAGTTCACGCTCGGCCTGCTCATCCTGCTGTTCGGTGCGGGCGCGATCACGGCGATGACGTTGTGCGGCCACCTGATTTCACGTTACGGCTCGCGGCCCGTGGTGCGCTGGTTCGGCGCTATCGGCGCATTCGGCCTGCTGGTCGTCGCCGCCGCGCCCAATCTGCCGCTCGCCGCGCTGGCGATGTTCCTGTTCGGCGGGCTGATCGGCGGCATGGACGTCGCCATGAACGCCAATGCGGTGGAGGTCGAGAAGCGGCTCGGCCGGGCCATCATGTCGTCCTCGCACGGCTTCTGGAGCCTCGGCGGCTTTGCCGGCGGCGGCCTTGGCGGCATCGCCATCCAGACCTACGGTCATCTCCCTCATGCCGCCGCGGTGACAGCCGTCGCGCTCGCCGTCATGGCATGGGCGCTTCCAAGGCTCATCGCCGAGAAGAAGGCCCTGGCGCACGAGCATCACAAATTCTCGCTGCCGAAAAACCCGCTGATCTATCTGATAGGAATTGTGGCGCTGTTCTCGATGGTGCCGGAAGGCGCGGTGCTCGACTGGGCAGCGCTCTACCTGCAGCAGGAACTGGGCACCGACCTCGCCACTGCGGGCTTCGCCTTCGCTTTCTTCGCCGGCACCATGGCCGTCATCCGCTTCCTCGGCGACGCCGTCAGGAACCGCTTCGGCGCGGTGACGACGCTGCGCGTATCCAGCCTGATCGCGGCAGCGGGCATGCTGGTGGCCGGCCTGTCGCCCTGGCCGTGGCTGGCCATCGCCGCCTTCGCCTTCTGCGGCCTCGGCGTCGCCAACATGGTGCCGATCGCGTTTTCGGCCGCCGGCAACCAGCCCGGCACATCTGCAGGCGCGGGCATGAGCGTGGTGACGACGATGGGCTATTCAGGACTGCTCGTCGCGCCCTCGGCCATCGGCTTCGTCGGCGAACGCACCGGCTTCGGCCCGGTATTCATCGCCTTGTCGGCCCTGCTGATCGTGGTCTGCCTGATGGCGGGACTAGCGCGCACCGCCGATTTCGCGCCGGCGCAACCGGCGGAATAACTTCAGCGAGCGATCGAAGCGAGACAGGCGCCGCGAAGGCGCCTATCTCATAGGTTCGCGTCAAATTCTTCCCATCAGGAGCAGGATCAGGAGAACCACGAGAATAAGGCCGACAATGCCCGAGGGCCCATAGCCCCAGGCACGCGAATGCGGCCATGCCGGCACGGCGCCGATCAAGATAAGAATCAGGATGATGATCAAAATGGTGGTCAGCGTCATGGCGGTCCCTCGAAAGCAGTGTTGCAATGAGACCACAATGCGCAATAAGCCCCGCCGGTTCCGAAGGGTCAACAAACCTTTTGCGAGTGGATTTTTACCCACGGCTTCAGGGAGTGATCGCTTCCCCAGGTCGAAGTCTGTTTACCAGTTTGAACCGACATCAGCGCCGGTTCAAAGAGTTAGGAGAACTCGGAGCAGGAACCTGCTTGGCGGAAACGGACAACACGTTTCCCGCCAAGCATTATCGCTGCATTTCGTAACTCTGCCGGGCGTCTACTCCGCAGCCTTCGGGAAAGCGACATCGCCCGGAACGGCGACCGGCTCGACGGCCGACGGCGCCTCGGTCTTTCCGCCGCGGCGGAACAGCCGGGCGAACCAGTTGCGCCTGCCCTTCTTGTGGGTCTCGCGGGTGAAGACCATCAGCATCGACGGCGTGACGACCAGCGTCAGCACCGTCGCGAAGGACAGGCCGAAGACGATCGCCGACGACAGCGCGATCCACCACTGGGTCGAGGGCGCGTTGATCGTCGTCTCGTGATGGAAAATCTCCAGCCCGAGGCCGAACGCGATGGGCAGCACTCCGAGAATGGCCGACAGCGCCGTCAGCACCACCGGACGGGCGCGCTCGCGGCAGGTCTGAAGCACGGCGTCGTACTTGCTCCAGCCCTCCTCTCGGAGGCGGTCGTAGGTGTCGATCAGCACGATGTTGTTGTTGACGACGACGCCGGCCAGCGCGATGACGCCGATGCCTGACATCACGATCACGAAGGCCTGGCCGGTCAGCATCATGCCGAGCAGCGCGCCGATCGTCGCCATGACGACGCAGGAAAGCACGAGCAGAACGCTGGTGAACTTATTGAACTGCGCCAGAAGTACGATGAAGATCAGGAAGATCGCCGCGCCGAAGGCGTTGCTCAGGAAGGCGCTGGCCTCCTCGCTGTCTTCGTTCGAACCGGCCAGCTTCCAGTCGATGCCGGGCAAGTCCATGCCGCCGACGATATTCGAGACCTCGGCCTGGACCGCCGCGACCTGAAGGCCGGATGCAACGTTGCCCTGAATGGTGATCGTTCGCTTGCCGTCGATGCGGTTCAGTATGCCCGTGGTTTTTTCCGCCTTGCGCGTGACGAAGTTCGAGATCGGCACGGAACCCTGCGCCGTTTCTATCCTGAGCTGGTCGAGCGTCGCCAGGGTGCGGCGGTCCTCGGGCAGGCGCAGGCGGATGTCTACCGCATCGTCAACGCCGGCCGGCCGATAGTCGGTCAGTTTAAGGCCTGTGGTGACCAGCTGCACGACGGTGCCGACCGATGTCGGGCTGATGCCGTATTGCGCGGCCTTCGAGCGGTCGACCTCCAGCGCCCAGTCGACGCCGGGCGGCGGCAGGCCGTCCGATACGTCGATGACGCCCGGAACCCGTTTGACCGCCTCCGCGACTTCGGCCGCCTTCTCGTTCAGGCCTTCGGGATCGACCGCGGAGAGCTGAACCTGGATTGGCTTGCCGGTCGGCGGGCCGGCATCCGGCACACGGACCTCGATATCGACACCGGGAATGCCGGCCATGGCCACGCGCAATTCGTCCAGGATCTGATGCGCGGACTTGCGCTCGCGCCAGTCGACGAATTCGTACTGGATCACCCCGATGACATCTTCCGGGATGTCGGCGCCGCCGCCTCGCGTCTTGCCGGCGCGGGTGTAGACCGACGTGATGCCCGGCCAGCCGAGGATGCGGCGTTCCGCCTCGCGCGTGGCGGTATCCATCTCGTCGAGAGACAGATTGCCGCGGGCATGCACGTAAAGCAGGCCGTAATCGGGCTCGACGGTGGGGAAGAACTCGACGCCCGCACCGTATTTGGAATAGGCGACCGGCACTGCGACCAGCAGCGCAACCGTTAGCACCAGCACCGTCTTGGGGTAATGCACGGCGCGCTTGACGACCGCCATGTAGTAGCCGTCGCGCAGTTCACCCTCTTCGTGCACCGGCGCTTTGGCGAACAAGGCGCCCAGCGTTGGCGCGAAGATCAGCGCATAGGCCATCGATGCGGCCAGCGTGACGATCAGCGTGATCGGCAGGTATTTCATGAAATCGCCGATGATGCCCGGCCAGAACAGCAGCGGCGAGAACGCCGCGATACGAGTCATGGTCGCGGCGATAACCGGGCCAGCCATGCGCTTGGCGGCGAGTTCGAAGGCCTGCTCCTTCGGCATGCCCTCAGACATGCGGCGCTCGGCGAACTCCGTCACGATGATCGCGTCGTCGACCAGCATGCCGACCGCCAGAATCAGGCTGAACAGCACGATCATGTTGATGGTGTAGCCCATCATCGCCAGCGCCAGTATGCCCATCAGGAACGAGGACGGGATGGCGAGGCCGATCAGCATCGAAGCCCGGCCCGACAGCGCGTACAGGATGACGATGAAGACCAGGATCACCGCGATGATGACGTGGTTCTGCAGGTCGTTGAGAAGCTGGTTGACGAAGACGGACTTGTCCTGCGTGTAGGTGACTTCGGTGCCTTCCGGCATGCTCTTCACGAACTCATCGGCAACCTTCTTGGCGCCTTCGATCGTTTCGACCACGTTGGCGCCGATGCGCTTTTTGACTTCGATGGCGATGGCAGGCTTGCCGTCGAGCCGCGTGATCGTTTCAGCGTCCTTGAAGGTGGAGCGGACCAGGGCGAGGTCCTTCACGCGCACCACGGCATCCTGCCCGGCCACGACCGGCAGGTTGGCGACGTCCAGCGGCGTCTCGATCAGGGCCGGAATCTTGATGGCGTACTTGCCTTCGGAGCCTTCGATCGCGCCGGCGGCGACCAGGCTGTTGGATGCGCCTATGCCCTGGATCAGCTGTTCGAGTTGCAGCCCGTAGGACGACAGCTTGGCCGGATCGATGATCGCCTCGACAAGCTCTTCGCGCGATCCCTGGATGACGCCCTCGAGCACGCCCGGGACTTCCTCGATGCGGTCGCGCAGGGCCTTGGCGGCCGTCGTCAGCGCCCGCTCGGGCACATTGCCCGACAGGGTCACGACAAGGACGGGAAATTCCGAGATGTTGACCTCGTTGACGGTCGGCTCCTCGACGCCTTCGGGCAGGTCGGGCTTTGCGTCCTGCACCTTGTTACGGGTGTCGATGAGGGCATCGCCGAGATCGGTCGAAGGATCGAATTCAACCAGAACGTATCCACCGCCTTCATAGGCGGCGGACTTCATCTCTTTCAGCCCCTTGAGGTTCTTGAGCTGGGATTCAACCGGCCTGAGCAGCAGGCGTTCGGAATCCTCGGGCGAAATCCCCTGGTAGACGAGGCTCACATACATGATCGGAATGGCGACGTCGGGTTCGGCCTCCTTAGGCACCGACTGGTAGGCAAGCGCTCCCGCGATCACCAGGAACAGCAGGACCGAAAGCGTCAGACGCGCATTGCGGATCGCAAGCTTGACAATATCCATAGGGCTACTGAGTCCCGCTTTCGGCTTCGCCGACGAGTTTGTTGATCGTCTCCTGATCGGCTTCCACGGCCTTTACCGTGTCGCCCTCGGTGACGAGGTCCTGTCCGGCGACAATGATGCGGGCATCGGCCGGGATTCCCCCGAGCACCAGTCCGTTCGGCGTATCGTCGACGAGATCGATCGGGAAGAACACCACCTTGTCGTCCTTGTCGACGGCGCGGATACCCAGGTCGCCGTCGCCGCTCAGCGTAACGACCGAGCGTGGCAGCAAGACGGAGTCGGTAGACTCGGCGAGCAGTTTTATCTCCGCCGTCATGCCGGCCGGCAGCTCTTTGTTCTCGTTGGGAATTGCCACTTCGATACGGTACGTGCGCGTGGCGGACGAAGCGTCGCGGCTGATGTAACGCAGCGTGCCCTTCACGGTCGTGCCGTCGACCAGCTGGATATCCGCCGTGTCGCCGAGCTTCAGGTAGCGCAGATCGCGTTCGCTTACCTCGCCGATGGCGAGCAACGGGTCGAGATTGATCAGCGTCGCCACCTCGGCGCCCGCCAGGATGGTGCTGCCGCGCTGGACGGGAACCCGGTCGACGACGCCGTTATAGGGTGCATACATCGCATATTGGGCAAGCTCGGCCTTGGCGCTCTCCAGTTCCGACTTGGCGGTAGCCAGCGCGGCGCGGGCCTGGTCGGCCTGGAGCTTGGGCGCGTTGCCACCCCCCACCAGCCGCTCGGCGGCGTCAAACTCGGCCTGCCGCTGTGTGACCACGGCTTCGGCCGTCCGGACCGCCGCTTCCTTGTCCAGAGCGTCCAGACGCATCACCAGGTCGCCGCGCTCGACGCGCTGGCCCTGCTTCACCGGCAGGCTCTCTATGACGCCCATGACGCGGGTGGCGAGCGTGACGCGCTTCTCCGCATCGGTCCTGCCCGAAATGCGGATCGCGCGCGCATGCTGCACGCGCGGCGGCGTCACCACTGCAACCGTGCGCAGCGGAGCAGCCGGCTGTTCGGCAGCTTCCGTCTTCTTCTCGTCTTCATTGGCGGCGCTGCCGACAGAGGAAAATTCCCCCGTGCCCATCCAGGCCGCGAAGCCCGCGAGCACGACCAACGCGGCAAGCTTGTGGAACCTGTACTTCGCCATTATCGTTTTTCCGTTGTCGGCCGGCCAGACCGCGTCCTGCAAGGGCGCCCCCGATATGGTATCGCGTCGGGCCGTGTTCAATCGCTCCGCGAAGCGACGCTCCGCGGGCGCGCGTTACCTATATCAAAGTCGCGCCGCAAAACAGTCAGAAAAATTCATGGCACTATCACAGGTAGCATTTCCTGACATTTTTCAGGCGCGGCGCGCTGGCTTCCTACGCGCTGATGATGCCGAAGATTGCAACCTGCCCGATTGGCAGCAGGAGTCAGCATGATTCAATGAGTTCATGCAAAGGCGACCTCCTTCGACAGCGGAAGCGTGCGGATGCGCTTACCGGTAAGGGCGAAGACCGCATTGGCGAGCGCGGGCGCCGCCGGCGGCGTACCGATTTCGCCGACGCCGCCCATCCGTTCCGCTTTCTCCAGTATGGCGATCTCGAACGCGGGGCATTGGGAGATTCGCATTGCGTCGAAATCATGGAAATTTGATTGCTCAACCATGCCGTTTGAGAAGGTGATCTCCTGGCCTATGGCGGCGGACAGGCCGAAGATTGCGCCCGAGACCAGTTGCGCCTCGATGATGCCCGGATCGAGCGCAGTGCCGACATCGGCGGCGATCCAGACCTTCTCGATGCGGATGCCGGCCGGCGTATCGGCCACCTGCACGATCTCCGCGACCCAGCCGCCGAAACTCAACGTAAAGGCGAAACCCTTCGCTCGCCCCGCCGGAAGTGGCTCGCCCCATTTCGCCATTGCGGCGGCCTTGTCGGCGACCTTTACCGCCGTCGGCCAGGACGCCATCAGCTTCCTGCGAAGCTCGACCGGGTCGATTTTGCCGGCCGTGGCGACCTCGTCCATGAAGCATTCATGGAAGAACCCGTTGTAGGAATTGCCGACCGATCGCCAGAAACCGACCGGAACGCCGATGTCGGCCGCAATGCCGGTCACACGATAGTTCGCTATCGCGTAGGGCTGGTTGTGCGAACCGTCGGTGATGGTTCGGTCCGGGCCGAGCGGCGAGATTGAAGGGAACATGCGCCGCAGCGCGCTGCCGATCACCGAGGGCGAAGCGATGCGCATCTCAAGCGCCTCCGGCAGCCCGTCGTCACCGAGCCGGGCCTGGAATTTTCCTGCCGCCGCCGGGCGGTACGCGTCGTGGCGGATGTCTTCCTCGCGCGTCCAGGTGACTTTCACCGGCCGGCCGCCTGCCTCCTTCGCCAGCAGCGCGGCATAGATCGAAAAGTCCATCTCGCCGCGCCGTCCGAAGCCGCCGCCGAGATGCGTGGTATGGACATTGACCTTGTCGCGCTCGATGCCGACCGCTTCCGAGCAAAGGTAGCGCGTGAGCGTCGGCATCTGGTTGGGGGACCAGACATCGAGCACTCCGTCGCTGAACCGGGCGGTGGCGTTCATCGGCTCCATGCAGGCATGGGCGAGATAGGGAACCTCGTAGGACGCTTCAACCAGCCTTTCACGCGGCGCATCGGCGAAGGCCGTATCGACATCGCCGTCGTCGCGCAACGCCGAGCCTTCACCTGCCGCAAGCGCATCCGCGAGAGCCTGCGAGATCGCCGCGTTGTCGGCCGGATACTCGGCCGCGTCCCATTCGACCTCGATGGCATCGGCCGCCTGGAATGCCGCCCAGGTGTTCTCGGCGATGATGCCGAAGCCGTGGCCGTAGCTCGTCTCCAGCGGCACGATCTTCACCACGCCCGGCATCTTTTCCGCCTTCGACAGGTCCGCCTTGACCGGCTTCGCCCAGAAACGCGGGCTCATCTTCACCGTGCCGAAAAGCATGTCGGGCAAGACGACATCGATGCCGAAGATCGGCGCGCCGGTCACCTTGGCCAGCATGTCGACGCGCGGCTGCGGCTTGCCGAGCAGCTTCCAATCGGCCTTGTCCTTCAGGCGCACTGTCGAGGGCGGATCGACAGCGGCTGCCGCGGCAGCCACCTCGCCATAGGTGACCCTTCGGCCCGATGCCTTGTGCTCGATCGCGCCGTTGGCGGTGCTGAGCTCCGAAGCGGCGACGCCGAGCTTCCTTGCCGCGGCCTCGACCAGCACATGGCGCGCCGCAGCGCCCGCCTGGCGCATCCTGTCGAACGCATCGCGGGTCGAAGACGAGCCGCCGGTGCCCTGGAAACCGAGCACCTTGGACACGCCGCCGAGCGCGCCCCGCACGGTCTCCGCCATCAAGCTCCGGTCGTAGAACGGAAATGGACCGCCTTCTTCGAGCAGGGCGGCGTTGTAATAGGCGAAGGAGGCGGGGCCATGCTCGACGCGGACCGCCGCAAGCTCGACATCCAGTTCCTCGGCGACCAGCGCGGCGAGCGTTGTCGACACGCCTTGGCCCATTTCGGCGCGCGGCGCAATCACGGTGATCATGTTGTCCGGGGCGATCTTCACATAGGGATTGAAGGTTCTTTCGCCCTCGGCAAGCTCGCCTTCGAGCGGATTGGGATAGGGGCGGGAGACATACCAATAACCGACAGCCACGCCGCCGGCGACGGCCGCAGCGCCGATGAGGAATGTCCGCCGTGCGATTTTTGCGACGCTGGCCATCATCAGATCCCCGCAGTCTTGAGGGCGGCCGCCTTCTTGATCGCTGTGCGTATGCGCGGATAGGTGCCGCAGCGGCAGAGATTGCCGTTCATCGCCTCGTCGATGTCCGCGTCGGTGGGCGCAGGGTTCACATCGAGCAGCGCCGCCGCGCTCATGATCTGGCCGGCCTGGCAATAGCCGCACTGCGCGACCTGCTCGTCCAGCCAGGCTTGCTGCACCGGGTGCAGCTTGCCGTCGACGGCAAGCCCTTCGATGGTGGTGACCTCGCCCTCGACCTGGCCGACCGGCAAGGTGCAGGAGCGCACCGCCTCGCCGCCTATATGCACCGTGCAGGCGCCGCAGGCGGCGATGCCGCAGCCGAATTTCGGCCCGGTCTTGCCGGCGAGATCGCGCAGCGCCCACAGAAGCGGCATTTCGGGATCGGCTTCAAACTCTATTGATTTTCCGTCGATGATAAGGCGCATGGGGATTGCCTTTGGCTTTCGTCCGATACCGGGCGTGGGTGCCGATCGCTGACAGGTTGACAAATTCTGTTATTTTGTCAATGGACAATGACTAAATGAAGAATGTGACGACAGACGCCGAACCCGCCGACCCCAGGCGAGCCCGCATTCTCGAGGCCGCGATGAGGCTTGTGCTCGCCTACGGCTTTTCGCGCACAACGATGGACGACATCGCCCGCGCAGCCGAAATGTCGCGGCCGGCGCTCTATCTGCTGTTCAGGAACAAGACCGATATCTACCGGGCGATCGCCGGGCAGCACCTGGACCAGTCGGCAGCCCGCGCCGAAGCGATTTTGCGGCCGGATGGCCCTTTGTCCGACCGCCTGATGGCGATGATCGAGGAGTGCCTGATCGGGATGATGCGCCAGATCGCGGAATCGCCGCACGGCGCCGAGATCCTCGACATGAAGAGCACCCTGGCCGGCGATATTGTCTCAGGCTGGAAGCAGCGGCTGCGCGGCCTCATCGAAACGGCGATAGAGGCCGAGGCGCGTGATAGCGGCGTCGATCTGGAAGCGCGCGGCGTGTCGGCCAGGCTGCTTGCGACACTGCTGCTCGACGGGCTGGAGGGCATGAAGAGCCGCATCCGCAATCCAGACGAGCAGCGTATCGCCGCCCGCGGTCTGGTTAGAGTCGTCGAGATCGCTATTCGGCCTTAGCTAACCCCTGCGCCGCGCCGCTGCGGGCTTCTTGTGCGTCGCCATGAATTCCTGCACCCGCTTGCCAAGACCCTTGCTGCGCATCGGACGGTACTCCTCGTCGAGGTCGCCGGACAGATCGAGCGTCGGCCGTTCGCCGACCGCATCGTAGTTTTCCTCGAGCCAGTCGCTGGCGGCGGTGCGGCCGAGATCGCGCAGATATTCGAGGAACGCCCATTCGGCATTGACCTTAGACGAGGCCGACAGATCCTTGAACGCCTCGTCGGCGTCGATCCGGTGCATGCGGATGTCGCGGAACTCGCCATGCGGCAAGCGCCCGGCGGCGATCAGGTCCTTGATGAAGGCGATGGCGCGGAATTCCCGCAGAAGCCCGGCATTGAAGGTGATCTCGTCGATGCGGTTTTGTATCTCGTTGGCGGATTTCGGCGTGCCCTCTCGGATCACCGGATTGATCTGCACCAGAAGCACATCCTCGGTCTCGGTCGCCTTGAAGAACGGGTAGATCGCCGGATTTCCTCCATAGCCGCCGTCCCAATAGGGCGTGCCGTCGATCTCGACCGCCTGGAAAAGCTGCGGCAGGCAGGCCGACGCCATGATCACGTCGATGTCGATCTCGTCCGGGTTGAAGACGCGAAGCTGACCGGTTTCGACATTCGTCGCCGAGATGAACAGCTTCATCGCCTTGCAGGCGCGGACATTGTCGAAGTCGATCTCGTCGCGGACCGCATCGCGCAGGGGGTTCAGATTGAGCGGGTTGGCGACGTAGGGCGACAGCATGCGCGATACCGCGTCGTACCAGATGTAGCCCGGCGTGTTCTCCACGGACCAGTTGCCCCAGGCGACATCCCAGGGCGTGCGCTGCACCGGGCTGAAGCGGCCCTTTTGAGCCACGGCGCGCCAGAAATCGTGGAGCTTCTGCCGCGCCCCGCCGGCGCCGCCGCGCACCCAGCCGTCGGCCAGCGCCACCGCGTTCATCGCGCCGGCGCTGGTGCCGGAGATGGCGGCGAATTCCAGACGCCCGTCCTCTATCAGCCGGTCGAGCACGCCCCAGGAAAACGCCCCGTGCGAGCCGCCGCCCTGCAGCGCGATGTTGATCGGCTTTTTATCCGGGGCATGGCCGTTGGTGGTCATGGATGCATCCTTCTGCGTTGCGGAAGTGGTTGCAGCGGCGGACAGCGCCCTTCTCTCCGTTCACGGGGAGAAGGCAATACCGGATCTCACTCCGCCGTCCAGCCGCCGTCGACCGAGATGTGCGTACCGTTGATCTGGGCGGCGGCCGGCGAGCACAGGAACGAAACCGCGGCCGCGATCTCCTCGACGGTCACGAATTCCTTGGTCGGCTGCCGGTCCAGCATGACCTCGCGGATCACCGTCTCGCGGTCCATGCCGTGCGCCTTCATCTGGTCCGGTATCTGCGCCTCGACCAGTGGCGTCAGCACGTAACCCGGGCATATCGCATTGCAGGTTATTTTTTCACGCGCGACCTCCAGGGCGACCGTCTTGGTCAGGCCCATTATGCCGTGCTTGGCCGAGACATAGGCCGATTTGAACGGCGAGGCGATCAGCCCGTGCGCGGAGGCGATGTTGACGATGCGCCCGCCGCCAGCCTTTTTCATCAGGGGGATAGCGGCGGCGATGGTGTGGAAGGCCGAGGTGAGGTTGATCGCGATGATCGCGTCCCATTTCTCGACCGGGAATTCTTCCACCGGCGCGACATGCTGGATGCCGGCATTGTTGACGAGGATGTCGACCGAGCCGAACTTTTCCGCAGCCCGCTCCACCAGCGCCCGGCATTCGAAGGCATTCGACATGTCGGCCTTGATGTAGACGGCCTCACCCGGATGCTCCTTGGCGATCGTCTCGGCGATCGCGTGGTCCTGCGGCGTATCCGAAAAGGAGTTGACGACGACGCTGCAACCCTCGGCGGCGAGCGCGCGGGCAATCGCCAACCCGATGCCCGAAGTCGATCCGGTGACGATGGCGGTCCTTCTGGCGGTCATGATGTTTCCTCCGATGATGTTGCGTCGCAATATACATATTGCATTGCAGCAGAATTGCGAAGCAGGTTCCCTCCCCCTCAAGGGGAGGGAAAAGCGCATTCCCGCGCATTTGCCTTCCGCCGCGACCGGCGACAAGATGCGTTAAAAATTCATAGCCTGGAGTTCCCATGAAAGCCGTCGTCTTCGAACAGTTCGGCACGCCGCCAAGCCTGCAGAACGTCGCCGATCCCACGCCCTCGCCGGACGGCGTGGTGGTCAAGGTCGAGGCGACGGGGCTCTGCCGCAGCGACTGGCACGGCTGGATGGGGCACGACCCCGACATCACGCTGCCGCATGTGCCGGGCCACGAGCTCGCGGGCACGGTCCAGGCGGTCGGCGGACACGTCAGGAACTGGAAGATCGGCGACCGCGTCACGGTGCCGTTCGTGGCCGGCTGCGGCCATTGCTTCGAGTGCAATTCGGGCAACCACCAGGTCTGCGAACACCAGTTCCAGCCCGGCTTCAGCGCCTGGGGCTCGTTCGCCGAATATGTCGCGCTCGACTTCGCCGACACCAATCTGGTCCGTCTGCCGGAGGAACTGGACTTCGCCACGGCCGCCGCGCTCGGCTGCCGCTTCGTCACCTCGTTCCGCGCCGTCGTCGACCAGGGCCGGACGAAACCCGGCGAATGGGTCGCGGTGCATGGCTGCGGCGGCGTCGGCCTGTCCGCCATCATGATCGCCACGGCGATGGGCGCCAATGTCGTAGCCGTCGACCTGACCGATGAAAAACTCGAATTCGCCAGGCAGATGGGCGCTGTCGCCACCGTCAACGCATCACAGACCGAAAACGTCGTTCGCGCGGTCAAGCAGATCACCGAGGGTGGCGCGCATGTCTCGATCGACGCGCTCGGGCACCCGGCGACCTGCTACAATTCGATCTCCAATCTGCGCCGCCGCGGCCGCCATGTGCAGGTCGGCCTGATGCTTGGCGACCACGCCAGGGCGCAGGTGCCGATGAGCAAGATCATCGCCTTCGAGCTCGAAATCCTCGGCAGCCACGGCATGCAGGCTTTCCGCTACGGCGCGATGATGGAGATGATCGCGACCGGCAAGCTTTCGCCGCAGAAACTCGTCGGCAGGAAGATCAGCCTCGCCGAAGCGCCGGCTGCCCTTATGGCCATGGACGAGTTCGAAGGTCTCGGCATCAGCGTCGTCACGAGTTTTTGACCGTCGCTCCCCCACCAAATTTATTTGACTTAGTCAACTAATTGCGGAACACTGCGACGGAGCAGGGAGGCTCCGATGACTGTTTCGAGCGCATCATCCAAAGAGCAGATAGCGGCGGTGCGGGCGTTCAACAGGTTCTACACGCGCCAGATCGGCCTGCTGGAGGAGCGGCTTCACAGGAGCGCTTTCTCGCTGACCGAGGCGCGGGTGCTTTACGAACTCGCCCACCGCAGCGGCTTGTCGGCAACCGATCTCGGCCGCGACCTGGGGCTGGACGCCGGCTATCTCAGCCGCATCCTCAAGAAATTCGAAAGCCGCGGGCTTGTGGCGAAGGCGCCGTCGCCGGCCGATGCGCGGCAGTCCGTGCTGTCGATCACCGAGCTTGGCCGCGAGGCGTTTGAGCCACTGGAACAGGCGTCGCGGGAAGAAGTGGCGGGCTTGCTCGGCCGGCTTTCAGCCGATCGCCGCGAAGCCGTTGTCGCGGCCATGCAACGGGTGCAGGGCCTGCTCGGCCAAAATCCGGAGCCGAAGAAGGCATCCTATCTGCTGCGGCCGCTCCAGGTCGGCGACATTGGCTGGATCGTCCACCGGCAGGGTGTCCTCTATGCCCAGGAATATGGCTGGGACGAGAGCTACGAGGCGCTGGTGGCGGAAATTCTCGCCGGCTTCGTCAAGTCGTTCGACCCGGAGCATGAGAACGCCTGGATCGCAGAGCGCGAAGGGGAGGTGGTCGGCTCCGTCTTTCTCGTGCGCAAGTCCGCCGAGGTGGCAAAGCTGCGCCTTCTCTACGTCGAGCCTTCGGCGCGAGGTCTCGGCATCGGACGCAGGTTGGTCGACGAGTGCATCGGCTTCGCCCGCGAAAAGGGCTACAAGACCCTGACGCTATGGACCAACGACGTGCTCGTCTCGGCGCGCCGCATCTATCAGTCGGCGGGCTTCGAACTGGTCGGGGAGGAGCGCCACCATTCCTTCGGCAAGGATCTCGTCGGCCAGACCTGGGACCTCGCGCTCTGATGGGCGAACCGACTTCGACACGGTCTGGTACAACTTCATCCGCGTTCACAAGACGTTGAAAATGTCGCCTGCAATGGCGGCTGGCGTTTCCAAGACGCTCTGGTCAATGGCCAATCTCTGCGAGATAATGGACGCGGTCGCGCCGAAGCCGGGACCGCGAGGGTCGTACAAGAAGCGGATGCCATGAATTGGTGGGACCTAAAACCCGAAGACCGCCGTGGTATTATCCTCATGGTAGTAGTCGTAGGCCTTCTGCTAGCCGGCTTGATCCTTTATCCTCCGAAGTTGGACGGCAGATCGGCAGCATTTGGACCTGGTTGGGAGTGCCTACCAGCCCAACATGGGATTTGCATCAAGAACCCCGAGCCGATTGATCAGAGCCCGAATTCAAACTGAGACAATACCCGCCATTGACATAACGAGCGCCGTCCTCCACCTCATGGCGGAATTTTTCGCTGAAGAGGCCGCCCGCATGACCGGGTATTTTTCCGCCCCCTTTGCCCGCCGCAAATCGGTCGGCGTCAATGTCGGCGGCGTGATGGTCGGGGGCGGCGCGCCGGTCGTCGTACAGTCGATGACCAATACCGACACCGCCGATGTCGATCAAACGGTTCGTCAGGTCGCTGCGCTGGCCAAGGCTGGATCCGAGATCGTGCGCATCACCGTCGATCGCGACGAGGCCGCCGCCGCAGTGCCCGGCATTCGCGAGCGGCTGGACCGGCTCGGCATCAACGTGCCGCTGGTCGGCGACTTCCACTATATCGGCCACCGGCTGCTTGCCGACCATCCCGAATGCGCCGAGGCGCTGGCGAAATACCGCATCAATCCGGGCAATGTCGGCTTCAAGGAAAAGAAGGACAAGCAGTTCGGCGCCATCGTTGAAATGGCGATCCGTTACGGCAAGCCCGTGCGCATCGGCGTCAACTGGGGCTCGCTCGACGCCGACCTCCTGACCCGGCTGATGGACGAGAACCAGAAGAAGGGCTCGCCGCTCACGGCACAGGAAGTGACCCGCGAGGCGATCGTGCAGTCGGCGCTGCTTTCCGCGCACGCGGCCGAGGAGATCGGCCTTGCCCGCGACAAGATCATCCTGTCGGCGAAAGTCAGCCAGGTTCAGGATCTGATCGCCGTCTACACCGAACTGGCGACGCGCTCCGACCACGCGCTGCATCTCGGCCTGACCGAGGCGGGCATGGGCTCCAAGGGCATCGTCGCCTCCTCGGCGGCCATGGGCATATTGCTGCAGCAGGGGATCGGCGACACGATCCGCATTTCGCTGACCCCCGAGCCGAACGGCGACCGCACCCGCGAGGTGCAGGTGGCGCAGGAACTCCTGCAGACCATGGGCTTCCGCCAGTTCGTGCCGATCGTGGCGGCGTGCCCCGGCTGCGGCCGCACCACCTCGACCGTGTTCCAGGAACTGGCGCAGAACATCCAGGCGGACCTGCGCAAGAACATGCCTCTCTGGCGCGAGAAATATCCGGGCGTCGAGCAGTTGAAGGTTGCGGTGATGGGCTGCATCGTCAACGGGCCGGGGGAGTCAAAACATGCCGATATCGGTATCTCGCTGCCCGGCACAGGCGAGATGCCGACCGCCCCGGTGTTCATCGACGGCCGCAAGGCCGCGACGCTGCGCGGGCCCGACATAGCCGAAGAGTTCGAAAAGATGGTCGCTGACTATATCGAGCAACGCTTCGGGCGCGGCGGCAAGGTCGCGGCGGAGTAGAAGATGCGGGCCGCCCGGCGAAAGCTGTGCCTGGCCTCAATGGCAATTCTTGCGACCGGTATTCCGGCCCAGGCCGAGCCTTCGTCGGCGCTCGGCCCGCCGCCTGTCACCATCGGCCGGGTCTGCGACCTGATCGAAACCCATGCCGAGCGCAACGGCATACCGAAAGATTTCTTCGCCCGGCTGATCTGGAAGGAGAGCCGCTTCGACGCCAACGCGGTCAGCCCGGCGGGCGCCGAGGGCATCGCGCAGTTCATGCCGGGCACGGCGGCGCTGCGCGGCCTCGACGACAGCTTCGACATCGAGAAGGCGATTCCCGCCTCGGCGCGCTACCTCGGTGAACTGAAATCCGGCTTCGGAAATCTCGGGCTCGCGGCGGCCGCCTACAATGCCGGCGAGAACCGCGTCTCGCGCTGGCTGATCTCGGGCGGTTTCCTGCCGATCGAGACCGAAGACTACGTTTTAGACATCATGGGCGAGTTTGTGGACAAATTTACCGACACGAATTACGCTGGAACTGTTCAACCTATTGATCCAAAAGCGCCTTTTAGCGATGCGTGCCGCCGCCTGCCGGTGATTCAATCCACTATGGTCGCGATGGCGACCATCAACATCAAGCCTTGGGGCGTCCAGGTGGCGGGAAATTTCCGCCGCGCCGCCGCGATAAAGCAGTGGCAGCGCCTGAAAGGGCGGTTCTCGGCGCTGCTCGCCGAGTACGAGCCGGTGGTTAGCCGCGTACGCACGCCAATCGGCCGCCGCGGCATCTATGCAGTCAGGATCGGCGTCGAAAACCGCGCCAACGCCGACATCATCTGCCAGCAACTGCGCGGCGCCGGTGGGTCCTGCGTGGTGGTGCGAAACCGGTAGACGCCGCGGTTGGTTCGCTCGTTCTATTGACTTAAGAGCGTTCGCTGCACAGGAATTCGATTACATGCCTCAAAGTAGATCAACCGACGACCGCCTCTACTGCGATCCGGAACTCGTGCAGTTCTATGATATCGAGAATGAAGGAGGCGAGGATCAGGCCTTTTGCCTACGCTTGGCGAAGGACAGGCAGTCAGTCCTCGATCTCGGATGCGGTACAGGCCAACTCGCGGCAGCCCTGGCCAACGGCAGATTTGTCACAGGCGTCGATCCGGCAGCCGCCATGCTCAAGATCGCCCGACATAGACCGAATGGACAAATGGTCAATTGGGTCGAAGCGGATGCACGCGATATCCGGCTTGGGCAGAAATTCGATTTGGTGCTTTTGACCGGACATGCCTTCCAGGTATTTGTCACGGAACCAGGTCAGAAGGCCGTCCTGCGAACCATCGCCCATCATCTCGCGCCCGGCGGATGCTTCATCTTCGACAGTCGAAATCCCGGGATGGAAGAGTGGCGAAACTGGAATCCGCAACAGTCGGAACGAATTCTTGAGCATCCACTGCTTGGCGCAGTCAAGGCATGGAACGATACGGCGCGGGATGCAGTCACGGGTATTGTGACTTACGAGACTAACTATGAGATTTTGACGAGCGGGCGGCGGCTCTCCGCCAAATCGGACATATCGTTCCCGACCAGGGAAGCTCTAGCCGAGATGCTGGATGGCGCTGGCCTTTTCGTCGAGGAATGGCTCGGCGACTGGCTAGGCGGAACTTTTTGCCAAACCTCGCCAGAGATCATCCCGATCGGCCGCTTGCGTTGATCCCTAGTTCTCGGTGACCTTCACGCTGTTTTCGCCAGCGCGGTCTCGCTGAGCCATGTGCCGATCTTGGCACCCAGGCGGTCGGGCGAGACCGGTTTCGGGATATAGTCGTCCATGCCTGCATCGAGGCACTTTTCGCGGTCGCCCTTAAGCGCGTGCGCGGTGACGCCGATGATCGGGATGCGCGCGCCGGTGGAAGCCTCGAATTCGCGGATGGCCGTGGCGGCCTCGTAGCCGTTCATTTCCGGCATGGAGACATCCATCAGGATCAGCCTGGGGTGCAGCGAGCGATGCATCTCCACAGCGGTGCGGCCGTTGGCGGCGATGCGGTAGGAGAGGCCGAGGCCGGAGAGTATCTGGCCGAACACCATCTGGTTCACCTCATTGTCCTCGGCCACCAGAACATCGAGCGGCGCATTGCCGTTGACGACGGCATCGCGCTCGCGCTCGGAACCGGATGCCGGAGCGCCGCGCAGCGTGGTGAAGGCCGACGCGACAGCGTTCTGCAGCTGCTGTACCGGCTCGCGGACGAAGTGCGCCTTGCCGACCTGGGTGCGGGCGCGCTGGATCACGGCGATCACCGTGCCGAGAAGCATGGCCGAGCGGGCGGGCTTGGTCAGATGCGCGGCGATGCCGTATTCGACGACCAGCCGGCCGAAATCGATCTGGTCGACCGAGGTCAGGATGACCACCGGAATGGCGGAAAGCCGGGCGTCCGAGCTTATTGCCTTGGCCACGTCGGCACCGCTCATGCCGGGCATCTGGTAATCGAGTATGACGCAATCGACGGCCGCGCCGAGCTGGCAGGCGCGGTCGAGGAAGGCCAGGCCGACGGCCCCGCTTTCGGCGGCCGCGCAGTCGAAGCCCCAGCTCCGGAGCTGTTCCAGCAGGATCTCGCGGTTGACGGCGTTGTCGTCGATGACCAGCACGCGCGCGCCGGTGACATCGACGGGGACGATCTCGTTCCTGGCGCCGGCTTCGTGGACGGGCAGCGGCACGGCGAACCAGAAGACCGAGCCGCGGCCGACCTCGCTTTCGATGCCGATCGTTCCGCCCATCAGGTCGACCAGCCGTGCGGCGATCGCCAGGCCAAGCCCGGTGCCTTCGTGGCGGCGCGTCGACGAGCCGTCGACCTGCGCGAATTTCTCGAACACGGTCTGGAGCTTGTCGGCCGGTATGCCGATGCCGGTATCCTCGACGCGCACCTTGAGCTGGATCGTTTCGCCGGCGGCCTCGCCAGAGACATCGATCAGGACGTGGCCCTTTTCGGTGAATTTCACCGCATTGCCGAGCATGTTGGTGACGATCTGGCGGAAGCGGCCGACATCGCCGACCAGATGGCTGGGCAGGCGCGGATCGATGCGGACGATGAGCTCGAGGTTCTTTTCGGCGACGCGGGCCGAAATCAGCGTGGCCACGTCCTCGACCGCCTCGGACAGACGGAACGGCGCCGGATCGAGCGTCAACTGGCCGGCATTGATCTTCGAGAAGTCGAGGATATCGTTGATGATGGTGATCAGCGCGTTGCCGGATTTGACGATGACGTCGGTAAACGTCTTCTGGCGCGGCGTAAGCTCGGTCTTGGCCAGAAGCTCGGCCATGCCGAGCACTCCGTTCATCGGCGTGCGGATCTCATGACTCATATTGGCCAGGAATTCGGATTTCGCGCGGTCGGCTGCCTCGGCTTTGGACAGCGATTCCAAAGATTCGGTGAAAGCCCGGCGGATAGCCTTTTCCATCGGGCGGAAGATCCAGATGGCTACGACGGCGAGCACCGCAAGCAGCGCGACGCAGGCCCACAGCAGCAGGCTGTTGCCGCGCGCTTCGACAAGTCCGTGCTCGGCATCGAGTGCAGCTCCCGCCCGGATTAGCGACGGCTGGGCAAAAAGCTTGTTCTGGTTGTCGATCTCGCGATAGGCGGCTTCGTCGGGGACCTGCGCCGCGGCCAGCACGCCCAGATTGCGGACGATATCGCGGGCCGACCAGAACAGGTCGCCATTGACGGAGGCGGAATCGAGTTCGTCCGCTGTTCGCCTGGACAGACGCGACCTGACACTCGACACGGCCGCCGTTAGCGCCTCTATGCTAGAATTCAGGCGCTCGGCATGGCCGCGGGCCGCCGATTTCAGCGCATCGCGCGTCTCGGCGCGCCATGCCGTGGTGGTGGTCTCGGCGAAATTGGTGGCGTTGCGCAGATCGCGGCCCAGCAGGACCATCTGCTCGTTGATCACGTCTATGTCGTGCCGGAAGGCGTTGACGCCGTTCAGCGCGTACATGATCGCACCGGAGGTGAGGGCGAAGGCCAGCAGCCCGGAAAGGTAGCGAATCCGGACCAGCCGGATAAACGAGGAATAGTTCGGCAACGCACTCTCCGGACAATACGCACACTTTTACCGATCCGGATTACGCATTATTTCCATTAAAGAAACGTTCAAGCATAAGAGGTTAGCGAAAAGTTGCGCGGGACGTGCCCAAGCAACGCCCGGCCGGAAGGCCCGATCAGCTGCGCCGCTCGGCTATGAAGTTCGCCGCCGACTTCAGCACCGCGGCGCGTTCGCCATAGGGTTCGAGCATCGAATGGGCTTGCTCGACTAGGCCGGAAAGCTGGCGGCGGGCCCAATCCACGCCATGCAGCGCCACCAGCGTCGCTTTGCCCGCCGCCTGGTCCTTGCCGGTCGCCTTGCCCATGATTTCTGCGTTGGCGGTGACATCGAGCAGATCGTCGGCAAGCTGGAACGCCAGTCCGATGGCCGAGCCGAATTCGGCCAGCCGCTCGCGGTCGGCTGGCGGCGCGCCGGCCACGATCGCGCCGGCCTCGCAGGCATAGCGGATCAGAGCGCCGGTCTTCATCGCCTGAAGCCGGATGATACCGGCCTCATCCGGGAGCTGGCGCTCGGCCTGGAGGTCCAGCGCCTGTCCGCCGACCATGCCGCCGACGCCTGCCGCGCGGGCAAGGCCGAGGACAAGGTCGAGCCGCGCCTGCACCGAAAGCAAGCCGTCAAGCGGCTCGCCGGGCGGGCCGCTTGCGATGAGATCGAAAGCCAAGGTGAGCAGGCCGTCGCCTGCGAGAATGGCGGTCGCCTCGTCGAACGCCTTGTGGACCGTCGGCTGTCCGCGGCGAAGGTCGTCATTGTCCATTGCGGGCAGGTCGTCGTGTATCAGCGAGTAGCAGTGAACGCATTCGAGTGCAGTGGCCACCGTCAGCGCTGCATCAGGGGCCGCGTCGAACAGGGCCGCGCTTTCGAGAACCAGGAAGGGCCGCAGCCGCTTGCCGCCATTGAGCACGCCGTGGCGCATCGCCGCCATCAGGCCGGCCGGCCGGACGATTTCGCCGGTGAGGGCGCGGTCGTCCAGCAGCCTGCGCAAAAGCGCCTCGACGGCGTCGGCGCGCGCCGCAAGAACAGCTTCGAACGGAAAATCGGCTGGAATCGTCATGATCCGACCGTTTACGGCAATCGCGGACCCGGTCAAGCGCCCGCAATCGTGCTCCGCGGCTGTTCAGACATTGCGCGAGAGGGCAAGCACCATTATGCCGGATTGAAAGAGAGGCAGAGGCAGGGCTTGGACGAACCGATACTCGATCTCGAGACCGAGGGGCTGGCGATGGCGCCGAAGCGGAAGGGAAGATCGCGCGCCGCCGCAGGGCCGTGGCTCCGCCGCATCGTGTCGGCCGCGGTCGTGCTTGCGTTGCTGCCGTTCGTGCTGACGCTCGTCTACTTCCCGCCCTTCGTGCACCCGGTCTCGACGCTGATGTTGAAGGACCTGGCGACGTTTACAGGCTACGACCGCCGCTGGGTTCCGCTGGACGAGATCGCGCCGGTGCTCGCCCATTCCGTCATTATGTCGGAGGACGGACAGTTTTGCGGGCATTACGGGATCGACCTTGGCGAACTGAAGGTGGTGCTCGACGATGCGCTGGCGGGCGAAGCCACGCGCGGCGCCTCCACCATCCCGATGCAGACCGTGAAGAACCTCTTTCTCTGGAACGGGCGCTCGGTGGTGAGGAAGGCGCTCGAACTGCCGCTTGCGGTGTATTTCGACGCCGTGCTGTCCAAGCGGCGGATCATGGAAATCTATCTGAACATCGCCGAATGGGGCCCGAACGTTTATGGGATCGAGGCCGGGGCACAGCACCATTTCGGCGTCTCGGCCAGTCAGTTGACGCCGCGCCAGGCCGCGCTGATGGCGGCTGCGCTGCCCAATCCGGCCGCCCGCGACCCGGCCAGACCAGGTCCGGGGCTGAAGCGGCTGGCCAACACGATCCAGCGGCGGGCGGCGAAGTCCGGCGGCTACGTCCGCTGCCTCCAATAAAGCCTGCCCTGGGCGGCCGGTCGGGGATTGCGGGCATAGCGCCGCACGCGGCAAAAAATTTCGTGGCGGTGCTGGTCAATCGCGACATTGCCGTGTATAGGCTCGCCGACTTTCTCAGATTCCGGCCCGGATCGCACGGCTCTTCAACGAGAGCATGCCCGAGCCTTTACCGATAGATGGAGCAATTCCATGGCTGTGCCAAAACGAAAAACTTCGCCGTCCAAGCGCGGCATGCGCCGTTCGGCCGATGCGCTGAAGGCCCCGACCTATGTCGAGGACAAGAATTCCGGCGAAATGCGCCGCCCGCACCATATCGACCTCAAGACCGGCATGTATCGCGGCCGTCAGGTTTTGACGCCGAAGGAAAGCTGAACGCTTAACGGCGTTTCATGTTTCGACGGACAAGGACCGGCCCTGCGCCGGTCTTTTTCGTTTTTGGCACTGCACTTCATCTTCGCTACGCTCGGTTGGGGCGGTGCTTAAATTTTTTCTCGACCCGCCGGAAACCCCGATCATTCTCTGGTATGTGGCCGCAAGACACTCTATATTTGTCAACGGCGGTCTGCGCCTCGCGGCAGGAGAGACATTTCCCCGGGGCCTTATTGATCCCTAGGGAGCTGTCCCTGGGAAGACCCGTGGGTTTTCTCATACGGCGCCCACCTACTTTGTAGGTTCCCGGGATCGACTTCTCCACCGGTTGTGTGGATCGCCGCTTTTCCGACATAGCCGTTTCGAATGACCGCCGCACCGCGCATCGCGCCGGCTTGGCCGTTGCGGCAACGGCCAGTTTTGTGTCAAGGACGACAAAACATTTAGTTGAGCCCGCCACCCGCCTGATGACGCAATACAAATCCATGAAGAAGGCCCTACGCATGGAAGCGCTGGCGCGCCGCGACGCGCTCGACCCGATCTGGCGCATCGAGGTTTCGCTGGGCATGGCCGAATATGCCGCCGGGCGGATCGAGGCGGAGCCAAGCGCAGTGGTTTCGGGCTTCTGGCCGATGCGCTCGGAAGTGGATGTGCGCCCGCTGATGTTTGCGCTCGCCGACAAGGGCGCGCGGCTCTGCCTGCCGGCCATTATCGACCGGACCACCATCGTCTTTCGCGAACTGGTGCGCGGCGCCGAGCTGATCGACACCGGCTTCGGCACTTGCGGCCCGGCAGCCGACGCCGCGATACTCGAGCCGGAACTGATGCTGGTGCCGCTCGCCGCCTTTGACGCGCGCGGCCACCGCATCGGCTATGGCGCGGGCTATTACGACCGCGCTATCGAGCGGCTGCACGATCTCGGCAGAAGACCGCGGCTCATCGGTGTTGCCTTCGATTGCCAGGAGGTCGGGCTGGTGCCTGACGAGCCGCACGATATCGTCATCCCCGAAATCCTGACCGAGAGCGGATTGCGCCGCCTCGGCGCGCAGGTGAACTCATGAGACTTCTTTTCCTCGGCGACATGGTCGGAAAATCCGGACGCACGGCGGTGTGGGAAAGGCTGCCGGGGCTGATCGCGGATTTCCGGCTCGATTTCGTCATCGTCAACGGCGAGAACGCCGCCGGCGGGTTCGGCATCACCGAAGAGATTTTTCAGGAGACGCTTCGCGCCGGCGCCGATGTCGTGACCACCGGCAACCATGTCTGGGATCAGCGCGAGGCGCTGATGTTTGCCGGGCGCGAGGAAAGATTTTTGCGGCCGGCCAACTATCCCAAGGGCACGCCGGGCCGTGGCTCCGGCCTCTATGTCGCGAGGAACGGCGCGCGCGTGCTGGTCTCCAACATAATGGGCCGGGTGTTCATGCATCCCGAACTCGACGATCCGTTCCAGGCCGGCGAGCGCGAACTGGCCGCCTGCCCTCTCGGCGAACAGGCCGATGCCGTGGTGGTCGACTTCCACGCCGAAGCGACCTCGGAAAAGATGTGCTTCGCGCATTTCGTCGACGGCCGCGCGAGCTTCGTCGTCGGCACGCATACGCACCAGCCGACCGCCGACCACCAGATACTCAATGGCGGCACCGCCTATATCACCGACGCCGGCATGTGCGGCGACTATGATTCCTCGCTCGGCATGGACAAGGAGGAGCCGCTGAACCGTTTCTTATCCAAGGTGCCGAAGGGACGTTTTGAGGCGGCATCCGGCCCGGCGACGATCTGCGGCGTGGGGGTAGATATATCCGACCGCACCGGGCTTGCCGAAAGGATCGCGCCGCTGAGGATCGGGCCAAGGCTTGAGGAGACGGCGCCGGCCTTCTGGGGGTGAGAGTTCGGGCTATTGCAGCCAGAAGCGGCCGCCCCACCGACATCGCGTAGTCATACCGCACGGTAAAGTTGACCTTTCGCGCGGCCGCCCCTAACTCTGCCAGATCCTTTAATCCATTTCGACGAGCACCCCCCGATGATCGAATTCCTCGCGCCGCACTTCGTCTGGCTCAACGATCCGACGGCGTGGGTGGCGCTCGCTACACTCGTCATCCTCGAGATCGTTCTCGGTATCGACAATCTCATCTTCATCGCCATCCTGACCAACAAGCTGCCGGTCGAGCAGCAGTCCAGGGCGCGGCGGCTCGGCATCGGCGCAGCACTTGTCATGCGCCTCGTGCTGCTCGCCACGATCTCAATCATCGTGCGGTTGACCGACCCCGTGTTCACCGCGTTCGGCCACGGCTTTTCGTGGCGCGACCTCATCCTCATCGCCGGCGGCCTGTTCCTGGTCTGGAAGGCGACGCGCGAAATCCACCACACGGTCGATCCGGTGGACCACAAAGAAGACATGGTCGGCCACGCCGCGACTATGACCATCGGCGCGGCGATCTTCCAGATCCTGCTGCTTGACCTCGTCTTCTCGATCGATTCGATCATCACCGCCGTCGGCATGACCGACGAGATCGCGATCATGTACATCGCGGTCATCACCGCCGTAACGGTCATGCTGCTCGCCGCCGATCCGCTGTCGAGGTTCATCGCCAAGAACCCGACCATCGTCATGCTGGCGCTGGGCTTCCTCCTGATGATCGGCATGACGCTGATCGCCGACGGCATGGGCTTCCATGTGCCGAAGGGCTACATCTACGCCGCCATGGGCTTCTCGGCGCTGGTCGAAGGGCTCAACATGCTGGCCAGGCGACGCAAGGCGGCCGGAAAGACGAGCGATCCGCACTGATATTCAAAAGGAACGGCACAGAGCGGCGGCCGTTCCTTTGCGTCATGTCACGCCCTTCGGATGGCGGTCGCCGATCAGGCCGAGCGTCAGGCCCTGTTCCAGCCAGGCCTTGGCGCCGGCGAGCACGAGGGTGAAGCCTTCCGTCGAGGCGATCGCCTCGTTCATTTGCTGGTCTGCATCGCCGGAAAAACCGGAGTTGCGGATGCTGACGAAAGTGGCGCCATCGAACATCGGCGTGAACGTCCAGACGATGGTGCTCGGCGGATCGTTCCACTCGACCTCGATCCTCTCATTCTTGACGATTTCGCGAACCTTGACCGGCGCCGAGACGCCGTACATGCGCCATTCCCAGGTTACCTCGCGGACCTGGTCGAGCCGGCCGCTGCCGTGGGTGAACCAGAACTTCGACGTGATTTCGGGATTGACGAACGCCTCGAAGACGTCTGCCGGCGGTCGCCGGATCAGCATTTCGGCGACAGCGGCCGGTGCTTCATGGATTTCCATGTTTTTTCCTTCCAGATCGTGACCGTCACCACGCGTCGGGCTCGCGCACCAGGTGCACGATGTTGGCGGGGTTGACGATCCAGCCGCCCCTGAAGCCCTCGCCGAGCACTTCGATCGCGTCGCAGCGAACGACCGCTGCATTGGCGAGATGGTCGGCGGCGGCCGGGAAATCGTCGGTGAAGAGTTCGAGCCAGACTTCTGCCTGGCTCATCATCGGCGCTTCGTCGATCCACAGCCGGTTGGGGCCGAGCTCGAAACCGATCGCCGGCGCCTTGGCGGTGAACGGCTTCAGGCCGATCACGTCGCGGTAGAAGGCTATCGTTGCCTCGTGCGGCGGCACCTTCATGGCGATGTTGATGCCGCCCCTGATCTTCGCGGTCATTGCTTCTGTCCCGCTTATTTGCGTTCGCTTGAAGTCGGCAACTCGCCGCGCATCTCGCTCGGATAAAAACCTTCCCGCAGGTTGATGCCGTATTCGACATAGGCCTTCATGCAGGAGAGCATCTGCGACCAGCCCTCGCAATTGCCGTAGGACGTTTTCCGGCCGGCCTCGTCCTCGCGCCAGCCGGATTCGGCGATGGTGACGAAGGTGCCGCCATCGTCGAGCGGTTCGAACTTCATCTCGATGCGGGTCTGGTAGGGCGGCTTGACTTCGGGGCCGCTGCCATCCCATCGCAGCACGATGCGCTTTTCAGGCACCACCTCGTCGACCTCGACAGGGACTTGCCCCCACCAGGTGACTGTCGTGCCGGCGACCAGAGGGGCGCTGGCGCCGCCAAGCGTGGTGAAATAGCCGCTGAGCTTCGCCGGGTTGACCACGGCGTCGAACACCTCTGCCACCGGCTTGCCGATGCGCCCGGAAACCCTGAATCCGATAGACATATCCACAACTCCTCGCTTGTTCCGCACGGCATTATGTTATAAAAATATAACATGTCAAGCGAATCGAAAGAGGACAGCGTTTTCAAGGCGCTGGCCAATCACAAGCGTCGGGCGATGCTCGACGCGCTGAAGGAGGAACCGCGCACGACGGGCATGCTATGCGATGCTTTTCCGGAGATGGACCGCTGCACGGTGATGCAGCATCTGAAGGTGCTGGAAGAAGCGGATCTGATCGTCGCCAGGCGTGAGGGGCGCGAGCGCTGGAACCACCTGAACTCGATGCCGATCAAGGCGATCCACGACCGCTGGATCAGCGAGTATGCGGCGCACGCAATGAGCATACTCGAACGGCTGAAGGCCGACGTCGAAAGTTAGGGTCCTCTATTCCGCGGCCTGCTGAGCGCCGATGCCGTCGGCGTGCTGCTTGCCCCATTCGGCGAGCGGAACCAGCGCATCGTCGAGCGAGACGCCGAGCGGCGTGGCGGAATATTCGACGCGCGGCGGCACTTCGTGGAACACCTTGCGGTGGACGAGGCCGTGCGCCTCCATTTCCCGCAACTGCTGGATCAGCATCTTTTCGCTGATGTCAGGCACGAGCCGCTTCAATTCGCCGAAGCGGCGCGGCTCCGTGCGGATCAGCCACAGGATCAGCGCCTTCCATTTGCCGCCGATCACCGAGAAGGCGGGGCCGAGGCCGCAGCTTTCCGCAAGTTTTTTTGCCATGGTTTTCCTCAATACTTACGCCCAGGTAGGTACCTTACTTTATAGTCGGTACTTGCTCACAATCAAGTATTGCATAGGTTTCAGCAACGCCGCGCCGCCAATCCGGACGCGGTTCGCAATCGAAAGGAAATAACCATGGAACCTGTGCTCTTCTACGGCGTGCCGCATGGCTGCTCGTTCGGATCGATCGTCGCCCTCGAATGGCTGGGCGAGCCTTACCGGCTGTGCCGCATCGACATGCTGTCCAAGCCGGAGGGCGAGGCGTTTTCCCGCGTCAGCCCGCTCGGCGAGACGCCGGCGCTGCTGCTTGAGGATGGCCGCGCGCTGACCGAAAGCTTCGCCATCATGCACAATATCGGCGCGCGCAAGCTCGAACGGAAGCTCGGCTTCGCGCAAGGCACGCCGGAGTTCGACCGGCTGAACAGCGTGCTCGCCTATCTCCACACCACCTTCCACTCGGCCTTCTCGCCGGGCTGGACGGCCTACAAGCTGGCCGAGGGCGATCCGAACCGTCAGGTGCTGCGGTCGCTCGCCCGCGACAAGGCGGCGCGCAGCTACGCGCATCTGCAGGATCTGCTCGACGGTCGGGAGTGGCTGGCCGGCGGCGACGCCAAAAGCCTGGCCGACGCCTATTTCATCGGCATAGCGCGCTGGGGCGAGGATCTCGGCCTGTTCGATCTCCGCAAGGAATATCCGCGCCTGCACCGGCATATGCAGAAGCTGGAGGCCGATCCGGGCGTGATCTTCGCCCATGCCATCGAGGACGAGAACCCGGCCACGAGCAGCGGCGGCTTCCGCGGTCACGTCACGCTCGACGAGCTGAACCCGCGGCTGGCGGCGTAGGCGCTTGCGAGAAACCCTCCCGCCGAATGGCGCGAGGGTTTCTCGCTCAATCTGTTCCCCAGCTTCGTCCCGCCTACATTGCCGCTGACGGTCCGCAAACCGAGAAGGCGCGAAGCAAAATGCTGTTCTTCACCGGCGATACTCATTTCGGCGATACCAGAGTGCTGCGCGTCGACCGCCGGCCGTTTCGCTCGGTCGCGGAGCACGACGAGGCGCTGATCGGATACTGGAATGACACGGTGGGACCGGAGGACGAGGTGTGGCACCTCGGCGACTTCACCAGGGGAAGCAGGAAAAGCCGTGCGGACGTGCTTCTCTCCGCCCTCAACGGGCGCAAGCACCTGATCATCGGCAACAATGACGACGATGCGACGGTGTCGGCCAGCGGCTGGACCAGCACCCGGCATTATGCCGAAATGACGATCGACGGGAAGCTGCTCATCCTCTGCCACTATCCGTTCCGCACCTGGAACCAGATGGGCAAGGGTTCGATCAATCTGCATGGCCATTCGCACGGCAGGCTGAAATCTGTTCCCCGCCAGCATGATGTCGGCGTCGATGCCTGGGACTTCCGGCCGGTCACACTCGACACGCTGCTCCTGGGGCGGCGGGCACGGATGTCCGCGTAGCGTTCAGACTCCTTCCAGCACGATGATAGTCGGCCGGTCCGGCAGCGTGCGCAGTGATAGCGTCAGCGAGCGGCTGTCGCGGAACTCGACGGCAAAGCCCTCGCCGAGCCTGCCCAGGAATTCGCCGATCGGCGTGGAGTGGCGGTGCATGGGCAAAACGACCGATGAATAGAGCCGTTCGGTGATTTCCGTCATGGCGTCGAGCGACAGGGTCATGCCGCCGTCGACCGGCGCCATCACCACGTCGAGCCGGCCAATCGCGCCGTAATGCGCGTCCTCCAGCCGGTGGTGGAGATGGCCGAGATGGCCGATGCAGAGGCCGGCAACCTCGAAGATGAAGATCGAATTGCCGTCCTTGCCGAGGATGTCGGGGCCGCGAATGTCGGTTGGCACGTTGCGGATATAGACGTCGTCGACGACGAGCGCGTGCCTTGCCGGGCCGCCGTCGGGGTTCCAGCCGCGCAGCACATATTCGATGCCGTCGTCCGGGAAATCGGTGAAATGGGTGCGGTGCGCCTTGTTCATGGTGACCACGCGCGGTAGCGGATCGGAGCCGTAGACGCCGGAAAAATCGGTCGCGATCCGGACGCCGGCCGGTGTCTCGATGATGTAGGTCGAGTGCCCGGCATAGGTGATGGACACCTCGCCTTCCGAAACCGCCTGGGCCGGCGTGAAATTGGCGTAGGTAACGTTCGGGATCGCTTGAGCGATGGCGACGCAGCGGCTCGGCGGCGGCTCGTCCTGAGCGTAAGCCGGAGCGGCAAGTGCGAGAAACGCGGCGAGGCAGGCGGCAAAAAGGCGCAAGGCTGGCATGGCGGTCTCCCGGGGCGGGCGTCGTGACAACAGCCTAGCGGCAGATCGCGGCATGGCGAGCACCACCGATGCCGGCGCGGGTCACATTTTCGCGAGCGCTGCATCCAAGCTCCGGCTGGACCTTTGCGGGCATTTTATCTATAAGCGCCGCCATTCCAGATAGCCGCATAACGACCAAAAGGGGCTCCATGGCCGGCCATTCACAATTCAAGAACATCATGCACCGCAAGGGCCGTCAGGACGCGGTGCGGTCGAAAATGTTTTCCAAGCTGGCGCGCGAGATCACCGTGGCCGCCAAGCAGGGGCTTCCCGACCCGGCGATGAACCCGCGCCTCAGGCTGGCTGTGCAGAACGCCAAGGCCGAATCCATGCCCAAGGACAACATCCAGCGCGCCATCAATAAGGCCGTGGGCGGCGATGCCGACACCTATGAAGAGGTGCGCTACGAGGGTTATGGCCCGGGCGGCGTGGCGGTGATCGTGGAGGTGCTGACCGACAACCGCAACCGTTCGGCGTCCAATGTGCGCGCAGCCTTCACCAAGGCGGGCGGTGCGCTCGGCGAAACCGGCTCGGTGTCGTTCATGTGGGACCGTGTCGGCGAGATCGTCTATCCGGCGAAGGCCGGCAGCGCCGAAAAGGTGATGGACGCCGCGATCGAGGCCGGCGCCGACGATGTGCAGTCGGACGAGGAAGGCCACACCATCATCTGCGCCTTCGAAAGTCTCGGCGACGTGTCGAAGGTGCTGGAAGCTTCGCTCGGCGAGGCCTCTTCGGTGAAGGTGATCTGGAAGCCGCAGAACAACATCCCAGTCGACGAGGACCGCGCACAGTCGATCCTGAAGCTTGTCGCCACCCTTGAAGATGATGACGACGTGCAGAACGTCTACGCCAATTTCGAGGTCGACGAAGAGACGATGTCGAAGCTCAGCGCGGCGTGAGCCCTAACTAAGAATTTCAGCAACCCCAGCTTGAAATCTTTGCGCGAATTGTCCAGCATCCCACAATCTTTGGGGGATGCATGACTATCAGCACTGTGGAACGCGCTTGGCGGCGCGCGGGTTTCTGGCGGCGTGTTCTGGCTTTCGTTATCGATATGGCTGTGGTGCTGATTCCACTTCAGGTCGTTGTCGCCGTGCTATTTGCGCAAACAAATGGCGCGGTGCAGGGCAGCTATGGGCTGGTTTTCAATTCTTGCCAAAAACTCAGTCAATTGCCTGAAGGTTTGCAGCCGGTTCTCAAACTGGATTTCAATTCGATCGTCGAATGTCGGTCCTCGTTTTTCGGCTTCGAGACGGCGAGGACTGTAACAGTTAGCAAAGTTAACCAAACGGGTTCATCCGCTACTGCTGTTTTCGAAACACACGCACTAGGAGCTGACGGACGGCCTCGAAAAGCATTCGATACCGGCTGGATCGCATTGTTCCTGTTCTTTGGTTATCTGGTTCTCTTCGAATGCCGGTCGGGCGCGGCGGTTGGAAAGCGCGCAACCGGCGTTCGTGTCATCGAAAGCGCCCGACCAGATAGCATTGGGATTCCGGCGCGAAAGGCGATAGGTCGCTATATTGCTATGTGGGTAGGTGCAGTTCCGGCAGCGGCAGTTATGCTTGTCGCCCTTGGGAGCAGTGCCCCGGCAGAATTAGCCACCAACAACGCATTCTGGACGGCTTTTGCGGTTGCCGGGATCATCGAGTTGGCCTGGTTCATTTGGATCATTGTTTCGATTTCCAGGAAACGTGATCCCATCTATGACCGTATAGCAGGCACGATCACGATAAGGACGTCATGAACCCGCACCAGATCCGCATCACCTACTGCACACAATGCATGTGGCTCTTGAGGGCCGGGTGGATGGCGCAGGAACTTCTGTCGACCTTCGGCACAGAACTCGGTGAAGTCGCGCTCGTGCCTGGCACCGGCGGCATTTTCACCATCACCTGCGACGAGCACCTGGTATGGGACCGTAAGCGCGACGGCGGATTTCCCGATGCGGCGGCGCTCAAGCAACTGGTCCGCGATATCATCGATCCGGGCCGCGATCTCGGCCACGCCGATCGGAAAAAGCCGGTCGAGAACACCCCGGGCTGAGGCGTCCGGTTCGGGAAATCCACGTAGTTTTCGAAGGTCAGCCCGCAGCCCGGCCGGCGGCAAGCGCCATGATGAAGCAGGCCAGCGCGGCAAGCCCGCTCACCGTGCGCAAATGGTTCCACGCCGTCCATTCGGCGACGTAGCGGGTCCAAAGCGCCGCGCCCTCCGGCGTGTCGGCGCCGGCTGCCGCGAGCGCGTCGTTCAAGGGCACGTTGAAGACCATCGTGACGGCGATGATGCCAACGAGATAAAGCAGGCCGCCTGCGAGCAGCCAGGCCATGCCGGCATCGCTCCACCGGAACGCGGCGACCACCACCAGCACTGCCGACAGAATGGCGGTGCCGAAGAACGCCGCGCCGAAGGCCGGGTTGAGGATCGCGACGTTGATCGACTGCATCGCCGCCATGCCCTGTCCAGCCGGCAGGCGGGCGAGCGCCGTCATCATGAAGGCAGAGAACACGAAGAACAGCCCGGCCATCAGTCCGCTGCCGAGTGCTGCGAGGAATGTGAGTGCAAAAACCCAGCCGCCGATCATTTTCACGCCTCCCTGCATGCCGGTTGCCGCCAAAGCCGGCAGTGCGCCGCCCGAACTTGGCAGTGCGCCAAAGTTCAACGTTGGGCTGCATTCTGCAAGCGTTTCTCCTCGGGCGGCGCGACCACTGCAACAAAAAACCCGCCACGAGGGCGGGTTTTGTATTCCGGTCCGAAAGCTCGGCTTTACATGCCGAGGCCTTCGTAGCGCTTCTTGAACTTCGACAGGCGGCCGCCGCGGTCGAGCAGCGTCTGCTGGCCGCCGGTCCAGGCCGGGTGCGTGGAGGGATCGATGTCGAGGTTCATCGTGTCGCCTTCCTTGCCCCAGGTCGAGCGCGTCGTATATTCGGTGCCGTCGGTCATGACGACCTTGATGTTGTGGTAGTCGGGATGGATGTCGGTCTTCATCGGTCTGTTCCTGGCTGTCGCGGCGCGCTGGGCTTTGCAGCCTGCGGCGATGCGCCTCTTTTCTAAAACTCGAAGCCGCGGCTAATGAGGAGGCGCGGCTTCAAAAACGGTCGGCGAGCCTATACATCAGCCGAAATTGAATCACAAGGCCGGGCGGCGCCGTCATATCGACGGTCTAAAGGGAAAAACGCCATGGCGGAAACCGGCAGGAGCGCTGAGGATGCGCGCAGGCGCTCGCTCCGGCCCCTGAAGCGGCTTTTCCCCTACATTCTGCGCTACCGCAAACTGGTCGTCGGCGCGCTTTTGTCGCTGACGGCCGCCGCGCTGATGACGCTGACCTTGCCGATGGCTGTGCGCCGCATGATCGATCACGGCTTCTCGGGGTCGGATTCCGCATTCATCGCCAATTATTTTTCGATGCTGGTGGTGATTGCCGCGGTCCTCGCGCTGGCCTCGGCCTGCCGCTACTATTTCGTCATCACGCTCGGCGAGCGCGTGGTGGCCGACCTCCGCCGCGACGTGTTTTCCCACGTGACGAAACTGTCGCCGGCCTTTTTCGACACGGCACAGTCCGGCGAGATTGTCTCGCGGCTGACGGCTGACACGACGCAGATCAAGTCGGCCGTCGGCGCCACCGCCTCGATTGCGCTGCGCAACGTCATCCTCGGCCTCGGCGCGGTCGCCATGATGGTGGTGACCAGCCCGAAACTGTCGAGCCTGGTCATCGCCGCCATTCCGCTGATCGTACTGCCGCTGGTCGCCTTCGGCCGCTCCGTGCGGCGCAAATCGCGGGCAGCGCAGGACACGCTCGCCGACGCCACCGCCTATGCCAGCGAGCACATCGGTTCGATGCGCACATTGCAGGCCTTCACCAATGAGCGGCTGGTGACCGGCCTCTTCGGCCAGGCGGTCGAGACGGCATTCGCGGCGGCGCGCTCGTCGGTCTTCGCGCGTTCCTTCCTCACCTTCTTCGCCATCTTCACCATCTTTTCCTCGGTCGTGGCCGTGCTGTGGTTCGGCTCGCGCGACGTGCTTTCAGGCGCGCTTTCGCCGGGCACGCTCGGTCAGTTCCTGCTCTATTCGGTGTTTGCCGCCGGCGCTCTCGGCGCGCTTTCGGAAGTGTGGGGCGAATTGAGCCAGGCGGCGGGCGCGGCGGAGCGGCTGACCGAGATACTGGCCGAGGAGCCGGCGATCGTCGCGCCGGCAAACCCGAAACCTTTGCCCTCGCCGGCCACGGGACAAGTCGACTTCCGCGACGTTTCTTTCTCGTACCCCGCGCGCCCGGACCTGCCGACGCTGCACGGCTTGAGTTTTTCGGTGAAGAGCGGCGAGACGGTCGCGATCGTCGGACCTTCGGGCGTCGGCAAGAGCACGGTGTTTTCGCTGCTCTTGCGCTTCTACGATCCGCAATATGGACAAATCCTGGTCGACGGCGTCAATGTCCGCGAAGCCGACCCGCGGGAAATTCGCAACCGCATCGCCATCGTGCCGCAGGACACGACGATCTTTGCCGCGACCGCACGCGAAAACATCGCCTTCGGCAGGCCGGACGCCGCGGACGCCGAGATCGAGCAGGCGGCGCGCGAGGCGCTGGCCGACGAATTCATCGAGCGGCTGGAGAATGGCTACGACACCCCTGTCGGCGAGCGCGGCGTAATGCTGTCGGGCGGCCAGCGCCAGCGCGTCGCGATCGCCCGCGCCATCCTGCGCGATGCGCCGATCCTGCTGCTCGACGAGGCGACTTCGGCGCTCGACGCCGAGAGCGAGACGCTGGTGCAGACGGCACTGGAGCGGCTGATGCGGGATCGCACCACCATCGTCATCGCGCACCGGCTTGCGACCGTGCTGAAGGCCGACCGGATCCTGGTCATGGACGCCGGCCGCATCGTCGAGGAAGGCACGCACAACAGCCTGGTCAAGAAGGGCGGCATCTATGCCCGCCTGGCGAAACTGCAGTTCGAGACCGGCTCGAACGCGTTCCGGGGCGCGGCGGAATAGACCTTCCGATTGCCGGTCGCCGCTTTGCGGCATATTCTCATTTTCGGGCACAACTTTTCATCCGTCGCCGAAATTTGAGAATTGCATGCTTACGAAGCCCGACGTCACAGGATTTTTCGACGATCGGACCTGTTCGATCCAGTATGTCGTCGCCGACCCGTCGACGCGAAAATGCGCGATCATCGATCCGGTTCTCGACTTCGACGAGAAGTCCGGCGCGACGGCGACGCGCAACGCCGACCGGCTGCTCGACCATATAGCACGGGAGCAGCTGGAGCCGGTGTGGATCCTCGACACCCACCCGCATGCCGACCATTTTTCCGCCGCGCACTATCTGAAGGTCCGGACCGGAGCGCCGACCGCCATCGGCGAGAGAATCGTCGAGGTGCAGGAGCTCTGGAAGCGCCTGTACAACTGGCCCGAGCTGCCGGCCGACGGCTCGCAATGGGACCGGCTGTTCGCCGACGGCGACGTCTTCAAGATCGGCGAGCTCGACGTCGCGGTGCTGTTTTCGCCCGGCCACACGCTGGCCTCCGTCAGCTATATCGCTGGCGATGCGGCGTTTATCCATGACACCCTGTTCATGCCCGACGGCGGCACCGCCCGCGCCGATTTTCCTGGCGGCAGTTCAAGCCGGCTGTGGCGCTCCATCCAGGCGATCCTGGCGCTGCCGGAACATACCCGGCTGTTCACCGGCCACGACTACCAGCCGGGCGGGCGGGGGCCGCGCTGGGAAAGCACGGTCGCCGAGCAGAAGGCGAAAAATATCCACCTGGCGCTATGCGGGACGGAGGCGGAGTTCGTCGCCTTCCGCGACTTGCGCGACAGGACGTTGCCGATGCCCAGGCTCATCCTCCATGCGCTGCAGGTCAACATCAACGGCGGCAGGCTGCCGGAGCCGGAGCCGAATGGCCGGCGCTATCTCAAATTCCCGCTCGACGCGCTCGATGGCGCGGCCTGGGACTGAACGTCACTAAGCGCCGGCCGCATGTCTTCCCGCGGCGAGCCCGGAAAAGATGCAGCCGCCGAGGAACGTGCCTTCGAGCGCGTTGTAGCCGTGATAGCCGCCGCCGCCGAAGCCGGCCACCTCGCCCGCGGCGTAGAGGCCGGGGATCGGCTCGCCGGAGGCGTCCAGAACCTGTGCGTCCAGATTAGTGTGCAGCCCGCCCAGCGTCTTTCGTGTCAGTATGTTGAGACGCACGGCGATCAGCGGGCCATTGGCCGGGTCCAGGATCCGGTGCGGTTTCGCGGTGCGGATCAATCTGTCGCCGAGATAGTTGCGCGCGCCGTGGATAGCGGTGATCTGCGCGTCCTTGGAGAACGGATTTTCCACCTCGCGGTCGCGTGCCTCGATCTGCGCCAGCAGCCGGTCGTGGTCGATCAGGTTTTCGCCGGTGAGCGCGTTCATGCCGGCGACCAGATCGCGCAGATTGTCGCGGACGACGAAATCCTCGCCTTTTTCCTTGAAGGCTTCGACGGGCGGCGGAGCGCCGGCGCCGCGGCGGCTTTTCAAGACGGCGCGCCAGGATTTCGAAGTGAAATCCGGGTTCTGCTCCGAACCGGACAGCGCGAATTCCTTCTTGATTATTTTCTGGGTCAGCACGAACCAGGAATAGTCGTGGCCGGTCGAAAGAATGTGTTTCAGCGTCGACAGCGTGTCGAAACCCGGCATGCAGGGCGCGGGCAGGCGGTTGCCGGCCGCGTCGAACCACAGCGTGGAAGGGCCGGGCAGGATGCGGATGCCGTGGTTCGGCCAGATCGGCGCCCAGTTTTTTACGCCTTCGGTGTAGTGCCACATGCGGTCGGCGTTGATGACCGCGCCGCCGGCGGCTTGCGTGATCGCGACCATGCGGCCGTCGACGTGATGCGGCACACCAGCAACCATGTTCTTTGGCGCGGATCCGAGACGGTCGGTCGGCCAGCTTTTGCGCACAAGCTCGAAATCGCCGCCGATGCCGCCCGAAGTTACGATGACCGCGCCTGCGTGGAACTCGAAATCGCCGATCACGCCGCGTCCGGATTGCTGGCCGCGCTCGACCGTGGATGCTTCGAGAAGCTCCCCCGAGACGCCGGTGATGGCGCCATTGGTCTTGATCAGCCGGCTCGCCCGGCGGCGGAATTTCAGATTGATCAGGCCGTTATCCGCGTGCTGGCGAACGCGGCGGACAAAAGGCTCGAGCACCCCGGGGCCGGTGCCCCAGGTGATGTGAAAACGCGGTACCGAATTGCCGTGGCCATGCGCGTGGCCGCCGCCGCGCTCAGCCCAGCCGACCACCGGAAACCAGCGCATGCCCTGCTGATGAAGCCACGGCCGCATCTCGCCGGCGGCGAAATCGACGAATGCCTCGGCCACCTTGCGCGGCCAGAAATCCTCCTCGCGATCGAACTGCGCCGAGCCCAACCAGTCTTGCATCGCGAGGTCGCGGCTGTCCTTTATCCGCAGCCGACGCTGTTCCGGGCTGTCGACAAAGAACAACCCACCGAGCGACCAAAAAGCCTGCCCGCCAAGCGAATTCTCGCCCTCCTGCTCCAAGATGATGACGCGGCGGCCGGCATCGGCCAGCTCTGCGGCGGCGACAAGTCCCGCGAGACCTCCGCCAATGACGATCACGTCGGCCTGCTGGGCCATGTCCCCCTCCTTAATCGATCCTCGACCTCTGTCCGAGGTTTGCGCCGCCCCTCACCTGCCTGCCGGCATCCTCTCCCCGTTTTTCACGGGGAGAGGATAAGGGTGAGGGGCAGCGCGGACCTGAAAGACGGACGCTCACGCCCCATACCGCTTCTTCAGATGCGCGGTGAAATGCGCGGCGTTCAATTTCTCGCCGGTCGCGCGTTCGAGCAGTTCCGGCGTCGACCAGCGTGACCCCTGCGACCAGATCTTTTCGCGCCGCCAGGCCGTGACCGTGTCGAATTTTCCCTTCGCGATCTCGTCGTCCACGGAAGGATGCAGTTTCTCCAGCGCCGCCCATTGCTGGGCCGCCATCATCGCGCCGAGCGTGTAGGACGGGAAATAGCCGAATGCGCCGCTCGGCCAGTGCACGTCCTGCATCGGACCGTCCTGCGGCGTGTCGATGGTGGAGAGGCCGAGATAATCGCGCATCTTGGCGTCCCAGGCTTCGGGCACGTCGGCGGGTTTCAGACGCCCGCTCACCAGTTCCTGCTCCAGTTCGAAGCGCAGGATGACATGCAGCGGATAGGTGACTTCGTCGGCGTCGACGCGGATCAGGCCGCGCTCGACCCGGTGCACATGCGCGAGGATTTCATCCTTGCTCCACCTCTCGCCGAGATACTGTTCAACCAGCGGCAGCGCCCATTCCCAGAAGGCGGGATTGCGGCCGAGCTGCTTTTCGACGAACAGGCTCTGGCTTTCATGCATGGCCATGCCGCGCGCCTTGCCGAGCGGCCAGTGCGACCACGGCTTGGGCAGGTTCTGCTCGTACATGGCGTGGCCGGTTTCGTGCAGCACGCCCATCAGCGCCGAGAGGAAATCCGTCGTCTTGTAGCGCGTGGTGATGCGCACGTCGGTCGGCACGCCGCCGCAGAACGGATGGTGCGACACCGACAGGCTGCCATGGGTGAAGTCGAAGCCGACCGCCGCCATCATGGCCAGCCCAAGCTCGCGCTGCTTGTCGATCGGATAAACGCCCGACAGCGGCCGCAGCGGCTTCTTCGCCAGCCGCTCCTCCTGCACCGCCAGCGCTTCCGGCACAAAGCCTTTCAGGAAGGTCTTCAGCTCGGAAAACACCGGCGCGATGTCGGCGGCGCGGTGGCCGGGATCGTACTGCTCCATCAGCGCATCGTAGGGATCGAGGCCGGTCGCCGCGGCGCGAAGCTCCGCCTCCTCGCGCACCAGCGCGACGATGCCATCCAGCGCCGGCAGGAAACCCAGCCAGTCGTTCTTCGGCCGGAGGTCGCGCCAAAGCTGCTCGGAGCGCAGCCGGGCCGTCGTCTGGCGTTCGACGAACTCAGTCGGCAGGCAGGTCATATTGGTGTGCTGGCGGCGGAATTCGCGCAGTGCCGCCTGCTGCTCCTCGTTCAGTGCCTCCTGTTCGGCAGCCGCGAGCCAGTCGGCGATCTCCGGGGCAGTCGCCCGGGCGTGGTGCATGCCGGCCAGCGCCGACATCGCCTCGGCCCGCTTCTCGCCGCCGCCGACCGCCATATGTGTCGCCTCGTCGGCGCCGAGAATGGCAAGCGAATGCTCCAGCGCTTCGAGCTTGCGGCAAAGCTGGTCGATTTTTTCGAAGGACATGGGTGATTCCGATCGTTTGGGACGGGAGCGAAGGAACAGCAAGGGAGAGACGATGGCAAGCCTGGCACTAGATGCGTCCTTCCAGGCGCGCTGCGCTCGCACCTCAGGATGAGGGAGGTGGGTGCAACTTTGCCAACCTCGAACGCCGAGCTCGGGTACATGCGGTCCTCATCCTGAGGTGCGAGGCGAAGCCGGGCCTCGAAGGACACACCTAGTCATCGCCACGCCCGCTTTCGCGTCTGGCTATTGTGGGATGCGGCGCTGGGCAGCGACGCCTAATCAATTTAATTTTGTGCCGGGCTGCCTTGCGCCGCCGGCGTTTTCTCCCCTTGCCGCTCCCGGCCCATGCCCCGTCCCGGTATTCTGGGACGGAGCGCGGGCGCACAGGTTCGACCCGGGGCCGGAGCGCCCCGCGCGACCATGCGGGAATCATCTCCGGCGCCACACTTGCCTGGATGCCGGTCGTGCACACCCGTTCCCACCAGCAAGCTGCCGGGACGAAGTATGCGGGCATTGACGGAGGGTGTGGACAAGGATCAGGAAAACATTCCTGACAGATGCTGACACGATGATGGGTAACCGCGAGATGTCGAAAGGGGTTCGAGTGAGGGAGCGGTCGCCCCTTCTCCCCTTGTGGGAGAAGGTGTCGCCGAAGGCGACGGATGAGGGTGCTGGAAGGAATGAGGCGGTAGCGAGCAAGCGCCAACCAGCATCGCACCGCCTGCGCCTGCTATATCCCGCTCCGTCCAACACCCCTCATCCGTCTCGGCGCTCCGCGCCGATCCACCTTCTCCCACAAGGGGAGAAGGGAGCCTTACCTACCCCCGCATCCGCTCCAGATTGGCGTCGAAGAGCGGCGCAGGCTGGATGCTAGCGGGATAGCGGGGACCCGAGGAACCACGCCGATTGTTTGGGCGGCTGCGGCCTTTCAGAACAGGCGATCTACATGTTCGTGGTATGCCCAATGCGGTACCATTCTGTAGTTCGCACAAAACGGGGGGTGAAATGCTGGGCAATATCCTGATTGCGCTGGTGGCGGCGCTGCATCTCTATTTCATGTATCTGGAGATGGTGGCGTGGGACACGCCGGCCGGCCACAGAGCGTTCGGGCTCACGCCGGAATTTGCCAAGGCCTCCAAAGTGCTCGCCGCCAATCAGGGCCTCTACAACGGCTTCCTCGCCGCCGGGCTGATCTGGGGCCTCTATCTCGGCGATGCCGGTTTCACGATCAAGAGCTTTTTCCTGATCTGTGTGATGGCCGCCGGCCTGTTCGGCGCTGCCACGGTCAGCCGGAAAATCCTGTATGTGCAGGCGGTTCCGGCGGTGCTGGCGCTGGGAGCGCTGTTGCTCGGATGGTAGCGCTTGAGAGTGGGATGGTGCTCCCGTTGTGCTGAAACCGTCTTTTGAAAGCCGCGCTGCCCCTCATCCGGCCCTTCGGGCCACCTTCTCTCCGTGAACAGGGAGAAGGGAATCAGGCTCACCGTTCCGTCAGCTTCAGCTCGATGCGGCGGTTCTTGTTGCGGGCTTCGTCGGTTTCGGCGGCGTCGAGCGGCTGGAACTCGCCGAAGCCGGCGGCCACCAGCCGGTTGGCGGGAACGCCGTTCTCGATCAGGAACTTGACCACGGAAGTGGCGCGCGCCGAGGAAAGCTCCCAGTTGTCGCGGTAGCGCCCGGCGCCCGACAGCGGCCGGTCGTCGGTGTGGCCGTCGACGCGCAGCACCCAGTTGATCTCCGGCGGGATTTCCTTCTGCAATTCGATGATCGCGCCGGCGAGCTTCTGCATCTCGGCGCGGCCGGCCTCGTTGATAAGATCGGAGCCGACCGGGAACAGCACTTCCGACTGGAAGACGAAGCGGTCGCCGACGATGCGGATGTTTTCGCGGTCGGAGAGGATCTCGCGGAGCCTGCCGAAGAAGTCGGAGCGGTAGCGGTTCAGTTCCTGGACGCGCTGCGCCAGCGCGACGTTCAGGCGGCGGCCGAGATCGGCGATCTTGGTGTTGGATTCGCGGTCACGCGTCTCCGACACTTCGAGCGCCTGTTCGAGCGCGCCGATCTGCTTGCGCAGCGCCGATATCTGCTGGTTGAGAAGCTCGACCTGCGACAGCGCCCGCTGGCTGAGCTGGCGCTCGCTGTCGAGTTCGCCGGTGAGCGTGCCGATGCGTTCATCGGCTTCGGCCCCGGCGCCCGCGCCCTGGTCGAGCATTTGCTGCAGCCGGGTGCGGTCGGATTCTGCCTGGGCCAGCGAGGCCTGGAGATTGGCGAGCGCATCCTCCGCATCCTGGGTGTTGGACTGCTCCAGCGCCAGGAGTTGCGTCAGCTCGTTGATTTGCGAGTTGAGGCGGTTCAGCACCTCGTCCTTGCCGGAAATTTCGCGGCTGAGCAGGAACTGCGCCAGCACGAACACCGAAAGCAGGAACATGATGGCCAGAAGCAGCGTCGATAGCGCATCGACGAAGCCCGGCCAGTAATCGATGCGGCGGTCGCGCCTGGCGCGTGCCAATGCCATGTCAGCTCAGCTCCCGTTTCTTCAGCGCGTCGGCGATCTTCTCCAGCGTGTTGCGCATCGCCTTCTGCTCTTCCGACTGCGCCTCGACCCAGTCGCGCATGATCTGCTGTTCGGAACGCATGTTCTTGACCAGGCCGGAAATGCCGTCGGCGAGATTGGCCATGGCGGTGGCGATGCGCGGATTGGAGCCGCCGGATTCCTGCAGGTTGCGCAGTCTTTCGGAAAGCGCCTTGATCTCCTCGGCGGAGCCGGCCTTGGCGGGATCGGCGACGATGATGTCGGACGAAAGGTCGGTGACCGAGGACAGCCAGTTTTCCAGCTCGGTGTAGAAGCGGGTCTGGGCGCGGCCCGCCTGAAGGTCGAGGAAGCCGAGCACCAGCGAACCGGCGAGGCCGAACAGCGACGACGAGAACGCCGTGCCCATGCCTTCGAGCGGCGCGGCCAGGCCGGATTTCAGCGACTCGAGCACGGAGGCTGCGTCGCCGGAGCCGGGGTCAAGCGACTGGATGGTGTCGCCGATCGAACCGATCGTCTGCAACAGGCCCCAGAAGGTGCCGAGCAGGCCGAGAAACACCAGAAGGCCGATCAGGTAGCGCGAAATGTCGCGGGTCTCGTCAAGCCGGGTGGCGATCGAATCGAGCATGGTGCGCATCGAACTCGTCGAAAGCGCCATGGAGGTGGAGCGGCTGAGCAGCGCCTTCATCGGCGCAAGCAGCACCGGCTCGACGACTTCGGAGCCGGCGCGGAACGAATTGACCCAGCGGATTTCGCGGAACAGCCGCACCACCTGCACGAAGGCGAGCAGGATGCCGACCGCCAGAACGCCGAGGATCAGCCCGTTCAGGCCGGGATTGGTGGTGAAGGCCGAGGAAATCTGCCGGGCAAGGATCGCCGCGATGAACGCGACGATCGCCAGGAACACCAGCATGGAGAGGAGGAAGACCTGCGGGCTCGACAGCCGGTAGGGATCATAGCCGCCGCCTTCGGATGCCTCGCTGCTGCCGAATTTTCGCAAAAATGCCATGCGCCCCGAATCCGTCGCCGCGACCAAACCAAACTCGCCGCGACTCTAAACGGAATTGTGACGAAATTGAAAGACGCCGTGAGACCGCAGCAGCGGATCAGAGGCGGTCGATGACCAGACAGTCGATCAGGGCCGCAAAATGCAGGCCGGCGCCGGTCACCACGAAGCCATGCCAGACGGCGTTCTGGAATCGCAGCCCCTTCCACACGAAGAACACCACGCCGCAGGAATAGACGATGCCGCCGGCGACAATCAGCGCAATCGTCGTCGACGGCAGGATTTCCAGGATCGGCCGCAGGACCACGACGCCACTCCAGCCGATTGCAAGATAGAAAACGACGGCGGCGCGGTCGAAACGGCCGGGAAAAAGCATCTTGGTCGCCATGCCGAGGGCGGCGGCGGACCAGACCAGTGCGAGCATCCAGCGCGCAAGTGAGACGTCCTTCAATTGCGCGAGGAAGGGCGTGTAGGTCGCCGCGATCAGAAGATAGATCGCCGCATGGTCGAAGCGCCGCAATATCCATTTCGCAGGCGATATCGGCCAGAGATTGTAGGCAAGCGAAATCGACAGCACGGTCAGGACCGAGACGACGAAGAATGCCGTAGCGATGTATTCGCCCGGACCGGTGTGAAAAGCAGACATTGCGAGCAGCGCCGAGCCGACGGCGATCGCGAGCACTATCCCCACCGCGTGAACGATGCCGTCGGCGATCAGCTCGGCGCGCGAATGCTGAAAGCGTCCCATGAAGGGCACGTCGGCTTGAAGTGGTTGCGGGTCGCTCGTCATGCCGGCTTATTTGACCGGTCGCCAGGTCGTTTTTCAAGCCTTGGGGGCGCGGCGGTTCAGCGCGGCGTGAGCGGCTTCTTGAGCGTCTTCAGGAGCGCGCGGTGGATGGTCTCATTGCCAGCGACGATCGAGCCGGTCTCGAACATGGCATTGCCGCCGGCCGGGTCGCTGACGAAGCCGCCGGCCTCGCGGATCATCAATATGCCCGCTGCCATATCCCACGGCGAAAGCGAATGTTCCCAGAAACCGTCCATGCGGCCCGCCGCGACATAGGCGAGATCGAGCGCCGCAGAGCCGAGCCGGCGAACGCCCGACACTTCGGCCATGACGTTGCGAAGCTCGATGAGGTAGTTGCCGTGATGACCACGACCGAGATGCGGTACGCCGGTACCGACGACCGTATCGGTGAGCTTGGTGCGGCTCGCCACGCGTAGCCTGCGGTCGTTCATGAAGGCGCCGCCGCCACGTTCGGCGGTGTAGAGCTCGTCCATGGCCGGATTGTAGATGACGCCGGCGACGATCTGGCCCTGGCGCTCAAGCGCCATTGAGATCGAGAAGATCGGCAGGCCGTGCAGGAAGTTGGTGGTGCCGTCGAGCGGATCGACGATCCAGCGGTGCTGGTCGTCCTCGCCCGAAACCACTCCGCGCTCCTCCATCAGGAAAGCATAGCCCGGGCGGGCGCGGGACAGTTCCGTGTGGATTATCTCCTCGGCCTTGTGGTCGGCCTGGCTGACAAAGTCGCCGGGGCCCTTCAGCGACACCTGCAGGTTCTGCACTTCGCCGAAATCGCGCGCCAGCGAGCGGCCGGCCTTCATGGCGGCCTGGACCATGACATTGAGGATCGCTGAACGGGGCATGGCGGATGTCGCTTCTGTCTAGATGGGCAGTAGGCAATGGGCAGTTGGCAGTCGGTAATTCTAGGGGTAGGCGGTCTTACTGCCGATTGCCCACTGCCTACTGCCTACTGCCTAATCTGTTCAGTCCGCGCGGCGGACGTAGGTGATCTCGTTGGTGTCGACGACGATCCTCTCGCCCGACGAGATGAAGGGCGGAACCAGGACGCGGATGCCGTTTTCGAGCAGCGCCGGCTTGTAGGACGAAGCGGCGGTCTGCCCTTTGACGACCGGGTCGGCCTCGGTGATGGTCAGCGTCACCTGGTCCGGCAGCGAGATGCCGATCGGGCGCTCGTCGTAGAGTTCGACGGTGACCATCATGCCGTCCTGCAGGAAGGCGGCGCGGTCGCCGACGAAATCCTTCTGCAGTTCGAGCTGCTCGTAGCTCTGGGTGTCCATGAATATCAGCGCGTCGCCCTGCTCGTAGAGGTAGGAAAAATCCTTCTGCTCGAGACGGATCTTTTCCACGGTCTCGGCGGAGCGGAAGCGCTCGTTGAGCTTGGTGCCGTTGATGAGGTTCTTCAGCTCGACCTGGTTGTAGGCGCCGCCCTTGCCGGGCTTCACATGGTTGGTCCTGACCGCCACCCAGAGCCCGCCATCGTGCTCGATGACGTTGCCGGGACGGATTTCGTTGCCGTTGATCTTGGCCATATTTTGCTATTCCGGAGGTTTGTACGCCGACAGGCGGTTTCGGCGCCTCCAAGACCACAAATCGGCAAAAGAGGCAAGGGATCGAGGGAAATGCCGGAGAAGCAGGCCCTCAGCGCAGCCGGTTGGCGCGCTCCAGAGCTTTCTGGAGTTCCTCGTCGGTCAGGCCGTCGAAGAAATCCTCCATCTCGGGATCGGTGAGGCCGGCGCGCCGGGCAAGGATGTACCAGGCTGCCGCCGCGATAGAATCCGGGTCGGCGCCTAGCCCCTTCATGTAAAGCTTGGCGAGGCGGTTCTGCGCCGCGACATTGCCGCCCTCGGCCGCCCGCCTCATCCAGCGGAAGCCTTCCTTAAGGTCGCGCCCGCCGCCGCGCCCGTCAACCAGCCAGGTGGCGAGATCGAGCTGCGCCGTATCGAAATTCTGTCGTGCCGCGAGAAGCAGCCAGCGCCGCGCCTCCTTCTCGTCCTTGGCCTTGCCGCCGACGCCATTGGCGTGGACCTGCGCCATCGCATATTGCGCGTCGGCAAGCCCGGCCCTGGCCGCGCGCTCGTAGTAGGACACCGCCTTGGCGAGGCCCTTCTCGCCGCTCTCGCGATCGACCAGCATCTGCGCGAAATTGAACTGCGCCAGCCGGTTGCCGGCTTCGGCAGCCGCCTGCATAAGGGCATAGGCGCCCTGTGGGTCCGCTTTCACGAAGCGCCCGTCGAGAAGCATCAGCCCGTACTGGAACTGCGCCTCAGGAACGCCCTGCTCGGAAGCGCGGGCGTACCATTTGGCGGCTTCGGCCTCGTTGCGGGCCATGCCAAGCCCGCGCGACAGGATTTCGGCGACCAGCGTCTGCGCGGCCGGATCGCCGTTTTCGGCGCGCACCAGCGCCAGATTGTAGGCGGTCTTGTAGAGCCCGCGCTGGAACGCGCCATAGGCGGGATCGGCGGGCTTGGTCCCGAAACGCGCCGGATCGGGCTTGCCGTCGCTCCTGCCGCCGCCGAACCGCGTGGGATCGACGCCTAGCGGTTTTGCTCCCGCGGGCAAAGGGCCGGAAGCCGGCGGCGTGTCGGGAGTTTTTGCCAACGGCTCTGCTGTGAGAGCTTTCGGCGCCGGCTCCGTCGGAGCTTCCGCAGGCAATTTCGTTTCCGGCGCGGCCTTCTGCGTCGGTGCGGGATCAGCCGGCGCAGCGTCTTCCGCATAGACGCCGGGAGTCGTCGCTGAAAGCAGCGCCAGCGCCGTGAGCCATGTCCGGACGGACGATTGCAGTACAGCCAAGACCTACTCCCCGAACCGCGGCGCCGTGTCGTCGAGAATGGCGTTGGCGCGCGCGACGGCCTGCTCGGGATCGACGCCTTCGCCAAAGATGGCGCTGGATAGCGCCACGAACTCGCATCCGGTTTCGGCCACGATCGAAACGGAGGCGATGTCCGAGCCGGCCATGACGATGCATGGTATCTCGATCATCTCGGCCCACCATCGCCCGAGCGCCAGGTTGCGGTTGTGCGGCTCGGGCTTGTTGTCATAGCCGAAGCGGCCGAAGAATATGTAGTCGGGACGCGCCTCGCCGAGATCCAGCGCGTCGTCGCGGGTCTTGGCCCCGCCCGCGCCCACCGTGAGCCGGCCCTGGAAGCGCTCGATCGCTTCCTCAAGTGCGGCCCTTCCCGCCTCGAGATGCAGGCCATCGGCTCCGACCCGGCCGGCGATGCGCGTGTCCTCGGCGATGATGGCGGCGATGTTCGCAGATTGAGCGACCGGCACGATGCGCTCGGCAAACGCCTGGAACGAGGCTTCGTCGACGCCGTAGGCGGGCAGGATGATCGAGGCGATGTCGCCGCCCGAAATGGCGGCGCGCAGCTGCTGCTCGAACGCCGCGGCGTCTTCGCCGGGCGGAGCGATCAGCACGATGCGGCAGCGGTTTGGCGGTGTGACGGGCATTCCTGAGCTTTCTGTCGGTTCCCATGCAGCGGGATCGTGGTTGGATTTGGGCATAGACGAAGGCACGTCGCTTGAACAGGGTTCCGCCTCTCGCCGAATCGCCGCTGCCGCGATATTGCGGGATCGCGAAAGGCTTTCCATGAACGCGCTGCTCACCGATCCGTGGTTCTACGCGGCCGCCATTCCGGCCGTCATTCTCGTCGGCCTGTCCAAAGGCGGCTTCGGCGGCGCGGTTGGTTTCGTCGGCGTGCCGCTTATGGCGCTGGTCATGCCGCCGGTGCAGGCGGCCGCGATCCTGCTGCCGATCCTGGTGCTGATGGACATGGTCTCGCTGTGGACCTGGCGCGGCGTCTTCGACCGGCTGACGCTGGCAACGATGCTGCCCGGCGCGGTGGCCGGCATAAGCCTCGGCTGGCTGACGGCGGCGCTGGTAACAGCCGACATGGTGCGCTTCATCGTCGGCGCGGTGGCGGTCGTGTTCGTCGCGCGCTGGGTGTACCAGCAGTTCAGGCACGGTTCCGCCTATGCCGCCAAGCCCAACCGGCTCGCTGCCGGTTTCTGGGGCGCCGTGGCCGGCTTCACCAGCTTCGTCGCCCATGTCGGCGGGCCGCCCTTTCAGGTCTACGCGCTGCCGTTGCGGATGGACCCGAAAGTGCTGACCGGCACCAGCGCGATCTTTTTCGCGGTCACCAATGCCGTCAAGCTGGTTCCCTATTTCGCGCTCGGCCAGTTCGATACGACCAACCTGACGGCATCGGCCGTGCTGATGCCGATGGCGCCGCTCGCAACGCTGGCCGGCGCATGGCTCGTCCGCCGCATGCGGCCGGAAGTGTTCTATCCGTTCACCTACGCCACGGTGGCGATCATCGGGCTCAAGCTGATCTGGGACGGTGTCATCCAAATGTTTTAACGGTGAATTATTTTGTGACGGAGAGGCGCACAAATCTGCCTCTTTCGGACAGCTTTTGCGTGGCGGATTCGTCGCGCCGCCGAATCGAATCGCGAGGCGCCCGAAGGAACGTCACGGAAGAAAGCATGACCGCGATAACCGTCAGTCCCCAACCACGGCGGGACACCCGCATCGACGTTTTCCGGGCGCTGGCCCTGCTGACGATCTTCGTCAACCACGTGCCCGGCACCCTGTTCGAGCACCTCACCCACAAGAATTTCGGCTTTTCCGATTCGGCCGAAGCCTTCGTGCTGATCTCCGGCATTGCCGTCGGCCTGGCCTACGGACTGAAGTTCCAGCCGGGCAACAGGCTGCTGATCGCGCTCAAGGCATGGAAGCGCGCGGGCGTGCTCTATATCGCCCACGTCATGACGACGGTGGCGACGCTGGCCATATTCTCGGCCGCCGCGCTTTACTTCGCCCGGCCCGGCATTCTGAAGCTGATCAACATCGAGATGATCATCAATGACACGCCGGAGGCGCTGCTCGGCATCGCCACGCTCGGCCACCAGATCGGCTACAACAACATCCTGTCCATGTATGCCGTCGTGCTCCTGATGATGCCGTTCTTCCTCCTGCTCGGCAGTGTCAGCCTCGGCCTGATGGTCACGGTTTCGGGGCTCGCCTGGCTGCTCGCCGGCATCTATCAGATAGCGCCCGTCAACTTCCCGACGGAAGGCTTCTGGTTCCTCAATCCGCTGTCATGGCAGTTCCTGTTCATCATAGGCGTCGCCTCGACGATGCATGTCCGGCGCGGCGGCGCGCTCCGCTTCAACTGGTGCCTGGTCTTGCTGGCCGTCGCCTATCTTGTCTTCGCGCTAGTCTGGGTCCGGCTTCCGCTCTGGGGCGCCGAGACGTCGCTGGCGCTGCCCGCGGTGCTGGCCGGCTTCGACAAGACGTTCCTTTCGCTGTCTCGGCTTCTGCATATCCTCTCGCTCGCCTACCTGATCGCGGTGCTGCCGGGCCTCTCGAACCTGGCGCGGACGAGCGAGCGCAACCCGCTGGCGGTGCTCGGCAGGCATTCGCTGCCCGTGTTCATCGCCGGCACTATCCTGGCAATGCTGTGCCAGGTGATGAAGATCGTCAGCCCCGGCGGCTTCGTCTATGACGCCATCCTGCTTTCCACCGGCATCGCGCTGCAGTTCGCCTTCGCCTACTATCTCGAATGGCTGCCCAGGATCGGCTGGGGCGGACGCCAGTCCGCTGACAGGAAGGCGAGCGGATTCGCGCAATTGCCGACGGCGTCCGTCGGCAGCGCTACGTCCGGCGCTCGCTTCTGATCAAGTCCGGCAAACGAATAACAAAGATTACGCCATTCTTGCTATCGGCTATACTGATGCCCTGCAGGAGGCATCGTTGTGAACGTTTCCATTGGAGAGCGCTGGGAAGGCTTTGTCACCCGAATCGTAAGGCAGGGCCGCTACGGTTCGGCAAGCGAAGTCGTGCGTGAGGGGCTTCGGCTGGTCGAAGAGCGCGAAGCGAGGCTTCAGGCGCTTCGCGCAACACTGGATGCGTCGATCGCGGAAGGTGAAGCCCACAGCGATGACGAGGTAGAGGAGGCCATCGCGGCAAAAGCCGCAGCGCTTGCTGACGAAGGTTTTTGAGTGCCGCGGCTCGTCTATCTGCCGGCCGCCCAGCACCAGATGACTATGCCAATCGTTGCCGCTAAGCTCCACTAAAACTTATCCAGTGGGGAGACACCAGTGCCAAGCATCTATGACAGCGGCCTGGAGCGAAATACCGCCAATTACCAGCCGCTGACGCCGCTCACCTATCTCGAGCGCGCGGCGAAGACCTATCCCGACCAGACCGCCATCATCCACGGGCGCATGCGCCTTTCCTACCGCGACTTCTGGCGCCGGTCGCTGCAGCTTGCCTCGGCGCTGGCCCAAAAGGGCGTCGGCAAGGGCGATACTGTCACGGTGATGCTGTCCAACACGCCGGCCATGCTGGAAGCGCATTTCGGCGTGCCGATGGTCAAGGCCGTGCTGCATTCGCTGAACACAAGGCTCGACGCGGCGGTCATTGCCTTCCAACTCGACCATGCCGAGACCAAGGTGCTGATCGTCGACCGCGAGTTTTCCGCCGTCATGAAGGAGGCGCTGGCGCTGGCCAAGGTCCGGCCCCTGGTCATCGACTATGACGATCCGGAGTACGCGGCCGACGCTCCCTATCCAAAGGGGGAACGCATCGGCTCGCTCGACTACGAGGATATTGTCCGGGGCGGCGACGCGGAATTTTCGTGGTCGATGCCTGACGACGAGTGGGATGCGATCTCGCTGAACTACACGTCCGGCACCACCGGCAATCCCAAGGGCGTGGTCTACCATCATCGCGGTGCAGCGCTGATGGCTTACGCCAACACGATCCACGCCGGCATGGGCAAGCATCCGGTCTATCTGTGGACGCTGCCGATGTTCCACTGCAATGGCTGGTGCTTTCCGTGGACGCTGGCCGTGCAGGCGGGCACGCATGTCTGCCTGCGCTGGGTGCGGGCGAAGGTGATGTACGATGCCATCGCCGACCACGGCGTCACCCATCTCTGCGGCGCGCCGATCGTGATGTCGACGCTGATCAACGCGCCCGATGCGGAGAAGCGGGAATTTTCGCAGACGGTGACCTTCAATACCGCCGCCGCCCCGCCGCCCGAGGCGGTGCTTTCGGGCATGGCCGACGCGGGCTTCGCGGTTACGCATCTCTATGGGCTGACCGAAACCTACGGCCCTGCCGTTGTCAATGAATGGCACGCCGGCTGGGACGCACTCGACAAGGGCCCGCGCACGGCGAAGAAGGCGCGCCAGGGCGTGCGCTACGCCGCGCTGGAGGCGCTGACGGTGCTCGACCCCGAGACGATGGAGCCGACGCCGGCCGACGGCGAGACCATCGGCGAGGTGATGTTCCGCGGCAATATCGTCATGACGGGCTACCTGAAGAACCGGCCGGCGACCGACGAGGCCTTCGCCGGCGGCTGGTTCCATTCCGGCGACCTCGGCGTCATGCATCCGGACGGCTATATCCAGCTCAAGGATCGGTCGAAGGACATCATCATCTCGGGCGGCGAGAACATCTCCTCAATCGAGGTCGAGGACGCGCTCTACAAACATCCGGCCGTCGCTTCCTGTGGCGTGGTCGCGCGACCTGACGACAAATGGGGCGAGACGCCGGTCGCCTATGTCGAGCTGAAGCCCGGCAGGACGGCGACCGAGGCGGAGATCATCGAGCACTGCCGCACGCTTCTGGCTCGCTTCAAATGCCCGCGCACGGTGATCTTCGCGGAGATTCCCAAAACCTCGACCGGCAAGATCCAGAAGTTCAGGCTGCGCGAACTGGCCAAGGCATTGTAGCGGCTACGTAACCGCGCGAAGGCGCGGCTTGTGCGCGGGCGACATGGTCCGGAAACAATGCTGCTGCAAAAGGCGGGCCCACGCGGTAGAATAGCGCGCACGGCCGCGGGGGCGGCTCAGCAAGGGGGTCCACAATGCACGCAATAGCACGCAATTTCTTCACGCTGGCGATCGGCTACGCGATCGCCGGAATGATACTCGGCCTTTCCATGGCGATCAGCCATGACCATGCCCAGATGCCGACGCACGCCCATATCATGGTGGCCGGCTGGCTGATGTCGGCGGTGTTCGCGTTCTTCTATCAGCTGGTTCCGGCGGCCCGCGCCTCGCGGCTGGCGCCCGCGCATTTCTGGCTGACCGCCGTCAGCGGCATCGGCCTGGTTGTCGGGCTGTTCTTCCTGCTCGGCGGCAATCCCGGGATAGAACCCGTTGTGGCCGTGAGCTCGATGGGCTTCTTCGCCTCGCTACTGCTTTTCGCCTGGATAGCGCTTCCGGTACTGTGGAAAGTGGACGATCGGACGGCTGTGCCAACACGGGACGCGACGGTCGGTTGACGACAATTTTTTCAGGATCGTTAACCCACTGTTAAGCTTTACGGGCGTTTACTATGCGCATCCAGTTATCTGGATTCTTACCGAGTGGTTTGGAGCCACTTCGTTTGACGCCTCCCTGTTAAACTCCTGAGAGCCGCTTTCAGCGGCTCTTTTTTTATCTTCGCCGGCCCGCGGTGGACAACCCGCCGCCAGGCTCCCGCGTTAACCTTCTGTTAAACATGTGCTTGCCTTCAATCATGCAGGGGCGCATTTTCCCGAAACGGTATCGTATAGGTTCGGAACGCGCCGGCGGGCTGCCATCACATGGCATGCGGCGGTTTCAGGAATGCAGGGGCAACATATGATCGAGGCTTCGAAGGGTGGCGCGAAGACAGTCCGGCTGGCGGAACGCCGGATCTTCTCCCAGTCCTTCAAGCCTCTCTACAATGAGGGAATGGGGCTGGTCGAACAGGCCGCAGAATATCTCGACGGCCCGGGCCGCGCCGAAGCCAAGAAGCTGTCGCGGCTGGCCGCCACGCTCTACGCCGCCGAATCGATGCGGCTCACCACCCGCCTGATGCAGGTCGCCTCGTGGCTGCTTCTGCAGCGCGCCGCCAATTCCGGCGAGATGACCCGCGACCAGGTCGCGTCGGAAAAGTCGAAGGTGCGCCTCGACACGGCGTCGGCGCATGACGACGCCGCCGGCTGGAGCGAATTGCCCGGGGCGTTCGTCGACCTGGTGAACCGTTCGCTGAGGCTGCAGGCGCTGGTGCGCCGGATGGACGAGGAGATCTACGGCGGTGCCGCTGGCGGCGCCACTGCCGCACCGGTCGGCAGGCGCACCAACCCGGTCTCGGACCAGATCACGCTCTTGAACACCGCGTTCGCCCGCGGCTGACCGGTTCGCCGCCACAGGACACTGGCCGCGCCCCAGCAGCCAACTTTCCTCTTAACTGAGATCCTTCGACGGCGGCTTTCTCCGCCGCTTGCGCGGCGTGTGGTGTTCCGCTCCGCTTGCCGGCTTTTCCGCCGCGACGCCCGGCCAGTTGCGGGCGCAGACCCGGCGCAGGTCGTTGCGCACGAGAGGGTTGTCCAGGACTTCGGCCGCTTCCGGATAGCCTTCCTTGATGAGTGCGGAAACGATGGTGATCGGCTCCAGGTGAAGGCCGGTCGCTGCAAGCTCGTAAGCTCGGCTGTAGATGTAGTCTTCGCGCTTCTCGCGAGTCACGATCTCTCCCCTTGGCCTCGCGTCCCTACCAAGTCGAAACGGCGGATATAGGGGGCCGTTCAGTTGAGTAAATACTGTTTTAGACGAATGGCGGATGAACCGGCGGAGATGTCGACAGGGACAGGGGGCATTCCGCCGGTTCAACTGCATCCCGCCAGAGGCAAAGAGGGCAGCCTTCGCAAACGTGGCGGCCCGCAATCGGTTCCCTGTTCCGGGGGCCGTCCACAGCCTTTATCTGACAAGCGTGGCCGCCCGGGGTAGATTGGCTGGCATGAACGGCGCGATTCGCATCATCGGCATCGACCCCGGGCTCCGGCGCACCGGCTGGGGAATCGTCGATACGCTCGGCAATTCGCTGCGCTTCGTCGCCTCGGGCACCGTACGGTCCGACGAAAAGGCGGCGCTTGCCGCGCGGCTATGCCAGTTGCATGACGGACTCTCGGAAATATTGCGCGCCCAGTTGCCGCACGAGGCAGCGGTCGAGGCAACCTTCGTCAACAGGGACGCGGCCGCCACGCTGAAGCTCGGCCAGGCGCGCGGGGTCGCCATGCTGGTGCCGGCGCTTGCCGGGCTTGCTGTCGCCGAATATGCGCCCAACGCGGTCAAGAAGGCGGTGATCGGCGTCGGCCATGGCGACAAGAAGCAGATCGCCATGATGGTCAAGGTGCTGATGCCGAAGGCTGTCTTCGACAGCGAGGATGCCGCCGACGCGCTGGCGATCGCCATCTGCCACGCGCATCACCGACGCAGCGCGGTGGCGAGGCTGGCGGCGCTTGCTGGGTGATGTTCTTGACTTGTTCCGCGCAAGCGAGATAGGTGAACACCCTGGGGAATTGCTATGCGGGTTACAACCAAAGGCCGGGTTACGATACCGAAAGAAATTCGAGACCGGCTCGGCATTGGACCGGGATCGGAAGTCGAATTCGTGGAAAGGGACGACGGCATCTTTCTTCAGAAGCGAGCGGACTCGTCCTCGGGCCGGACATTCGAGGAACGGGTTGCGAGCATGTCCGGCACCTGCGAGACGATGGGGATGGATGGCAAGGAATATGTAGATTGGTTGCGGGGATCACGTGACGACATCGACCCTGATTGACCCCAAAAGCGCTGTTGAAATCATAGCTCCGGACACCCATTCATGATCGGAAAGCTCAAGGGCACGCTCGACGAGGTCGACGAGGATCATTGCATCGTCGATGTGCATGGCGTCGGTTACGTCGCTTACTGCTCGTCGCGCACCCTGGCCGGGTTGCCCGGCGCCGGCGAGGCGGTGACGCTGTTTATCGAGACCTATGTGCGCGAGGACATGATCCGGCTCTACGGCTTCCGTACCGCGCTGGAGCGCGAGTGGTTCCGCATGCTGATGAACAACGTGCAGGGCGTCGGCGCCAAGGTGGCGCTGGCGATCCTTTCCACCCTCGCCCCCTCCGACCTGGCGAACGCGATTGCGCTGAGGGATATCGCGACCGTATCGAGGGCGCCGGGTGTCGGAAAGAAAGTCGCCGAGCGCATCGTTACTGAACTGAAGAACAAGGCGCCGGCCTTTGCCGGAACAGCGTCGGGCACAATCGGGCTGAAGCAGGAACTCGGCGAGGGTGTCGCGCCCGCACCCATCGCCGACGCGGTCTCGGCGCTCACCAATCTCGGATATTCGCGCGATATAGCGGCGAATGCGGTGGCGACGGCGATGAAGAGCGCGGGTGACGGCGCGGATTCGGCCAGGCTGATCAGACTCGGGCTTAAGGAACTGGCGCGGTGAGTATTGCCGAGCGACAAATTCCTTACTATGCTATGGAACGTAAGGAGTGATCAGGTGTAACAATGGGCTATCCGGCAAAAATCACCTCAAAAGGGCAGACGACGATCCCTCAGGAAGTGCGTGAGCAGTTGAACCTTCATTCCGGTGACAGGGTGGAATTCGTCATCGTCGATGGAGGGGCGATGATGATTCCCAAGAACAGATCAATCGCCGATTTGGCCGGAATTCTCGGAAAACCCCCGGCGGGTGCCGGAGCCTCGCTGAAAGACATCGACGATGCAATCGGGCGCTATCTGGCCGAAGACGATGAGCGAATCTCGCGAGAGTGGCGAGAACGCCACAAATGATCGGCGTGGACACCAATGTGCTCGTCCGTTTTGTGATTGACGATGATGGGGACGAGTTCAGAAAGGCCGCCGCTTTTTTAGCCAGCCGCACGCAAGACGATCAGGCATTCGTAAGTATCATTGTCCTCGTTGAATTCATCTGGGTACTGCGGAGTCGCTATCGATATTCCCAGGAGCAGGTCGCCTACGTTATCGGGACGTTGTTGTCATCTCCAGCGTTGGTCTTTGAAGAACAGCAGTTCTTGTCCACGTTGATCCGTGGCGGAAAGGTCAAGTCGGGAGATCTGGCCGATCACCTCATTGCCTTCTCTGCCGAGCGGGCCGGCTGTTCTCGTACCGTAACCTTGGATGCGCCCGCCGCAGCCGCCATTCCCTCCATGGAACTCCTCGCATGAACACCGCGCCCCGTCTTATCTCCCCCGACCCGCGCGGCGAGGACGCCGACACCACGCTGCGGCCGCAGAGCCTGGACGAATTCGTCGGCCAGGCTGCAGCGCGGGCAAACCTGAAAGTGTTCGTGGAGGCGGCGAAGGGCCGGGGCGAGGCGCTCGACCATGTGCTGTTCGTCGGCCCGCCCGGCCTCGGCAAGACCACGCTTGCCCAGATCATGGCGCGCGAACTCGGCGTCAACTTCCGCTCGACCTCCGGCCCCGTCATCGCCAAGGCCGGCGATCTGGCCGCGCTGCTCACCAATCTCGAGGATCGCGACGTCCTGTTCATCGACGAGATCCACCGGCTCTCCCCGGCGGTGGAGGAAATCCTTTATCCGGCGATGGAGGACTATCAGCTCGACCTGATCATCGGCGAGGGGCCTGCGGCGCGGTCGGTGAAGATCGACCTTGCAAAGTTCACGCTCGTAGCCGCGACCACGCGGCTCGGCCTGCTCACCAATCCGCTGCGCGACCGCTTCGGCATTCCGGTGCGGCTCAATTTCTATTCGGTCGAGGAACTGGAGATGATCGTGCGGCGCGGCGCGCGCATTCTCGGCATGCCGCTCGGCGACGATGGCGCGCTGGAGATCGCCCGGCGCGCCCGCGGCACGCCGCGCATCGCCGGGCGGCTGCTGCGCCGGGTGCGCGATTTCGCCAGCGTCGCCGGCGCCGATCATGTCTCGCGCAAGGTGGCCGACGAAGCGCTGACCCGGCTCGAGGTCGACGCGCTCGGGCTCGATTCTCTCGACCGGCGCTATCTCTCGATGATCGCGCAAAATTTCGGCGGCGGCCCGGTTGGCATCGAAACCATCGCCGCCGGCCTGTCGGAGCCGCGCGACGCTATCGAGGATATCATCGAGCCCTACCTGATCCAGCAGGGCTTTATCATGCGCACGCCGCGCGGCCGCGTGCTGACTGCGAACGCCTGGAGGCATCTCGGGATCGAAGCACCGCGCGACCTCGCGGTCCAGCAGATCAGCCTGTTCGAGGAAGAGGAGTAGGCCGGCATGCGCCCACCGCAATCACGAGTGGAACGACGGACGCTGCAACGGACCCTACGCGAGAGCTACCGCAGCCTGCGGCGAACCGGGCTTGGCTTGCCTGTGTCGCTCACTCAGCTTTTGTCGCTCAGTCTGTTTGCCAAGGACTGTCTCGAACAGCGCGGCGGCTCTCCTGATATGGCCGAGCTTTACTCCATCTTCGATGCGGGCCATGACGACGCACAGAAGAACGTGCCGATCGCCTGCCGGAAGGGTTGCAACTTCTGCTGCCACATCGCCGTGTCGGCGACCATCGTCGAGATTGACATGATCGCCCGGCACGTGAAGTCGACCTGGTCCGCTGCGGCAATCGAAGCGCTGGTCGCTCGCATCGAAACCACCTTTCGCATGAATGTGGACGACCGCATGGCGAAACGCGTCCCTTGCCCGTTTCTGGTGGAGGGAAGCTGTTCCATTTATGCGGTCAGGCCTTTCGCCTGCCGCAGACAGGTTTCCATCGACGCGTCGCTTTGCGAAAAGGCCCTTGACGGCGACGATGCGAATTTCCCGTTCATCAAAAGCGTCGGCCAGCATGGCGCAAACGTCAGGGTCGCGACCGCCGCAGCGGCAAAGGCGTGCGGAATCGATTACACCGCCTATGAACTGACGAGCGCCATGCGCAAATTCCTGCAGGGGGCGATCGACATCCGGCGTTTCGACAGGCGCAAGGACTTCGGCGACGAAGTGCTCGCGGACGAGATGCCCAGGGAACTGCACAAGCAGGTCGATATCTTCGTCGAATTCGTCAAGTAGCGATAGAATCTACTCGTCGAGATAGGCGAGCATGCCGCTCCTTCGTGCCCAAGACGCTTCGGCCTCGATCATCGCCCGCACCTTTACCAGCACGGCGTCGAGTTCGGCGCGCGGCGCGTCTTGATCATCGTTATCAATGATGCCATCGGGTTGCGGCGGAATGCACCGACAGGTGTCAGGTCGCGGGCGAGAAGGAAAGCGCGATGGGAGATCATGGTGAACGCGAACGGCTGATGGCCGGTCTCTCCGGCGAGCTGACGCCCTCGGGCCACCGGCTGATGGCGCGGGTCTATTATGCCGATACCGACTTTTCCGGCGTCGTCTACCATGCCCGCTATCTCGAATTCTTCGAGCGCGGCCGCTCCGATTTCCTGAGGCTCGCCGGCGTCCACCACACCGAACTCGCCGGCGGCAAGCATGGCGAAAGGATCGTCTGGGTGGTGCGGCGCATGGAGATCGACTTTCGCGGCTCCGCTCGCATCGACGACATACTGACGGTGGAGACACGCGCCGAGGAGATTTCGGGTGCGCGCATCTTCATGGCGCAGCAATTGAAGCGCGGCGACGAGGTGCTCGTCGAGGCCAGGGTGGAGGCGGCGATCATCGGCGAAAACGGCCGGCCGAAACGCTTTCCGAAGGAATGGGTCGCGGCTTTCATGCCGGGAAAGCCGTAATTCGGACGCCGGCTCCACTAACCCATCCTTAACCTTAACGGTCCATGAAGATACGTGGGCAACGTGTGGCTTGCTCCGGTGAAATCGGGCGGATTCGGCGCGCCTTCGTTTCACCAAACTTTGCCCTGAAAAGGCCCGCGACGGCCGCATTTCAGGGCATTCCGGAAGCTACGCGCGAACGGACCGAACGGGATGATGCGCAATGGGCTAAGCCGCGAGCCAAGCCCCGGATATCTAAGGAATTGTCTGTATGGAAAACCTACCTCTCGCCGAGCCGGGCGTGCAATTGTCAATCTGGGGACTGTTCTGGCAGGCCGGCTGGGTCGTGAAGCTGGTGATGATCGGCCTGCTTCTGGCCTCGATCTGGACCTGGGCGATCGTCGTCGACAAGCTGATCGCCTATGCCCGCATGCGCGGCGCGCTGAACCGGTTCGAGCAGATCTTCTGGTCGGGACAGTCGCTGGAAGAGCTCTACCGCACGCTCGCCGACCGCAAGACCGTCGGCATGGGCGCGATCTTCGTGGCGGCGATGCGCGAATGGAAGAAAAGCTTCGAGAAGGGCGCGAAGTCGCCGCTCGGCCTGCAGACCCGCATCGACAAGGCGATGGACCTGGCGCTGACGCGCGAGATGGAGCGGCTGGAGGGCAAGCTCGGCTTCCTCGCCACTATCGGTTCGGCGGCGCCCTTCATCGGTCTCTTCGGCACGGTGGTCGGCATCATGACCTCGTTCCAGGCCATCGCCGGCTCGAAGTCGACCAATCTTGCGGTGGTGGCTCCCGGTATCGCCGAGGCGCTGCTCGCCACCGCCATCGGCCTGCTGGCCGCCATCCCGGCAGTCATCGCCTACAACAAGCTGTCGTCGGACGCCGGCAAGATAGCGGTCAGGATGGAAGGCTTCGCCGACGAGTTCTCCGCCATACTCTCGCGCCAAATCGATGAAAAAGTAGCCCCCAAGGGCTGAGGACAACAAAGCATGGGAATGTCAGCGGGACAAACGGGCGGGCGCGGATCGCGCGGCCACAGGCGGCGCGGCCGCCATCACGGCCTGATATCGGAAATCAACGTCACGCCCTTCGTCGACGTAATGCTGGTGCTGCTCATCATCTTCATGGTGGCGGCGCCGCTGTTGACGGTCGGCGTGCCGATCGACCTGCCGGAGACGCAGGCCAAGGCACTTAACTCCGACACGCAGCCGATCACCGTCTCGGTCAACCAGGGCGGCCAGATCTACCTTCAGGAGACGGAGATTCCGCTCGAGGAGGTGGTGCCGAAACTCGAGGCGATCGCCCAGGCGGGGTATGAGGAACGCATCTATGTGCGCGGCGACAAGACCGCCGACTACGGCACGGTTATGAAGGTCATGGCGCGCATTTCGGCGGCCGGGTATCGCAATCTCGGCCTGGTGACGCTGCAGGAACAGGACGGCCAGTAAACGGAGATGAAAGCCGGTCTCACCACCTCGGTCGTCATGCACGCAGCGCTGCTCGGCTTCGGCCTGTTCACGCTGTCGGCGCCGAGCGCGCTCGAGGTCGCCGACATCGAGGCGCTGCCGGTCGACATCGTGCCGGTCGAGGAGATCACCCAGATCCAGCAGGGCGACAAGACCGCGACGGTGAATGAAACGCCGGCGCCGCTGCCGACCAAAAAGCCGGACATCGTGCCCGAGGCGCAGAAGGTAGGCGAAAACACGGTCGACACCGACAAGCCGGTCACGCCCGACGCGAAGCCGAAGCCGGTCGAAACCGCCGCCGCGCCCGCTCCTTCCCCGGAGCCCGCGCCGAAGCCGAAGCCGGTCGAGCAGCCCAAGCCAGAGCCGGTGAAGCAGCCCGAGCCAAAGCAGGAAGCAGCGCCCGCGACGGAAGGTGCGCCGGCCGCCGAGCCCAAGCAGGAGGTGACGCCTGATCCTGTGGCGGAGACGATCGTGGCCGAAACGGCCGAGGCCGAGGCGGTGAAGCTTCCCGAAAACGCCCCGGCGCCCGAGGCGCGGCCGAAGCCGCCGCAAGCGCAGACGGCCAAGACGCCTGACCGCAAGCAGGCCGACAAGCCGACGCAGGAAGCGGCGGCAAAGCCGAAATCCACGGAGAAGGAATTCAACGCCGACGAGGTCGCGGCCCTGCTCAACAAGGAGAAGGCCTCCGGCGGCGGCGCCAAGCGTTCCACCCAGCAGGCTGCCCTCGGCGGCGAGAAGACCACAAGCGGCTCGAAGCTGTCGCAGAGCGAGATGGACGCGCTGCGCGGCCAAATCCAGCGCTGCTGGAACGTTCCGGCCGGCGCACTCGACGGCGAGGCGCTGAAGGTTTCCGTCCATTTCCGGCTCGACCCCAGCGGCGCGCTCGAGGGTGCTCCAGAGATCATCGCCGGCGGCGGTTCGTCTGGCGTCGAGCGCGTTGCGGCCGAAGCGGCGCGGCGGGCTGTGATCCGCTGCTCGCCCTATACGCTTCCTGCCGACAAGTACGAAAATTGGTCGGAGGTAATCTTCAATTTCGATCCGAGCGAGATGTTCTGAGACGGCATCCGCATCCCCGATCCGGACCAAAGAGGCTGAACTACATGAAGCATTTCCTGACGACACTCCTGATGATGGGCGCTCTCGCGGCCGGCATGAACGTGGCGGCTATTTTGCCGGCGCAGGCGCTGGTCGAGATCGACGTCAACAAGGGAAACGTCGAACCGCTGCCGATCGCGATCACCGACTTCCTGTCGGGCGACGCGATGGGCGCCGAAATCGCCAGCATCGTCGCGGCCGACTTGAAGCGGTCCGGCCTGTTCGCGCCGATCGACAAGGGCGCGTTCATCGAAAAGATCTCCAACCCCGATGCGGCCCCCCGTTTCGAGGACTGGAAGGTCATCAACGCGCAGGCGCTGGTGACCGGCCGGGTCAGCGAAGAGGCCGACGGCAGATTGCGCGCCGAGTTCCGGCTGTGGGACACCTTTGCCGGCCAGCAGTTGACCGGCGAGCAGTTCTTCTCCTCCAAGGCCAATTCGCGCCGCGTCGCCCACATCATCGCCGACGCGATCTATGAGCGGTTGACCGGCGAGAAGGGCTATTTCGACACGCGGGTCGTGTTCATCGACGAGTCCGGCTCGAAGAACCAGCGCCGCAAGCGCCTCGCGATCATGGACCAGGACGGCGCCGGCGTGCGCTACCTGTCGGATGGCAAGGCGATCGCGCTGACGCCGCGCTTTTCGCCGACCCGCCAGGAAATCACCTACATGTCCTATGAGAGCGGCGAACCGCGGGTCTATCTGCTGCAGATCGAGACCGGCCAGCGCGAACTCGTCGGCAATTTCCCCGGCATGACCTTTGCACCGCGTTTCTCGCCGGACGGCCAGAAGGTGATCATGAGCCTGCTGCGCGAGGACGGCAATTCCAACATCTTTTCCATGGACCTGCGCAGCCGGACGACGACGCGGCTGACCAACTCCAACGCGATCGACACCTCGCCCTCCTATTCGCCGGACGGCAGCCAGGTCGTCTTCACCTCCGACCGCGGCGGCCAGCCGCAGATCTACGTGATGGGCGCCGACGGGTCGGGACAGAACCGCATCTCCTTTGGCGGCGGCAGCTACTCGACGCCGGTCTGGTCGCCGCGCGGCGACCTCATCGCCTTCACCAAGCAGTCGGGCGGGCAGTTCTCGATCGGCGTGATGAAGACGGACGGCTCCGGCGAGCGCATCCTTTCGACCGGCTTCCAGCAGGAAGGCCCGACCTGGGCGCCGAACGGCCGCGTTCTCATGTTCTTCAAGGAGGAGGCCGGCTCGGGCGGTCCGCGCCTGCATTCGATCGACTTGACCGGGCGCAACGAGCAGGCGATCCCGACCGCGAATTTCGCATCAGACCCGGCCTGGTCGCCGCTGCTCGAATAATCCGAACAGACGACAAACGCGGCGGCTCACCGTATCGCCGCGTTTGCGCCGCAATTCCGCCTAGGGTGCGCGCAAGCTGTAACAAGCAACGGACCGAGCCGTGGACGGCGGCGCGGAAACCGAAAGTTAACCATGTTTCTTGAACACCGATTAACCGCAACGTGGTTACTGGAAGTTCAATGAATTCACTCAAATGCGAAGGAGAGGCGGGGATGCGCCGCATCGCGAGACTAACCACGAATCCCGTAATCATCGCCCTGGTGGCGGCGCTGGCGATAGCCGGCTGCGCTTCCAAGAAGACGCCCAACAGCGCTGCCGATCTCGGTCTTGGCGCGGGCGCGGCAAGCCCCGGCTCGGCCCAGGACTTCACCGTAAATGTCGGCGACCGCATCTTCTTCGACACCGATTCCTCGGCGATCCGCGCCGATGCGCAGGGCACTCTCACGCGCCAGGCGCAGTGGCTGAACAAATATCCGACCTACGCGATCCAGATCGAAGGCCATGCCGACGAGCGCGGCACCCGCGAATACAATCTGGCGCTCGGCGCGCGCCGCGCCGCCGCCACTCGCGACTACCTGGTCGCGCGCGGCGTGGCCGCAAACCGGCTGCGCACCATCTCCTTCGGCAAGGAAAAGCCCGTCGCCGTGTGCGACGACATCTCCTGCTGGTCGCAGAACCGGCGCGCGGTGACCGCGCTGAGCGGCGCGGGAAGCTGACATAACTGACACAGTTGCGTTCAAAGGCGGCCCCAGCGGCCGCCTTTTTCGTTCATGCTGCCCGCAAACAAAATTTGGCCGAAGTCTCCCGCCCTGATAAAAGGCGAAACGCGCGGTTCCGCGCGATGCAAAAGACCACTTTCCGTGAGAGGCATATGTATTTTCGAGCGATCCTGAGCGGCACTCTCGCCGCATTCCTTTTTTCCGGGACGGCCGCATTCGCCCAGCCGAACGAGCAAGACCGCCCCGGCATCATCGACCTTTTGCCCAAATTCGGACTTCCCGGCGTGTTCGGCGCAAAAAAAGCCGACGAGACCGTGCGCTACGCCCAGGCCAGCGACCCGCGACTGGTCGCGCTCGAAGAGCAGATCCGCTCGCTGTCGGGCACGATCGAGGAACTCAACTTCCAGATCCTGCAGATGCAGGAGCAGATGCGCAAGATGCAGGAAGACAACGAGTTCCGTTTCCAGGAGCTTGAAAAGCGCTCGGACGCCAAGGGCAAATCCAACCGCAACGTCGCAGAAGCGCCGGCGGCAGAACGGCAGCCGCCTGCCGGCGGCGGGGCGGCGGCTCCGGAGCCCGGCAGCGTCGAGGGGGTCATCACCGGCGACGCTACAGCCCAGGATCCGTCCGCGCCCGGCGCGCCGCCGAAGACCTTCGGCACGATCACCTTTGACGAGAACGGCAATGTGAAGAGCGGCAGCGTCGACGGGCAGGCGACGCAGGGCGTGATCACGCCTCCGCCCGGCGCCGGCGCTCCCCCTCCCGCTCCAGACGGCGCGGTGGTGGCCGCGCTGCCCGCCACCGACGACCCGGAAGAACTCTATCGCAATTCCTATGAATTCATCCTGTCGGGCGATTACAGCACGGCGGAAGCCGGCTTCCGTGATCACATCGCGCGCTTTCCTTCGGACCGGAAGACGGCCGATTCGCATTTCTGGCTCGGCGAATCCCTGCTCGGCCAGCAGAAATATCGCGACGCGGCGGAAGTCTTCCTCTCCGCCAACAAGAGCTACCCGGATTCCAAGAAGGCGCCCGACATGCTGCTCAAGCTCGGCGTGTCTCTGGTCGGGCTTAACCAGCGCGACGTCGCCTGCGCGACCTTCGCCGAAATCGGCAAGCGCTATCCCAATATTTCCGGAGCGCTCAAGGGCCGCGTCAAGCAGGAACAGGCGCTGGCGGCGTGCTGACCCTTCGGGTGGACAGCGACCTTCTAAAACCATTCTCGAAGTTTGATTTTGCGGCGCGCAGCGCGGTCATTGCGGCGGTGTCGGGCGGCAGCGATTCCATCGCGCTGCTTCTGTTGCTGAACGCTTATCTTGAAGCGAACGCCCCGGCGGTGCGGCTGGTAGCCGTGACGGTCGACCACGGCTTGCGGCCGGATTCCGCGGAGGAGGCGCTGGCTGTCGCACGTTTTGCCGAAAGCCGCGGCATTACCCACCGCATCCTCGCCTGGGAGGGACCGAAGCCTGCCACCGGCTTGCCTGCCGCCGCTCGCGAGGCGCGCTATACACTTCTGGCCGAGGCCGCCCGGAGCGAAGGGACCGACCTGATCGCGACCGGCCACACCGCCGACGACCAGGCCGAGACCGTCATGATGCGCCAGGCCCGCAGCGACGGCCGCGGCCTGGCCGGCATGGCGCCGGCTACGCTGTTCGACGGAAAGGCATGGATCGTGAGGCCGCTGCTGCAAACCCGGCGCGAGGCGCTGCGCGATTATCTGCGCGCTGGCAGCGTCGGATGGCTGGAGGATCCGACCAACGTCAACCAGGCGTTCGAGCGGCCTCGCGCCCGCGCCCGTCTGCGCGAGCAGGCTGATGTTTCGAAATTGCTGGCTGCCGCCCGCGACGCCGCGCTGTTGCGCGAATATCTCGGGCGCGAGGCGGCCGGCCTCATTTGGGCGCATGCTCGCAGCGTCGCGCCTGGCCTGTTCAGGCTCGACCCGGCCTTTGCCACGACCGAGCCTCGCGAGGCCGCCATCTATGCGCTGCGCATAATGCTTGCTGCGATCGGCGGCACGCCGCATCTGCCCGACGAGACGCGCGCGGCCCGGCTTTTCGAACGGCTTTCGGGAAAGCCGCTTTGCGCCACATTGTCGCGGACGCTGGTCGACCTGCGCCGCGGCGGCGTCTTCCTGCTGCGCGAGGCGCGTAGATTGCCCGAGCCGACGGAGGCTCGCGACGGCATGATCTGGGACGGCCGCTACCGGATTTCAGGAGAGGCCGAGGGTGCTCTCGTCGGTCCCGCGAGCCATCGCGAGGAAGGGGAACCGGCCGCCGCTGTCGATGATGTTCCGCCAAGTCTTGTTCGCGCAGCACTTTCCGCCGAGCCGATGTTTTGGAGGAAAAATGCGCCAGCGCGCGAGCCTGAGGCGCCCGTTGCAATCCCGCTTGTCGCGCCCTGGGCGCGCTTCCTGCCTTCCTTCGATCTGGAGCCGGCGCGGGCCGTGGCCGAACTGCTGGGCGCAGCGCCGCCTCCGGCCCCGCCATACGCAAACCACAATGTGACCAGAGCTTAACCGAGAAGAGTGGTTCTGCTTGGCAATGCACCGTGCCCTCCCTATGTTAGGGGCATACATTCACACTGAACTTGCGCCCGTTGTCGGTCGCAAACGGGACAATAGATGAATCCGAATTATCGCAACCTCGCGCTCTGGGCGATCATCGCCGTCCTCCTGATCGCGCTATTCAATCTGTTCCAGACGCCGCAGACGCGGGGCGCAACCAGCGAGATCGCCTATTCGGAGTTCCTGAGCGACCTCTCTTCCGGCCGCGTCAAGACGGTGACGATCGCCGGCGACCGCATCAGCGGCACCTATGTCGACAACGCCGCCGGCTTCCAGACCTACTCGCCCGGCGACCCGTCGCTTGTTTCCAGGCTCGAGCAGAAAGGCGTGACCATCAACGCCCGGCCCGAGAACGACGGTTCGGGCTCGATCTTCAGCGCGCTGATTGGCTGGCTGCCGATGCTGCTCATCCTCGGCGTGTGGATTTTCTTCATGCGCCAGATGCAGTCCGGCTCCGGACGCGCGATGGGCTTCGGCAAGTCCAAGGCCAAGCTTCTGACCGAGGCGCATGGCCGCGTCACCTTCGGCGACGTCGCCGGCGTCGACGAGGCCAAGGAAGACCTGGTCGAGATCGTCGACTATCTGCGCGACCCGCAAAAATTCCAGCGCCTCGGCGGCAAGATCCCGCGCGGCGTGCTGCTCGTCGGCCCTCCCGGCACCGGCAAGACGCTGCTTGCGCGCTCGGTCGCGGGTGAAGCCAACGTGCCGTTCTTCACCATTTCCGGTTCCGACTTCGTGGAAATGTTCGTCGGCGTCGGCGCCAGCCGCGTCCGCGACATGTTCGACCAGGCCAAGAAGAACGCGCCCTGCATCATCTTCATCGACGAAATCGACGCCGTAGGCCGCCATCGCGGCGCCGGCCTCGGCGGCGGCAATGACGAGCGCGAGCAGACGCTGAACCAGTTGCTGGTCGAGATGGACGGCTTCGAATCCAACGAGTCGATCATCCTGATCGCCGCCACCAACCGTCCCGACGTGCTCGACCCGGCGCTGCTCCGGCCCGGCCGCTTCGACCGCCAGGTCGTGGTGCCGAACCCCGACATCGTCGGCCGCGAGAAGATCCTCAAGGTCCATGTCCGCAATGTGCCCTTGGCTCCCAATGTCGATCTCAAGGTCATCGCGCGCGGCACGCCGGGCTTCTCCGGCGCCGACCTGATGAACCTGGTCAACGAATCCGCCCTGATGGCGGCGCGGCGCAACAAGCGCCTCGTCACCATGGCCGAGTTCGAGGACGCCAAGGACAAGATCATGATGGGCGCGGAGCGCCGCTCCTCGGCCATGACCCAGGCCGAGAAGGAACTGACCGCCTATCACGAGGCCGGCCACGCCATCCTGGCGCTCAACGTGCCGTCGGCCGACCCGCTGCACAAGGCGACCATCATCCCGCGCGGCCGCGCGCTGGGCATGGTCATGCAGTTGCCCGAAGGCGACCGCTACTCGATGAGCTACAAATACATGATCTCCAGGCTTGCGATCATGATGGGCGGCCGCGTCGCGGAAGAGTTCAAGTTCGGCAAGGAGAACATCACCTCCGGCGCATCGTCCGACATCGAGCAGGCGACCAAGCTGGCGCGCGCCATGGTCACGCGCTGGGGCTTCTCCGACAAGCTCGGCCATGTCGCCTATGGCGACAATCAGGAGGAAGTGTTCCTCGGCCATTCGGTGGCCCGCACCCAGAACGTTTCGGAAGAGACCGCGCAGATCATCGACGCCGAAGTGCGTCGGCTGATCGATGAGGCCTATTCGATGGCCAGGTCCGTGCTGACCAAGAAGAAGAAGGACTGGATCGCGCTGGCCGAAGGCCTGCTCGAATACGAGACGCTGTCTGGCGAGGAGATCAAGCAGTTGATCGCCGGCCAGAAGCCGTCGCGCGACATGGGCGACGACACGCCGACCTCTCGCGGTTCGGCTGTGCCGAAGGCGGGTGCGACCGGCGGCGGCCGCCGCAAGAAGAGCGGCGAGGAGCCCGAGGGCGGCATGGAGCCCCAGCCGCAAGGGTGAGCCTGCTGAACCTTACTCAATGAAAACGCCGCTTTGTCGCGGCGTTTTTATTTTGCGCGGTATGCGGCTCGTCTGGAGAGCGTGGATAAAGTTTGACGCCCAGCGCAACTAACAACTAAAGTGAGTATTGCATTCGCTGCTCGTTACAGCCAGCAGTGGAATTGCAGGGTCGAGGCCAGTCATGCCAAAACCGCAACCATTTCTAAGCATTCGTAACAGATACTCACACAATGTGATGCCAAACCGCCCCTCTGTTGTGGCAAAAGCATGGCTGAGGGTGAATCGTGCGTGGGGACGTCGAGTAAATGACGAGACGATATTTCGGAACTGACGGAATCCGGGGACGGGCCAATAAATTTCCGATGACAGCTGAAGTTGCGATGAAGGTCGGCATGGCTGCCGGCCTTTCATTTCAGCGCGGCAACCACCGCCATCGCGTCGTGCTCGGCAAGGACACGCGGCTGTCGGGCTATATGATCGAGAACGCGCTGGTCGCGGGCTTCTGCGCGGCCGGCATGGATGTGTTCCTGCTGGGTCCGATACCGACGCCCGCCGTCGCCATGCTGGCGCGGTCGCTGCGCGCCGACATCGGTGTGATGATCTCGGCCTCGCACAATCCGTACTACGACAACGGCATCAAGCTTTTCGGGCCTGACGGCTACAAGCTTTCCGACGAGATCGAGATGCGCATCGAGGCACTGCTCGATCAGGATGTCGACATTTCGTTGGCCGACGCCGACGGGCTCGGGCGCGCCAAGCGCGTCGACGGCGTGCATGACCGCTATATCGAATTCGCCAAGCGCACGCTGCCTCGCTCCATGTCGCTGTCGGGCTTGCGCATCGTCGTCGACTGCGCCAACGGCGCCGGCTACAAGGTGGCGCCCGCCGCCCTCTGGGAACTGGGCGCCGAGGTCATCGCCATCAACGACGACCCGAACGGCTTCAACATCAACGAGGAGTGCGGCTCGACGCACCCGATCGGCCTTTCGAAGAAGGTGCACGAGGTGCGCGCCGATATCGGCATCGCGCTCGACGGCGACGCCGACCGCATGGTCATCGTCGACGAGAACGGCACGGCGATCGACGGCGACCAGATTATCGCGCTGATCGCGGAATCCTGGCATCAGAGCGGCCGCCTTGCCGGCGGCGGCGTGGTCGCCACGGTCATGTCCAATCTCGGCCTCGAGCGCTTCCTCGGCGATGCCGGCCTGCAGCTGCACCGCACCCAGGTCGGCGACCGCTACGTGGTCGAGCACATGCGCGCGCATGGCATGAATGTCGGCGGCGAGCAGTCCGGCCACATCGTGCTGTCGGATTTTTCCACGACCGGCGACGGGCTCGTCTCGGCCCTGCAGGTGCTGGCCTGCATCAAGCGCCAGAACAAGCCGGTCAGCGAGATCTGCAAGAAGTTCGAGCCGGTGCCGCAGCTCCTGAAGAACGTCCGCTTCGCCGGCGGCAAGCCCCTGGAGACGGCTCCCGTCAAGGCCGCGATCGAGGACGCCCGCAACCGGCTCGGCAAGTCCGGCCGTCTGGTGATCCGGCCTTCCGGCACCGAGCCGCTGATTCGGGTCATGGCCGAGGGCGACGACCAGAAGCTGGTCGAGACGGTCGTGAACGACATTGTCGGGATCATCGGCGACATCAAGACTGCCGCCTGAAACCTGTTTACTTTGCTGAAAGGCCCGCCATTCCGGCGGGCCTTTTTTATATACGGCACGGTCAGGTCAATTGTCCGATCGTGGTTAAGCAACAGGGTTAAGCGCACCTTAACCTTTGCGTTTCATTATCCAAGCCGAGTTCAATCTTGGGTCGCGCGCAACTTTGCGTCGCGAGGATGCGCAGGGGTATGGAAATGCACGATTTCGCAAAAAGGGTTCTTGCCGCTGCGGTTGTCGCGGGCGGTTGCGCGCCCGCAATGGCGGCCGATCTCTACGAACCGCCGGTGATCGAGGTTCCCGCGCCGGTCTATGGCGGCTGGTACATTCGCGGCCATATTGGCATGAGCAACCAGGACTTCGATGGCTTGGACTCCAGCCTTTACGACAACCCGACTATCGCGGACTTCGGCTGGTACGACGAAGGTGGCTTCGCTTCCGCGCCGCTGTTTGGCGCCGGCGTCGGCTACGAGTTCAATGACTATCTGCGCGGCGACCTCACGGTCGAGTATCGGGGCAAGTCCGACTTCGAAGCCCTCGACTGGGTGGATTCCACAGTCACCGGCCTGACCACCAACGACTTCCGCGCCAAAAAATCGGAATGGCTGATCATGGCCAACGCCTATGCCGATCTCGGCACTTTCTACAGCGTCACGCCATATCTCGGCGCGGGCATCGGCGCATCACGCAACACGATATCGCATTTCCGCGACGTCAACATAATCACTGGCGGCGGCGGCTATGCTGACGAGGAGTCGGAATGGAACCTCGCCTGGGCGCTGCATGCGGGCCTGGGCATCGAGGCGACCGAAAGGCTGACCATCGATCTCGGCTACAGCTTCGTCTCGCTGGGCGACGCCAAGACCGGAACCTTCCACAACGATGACCCGGCCTTCGATATTGACAATGACGGGTTCGAGTTCAACGACATCTACTCGCACGACATCAAGCTCGGCGTGCGCTACGCGCTCTACTAGGCATCGCCTGACAGCATCGAAAGAGGCTCCTCCGGGAGCCTTTTTTGTTGCCCCTGGAAGTCGACGCCGCCCGGCCTCAAAATCGCCGTTAACCTTAACCCGCACTTAACCACTATAGTTAACAATGCTTCTGACAGGGCGGGCTGGCTTGGGCCTCGCCATTTCGGGGGCGTGGCCATGATCCAGAAATCGCGAATTCTTCTTTTGCTTGCCGCCGCGGCGCTCATACCGCTCGCGCCGGCGCAGGCGGCCGACTACGATCCGCCGATCTTCGTCGAGGAAGCGGAAGAGTTCGTCCCGGTCGAAGTCGGCTCGGGATGGTACCTGCGCGGCGACGTCGGATACGTGTTTTCGACCGATATGGGAGGGGTCGACTACCGCACCTTCGACCCGATCACCGCGAGCTACGGCAGCGCCTCCTTCGACGACCACAGCCTGGACGAGAATTTCACCTGGGGCGGAGGCTTCGGCTACCGCTACAACGACTGGATACGCGGCGACCTTACGGTTGATGGATTTCGCGCCGATTTCGACGGCACGACATCATCCGACGGTCCGTGCAGCACCGCCCCGGCCTTTGCCGGGACAAGCTGCCGTTCGGAGGACTCTTCTTCGGTGTCCGTCCTGAGCTTGATGGCCAACGGCTATGTCGATCTCGGCACCTATGTCCGCGTGACGCCCTATGTCGGCGCGGGCGTCGGCTACAGCTATCTCTCCTGGGATGGTCTCGACAGCGCCAACTATTGCGTGGACGGCGTAGGCCTTTGCCCGGGTCCCGGCGGTGCGGTATCGAGCGCGGACCACGATGGCGAAAAGGACTGGCGCTTCACCTACGCCTTCATGGCGGGCGCGGCATATGACCTCACCAACAACCTGAAGCTCGATGTCGGCTACAAGTACCGCCACATCGACGGCGGCGACATGTTCGGCTGGGACGACTTCTCGGAAGCCGCCGGCGCGTCCGGCATCCAGGGCACGGATGACGGCTTTTCGACGCACGAGGTCAAGGTCGGCCTGCGCTACGAACTCTGGTAGACGCGGCGCAATTTCGGTGACCAAGGCGGCGGGCTTCGGCCCGCCGTTTTCGTTCACGGCCTGAATGCGACAGAAACTTTCCTCTTGACGCCGGAGCATGCAAGCAATATCGCCGTTCGTGGGCCACCCCTCCCCAACGAGGGGCTTGCTATCTGGAAGGATAGAACCACGATGACGACGCTTTCGAAGCCCGGATTCCGTCCGGCAAACCCCAATTTCTCCTCAGGCCCCTGCGCCAAACGTCCCGGCTGGTCGCTCCAGGCGCTCGGCGACGCCGCGCTCGGCCGCTCCCACCGCGCCAAAATCGGCAAGGCCAAGCTCGAGAAGGCCATCCAGCTCACCCGCGAGGTGCTGGAGGTTCCGGCCGACTATCGCATCGCCATCGTGCCGGCCTCCGACACCGGCGCCGTCGAAATGGCGCTGTGGTCGCTGCTTGGCGAACGCGGCGTCGACATGCTGGCCTGGGAAAGCTTCGGCGCTGGCTGGGTCACCGATGTGGTCAAGCAGCTCAGGCTGCCCGACGTGCGCCTTTTCGAGGCGCCCTATGGCCGATTGCCCGACCTTGCTTCCGTCGATTTCGACCGCGACGTGGTTTTCACCTGGAACGGCACGACATCGGGCGTGCGGGTGCCGGACGCGGATTTCATTCCGGCAGACCGAAAAGGCCTGACGATCTGCGACGCGACCTCGGCCGCCTTCGCTCAAAAGCTCGATTTTCAAAAACTCGATGTCGTCACCTTCTCCTGGCAGAAGGTTCTGGGCGGCGAAGGCGCGCACGGCATGCTGATCCTCAGCCCGCGTGCCGTCGAGCGGCTGGAAACCTACAAGCCCGCATGGCCGCTGCCCAAGATCTTCCGCCTGACCTCCGGCGGCAAGCTGATTGAAGGCATCTTCAAGGGCGAGACCATCAACACGCCCTCCATGCTTGCGGTCGAGGACTATCTCGACGCGCTCGAATGGGCGAAATCTGTCGGCGGGCTTGGTGCCCTGATTGCGCGCGCCGACGCCAATGCCGCGGTCATTGCCAACTGGGTCGCCGCCAATCCGGCCGTCGATTTTCTGGCGGAAGCAGAAAACCTGCGCTCCAACACCTCGGTCTGCCTGCGCTTTGCCGATCCCGCGGTCGCCGGCCTCGACGATACTGGCCAGCAGGCGTTCGTCAAAGGGCTGACTGGATTGCTCGAAGCGGAGAAGGTTGCCTACGACATCGCCAGCTATCGCGATGCGCCGCCCGGCCTGCGCATCTGGTGCGGCGCCACCGTCGAGGCTTCCGATCTCGCGGCGCTGACGCCCTGGCTCGACTGGGCCTTCGCCACGCAGAAGGCCACGCTGAAGACTGCTGCCTGACCGGTTCTTTCCTCCCCCTTGCGGGGAGGGTGGCCCGAAGGGTGGGGGTGGTGACGACGGCGCGGTCTTGCAGAAGACGCATGGAGCCGAGCTTCAATCTTCCCCTCCCAGCATTCTTTTCCACCCCCACCGTCGGCTACGCCGACACCCTCCCCGCAAGGGGAGTGAACGCTAATCGCAAAGGACCAAACCCATGCCCCGCGTACTCGTCTCGGACAAACTCTCCCCCACCGCCGTGCAGATCTTCAAGGATCGCGACGTTGAGGTCGACTACCTGCCCGACATCGGCAAGGACAAGGAAAAGCTGCTCGAGATCATCGGCCAGTATGACGGCCTCGCCATCCGCTCCGCCACCAAGGTGACCGAAAAGCTGATCGCCGCCGCCACGAAGCTGAGGGTGATCGGACGCGCCGGCATCGGGGTCGACAATGTCGACATACCGGCCGCCAGCCGCAAGGGCATCATCGTGATGAATACCCCCTTCGGCAATTCGATCACCACCGCCGAGCACGCCATCGCCATGATGTTCGCGCTGGCGCGGCAGATCCCGGAGGCCAACGCATCGACCCACGCCGGAAAGTGGGAAAAGAACCGGTTCATGGGTGTCGAGATCACCGGAAAGACGCTCGGCATCATCGGCTGCGGCAATATCGGCTCGATCGTCGCCACGCGCGGCGTCGGGCTGAAGATGCATGTCATCGCTTTCGACCCGTTCCTGTCGGAAAACCGCGCCTCGGAACTCGGCGTCGAGAAGGTCGATCTCGACACGCTGTTTGCCCGCGCCGACTTCATCACGCTGCACACGCCGCTGACCGACAAGACCCGGAACATCATCAACGCGGATTCGATCGCGAGGATGAAAAACGGCGTCCGTATCATCAACTGCGCCCGCGGCGGCCTGGTCGTGGAGGCCGACCTGATCGCGGCGCTGAAGAGCGGCAAGGTTGCGGGCGCCGGCATCGACGTGTTCGAGACCGAGCCGGCGACGGAACACCCGCTGTTCGGCATGGAAAATGTCGTCACCACGCCGCATCTCGGCGCTTCCACGACGGAAGCGCAGGAAAACGTGGCGCTGCAGATCGCCGAGCAGATGTCGGACTATCTGGTCAAGGGCGCGGTGTCGAACGCGATCAACATGCCTTCGATCACGGCAGAGGAAGCGCCGCGGCTGAAGCCCTTCGTCAAGCTCGCCGAGGTTCTGGGCGCATTCGTCGGCCAGGTGACGGAAGATCCCATCAAGGAGGTGGAGATCCTGTTCGACGGCGTTACCGCCACGATGAACACGCGCGCGCTGATCAGCGCGGCATTGGCCGGGCTGATCCGGCCGCAGGTTTCCGACGTGAACATGGTGTCGGCGCCGATCATGGTGAAGGAACGCGGCATCATCGTCGCCGAGGTCAAGCGCGACAAGTCGGGCGTCTTCGACGGCTACATCAAACTGACGGTGACGACCGAGAAGCAGACGCGCTCGATCGCCGGAACCTGCTTTTCCGACCACAAGCCGCGCTTCATCCAGATCAAGGGCATCAATCTCGACGCCGAGGTCGGCCAGCACATGCTCTACACGACCAACCCCGACGCCCCCGGCATCATCGGCCTGCTCGGAACCATCTGTGGCAACAACAACGTCAACATCGCCAACTTCCAGCTCGGCCGCAACCGGCCGGGCGGCGACGCCATCGCGCTGCTCTATCTCGATGCGCCTTTCCCGGAAAAGGCGCTGGCTGAATTGCGGGCCAACAAGTCGATCGATTCGGCCAAGCGGTTGCAGTTCGACGTGGGAGGGATTTGACCCGCGTGGCGGCACGCGATTTCGTTTGCTTTTTGTTTCCGGCCTACTGATGTATCATTGAGTACTTGGAGACACCGGCATGAAATTGGTCGTTGATGTGCGATGGGACGACGAGGCTTCGGTCTGGTACGCAGTGTCGCGAGGAAAGGTCGGATTGGCGACGGAGAGTGAGTCTCTCGATAGCCTTCGGGAGCGTATTCTGCTGGTTTTGCCAGACTTGCTCGATTTGAAAGACGTCGCGGATCTCGATATTGAGCTGGTAGTCCATGGCATTTCCGCCGCATCGAATCCCATCGCGGCCGAATAGTCCTGCCGGTACGTCTACACCGTGGATGCGCGCCTATAGTGACGCCAATGATTCGTTGCGGCACTAGGTGATCAAATGCAGAACTTTGCCAAGCCGTTGAAGAAATTACTCATGAACGCCGGTTGGACAATGCTTCGGCAAGGCAAGGGGGATCACGAAATCTGGCACAATCCTGAGACAGGACAGCGTGTCACGGTGGTTACCTTCCTCAAGTCTCGCCACTTGGCGAACGACATACTGAAAGATGCTGGTCTGCCCAAGGCCTTCTGATCACCCCGCCATCTTCCTTCCGCTATGCTCAGCCAGCCAGATGCCGCTGAGCACCATGATCATGGCCAGGGCGTGATAGAGATGGAAGTCCTCGCCGAGGATGACGATCGACAGCAGCGTGCCGAAGATCGGCACCAGATTGATGAACAGGCCGGCGCGGTTGGCGCCGATCAGCTCCACGCCCCGAATGTAGAATATCTGCGCCAGGATCGACGGAAACAGCACCGTATAGGCGACGATCGCCCATCCCTGCGCGTCTGGCACGATGGCGTTTCCCGTCCAGAACTCAGCCAGCGCGAAGGGAATGCAGGTGACGAAAGCGGTGCCGGTGAGCATGATCATCAGGCTCTGCCAGTGGATCATCGGCCTGAAGCGCAGCGCCACCGTGTAGCCGGCGTAGACGAGCACCGCGATCAGCATCAGCGCGTCGCCGAAATTGACATCGAGCTGTAGCAGCGCGACGGGATCGCCATGGCTCGCGGCCACAGCCACGCCGGCCAACGAGAGGATGAAGCCGACAATCTGCGCCCAGGTCACACGCATCCGGAACAGCAGGTAATTGCCGGCGAAGATCAGCATCGGAATGCCGGCCTGCTCGATCGAGGCGTTGATGGCGCTGGTGTGGATAAGCGCCGTGTAGAGCGCCATGTTGAACGCGGTGAAGCCGAGCGCGCCGAGCGCCGTCAGATAGAGGAGGCGCCGGCGCACCTTGCTCCAGTCGGCCCTGAGCCGCGGCCAGCCTATGGCGAAGAGGATCGCCGCGGCGAGCCCCCAGCGGAGCGTGGTGAGCAGCATGGGCGAGACATGGCCTATCGCCAGCTTGCCGGCAATCGCGTTGCCGCCCCAGAACAGGGTGGTGAGGCCAAGCAGCAGGTAGGCTTTTTTGTTCACGGGGCGGTCCGAATGATCAGGCCCGCCGACCTAGGCCCCGCCACCTGCCAAGTAAAGGACGCCAAGGCCGGAAAATCTTGTACCTGCGGTAACTTGGGTCGCAAAGAATGGTCGCGCTCCGCGTTTCATGACGCTATAGAGGCCCTGTCGTTTCGTGCGTTAGAGCGCCGCGCGTCCTTTCGGCCGCGCAAAGACGCTCAAGACTTTGAATCTGCGCATGATCTTTCCGATAGCCGATTCCGGTTTTCGGGGTTGGTTTTAGCAGCCGCTTCGGCGGCGTCTGAAGGGAATAATCATGGCCAATGTGGTGGTCGTCGGCTCGCAGTGGGGCGACGAAGGCAAGGGCAAGATCGTCGACTGGCTGTCGGAACGCGCCGATGTCGTGGTGCGCTTCCAGGGCGGACACAATGCCGGCCACACGCTGGTCATCGACGGCAAGGTCTACAAACTGTCGCTGCTGCCGTCGGGGGTCGTGCGCGAGGGCAAGCTGTCGATCATCGGCAACGGCGTCGTCTTCGATCCGCATGCCTTCGTCGCCGAACTGGCGAAACTGAAGGCGCAGGGCGTGGAAGTGACACCGGATCGCCTGAAAATAGCCGAAAACACCGCGCTTATCCTGTCCGTGCACGGGGAGCTGGACCGGATGCGCGAAGCAAACGCGGCCAAGGGGACCAAGATCGGAACGACGGGACGCGGCATCGGGCCTGCCTATGAAGACAAGGTCGGCCGCCGCGCGATCCGCGTCATGGATCTCGCCGATGCGAGCACGCTGCCGGCCAAGGTCGAGCGGCTGCTTGCCCACCACAACCCGCTGCGGCGCGGGCTCGGCGAGCCGGAAGTCGCGGCAGAAACCGTTCTCGACGAACTGACATCGGTCGCCGACAACATCCTGCCCTATATGGATCGCGTCTGGAAAATTCTCGACGACAAACGCCGTGCCGGCGAACGCATCCTGTTCGAGGGGGCACAGGGGACGCTTCTCGACATCGACCACGGCACCTATCCCTTCGTGACATCGTCGAACACCGTGGCGGGACAGGCCGCATCCGGCTCGGGCGTTGGACCCGGCGCCATCGGCTATGTGCTCGGCATCACCAAAGCCTATACGACGCGCGTTGGCGAAGGCCCGTTCCCGACCGAGCAGCAGAACGAGATCGGCGAGTTCCTGGGCGCTCGCGGACATGAGTTCGGCGTAGTGACGGGCCGCAAGCGCCGCTGCGGCTGGTTCGACGCCGTGCTGGTGCGCCAGGCGGTAGCGGTCAACGGCATCAAGGGCATTGCGCTGACCAAGCTCGACGTGCTCGACGGCCTGGACGAGATCAAGGTCTGCACCGGCTACAGCCTGGACGGCGAAATCATCGACTATCTGCCGGCGAGCCAGGGCGCGCAGGCGCGTGTCGAGCCCGTGTACGAGACGCTCGAAGGCTGGAAAGGCACCACGGCCGGCGCACGCAGCTGGAACGATCTGCCGGCGCAGGCGGTGAAGTATGTCCGCTATATCGAGGAACTGATCGGCGCGCCGGTGGCACTGCTCTCCACAAGTCCGGAACGGGACGACACGATACTTGTGACCGATCCGTTTCAAGACTAGATTTTGGCCCCTTCCGGAACTCGCCGCCCTTGCGCAGGCGAGCCGGAAGGAAGGAAATTCACAGGTCGACAAGCATGGCAGATTTCGTAGCGGTTCTGAGAAAGACGCTGGACGGGTTGAACGACGCCACTCCGCAGATGCGCGAGAAGGTGTACGACAAGGCGCGCTCGACCATCGCCGCGAAGCTCGCCGCCATGAACCCGCAGCCGCCGGAAGGCGTCCTCGACCGCCAGAAGCGGGCGCTCGAGGACGCCATCGCCAGCATAGAGCGGGAATATGCCGACGCGGCCAAGGCGAACGACCCACTGGCCGAACTCGAGAATGTTTTCGCTTCACTGAAGAATCCCGAACCGCGCACGCTTCGGCAGGAGCCGCCTCCCGCTCCCAGGACCGTCGCTCCGCCGCCGCCCAAGGCTGTCGCCACGCCTGCGCCCGCGCCCGAACCCGAGCCGGCTAGGCAGGAAGAGGCGGCTCGGCCATTGCCGGAAAGCCCGCCGCCGGCTTCCGAGATGGAAAGCGAGGAGTTCGACGACGGTGGCGACGGCGAGACCGAGATCATCGCGCCGGACCGGCCTTACGAGCGGCGCCGCGGCTATGGCGGCCTCGTGGCCGCGGGCATCGCGCTTGCCGTGCTGGCGGGGGGCGGCTACGGCGTCTGGCTGAACAAGGATGCCTTCAGCGACATTCTGGGGCTTGAGCCGTCCGGCCCGATGGCCGCCGCGCCCGTCGTGACGAGGCCGCTTGTCGAACCTGAAGCCGAGCCGGAAACGGAAGTGGCCGCGGCGCCGCCGCAGGCCGGAACGCCTCCCGCAGCCGCTCCGGCAAACGAGAAGTTCACGCAGCGGCTGACCAGCGATGGCGGCGAAGTCGATCCGGGTCCGGCGGGCGGCGAGCCAGCCATCGGCGAAGGCACTTCGGTGGCCGAGGTCACCCAGCCTCCGCCACCCGCGCCGGCGGCGCCCGGGCAGAATGCCCCCGCAGCACCGGCGACGCCGCAAGCCGGGCAGCCTCCCGCCGCGGAGGCCGAAACACCTGCCGCGCCGTCCGAAGCGCCGGTCTCGCAGCCGACCGTGCCGGTCGGCCAGAAGGCGATCTTCTACGAGGAACGCACTAACGTGGCCGAAGGCTCGGCCGAGCCCGGCTCGATCGTCTGGTCGCTGGTGCAGGAATCTCCCGGAGGCGACCTGCCGCCGGAGCCCGCGATCCGCGCCGAAGCCACCATCCCCGGCAAGGACGTGCAGTTGCGCATGACCATCCGGCGCAACGCCGACCAGACGCTGCCGGCGAGCCATATCATCGAGGTGATCTTCCTCACGCCTGAAGGCTTCGAGGGCGGCGGCATCGACAACGTCCTGCGCGTTTCGATGAAAGGCTCCGAACAGGAGGCCGGCAGTCCGCTGATCGGCATTCCTGCCAAGATCGCCGACGGCTTCTTCCTCGTGGCGCTCAACGAGTCCCAGCCCGAGATCGACGCCAACATGACCCTGCTGCGCCGCCAGAGCTGGATCGACGTGCCTGTCATCTACAAGTCCGGCCGCCGCGCTCTGTTCACCATGGAGAAGGGCATTCCCGGCGCGAAGGTGTTCGACGAAGCCATGAAAGCCTGGCAGGCCGCCAGCGCCGGCTGACAAGCGCGCCGGCCCGGCTGGCGGCCCGTCACCCTTCCAACTCTTCCCTCAGCATTTCGAGGTCCAGCCATTCCTCCTCCATCGCGGCGAGCGTGGCGCGCTCCTTGTCGAGGGCGGCGATGGTTTTCTGGAAGCCCTTCGGGTCGCGCTCGTAGAAGGCGGGATCGGCGATGTTGTTTTCAAGCGCCGAGATCGATGCCGACACCGCCGCCATTTTCGTTGGCAGGTTCTCCAGCGCGAACTTCTGCTTGAACGACAGCTTTTTCGCGGGCCCCTTTGCCTGGGCAGAGTCGGTGCGGGATGCTTCCGCCGGAGTTTTCAGAATGGCGCGCCGATCGTCGAGTTTTGTGCCGCCGCGCTGCGCCAGCATGTCCGAATAGCCGCCCGCATATTCGATCCAGCGGCCGTCGCCATCCGGCGCGATGATGCTGGTCACGGTGCGGTCGAGGAAGTCGCGGTCGTGGCTGACCAGGATGACCGTGCCGGCGAACCCCGCGACAAGCTCCTGCAAGAGCTCCAGCGTCTCCATGTCGAGGTCGTTGGTCGGTTCGTCCAGCACCAGGAGGTTGGCCGGACGGGCCAGCACCCGCGCCAGGATCAGCCGCGCCCGCTCGCCGCCCGAAAGCTCGCGCACCGGCGTTCGCGCCTGTTCGGCCTTGAACAGGAAGTCCTTCATATAGGAGACGACGTGGCGCTCCTCGCCATTGATGACCAGGGTCTCGCCGCGCCCGTCGGTCAGGAAATGCGCCAGCGTCTCCTGCGGGTCGACCGCCTCGCGCTTCTGGTCGAGGGTGGCGATTTCGAGATTCGTCCCGAGGCGTACAGTGCCGGCGTCGGGCTTCAACTCGCCGGTCAGCATCTTGAGCAGCGTCGTCTTTCCGGCGCCGTTCGGCCCGACCAGGCCGATGCGGTCGCCGCGCTGGATGCGCGTGGAAAAGCCCTTCACGACAGTCAAATCGCCGAAGCTCTTCTCGATGTTTTTCGCCTCGATGACCAGCTTGCCGGATTCGGCCGCGTCGCTGGCCGCCATCGTCGCGACGCCCTCCGCGCCGCGATGGCCGCGAAAGCGCTGCCGCATTGTCTGCAATTCGCCGAGCCGGCGCATGTTGCGCTTGCGCCGGGCTGTCACGCCATACCGCAGCCAATGCTCTTCGCGCACTATCTGGCGGCCGAGCTTGTGCTGCTCGCGCTCCTCTTCTTCGAGGATCGTGTCGCGCCATTCCTCGAAATGCGCGAAGCCCTTTTCCAGACGCCGGGTCTGGCCGCGATCGAGCCAGACGGTGGTCCGCGACACGCGCTCGAGGAAGCGGCGGTCATGCGAAATCACGATCAGCGCCGACGACGAGCGGATCAACTCCTCTTCCAGCCACTCGATCACCTGCAGGTCAAGATGATTGGTCGGCTCGTCGAGCAGCAGAATGTCGGGTTCAGGCGCCATGACGCGGGCAAGCGCGGCACGCCTTGCCTCGCCGCCGGAAAGATCGTCCGGACTTTCCTCTCCAGTCAGGCCGAGATGCTCCATCAGATAGGTGGCGCGGTAGGGATCGTCGGCCGGCCCGAGCCCGGCCTCGACGTAGGCGCGGACGCTGGCGAAGCCTTCCATGTCAGGCATCTGCGGCAGGTAGCGGATCGTCGCCGACGGCTGGCGGAACACCTCGCCGTCCTGCGGCTCGACCAGGCCGGCAGCGATCTTGAGCAGGGTCGACTTGCCCGAACCGTTGCGGCCGACCAGCGCGATGCGCTCGCCCGCCGAGGCCGAAAGCGATGCCCCGTCGAGCAGCGGCGCGCCGCCGAAGGTCAGCCTGATGCCGTCGAGATTGAGAAGCGGTGGCGCCATGTCGTTCAGTATTCCGGAAGCGGGTAGGGGTGGGCGAGCAAGACGGCGCGGCCGCGTTCCAGCGAAATGCGCAGGCGTCCGCGCGTCTCGTTGGAGATCGTCAGTGACGAGCCGAACGCCACCTCGACATTGTGGAGCGGCCATTTTGCGCCTTCGACCGACAGCCCGAAGAGCTCGGAGAAGCCGAGAATGGAAAACAGTGTGCCGTCTTGATAGTCGAACTCGGCCGTGCCCGGCAGCAGCGGAAATCCTTCCTGCGAGCCGCCGGTCAGGGTCACGTCGATGCCGGCTTCGGCGAGTTGGACCGCCAGAGCCAGATGCAGGAATTCGTGATCGGCACGCTGTCCGCCGAACGCGCCGCACAGCACCAGCGAGGTCGCGCCGAGGCCGAGAGCTTCGGCGATGGCCAGTTCGCCGTCCGTCTTGTCCTTCTCGTGCGGGAAGGTCTTGCGTGGAATATCGGCGTAGTGCGCCGGCAGCACGGGCGGCACGGAATCGAAGTCGCCGACCCACAGTTCCGGCGTGACGCCAAGCGATGCCGCATACCGTATCCCGGAGTCCGCCGCGATGACCCGCGCGCCTGCGACCTGCGCGTCGAGACGCGGCGTGCGGACGAGACCGCCGCCGAGGAGGATTGCAAATCTGCTCATGGCGGTGGCCCTTATCACGCGCCGCCCCCGAAACGGAAGGTGGCGATTGCGCGCCGCTCCGCAAACGAGCGCTTGCCCTGTCCGCCCGGCGGGCCTATGTCTGGAACTGCTCTAACGGGGTGCCGGATGCGACGTTTCGTATGCCGGCTGAGAGGCAGATCGCCAACCCGCTGAACCTGATCCGGTTTGCACCGGCGGAGGGATTAGATGCTTCGGACGCCCGGCGCTTCAATTCCCTTTCAACACGAATGAAGGAGGCGCCGATGCGCATTTTGTTGTCCCTTGTTTCAGCACTCGCGATTTCCGCCGCGGCCGTTCCGGCTTTCGCGCAGGAAAAACTCACCGTCTACACCTATGAGAGCTTTACCGCCGAATGGGGCCCGGGACCGCAGGTCGAGAAGGCCTTCGAGGCCGATTGCGCCTGCGACCTCGAATTCGTCGCGGTGGCAGACGGCGTGGCGCTGCTCAACCGCGTCAAGCTGGAAGGCGCTTCGACCAAGGCCGACATCGTGCTTGGCCTCGACACCAATCTGACCGCCGAGGCCGAGGCGACCGGCCTGTTCGCGCCGTCCGGCGCCGATGTCGCCGGCATAAAAGTTCCCGGCGGCTGGACCGACGACGTCTTCGTTCCGTTCGACTACGGCTATTTCGCCATCGTCTACGATACGGAGAAGCTGAAGAACCCGCCCAAAAGCCTGAAGGAACTGGTCGAGGGCGATCCGGAACAGAAGATTGTCATCCAGGATCCGCGCACCTCGACGCCGGGCCTCGGCCTGTTGCTCTGGGTCAAGTCGGTCTATGGCGACGAAGCCCCGGAGGCGTGGGCAAAGTTGCAAAAGCGCGTGCTGACAGTGACGCCGGGCTGGAGCGAGTCCTACGGCCTGTTCACCAAGGGCGAGGCGCCGATGGTGTTGTCCTACACCACCTCGCCAGCCTACCACGTCGTTGCCGAGAACACGCAAAAATATCAGGCAGCGGCTTTCGAGGAAGGGCATTATCTCCAGGTCGAGGTGGCCGGCATCACCACGACTGGCGCGAAGAACGCGCTGTCGCAGAAGTTCATCGAATTCATGACCGGCCCCGGCTTCCAGGACGTCATTCCGGAGACCAACTGGATGTTCCCCGCGGGCCGGACCGAGAAGCCGCTCAACCCGGCATTCGCCGAGCTGGTGCAGCCGGCGAAGACGCTGGCCTTCAGCCCGGAGGAGATAGCCGAGAACCGCAAGGCCTGGGTCGACGAGTGGCTGGCAGTGATGAGCGAGTGATGTTCGCCTGCCGCCGGAGATTTGATCGGCAATGAGCCGTCTGCCCCTCATCTGCCTCCTGAGCGAAGTCGAATGGACGGCATCCTCTCCGTGTGTCCTTCGACAAGCTCAGGATGGGGAGAGGAGAGATGTCAGCAACGCTGACGACCCCCTCTCCCCGTCCTTCACGGGGAGAGGGTAAGGGTGAGGGGCAGCGCCCGCATGGCGAGACTGACTGCGACCAACCCCCGCATCGCCGCCGGCGTCGTCTCGCTGGCGGCTATCACAATCCTGATCGGCGGCGCGTTCGCCGGCCTCGTTGTCGAAGGCGTGCACGACACCTCCGGCGCGCTCGCGGCCTTCGATTCCTACCTGTTCCGCGTCGTGCGCTTCACGCTGTGGCAGGCGCTGCTGTCGACAACCCTGTCGGTCGTTCCTGCGATCTTCGTCGCCCGCGCTCTGTCGCGCCATCCAAGCTTTCCGGGCCGCGCCCTGATCCTGCGCCTCTTCGCCGTGCCGCTGGCGTTGCCGGCCATCGTCGCTGCGCTCGGCGTGCTGGCGCTCTACGGCCGCGCCGGCTATTTCGCAGACGCTTTCACCGCCATCGCCGGCCAGAACTGGCCGGGCATTTACGGCCTGTCCGGTATTCTCGTCGCGCACGTCTTCTTCAACCTGCCGCTGGCCGCGCGGCTGTTTCTCGAAGCGCTCGACACGGTGCCCGCCGACCAGTGGCGGCTCGCCAGCCAGCTTGGCATGGGGGCCAGATCCGCCTTCCGCCTGATCGAATGGCCGGCGCTGCGCGCCAGCCTGCCTGGCATCGCAGGGCTGGTCTTCATGCTCTGCATCACCTCCTTCACCATCGTCCTGACGCTGGGCGGCGGGCCGCGCGCCACAACGCTGGAAGTGGCGATCTACCAATCGCTGCGTTTCGACTTTGATCCCGCGCGCGCGGTCGCGCTGACGGTCCTGCAGATCGCGCTGACCATGGCGGTGGTTTTCGCGCTGATGCGGCTCGGCGCCAATTTTGCCGGAGACGCCAACCTGTCGGTCGCGCCGCGCCGCTTCGTCTCCGCGAGCGTTGCCGAAACGGCGCTCAACGTCGCGCTCCTCATCGTTGCGCTGCTGTTCGTCGCCGGCCCGATGCTGGCGACGGTTATCGCCGGGCTGGACGCCGATCTTGCCCGATTGGCGGGGGAAAGCGCAGTGCGGCAGGCGACGGCGACCAGCATCGTCCTGGCGACGCTGTCGGCGCTGCTTTCGGCGGCATTGGCGCTGTCGTTGGTCATGGCACGGCGGGCGCTGGCGCTTCGGCGTGGAGGCAGTCGCAAGACGCTCCTGGAGGCCGTCGTCGACACTGGCGCCGGTTTCGTGCTGGTCGTGCCGCCGATCGTCATCGGCGCCGGATGGTTCGTGCTCCTGCGCCATTTCGGCGATGTCTTCGCCGTGGCCCCCATCATGGTGGTGACCGTCAACGCGGTCATGGCCATGCCGTTCGCCATCCGCGCCATCCGCCCGGCCCACGATGCGGCGAGCGAACGCCACGAGCGCCTGTGCGCGCAACTTGGCATCGGCGGCTGGAACCGGTTGAGGCTGGTCGACTGGCCGGTGCTGCGGCGGCCGCTGATGACGGCGCTGGCCTTCGCCATGGCGCTATCGCTCGGCGATCTCGGCGTGATAGCGCTGTTCGGCAGCGATGCCGTCCAGACCCTGCCGTACCTCCTTCTGGCGCGCATGGGCAGCTACCGTACCGACGATGCCGCCGGGCTTGCCCTGATGCTCGGCCTGCTCTGCCTGGCGCTGATGATGCTCGCTGACCGGCTTGGAAAGGCTTTTTTTCCGCGATGACCACTGGCGCTGCAATCCGGCTCGACCATGTCGCCTTCAGCTATGGCGAGGCTGCGATGAATTTCGACACCGGGATCGAGGCGTCCGTCATCACCGCTGTCATGGGCCCCAGCGGCTCCGGAAAATCGACGCTGCTCAATCTGATTGCCGGCTTTGAAACGTCGCAGGCCGGCCGCATCCTGATCGGCGGAACGGATGTCACCCATCTGGAACCCGCCGCGCGGCCGGTGTCGATGGTGTTCCAGGAAAACAACCTGTTCGCGCATCTGACCGTCGAGCAGAATGTCGGGCTCGGCCGCTCGCCGGCGCTAAGGCTGACGGATCGGGATCGCGAAGCGATAGCCAAGGCACTCGCCCGCACGACCCTTGCCGGCAAGGAAAAGCGCCTGCCGCGCGAGCTTTCCGGCGGCGAGCGCCAGCGCGTCGCGCTGGCCCGCGTGCTGGTGCGCGACCGCCCCGTCCTGCTGCTAGACGAGCCTTTTGCGGCGCTCGGCCCGGCGCTGCGTGACGACATGCTGGACCTCGTCCAGGACGTTCATGAAGAGCGCAAGATGACCGTGGTTCTCGTCACCCACCGGCCGGAGGACGCGCGCCGCGTGGCGCAGCGCATGATTTTCCTCGATAGTGGAACCGTCGCCGCCGGCGGCGAGACGGAGTTTTTCTTCGGGCCCGATGGACCTGCGGCGTTCAGGGACTATATCGGTACGGAAGAGACGGTGGGGGCTTCACGCAAAACCGCCCGGAAGCGGACATAATTTGCAGGCAAACCGCATTCGAGCATCTCCGCCATCGCCGGTGTTCAGGTACGGGTAACCATGATCAGCGATCATGCTCCGGATTCCGCGAGAAAGGAACGCATTCTGCCGACCCGCCAGACCAGAGACGTGACTGCGCCTAAGCCGGCGCGCTCTGCTGTGCGTTTCGGCGTGGCGGTCGCTTTGGCTGCGCTTCTCGCGGGCTGCCAGTCATTGACGCCCGACATCAAGGAGTCTGGTTTCCAGCCTTCCGACAATCCGATCACCGTCGACAATGTTTCGCGCAACGACAGGCTCGCGGAGATCGCGCGCGGCCAGCATCCGCGTATTCTCGCGACCTATGGCGGCGAGTATTCCGACCCCAAGCTGGAGCGCATGGTCGCCAAGGTAGTGGGCAATCTGACCACCGTTTCCGGCAACCCGAACCAGGCCTACAGGATCACCATCCTCAACTCGCCCAACGTCAACGCCTTCGCGCTGCCGGGCGGGTATCTCTACGTGACGCGCGGGCTTCTGGCGCTGGCCAATGATTCGGCCGAGCTTGCCGCCGTCATCGCGCACGAGATGGGCCACGTCACCGCCAATCACGGCCTTCAGCGCCAGCAGAAGGAAGCCGAGGAGGTGCTGGCTACCAAGGTCGTCACCGACGTCCTCGGCGAAAATCCGACCGCCAAGGCGGCGCTGATCCGCGGCAAGCTTCGCCTCGCGCAGTTCTCGCGCAACCAGGAACTGGAGGCCGACGCCATCGGTATCAAGGCCAGCGGCCAGGCCGGCTTCGACCCGTTCGCCGCCGGGCGTTTCCTGCAGTCTATGGCCACCTACAGCGAGATGCGCAGCATCAGCGGGGCGAGCGACCCCAATCTCGACTTCCTGGCCAGCCATCCCAACGCGCCGCAGCGCATCGAGTTGGCGCAGCGCCATGCACGCCAGTTCGGCACGCAGGGAACCGGCGTAACCGACCGCGACTCCTTCCTGGCCGGCATCGACGGCCTGCTGTTCGGCGATACGCCGGAGGAAGGCTATGTGCGCGGCAACACCTTCCTGCATCCTGGCCTCGGTGTGTCGTTCTCGGTGCCGCCCGGTTTCGTCATCGACAATTCGGCCGCGGCCGTCACCGCCACCGGCCCGGGCGACATGGCAATCCGCTTCGACGGCGTGTCCCTCGACGCCAACGTGCAGCTGACCGAGTATGTCCGCAGCGGCTGGGTCGCCGGCCTCGATGGGTCCAGCGTGCGCGCCGAAACCATCAACGGCAATCAGGCGGCGGTGGCCAGCGCGCGCGCCGAAGGCTGGCAGTTCGACATAACGGTCATCCGCGCTGGCGGGCAGGTCTACCGGCTCTTGACGGCAGCGCCCCTGGCCAACACTTCGCTCGACCCGGTCGCGCGCGCCGTCAGCGGCAGCTTCAAGGCGCTGAGCGCCAGCGAAAAGGCGGCGCTCAAGCCGCTGCGTATCCGCGTGGTCAGCGTCAAGCCCGGCGACACCATCGGGTCGCTCGCCGCCCGCATGGCCGGGGTCGACAAGAAACTTGAACTGTTCAAACTGCTCAACGCGCTGTCGCCGGGCGCGACGGTTTCGGCCGGCGACAAGGTCAAGATCATTTCCGACAGGTGATCTGAGTTAGGCCGCCGACGACAGGAACGCCGGGCTTTCCTTCACCAGGGCCGATTTCAGCTTTTCCAGCGCCCGGCTCTCGATCTGGCGCACGCGCTCCTTGGAGATGCCGAGCGTCTCGCCCAACGCTTCCAGTGTCGCGCCTTCGTCTTGCAACCGCCTTTCGGCGATGATGCGCATCTCGCGCTCGTTGAGGACCCCCAGCGCATTTCTCAGCCAGCCCGAGCGGCGTTCGTCGTCGATCGTCTCGCCGACGATTTCGTCGGGAAGCGGCGCGTCGGAAACGAGGAAGTCCATGCGGTCGGCCGAACTGCCGCCATCGTCGACCAGCGGCGCGTTGAGCGAGGTGTCCGGGCCCGACAGCCGCGAATCCATCATTGCCACATCGGCCTCGGAAACGCCGAGCGCGGTTGAGATTTCCTTATAGAGGGCCGTCCCGGACAGGGTCTCCGGTCCTTGCGCCAGCTTGGCGCGCAGCCGTCTCAGATTGAAGAACAGCGCCTTCTGCGCCGAGCTGGTCCCGCCACGCACGATCGACCAGTTCCGCAGGATGTAGTCCTGCATAGAGGCGCGTATCCACCATGTCGCATAGGTCGAGAAGCGCACGTCGCGCTCCGGTTCAAAGCGCGCCGCCGCCTCTAGGAGACCGACATGGCCCTCCTGGATCAGGTCGCCCATCGACAGGCCGAAATAGCGGAACTTCATCGCCATGGAGATGACCAGCCGCATGTGCGCTGTGGTGATGCGATGCATGGCATCCTGGTCGCGGTGCTGCTTCCAGCGAAGCGCAAGCTCGTGTTCTTCGCCGCGATCGAGATAAGGCGCCTTCATGGCCGCCCGGATCATCGCTCTCTTGGCTTTGTCTCGCATACCCGCGCTCCCAAACTCTGGCGCATTTGCCGGCTATTCCACTAGTCCCGATCCTTAAGGGGACCGCGCTCCGGTTTGTGGAGCGTCGTCGGGGGCTTTGGCCTTGACCTCAAGGCAAACCGCCCTAGACGCCCCCCAACGCCTCGTGCCCAGGAATGTTCCATGATCTCGGTCGACCGCGCAGACATCGCCTTCCAGCTTTTCGACGCTCTCCCCACGGCGAGCCTAGCCGCCTTGCCCAGATTCGCGGACTATGACCGCGCCGCTATCGATGGTGTTCTGGACACGGCGGAGCAGATCGCGATGGAGCATTTCCTGCCGCATGCGGCTGCCCTCGACCTGAACGAGCCGAAATTCGTCGACGGAAAGGTGGTGATGGACGAGCGCGTTGGCGCCGCACTCGCAGCTTATCGCGAGGCCGGGTTCTTCGGCGCCGGCTTCGATCAGGAACTGGGCGGCGCGCAGATGCCGGAAACCGTGCGCAGCGCCGTGGGCTTCATCTTCTCCATGGCCAACGTCGCCACGGCGGCCTATCCGTTCCTGACTGCGGCCGCGGCCAATCTGATCGACGCCTTCGGATCGCCCGAGCAGAAGGCGCGCTTCCTGAAGCCGCTGGTGGAAGGCCGGTTCTTCGGCACCATGTGCCTTTCGGAGCCGCAGGCCGGCTCCTCGCTGGCCGACATCACGACAAAGGCCGAGCCGCAGGAGGACGGCTCCTATTTCCTGACGGGCAGGAAAATGTGGATCTCGGGCGGCGACCAGGAGATTTCTGAGAACATCGTCCACATGGTCCTGGCGAAGATCCCCGGCAGCCCGCCCGGCGTGAAGGGCATTTCGCTGTTCATCGTGCCGAAATTCTTGGTCGAGGAAGACGGCTCGATCGGCCCGCGCAACGGCGTCGCCCTGGCAGGCCTGAACCACAAGATGGGCTACCGGGGCACGGCGAACGCAGCGCTCAATCTCGGTGAGGACGGCCCGTGCCGCGGCTACCTCGTTGGTGAGCCCGACAAGGGCCTGAGCTACATGTTCCAGATGATGAACGAGGCGCGCATCGGCGTCGGCCTCGGCGCCGCGGCCCTCGGCGCGGCCGGCTACCGCGCCTCGCTGGCCTATGCCCGCGAGCGCCTGCAGGGTCGCCACCCGGACGGCAAGGACGCCGCGTCGCCGCAAATCCCGATCATCGAGCATGCCGACGTGAGGCGTCTGCTGCTCGCCCAGAAGACCGCCGTGGAAGGCTCGCTGGCGCTGCTGCTCTATGCCGCCTTCCTGGTCGACGCGATCAAGGCGGCGCCCAGCCAGGAGGCGCGCCGCGAGACGCGCCTGCTGCTCGACCTACTCACTCCGATTGCGAAATCCTGGCCGTCGGAATTCTGCCTCGAAGCCAACAAGCATGCGGTCCAGGTGCTCGGCGGCTATGGCTACACGCGCGACTATCCCGTCGAGCGGCTCTACCGCGACAACCGCCTGAACGCGATCCATGAAGGCACGCACGGCATCCAGGCGCTCGACCTGCTTGGCCGCAAGGTGATGCAGGAGAACGGCGCTGGTGTGAAGACGCTCGCCGCAAGGATCATGGCCGATGTGACGCAGGCGCATGGCGTCGAGGGGCTGACCGCACATGCGGCGGATCTGGCGTCGCATCTCGCCGAGGCCGTCGCCACCACCGGCAAGCTTGCCGGAACTGTCGGCTCGGACGCGCGGCTCGGCCTCGCCAACGCGACGATCTACCTCGACATGATTGGCCATGTGGTCATCGCCTGGATGTGGCTGCGCCAGGCGATGGCGGCGACACGCAGGCGCGCTGCTCCCGAGCCGGACAGTGATTTCCTCGACGGGAAACTTGCTGCCTGCCGCTATTTCTTCGCCTATGAACTGCCGAAGACCCGCACCCAGCGCGCGCTCCTCGACAGCCTCGACGACACCACGCTGAAGATGCAGCCGGAGTGGTTTTGATTATCCCGGAAGCATAGAAAGCAGCCATTGCAGGCGGCATCACCTGAATACCAATAGATACTCAGGAGAGATTGATCTCGCCGTCCACCACATGGTTCAGATCGGTGCCTTCGGCCGTCAGGGTCATGCGGACGCGCAGTTTGTTGCCGCTCGTCCTGCCCTCGCGCACTACTGCCTCGATCTCCCGCTGCGAGGTGACGCCGACCTCCTTCAGGAATTTGCGGATCGACATGTTGAGTTTGTCTTCGTCCATGGCGGCGCTCCTGTCTATGTGCGTTTGGCGATTGTAGGCCGTGGCTGCCGGGTGGCAAGCGGCGTCCATCCCGCAGGCCCGGAAATGCTGGTTGAAGCTGAGGCGGCCCGGCTCCCGCGGAACAACAAAAAAACCCGGCGTCGCCGCCGGGTTCTTGTCTGTTTCGCGAATGAAGACGCTTATGCGGCTTCTTCCTGTTCCGCGACCTCGGCTTCCTCGTTGTCGGCCTTGGCGCCGCGCTTCGGACCCTTGTTGAGGTTGGTCTCGATCATCCGCACCGCTTCGGTTTCGGAGACGCGGTTGACCGCGGCGATCTCGCGCGCCATGCGATCGAGCGCCGCTTCGTAGAGCTGGCGTTCGGAATAGGACTGCTCGGGCTGGTTCTCGGCGCGGTAGAGGTCGCGCACCACTTCCGAGATCGAAAGCAGGTCGCCCGAATTGATCTTCGCGTCATATTCCTGCGCGCGGCGCGACCACATGGTGCGCTTGACGCGGGCGCGGCCCTGAAGGACCTTGAGCGCACGGTCGACATAATCCGTCTCGGAAAGCTTGCGCATGCCGATCGCGGTCGCCTTGGCGACCGGCACTTTCAGCCGCATCTTGTCCTTGGCGAAATCGATGACGAAGAGTTCAAGCTTGTGACCCGCGACTTCCTGCTCGTCGATCGACACGATCTGGCCTACGCCATGGGCCGGATAAACGATGTACTCGCTGGTCTTGAACCCGTGCCGGACTGCGGATTTCTTCTGCGGGGTTGCGGTTGCCATACGCGGTGAACTCCTTGTTGGGCCGGCTGCAATGCCGGCTGACCTGCTGCGGCCCGATTGGCCGAATCTAGTGCCGCAAACAGACCAAACCACCGGAAAAGCCCAAGGCCCGGGCAATCCGCCTGAAATAAGCGTTGCCTGGCCCAAGTCGCCTTGGTCCGGATTGGGGTTTTCACCTTTCAGTGATTAAGGCTCAGCGCCATATATCGACGGTGTGTCAGCGGCATATTTAGTACCCCTATCACAAAAACCGGCAAGAATCAACAATTTGCTGCACGCGCGAAGCAACAGCGTGTCAAGCGGCGACAACGCCGGGCATGACAGTCGGCTCAAGAAATCCTGCTGGCAAGGTTTTAGCGCATGACCCCGAAATCCGGAATAGGTTTTCTGAAAGGATCACGCACAGGTTCAAAGTCCGGAGCGCCCGCGTCCTTTCGGACGCGCAACGGACGCTCTAATCGCCCTCGCCGGGATTTTCCGAAAAATACTTCTCGAACTTGCCTTCTACGCCGTCAAACGATTTCGCGTCCTCGGGCGGTTCCTTCTTGGCGGTAATATTAGGCCATTTCGAAGCGTATTCGGTGTTGATCTGCAGCCATTTGTCGAGGCCTGGCTCGGTGTCGGGCTTGATGGCGTCCGCCGGGCATTCCGGCTCGCAGACGCCGCAGTCGATGCACTCGTCCGGGTGAATGACGAGCATGTTCTCGCCTTCGTAGAAGCAGTCGACCGGACACACTTCAATGCAATCCATATATTTGCATTTGATGCAGTTATCGGTGACGATATAGGTCATGCTGCGGCTCCGGAGCCCTGCTTGTCACTAATTAATATGGGCGGTGAGGTATCGCCTTTACAGGGCTGTTGCAAGGGCGGCCATTCCCCGCAGCGGCCAGTAGCCGGAACGCAATTTCACGGCCGTTCGGCTTGATGGTGCGGCCGGCGCCTTATTCCTCGCCGTTGCGCAACCGGTCGGTGTCGCGCCGCTCCTTCTTGGTCGGGCGGCCGCTGCCTGCTTCGCGCAGCGGCGGCAGCGCGTCGGGAGGAGCCTCGCCCTTCGGCGCGGGCGGCGGCGACAGATCTTCGTAGAGCGTCCGCGCCTCCTCGGCAGGGCCCCGGCGCGCTCCGGGCAAAAGCACCTTGTAGACCAGTATCCGCCGATCGAGCGTGATGGTCAGCACATCGCCTGGCTTAACCGAATCCGACGCCTGGTCGGCCTTGTCGCCATTGATGCGGACCCGCCCTGCGATCGCCAGTTTGGCCGCCAGCGAGCGCGACTTGACCACGCGCGCGAAGAACAGCCATTTGTCGATGCGTTGCCGGCCTTCGGCGACCATCTACTTCTTGAGCTGGTCGCGCAACGCAGCGAGCTTGGCGAAAGGCGAATCCGGGTCGATGCGCACCGGGCGCTCCTCGCGCGGCGGCCTGGCCTGGAACGGTTGCTTGCCCTGGAAGCCGCCCTTGTCGCCCGGACGGTTGTCACGGCGGTCCGGCCGCTGTTGCCCGTCGGTGCTCGACTTGCCCTTGAACTTGCCGCGCTCGAAACGCTCCTTGCCGCCATTCTCGCGCGGCGGCCGGGCGTCGCTGCGCTGCGGCTGGTTGCCGTCTCGCTGCCGGTCGCCCTGCGCCTTGCCGCCGTCCGCGGCGATGGCGCCATCGCGCTGGCCGCGACGCTGGCGGTTTTCCTGCCGGTGATGGCGCGGCCGCTGCTCGAACCGGGCCGGCCGCCAGAGCAGGATCGGCTTGGGTTCCTCGGCTTCCTCGCCGTCACCTTTCGGCGCGGGCTTGGTGTTTGTCGCTTCGGCAGACTCCGCGACAGAGCTCAAACCCGCACTATCCACGCTTTCCGGATCGACTTCTGCCGAAGGGGCGGCAGCTTCGCTGACGCGCTGCGGTCCGGGCACAGCGGGCGCCAGGTCAGCGGGCAGCTCCTCCGCATCGGGCTTCCAGGTCGCAGCTTCGAGCGGCGGCGTGGCGGGTTCCGCAGAAGCCTCCGCTTCTGCGGGCTGGTCCTCCACAGCAGGCTCGTCCTGCACGATCGGCGCGATCGCCTCGGCGGCGGACGACAGTGGCTCGGAAGCGACAGCTTCTCCCTCCGACGCAGTCAGTTCGGGTGGCGAAGAACCGAGTGCTTCGTCTCCACCTCCCTCCGTCTGCTCCGCAGACACCTCCCTCGCAAGGGGAGAGGAGGGCGCGTCGGCGCTCACCACTTCATCCACTCCAGCGACGAGCATTTCATCGTCGGCGGCAATCGGCGATTCGGCAGGCTCGGTCGCCGCCTTCTCGGCTTCTGCCTTCTCAGCAGCCGCCTTCCCGGCCGCAGCCTTCTCGGCTTCCTTCGCAGCCTTTTCTGCTTCCCGCTTCACGGCGGCGGCTTCCGCCGCCTCGCGTGCGGCTTGGTCCAGCGCCTCGAGCCGCGCCTTCACCTCGGGCGCCGGCTTCGGCTCGGCGCGATAGCCGAGGCCTTTCAGGATTTCCTCAATGTCGTCGGCATTGGCGCCGAGGATCGACATCATCGCCGGCGTCACCAGGAAGGCGCTGCCGTCGAACGCGCCATCGGGGCGCGCGCCGGTCCCGGCCTTCCAGGCCAGCGCCGGGCGGATCAAATCCGCAAGCCGCTCCAGAATGTCGACGCGCACGGCGCGGCGTCCCAGCATGCGGAAGCCGGCGAGCTTGTAGAAGGCGCGGTCGAAGGTGGGGTCCACGACCACCGAAGTCCTGCCGGCCGCAAGCGCGTGAACGACATCGCCGAAGCCGGGCTTGTCCTTGCCGTCGTTCTTCAGAGCCCAGAGCAGCGTCACCAGGCTGGCCGGGCCGGGCTTGATCAGGCTCGGCACGAAGACGTGGTAGGCGCCGAAACGCACACCGAGCCGGCGCAGCCCCGCCCGGCCTTCCTGGTCCAGCGACTTGATGTCGTCGGCGATCTCGCGCCGGTTGATCAGCCCGAAATGCTCGACCAGCTGGAAGGCGATGCCGCGTGCGATGCCCGAAAGCTGTTCGGCGCCCTTAAGCTCGATCAGCGGCTTCAGCGCCGTGTCGATCTGGTGGTTGACGAAGCGCTCCGCACGCGCCGCCACCTTGTCGCGGGCTGGGCCGGTGAGTTGTTCGTCGGCAAGCAGGATGACGCGCGGCCTGAGCGCGTCCTCGGTCGCGGCGAGCGTTCCGATCGGCGCGCCGATCCAGCGCAGGATGCCGTCGGAGCCGAGCGCGATGTCGCCGTTGCCGGAAGCGGAAAACCGCTCCGCGCGGCTGTCGAATTCCAGCGCCAGCGCTTTTTGCGCGACGGCCTTGATCGCCTTGCCGTCTTCGCCGCCGGCGGACTGATCGGCGGTGAAACGGAACCCCTGTAGTTCTCCGACGTGGTGGCCTTCGACGAGGACTGTTCCGGCAGGGCTTATTTCGGCTTCAAGCATCGTATTTTCTCTAAGGCGGCGCATGAGGACGGAAGTCCTGCGGTCTACGAAGCGTTTCGTCAACCGCTCATGCAGCGCATCCGACAATCTGTCCTCGATCTCGCGCGTTTTTTGCTGCCAGTGCTGCGGATCTGCAAGCCATCCCGGCCGATTCGAGACGTAGGTCCAGGTGCGGATCTGCGCGATGCGGTGCGACAGCGTGTCGATATCGCCCTCGACCGTATCGGCGCGGCGCACCTGCTCGGCCATGTAATTTTCGTCGACATGGCCGTGGCGCGCAATGTCGAGATAGATCGAGGCGACGAGTTCCGAGTGCTGCGCTGGTGCGATCTTGCGATAGTCCGGCAGCGCGCAGACTTCCCACAGCCGCGCCACCCGTTCGCGGCCGGTGGCAAGCGCGCGGATTTCCGGGTCCAGCGAAACCTGCTCCAGCGCACGGCTGTCGACCGCGGGCAGGGCGCGCGTCAAGCCTTCGACCGGCGCGGTCGTGTCGATCGAACGCTTGAGTGCATCGATGCTGGAGAAATCGAACTGCGCAGTGCGCCATTGCAGCACCTTGACCGGATCGAAATCGTGGCTCTCGATCTTCTCGACCAGTTCGTCCGGAAACGGATCGACCTGGCCGGTGACGCCGAAAGTGCCGTCGCGCAGATGCCGCCCGGCGCGGCCGGCGATCTGGCCGAGTTCGGCGGCGTTGAGGTTGCGGTACTGGAAACCGTCGAACTTGCGGTTCTGCGCGAAGGCCACGTGGTCAAGATCGAGATTCAGCCCCATGCCGATGGCGTCGGTGGCGACAAGGAAGTCGACATCGCCCGACTGGTAGAGCGCGACCTGGGCGTTGCGGGTGCGCGGGCTGAGCGCGCCGAGCACCACGGCAACGCCGCCGCGCTGGCGGCGGATCAATTCGCCGATCGCATAAACCTCGTCGGCCGAGAAGGCGACGATGGCCGAGCGGCTCGGCAGCCGCGTCAGCTTCTTCGACCCGGAATAGGCGAGGTGCGAAAGCCGCGGCCGCGTCACCACAGAGATGCCGCGCAGCAGGCGCTGGAGGATGCCCTGCATCGTTGCCGCGCCGAGGAGCAGTGTCTCCTGGCGGCCGCGCAGGTGCAGGATGCGGTCGGTAAAGATGTGCCCGCGCTCGAGATCGCCGGCGAGTTGCACCTCGTCGATCGCCACGAAGGCTGCATCGGTCTCGCGCGGCATCGCCTCGACCGTGCACACCGAGTATTTCGCGCCGGCCGGCAGGATTTTCTCCTCGCCGGTTACCAGCGCGACCTTGTTCGCCCCGACCTTTTCGCAGACGCGGCCATAGACCTCGCGCGCCAGCAGCCTGAGCGGAAGGCCGATCACGCCGCTTTCATGCGCCACCATGCGCTCGATCGCCAGATGCGTCTTGCCGGTGTTGGTCGGGCCGAGCACGGCCGTCACGTCTCGTCCCGAAAGGATGAGCGGATCGTTCTTTGGCTGCTGCAGATTCATCGGAACGGGAAGCGGCCTTTCTGGCTCGGCTTGTCGGCTTGGCGTCTCGCAAGCCCGAAACGGGGCCGCGGGAGCGGCAATCGGCTGATGAGCGACAAATAGGGTTTCAATCCCGGAAACGAAAGCGAAAAGCGTCAAAATTAACGTTGGAACGAGTCTGGAACGAATCGGACACGAATCAGTGACTCGCTGCGATTCAGGCTTTGTTCACGGCAACATCTAGCTTGGCCGACCCCTCCGCGCACCAGATCGTGAATCGCTCGCCGTGAACAGAGCCTGCGGACCCCGCCGAAGCCGTTAACTTTTTGGCGCGGGGCGTCGCTGTGCTGCCGCGTGGAAGCCTAACCATCTGAAATCGCAAAGCATTTAGATTGCGGTACAGGTGGGCAATAGACGCTTCTCGCCACCCGGTTAACTTCTCGGCTAAAAACGGAACGAATCGGCGACGAATCGCTGATTCCGCTGTTTTCCCGCTTTGTTCGCCACAACATCTGGGCCTTGACAGGTTTTTCCGATCCACATCGTGAATCGCAGTTGCGACCGAACGGCCCGGTTTTGACGCTTGCGTTAACCTTTGCCCGTCGACGCCTGCCATCGACCGTCGCTTAACGGACGATGGCGGTGGACGGCGCCGAAATCTTTCCGGTTCCTTGCGTCGAACGCAGCGCCGAACGCGAATTCCGTTAACGCTTCGATCAAAGGCGGAACGAAGCGGCGACGAATCGCTTGTCGAGCAGGTTTCCGGCTTTGTTCATGGCTACATCTTGTGGCGGCGCAGGGAGCGGTGACCAGAAAGCCGGGATCGGTTCCGCCATCGCCGCACGGCACCTCGCTTGCGTTAACGAAGCTGTGCCGCCAGCGCACAGACGCTCCGTTTCTCCTCATCTGGCCGACAGCCCTCGCGTGACTTGCGGGGAGCATCCTGTTGCATCCTCCGATTGTGTTTTTCACATTTTTGTGGCCTTCTTCGGCCGTGGTACCAGGAGGGAAATCACCATGTCCAAACGTCTTTTCGCAGAGTTTCTCGGCACGTTCTGGCTTGTCTTCGGCGGCTGCGGCAGCGCCGTCCTCGCCGCCGCCTTTCCCGATGTCGGCATCGGGCTGCTCGGCGTATCGTTCGCGTTCGGCCTGACGGTCCTGACGATGGCTTACGCCGTCGGCGGCATTTCGGGCGGCCATTTCAATCCGGCCGTCTCGGTCGGCCTTTTCGTCGGCGGGCGGTTTCCGGCGAAGGACCTGGTTCCCTACATCGCCGCCCAGATCGTCGGCGCGGTCGCGGGCTCGGTGGTCCTCTATCTCATCGCCAGCGGCAAGGCGGATTTCTCGCTGGCGGGCGGCTTCGCTTCCAACGGTTATGGCGAGCACTCGCCCGGCGGCTATTCAATGGGTGCGGCGCTCGTAGCCGAGATCTTGCTGACCTTCATGTTCCTGATGATCATCCTGCGAGTCACCTCGGGCGACGTGCCCGCCGGCTTCGCGCCGATCGCCATTGGCCTGACGCTGACGCTTATCCATCTGATCTCGATACCGGTGACCAACACCTCGGTAAACCCGGCGCGCTCGACCGGACCGGCGTTGCTGGTCGGCGGCTGGGCGATCCAGCAGCTCTGGCTGTTCTGGGTCGCGCCTATCGTCGGCGCCGCCCTTGCCGGGCTTGCCAACAACGCGTTGTTCGAAAAGCGTCCCAGCGCGACCGCCGGCACGCCGGCCTGAACCCGCGGCACAGTCGGGAAAACGGCGCCTTTCGGACGCCGTTTTCCATTTTCGGGGGAAGATTGCGGCTCAGGCGAAATATTGCCCGCCATTGGCGGTGATCGTCGAGCCGGTGATGAAACCGGCTTCGTCGGAGGCGAGAAATACGGCGCAGCGCGCGATCTCGTCCGCTTCGCCGAGCCGCCCGACCGGGATCTGCGCGATGATCGATTCCCGCACCTTTTCCGGCACGGCCATCACCATGTCGGTGGCTATGTAGCCGGGGCAGATCGCGTTGACGGTGATCCCCGCGCGCGCCCCCTCTTGCGCCAGCGCCTTGGTGAAGCCGAGGTCGCCCGCCTTTGCCGCCGAATAGTTGGCCTGCGCGAACTGGCCCTTCTGGCCGTTGATCGACGAGATGGTGATGACGCGGCCGAATTTGCGTTCGCGCATGCCGTTCCACACCGGATGCGTCATGTTGAAGACGCCGTTCAAATTGGTGTCCAGGACCTCGCGCCACTGCTGCGGCGTCATCTTGTGAAACGGCGCGTCGCGGGTGATGCCGGCATTGTTGACCAGGACGTCCACCGGCCCGAGATCGTCCTCGACCGCCTTGATGCCGGCGACGCAGGATTCGTAGTCGGCCACCGACCACCTGTAGGTGGCGATGCCGGTCTCGTCGGTGAACTTCTTCGCCGCTTCGTCATTGCCGGCATAGTTCGCGGCAACGTTGTAGCCGGCCTTTTTCAACGCAATCGAGATCGCCGCGCCGATGCCGCGCGATCCGCCGGTGACGAGTGCTGTTCTGGTCATTGGTGGTCCTCCTCCTGAATCGATGGGGTGGGTAGTGCGCAGTGATTAGTGAGTAGTGATTGGCTCGAGTGAACCCCGCCAGAGTTTAAATTCTGATCGATTCTACCTATTGTTCACCACTCACTACTCACTACTCACTCTTCACATCGCCTCCACGCACATGGCCACGCCCATGCCGCCTCCGATGCACAGCGTTGCCAGGCCCTTCCTGGCGCCGCGGCGCTTCATCTCATGGACCAGCGTGTTGAAGATGCGCGCGCCGGAGGCGCCGATCGGATGACCGATGGCGATGGCGCCGCCATTGACGTTGACGATATCCGGGTTCCAGCCGAGATCCTTGTTGACGGCGCAGGCTTGCGCGGCGAAAGCCTCGTTGGCCTCGACCAGGTCGAGATCTGAGATCGACCAGCCGGCCTTTTCCAGCGCCCGGCGCGAAGCCGGAATCGGGCCGGTGCCCATGACCTGCGGATCGACGCCGGCCGTCGCCCAGGAAACGATGCGCACCAGCGGCGTGATCCCGCGACGCGAGGCTTCCGCCTCTGTCATCATCACGGTTGCCGCCGCGCCGTCGTTCAGCCCCGATGCGTTTGCCGCAGTCACCGTGCCGTCCTTGTCGAAGGCGGGGCGCAGCTTCTGCATGGCCTCGATCGTCGCGCCGTGGCGGATATATTCGTCCTGGTCGACGATGGTGTCGCCCTTGCGGCCCTTCACCGTCACCGCGACGATCTCGTCCTTGAATTTTCCGGCCTTCTGCGCTGCCTCCGCCTTGTTCTGCGAGGCGAGCGCGAACTCGTCCTGCGCTTCGCGGGTGATCTGGAACTGGCGGGCGACGTTCTCGGCCGTCGTGCCCATATGGTAGCCGTGGAAGGCGTCCCACAGCCCATCCTTGATCATGGTGTCGATCAGCTTGAAATCGCCCATCTTCACGCCGGCGCGCATATGCTGGCAGTGCGGCGACAGCGACATCGATTCCTGGCCGCCTGCGACGATGATTTTTGCGTCGCCGGTGGCGATCTGCTGCATGCCGAGCGCGATAGCGCGCAGCCCCGAGCCGCACACTTGGTTCAGGCCCCAGGCCGTCGTCTCCTTCGGCAGGCCGGCATTGATCGATGCCTGGCGGGCCGGATTCTGGCCCTGGCCGGCGGTCAGTACCTGGCCGAGGATGACCTCGTCGACCTCCTGTCCGTCAACGCCGGCGCGCGCCAGCACCTCTTTGATCACGACCGCGCCGAGCTCGTGCGCCGTGGTGTTGGCGAAGGCGCCGTTGAAGGAACCGACAGGCGTGCGGGCGGCGCTGGCGACTACGATTGCGTTCGAAGCGGACATTTTCGTCTCCGGGCTGGTGCAGGGTTCAGGCTTTTCTTGCCCTTTCCACCAGCCGAGTCAAATCGAATTGCCCTGCATCGGGCCGCTGGCGCGCGGCGTGAGACGCCGTTCTGCGCAGCATGACTGCAGCATGCGCTTTCGCACTGCACAAAGCGCTTGGAATTATGACGCTTTTGCGCATATCCTGTTTGCGGCGCAATCGTTACCGGCTGCTTACGCAAGCCCGGGACTTCCTGGGAGGAATGTGAATGCCCGCAAAAGACGATCCGGTTGTGATAAAAAAATACGCCAACCGACGGCTCTACAATACGGGCACCAGCACGTATGTGACGCTGGAAGACCTGGCCGAGATGGTCAAGAAGGGCGAGGATTTCACCGTCCAGGACGCCAAGACCGGCGACGACATCACCCATCCGGTGCTGACGCAGATCATTTTCGAGCTGGAGAACAAGGACGGCCAGAACATGCTGCCGATCCCGTTCCTGCGCCAGCTCATCGCCTTCTACGGCGACCAGATGCAGATGATCGTTCCGAGTTTTCTCGAACAGTCGATGAGCGCTTTCGCCAAGGAGCAGGAGCGATTTCGCGAGCAGATGAAATCGGCGCTCGGCAAGGGGCCGATCGACATGATGAAGATGCCCGCGCCGCTGAAGGCGCTGGAGGAGCAGACAAGGCGCAACATGGAGATGTTCCAGAACGCGATGCGCCTGTTCACGCCCTTCCCTCCGGCCGGCTCCACTGCGCCCGCGCCCCCCGAGCCGGCGAAGAAGGAAGCCTCCCCGAAATCCGACGACCTTCAGGAACTGAAGGAACAGATCGCCGCCATGCAGCGCAAGATCGATTCCATGGGGTGAGCCGCCGGTTCGCGGAACGCGAATTCGCCATGCCGGTGGCATGGCGAAAGGCGAGCGAACGCCGGGACGCTGCGAAGCAGCGGGGACCCGGCAGGGCTGTCCGGCGAAGCCGGCAAAAAGCCAACGATTTGGCTTTTTGAGCTTCGAACGCCCGGAGCCCTAGCGGAGGGCCGGGCAGGCCGCCGGTTCGCGGAACGCACTGCCACCCCACTGTGGACAGAATCCACCCCCATTCCGGCTCGTTCACAAAAAGAACGATTGCGGATCAATGGCATAACGGCCGGCGACAAGAATCTGCGACCCTGATTTGTTCACACATCCTGCCGCTCCCGCATAATCTCCTCACCGTTCTGGCGGGACCTAGTGCGCACCGGGTATCAGGCAGGACGGCGGTGACCTCCCGCCATGGGATCGGAACCCATGGCTCCGAGGGCGTCCGACGGGCCGGCATTCCGGAGCGAAGCGCCAATGCTTCGTGAACGGAAGGCGGATCATCCGCGCGTCATTGTCCATGGAAAGAACATGGAGCGGGGCGCGTGACCGGTCGACCGTGGCGACAGACACCGGACGGGCGGGCATGGGAGTGCCTGTTCTTGTCTTACGAATTCGTGCGGCGCTTTCCTGCCCGCCCGTCTTCCCGA
>DASZDZ010000031.1:0-64554 GCA_035941355.1 Pseudaminobacter sp.
AAAACCTGGCTCCAAGGGGGTAATACGGCCCCTGTGTGTCGAGAGGAGGCACGGAGGCGGGAAGTGGCCGCGAAGACGACCGGCGCCAATGCCGGCGGCCTCCACCATTTCCCGAGCAAACGGAGCGGGCGGAACCAAAAATGCCGGATGGGCGGCCGCAAGGTCGCATATAATTTAACTTTGATGCGCGATCGGACGGCCGCCCATCATCCCACCTCGCAAGGGGTGACTTCTCGAACAATAGCCAGGGCGGAAACGCAGCGTGGCAAGGGAGAAGCGCGTCTCCCGGGTTTGCCGAGGGCGAGACTCGACTCCCTCGCACCTCGGATGAGGATCGCGTGGCGTTCGGCTAAACCTTCGAGATTGACGGCCGGCGCCCAACCTCCCTCATCCTGAGGTGCGAGCGCAGCGAGCCTCGAAGGACGCACTGTGTGAGGGAGCGCCAGTCGCCGAAGCTGCGTTCCTCTCCCCATGGCAGGGGAGAGGTGGCGAGTAAAACGAGCCGGTGAGGGGGTGATTAGGTGAAGGATCAAACCGATGCATGTGCACCGCAGCTCATCGCCTCGTCGAAAGAGGCCCCACTAATACCCCGCCTCTCGGTCGACGACATTCTGCAGCGGCTCGCCGCGCTCATAGGCGTCCATCTGCGCAAGCATGGGAGCCGTCAGATGCGCGGGGTCGGAAGTCGCCGCCGCATGCGGCGTGACGAACACGCGGGGATGCGACCAGAGCGGGCTGGTCCTGGGCAGAGGCTCGACCTCGAAGACGTCGAGGCTCGCCTCCTTCAGCGTGCCGTCTTCGATCGCGCGAAGTATGTCGGCGTCGCGCTGCAATCTGCCGCGCCCGGCATTGATCAGCACGGCGCCGCCAAGCCCGTTGCGCCGTCTCAATTCCCTAAGCAGCCCATAATTGACGATGCCCTGTGTTGCCGGCGTCAGCGGCAGGAGCACCACCAGGATGTCGGTCGCATTGAGGAACGGAATCAGCCCGCCATCGCCGGAGAAGGTGGTGACGCCGGCCATCGGCCGGTCGGACCGGCCCCAGCCACTGACCCGGAAGCCGAGCGCCAGCAGCGCGGCGGCCGCGGCCCGGCCGAGCTGCCCCAGACCCATGATGCCGACCGAAATGTCATTAGCTGGCCGCTGCGGCGGCTCGTGCCAGATCTTTTTCCGCTGCTGGGCGCGATAGAGCATGCCTTGCCGATGATGGTCGAGAACCCGCCAGGTGACATATTCGGTCATGTATTGGGTGAGGTTTTCCGCAACGACGCGCACGATGGGCACGTCCGGCACGCCGGGGTCGGTGAAGATGTGATCGACGCCGGCGCCGATCGAGAAGATGGCGCGCAGGTTCGGCAGGCGGGCGAGCACGTTCGGGCGCTGCTTCCACACCACCGCGTAGGTGATGGACGGGTCCGTCGGACCGTCAGGCTCCAGCACCACTTCGCGATCGACGGACAGCAATTCCATCCAGCGCCGCGGATTGAAGCCGGTGACCGAAAGCAGGATGCGGCCCTTCTGCATGTCTCGTTTCTTCCTGGAATGCTATTCGCTGACGATGCCGGTCGGCGCGGTCTCGATCTTGAAGGCCGCCGAAATCAGTGCCCTCGTGTAGTCGGACTGCGGAGCCTCGAAAATCTGCTTTGCCGGACCGGATTCAACGATCTTGCCATTGCGCATCACGATCACCTCGTTGGCCAGCGCCCTGATGACCTTCAGGTCGTGGCTGATAAACAGGTAGGCGAGATCATGCTTGGCCTGCAAGTTGCGCAGGAGGTCGACCACCTGCGCCTGCACGCTCATGTCGAGCGCCGAGGTCGGCTCGTCGAGCATGACGAAGCGCGGATTGAGCACCATCGCCCGCGCGATCGCGATGCGCTGGCGCTGCCCGCCCGAAAACTCATGCGGGTAACGGAAGCGCGTCTCGGGATCGAGCCCGACTTCCTTCAGCACATCGACCACCCGCCGGTCGCGATCCTCGGCCGACAATTTCGGCTCGTGGATCTTGAGGCCTTCCTCGATGATCTCGGCGATCGACATGCGCGGGCTGAGCGAGCCGAACGGATCCTGGAACACGATCTGCAGCTCGCGGCGCAGCGGGCGCATTTCGTTGAAGGAAAGCCGGTCGATGTCGCGGCCGTTGAAATGGATCTTGCCTTCGGACGAGATCATGCGGGCGAGGGCGAGGCCGAGCGTCGTCTTGCCCGAGCCGGATTCGCCCACCACGCCCAGCGTCTGGCCCGCTCGCACCGTCACGTCGATGCCGTCGACGGCCCTCACATGATCGACTGTCCTGCGGAAGAAGCCCTGCTTGATCGGAAACCACACCTTGACGCCGTCGCCCGACATCACCGTCTTCGCGCTCGTATCGGCGGCGGGGGGTTGGCCCTTCGGCTCGGCGGCGAGCAGATGGCGGGTATAGCCGTGTTGCGGATTGTCGAAGATCTCCTTGGTCGGCCCGGTTTCGACGATCTTGCCGTTGGTCATCACGCAAACCCGGTCGGCGATCTTGCGGACGATGCCGAGGTCATGGGTGATGAACAGCATGGACATGCCCTTGCGGGCCTTCAGGCCGGCGAGCAATTCGAGTATCTGCGCCTGCACGGTCACATCGAGCGCCGTGGTTGGTTCGTCGGCGATCAAGAGCTCCGGCTCGTTCGCCAGCGCCATGGCGATCATCACACGCTGGCGCTGCCCGCCCGACAATTGATGCGGATATGCCTGGAGGCGCTTCTGCGGCTCGCGTATTCCGACTTCGTTGAGCAGTTCGAGCGTGCGGGTGCGCGCCTGCCGGTCGCCCAAGCCCTGATGCAGCGCGAGTATCTCGACGATCTGCTGCTCGATCGTGTGCAGCGGATTGAGCGAGGTCATCGGCTCCTGGAAGATCATGGTGATCTTGTTGCCGCGCACCTTGCGCAACTCGTTCTCGCCCTTGGCCAGAAGATCGTTGCCCTGGAACAGTATCTGGCCGGACGGGTGGCTTGCCGGCGGGTAAGGCAGGAGCTTGAGCACCGAAAGCGCCGTGACCGACTTGCCCGATCCGGATTCGCCGACCAGCGCCACCGTCTCGCCCTTGGCGATGTCGAACGAGATATGGTCGACAGCCGCAGTCGTCCTGCCGCCCTGGCTGAAGGCGACGGAGAGGTCGCGTACGGAGAGAAGGGGGGAAGTCAACTGGGCGCCCCTCATTTGAACGTCTTGCGCGGATCGAACGCGTCGCGCGTGGCCTCGCCGACGAAGATCAGCAGCGACAGCATCAGCGACATCACGACAAAACCCGAGATCCCTAGCCAAGGCGCGTTGAGATTGCGCTGGCCCTGCTTCAGCAGTTCGCCGAGCGAGGCGGAACCGGGCGGCAGGCCGAAGCCGAGGAAGTCGAGCGAGGTCAGCGTGGTGATCGATCCGTTAAGGATGAAAGGCAGGAAGGTCAGTGTCGCCACCATCGCGTTGGGCAGAAGATGGCGGAACATGATGGTCCCGTTGGAGACGCCCAGCGCACGCGCCGCGTTCACATACTCGAAATTGCGCGCCCTCAGGAATTCGGCGCGCACAATGCCGACGAAGCTCACCCAGGAAAACAGGAGCATGATGCCGAGCAGGATGAAGAAGCCGGGCGGCAGGATCGCCGCAATGATGAGGAGCAGATAGAGCACCGGGATCGACGACCATATCTCGATGACGCGCTGGAATATGAGATCGGTCATTCCGCCGAAATAACCCTGGACTGCGCCGGCCGAAACGCCGATGACCGCAGACCCGAGGGTCAGGATCAGGCCGAACAGCACCGAAACGCGGAAGCCGTAGATGACGCGGGCCAGCACATCGCGCGCCTGGTCGTCGGTACCGAGCCAGTTCCAGTTGCCTATTGTGCAATTCGGATCATCGACGCCCAGCGGATAGCGCTGGCAGCGCTCTTCCTTGGTGAACATCCACGAAGGCCGGGACGGAGCGGCTTCCGGGATTTCATTGTTCACAGTACGATACGAATAGCGGACCGGCGGCCAGAGCAGCCAGCCATTGGCTTCGATTTCGTCCGATATCACCGGGTCGCGATAGTCGGTGACGGCATAGAAGCCGCCGAATTTCTCCTCCGGGTAATCGATAAGCGCCGGAACCAGCAGTTCGCCCTTGTAGAAGGCGAGGATCGGCCGGTCGTTGGCGACGAACTCGGCGAACATCGACAGGACGAACAGGACGAGGAATATCCAGAGCGACCAGTAGCCGCGCCGGTTCGCCTTGAAGTTCTGCCAGCGCCGCTGGTTGAGCGGCGACAGCCAGGGTCGTTTCGCGCGGACCCCTGCCTCTGCGACCGCCGCCATCAGACGTCCCTCCGCTCGAAGTCGATGCGCGGGTCGATCCAGGTGTAGATCAGGTCCGATATCAGACTGACGAACAGCCCGATCAGCGAGAAAACGTAGAGGTTGGCGAAGACGACCGGATAGTCGCGCGCCACGACGGAGCGAAAGCCGAGAAGGCCGAGCCCATCGAGCGAGAAGATGTTCTCGATCAGCAGCGAGCCCGTGAAGAAGGCCGCAATGAAGGCGCCGGGAAAGCCGGCGATGACGATCAGCATGGCGTTGCGGAAGACATGGCCGTAGAGGACACGCCCTTCGGATAGCCCCTTGGCGCGCGCTGTGACCACATATTGCTTGCGGATCTCGTCCAGGAAGGAATTCTTCGTGAGCAGCGTCGTGGTTGCGAAGGCGGACAGCACCAGCGCCGTCAGCGGCAGCGCCAGATGCCAGAAATAGTCGAGGATCTTTCCGCCGAGCGACAACTGGTCGAAATTGTCCGATGTCAGGCCGCGCAGCGGAAACCAGTCGAAGAACGATCCGCCGGCGAACAACACCATGAGCAGGATGGCGAACAGGAAGCCCGGGATTGCATAGCCGACGATAACGATTCCGCTCGTCCAGACATCGAAGGCCGACCCGTCCTTGACCGCCTTGCGGATGCCGAGCGGGATAGAGATGAAATAGGAGAGGAGGGTGGTCCAAAGCCCGATCGAGATCGACACCGGCATCTTCTCGAGGATCAGATCGATGACCGAAATATCGCGAAAAAAACTCTCGCCGAAATCGAAGCGGGCATAGTCCCACAGCATCTTGAAGAAGCGTTCGAGCGGCGGTTTGTCGAAGCCGAATTGCTGTTCCAGCTTGGCGATGAATTCGGGATTCAGGCCCTGCGCACCGCGATATCTCGATGAAGCGCCGCCGCCCGCGTCGAGATTGCTTGCGCCTATGTCGCCGCCGCCGCCCGAAAGGCGGTCCTCGCCGCCTTGCCCGGTCAGTTGCGCGATCACCTGCTCGACCGGCCCGCCCGGCGCGAACTGTATGACAACGAACGAGATCGCCATGATGCCGAACAGTGTCGGAATCATCAAAAGCACGCGTCTGAGGATATAGGCGCCCATCAGGCCCTGCCCGCCGAGGAGTGCGAAGAATAGCAACGCATCAGCAAAGTTGCGTCACGTCGTTCATCACCCTTTGCCAATCGCCGCCGCCTTGTCCTTGTCAAACCACCACATGGCCTCGACCGGGAAGCCATAATCGGGTTTCGGCTCCTTGAAGCCGAACATGTCCCAGAAGGCCGCCCGGTGATTCGCCGAATACCAATTTGGAATCCAGTCGAGCCGCGCGCGCAAGACCCGGTCGAGCGCGCGGACCGCCGTAACTAGGCTTTCGCGGTCGGCGGCGCGGCCGACCGCGTCGATCAGAGCGTCGATAGCGGGATCGGCGGTGCCCGGAAAATTTCTCGAGCCCGGCAGATCGGCCGAGCGGGAATGGAACAGCGATTCCATATCGTCGCGGGTCGGCGTGGCAGTGAAGGAAAGCGCCATCATGACAAGGTCGAAATCGAAATCTGCCTGCCGCGCCTGGTACTGCGCCGAATCCACCATGCGAATGGTGGCGTCGATGCCGATCGCCCTCACATTCTCCATCCACGATGCGAAAATGCGGGCGAGGGCTTCTTCCTCGACCAGGAATTCCACGGGCAGGCTTTCCCCTTTGCCGTTGGCGACGAGCGGGCCGTCCCGCTTCCACCCCGCCTCCGCCAGCAGCTTGGAGGCAGCGCTCAGAAGCTTGCGGTCTCGGCCGGACCCGTCGGACACAGGCTGGATGACCGCTTCGCCGAATGCCTCCGGCGGAATTTTGTCGCGCAGGGGCTCCAGCAGCTCCAGTTCCGCCGGCGAAGGCATGCCCTCGGCCTTGTAGTCGGACTTCTCGAAGGAGGACTGCGACCGCTCATAGGCATCGTAGAACAGGTTGCGCTTCGTCCATTCGAAGTCGAAGCAAAGCGCGATCGCCTGGCGCACGCGCCGGTCGCGGAACCGCTCGCGGCGCTGGTTGACCGCGATTGCTTGCATGGATGGCCGCTTCTCCGCGGGAAACTCGCGCTTGATGACCTTGCCCGCGGCGACAGCCGGAAAATTATATTCCGTGGCCCAGACGCGCGCGGTGTGTTCCTGCCGGTAGAAGATGTCGCCCTTCTTGAAGGCTTCGAACGCGGCCTGCCGCGCGCCGTAGAATTCGATCCGGATTCGCTCGAAGTTGTACAGCCCACGATTGACCGGCAGATCTCGGCCCCAATAATCAGCGACGCGCTCATATTCGATGGCCTGTCCGGCCACGACACGCCCGACCTTGTAGGGCCCGGAGCCGAGCGGCGGCTTCAGACCGCGGCCGTCGAACGGATTGGCTTCGAAATAGGTTTTCGAGAGTATCGGAAAGCTGACCGCATTAAGGACCGTGCGCGCCGATTGCTTGCCTGAAAAGACAAGGCGGAGGGTGCGCGCATCGACCGCCACTGCGTCGGTCATTTCGCTCAGCGGCAGCATCAGGTTCGGGTGGCCATGCTCCTTGAAGAGCTTGAAGGTGAAGGCGCAGTCCTCGGCGGTCAGGGGCGTCCCGTCATGGAATTTCGCTTCCGGGCGCAACGCAAACTCAAATGTGTTGCGGTCGTCCGAGAGTGTGACTGTCTCGGCAAGCAGTCCGTAGACGGCGTCGGGCTCATCGAGCGGGCCTGTCAGGATACCGGTCATCAGCGAGTCGAAGCATATTTCCATACGCGGAGGGGCATCGCCCCTGGGCACGAAGCTGTTCAGCGTGTTGAAGGTCAGCGTGCTCTGGTTGAAGAACCAGCTGGGCGGCGAGAAATTGAACGTGCCGCCCTTCGGCGCATCCGGATTGACGTAGTCGAAATGCGCGAAATCCGCGGGGTATTTCAGATCGCCGAAAGCCGACAGGCCATGCAGCTTTGTGCCGGTCGGCGTCGCCGCGAAGGCAAACGAAGGCAGCAGCGGCGCCGCAGCAGCAGATGCGACGCCGGCGAGGAAGCTTCGTCGCGGGATCGGCAGCATCAATTGATGCTCTCATATTTGGCGGCGAGCGCGGCTTCCTTTTCAGGATCGACCCACCAGGAATCGAGATCGGCGCCAGTATATTCCGGCTGCTTTTCGGGAATTCCGAACTTGTTCCAGTAGGCTACCCACTGAACCGGGCGGTGATATTGCGGGACGACGTAGTAATTCCACAAAAGCACCCGATCGAGTGCGTGAGTGGCGGCGACTAGATCGCCGCGGTCGGTGGCGAAGATGACGCGGTCAACCAGCGCATCGACAATGGGGTCCTTGATGCCCATGACGTTTCGCGATCCCGGCGAGTCGGCCGCCTTCGATCCCCAGAAGTCGCGTTGCTCGTTGCCCGGCGATGCGGATTGGTTCAGGATCGTCGTGTCCGCATCGAAATCGAAATTGTTGACCCGGTTGACGTATTGCGACGGGTCGACGATGCGCAGCGAAGCGTCGATGCCGATTTTGCGGAGATTTTCGATATAGGAATTCGTGATGACCTCATCGGTCGGGCCGCTGCCGAGAAATTCTATTTTGAACTGTTCGCCCTTGTCGTTGAGCATCTTACCGCCGCTGATCCTCCAGCCGGCCTCAGCGAAAAGGGCGATGGCCTCCCGCAGATATTTCCGCTCGGCCTGGGGGGTATCGTAGACCGGAAGCTTGAACTCCTGCGTGAAGAGCTCGGGCGGCAGCTTGTCCTTGTAGGGCGTGAGAATCTCGAGTTCCTTGCCGGTGGGCAGGCCGCTTGAGGCGAGTTCGGTTCCCACAAAGTAGCTGCTCGTGCGGGTATTCTTTCCGAAGAAGAGCGTGCGATTCATGTACTCGAAATCAAAGGCAAGCGTCAGCGCCTGGCGCACGCGGCGATCTTGAAACTGCGGCCGCCGCAGATTGAGCGCGAATGCTTGCATGAAAACGCCGGCGGCGCTTCTGAACTCCTTCTTGATCACATCGCCGTCCTTGGCGGCGGGAAAGGTATATTGCGTCATCCAGCGCCGCGAGCTGTTTTCAACTTGAATGTCCTCATAACCGCCCTTGGTGAAGGCCTGCCAGGCTGCGTTGTCGTCCTGGAAATAAAGAAATGTCTGGCGATCGAAGTTTTCGCGGCCGACCTTCACCGGCAAATCCGCCGCCCAGTAATCGGGCACGCGAGTCCAGACGATCTGCGATCCCGGCTTAAAGCTCTCTATGCGATAGGCGGCCGAACCGAGCGGTGCTTCCAGTGTCGGCCTCGTGATGTCCCGCTTCTTGCCCGACGCGTCGGTGCCCTCCCACCAATGCTTCGGCAACACGACAAGATCACCCATAATGTGCGGCAGTTCGCGATTGCCCTTCTGGTCGAAACGGAATTCGACCTCGCGATCGGAAATCGCCACCGCTTCCGTCACGTTGGCATAATAATGGCTGTATTGCGGGCTGTGCTCCTTGAGCACGTTGAAGGACCAGATGACGTCTTCCACGGTGATCGGCTTGCCGTCGTGCCATCTGGCCTTTGGGTTGAGGCGATAGGTGGCGGAGGAAAAATCGTTGGGAAACTTGAAGGCCTCTGCCACGAGCGCATGGCTGGCGCTCGGTTCGTCGACCGACTGTTCCATCAGCGTGTCATACAGAAACCCACCGAGGAATCCTGCAAGGCCAGCGGCCGGGCTGCCTTGGACGATATAGGGATTGAAGCTGTCAAATGTGCCGACCACCGTGGAATTGAGCGTGCCGCCTTTGGGCGCATCCGGGTTCACATGGTCGTAGTGTTTGAAATCCTGGCCGTATTTGGATTCGCCGATAAGCGAGGCAGTGCTGCGCCATTCGTCGGCGGATGCGGCAAGCAAGCTTGCCGCCAGCATCGCTCCGGCCAATGCGGCCTTACCTAAAAACCCAGTCATGCAAACATTCATCATTGGCCCTCGCTTGGACGATCAGACGCGTATCCAGGTCTATCTAGGCCGGACGCTGCTCTTGAAAACGTCCTCTAGCGCAGCATTCGGCGGCATATTCGAAATGTCTAACAAAAAAAGCCGGGCGGAACCCGGCTTTTTCATGATTTTCGAGATTACAAATTCGTTATTGGGCTGGCGCCGGGGCAGGCTCAGCAGGAGCCGGCGCGGGCTCGGCAGGAGCAGCTTCCGCTGGTGCGGGTTCGGCAGGAGCCGCTTCCGGCGCTGGAGCGGGTTCCGCAGGCGCGGCTTCGGCAGGGGCACCTTCGGGGGCGGCGGCAGGTTCGGCGGCCGCGGCGGGAGCTGCCCCCTCGGGCAGCGGCGCCGGGCTGTCGGACAGCGTGCGCAGATAGGCGATCAGGTTGGCGCGCTCGTCGGGCTTCTTCACGCCCGCAAAACCCATCGCGGTGCCCTTGATGTAGCCCTTGGGCGAGGCCAGGAAGTTGCTGAGGTGCTCGTAATCCCAGACCACCGAGCCGCCCTGCGCAAATTCCTTCATCGCGGCGGAATAAGCGAAGCCTTCATGCGAGGCCAGCGGGCGGTTGACGACGTTCCAGAGATTGGGGCCGACCTTGTTCGCGCCGCCGCTCTCCCCGGTGTGGCAGGCGGTGCATTTCTTAAAAACGGCCGCGCCGGCTTCAGGGTTGGCGCTGGCCAGCAACACGGCGATCGGCTCTTCCGCAGGCGCCGCGGGACCACTCTCCGCCGTCTCTTCTTCAGGGGCCTCGATGGCGAAGCCGAACTGTTCCGGAGCGGGGGAGGCGAATATTGCATTGGAGACGATCGAAATCGAGAACACGACGAACACCGCGCCGAGGAGAGCGCCGATCAGCTTGTTGAATTCGAAAGAGTCCATCTGCGCCCCAGGCTTCCTGATCCGGCTGGCTGGCGGGAGGTGCGCCTCCACGCAGGCAGCCGGCATGATTTCACAAACCGGCCGTGCCCGGCCGAATTGCGGCGGAAACTAGGTCTTTTGCTTGTGGGTTGCAACACCTATAAGGACGGGGCCAGTGAGACCTTTTGACACTTTCAAACGCCCTTCCGAGACTGATTTACCCGCATCATGTCGACCCTCATTCTGATCCCCGCCCGCATGGCTTCGACCCGCCTTCCGGGCAAGCCGATGGCCGACATTGCCGGCCGCCCCATGATCGTCCATGTCGCCGAAAGAGCGCATGAGAGCGGGCTCGGCCGCGTGGTCGTAGCGACCGACGAACCGGCTGTGGCCGAGGCCATTCGCTATCACGGCTTCGAGGCGGTGATGACCCGGACGGACCACCAGTCCGGTTCCGACCGGATATTTGAAGCCCTGTCGGCGCTCGATCACGGCGGCAAGGTCGAGATCGTCATCAACGTCCAGGGCGACCTGCCGACCATCGATCCGGAAACCATCCGCGCTGCCTTGCGCCCGTTGGAGGATCGGTCGGTGGATATCGCCACGCTGGGCGTCGAAATCTTCCGCGACGAGGAGAAGACCAATCCCAATGTGGTCAAGATCGTGGGCTCGCCGCTTTCCGGGACAAGGCTTCGTGGGCTCTATTTCACGCGCGCGACCGCCCCTTGGGGGGACGGTCCGCTCTACCATCACATCGGACTTTATGCCTACCGGCGCGCCGCGCTGGAGCGCTTCGTCAGTCTACCGCCCTCGCCGCTCGAGAAACGAGAGAGCCTCGAGCAATTGCGGGCGATCGAGGCAGGGATGCGCATAGACGCCGAGATCGTACAGTCGGTGCCGCTCGGCGTCGACACGCCGGAAGACCTGGCGCGCGCTCGCGAAATTCTGACCGGTTCCACGAAAGCCTGACCATGTCCCCCGAAAAGACCAACAAGATATCCTTCCAGGGCGAACCGGGGGCCAATTCGGACACCGCCTGCCGCAACGTCTATCCGTCGATGGAGCCGCTGCCCTGCCCGACCTTCGAGGACGCGTTCAACGCGGTAGAGACGGGCAGGGCCGACCTCGCGATGATCCCGATCGAGAACACCATCGCCGGACGCGTGGCCGACATTCATCATCTGTTGCCTGAATCCCGCCTGCATATCGTCGGCGAATATTTTTTGCCGATCCATTTCCAGCTCATGGCGTTGCCCGGCGTGAAACGGCAGGAGCTCAAGACCATACACAGCCACATTCATGCGCTTGGCCAGTGCCGCAAATACATCCGCAAGAACGGCTGGAAGCCGATGGTCGCCGGCGACACGGCGGGCGCGGCAAAGCTGGTCGCCGAGATTCAGGACCGGACAATGGGGGCTCTGGCGCCCCGCCTCGCCTCCAGCCTCTACGGCCTCGATATCCTTGAAGAAAATGTCGAGGACACTGAAAACAACGTCACCCGCTTCGTAGTGCTTTCGAAATCCAAGAACTGGGTGGAACGGCCGACCGCCGATGCCAGGATGATGACGACCTTCATCTTTCGGGTGCGAAACGTGCCGGCCGCCCTCTACAAGGCCATGGGCGGCTTCGCCACCAACGGCGTCAACATGACCAAGCTCGAAAGCTACCAGCTCGGCGCCTTCACGGCGACGCTCTTCTATGCCGACATCGAGGGCCATCCTGACGACAGCAACGTCAAGCTGGCGCTCGACGAACTCCGCTTCTTCTCCAAAGAGATGCGTATCCTCGGCGTCTATCCGCGCAGCGAATCGCGTGAAGAATGGAAAGTGGCGGACTGAAGCAACGCGGGCCGGCAACTGTGACGTCGGCTACAGGCGCTTGGCGAACCAGTGGTCGGCGTAAGGGTTATCGTTGAAGCGGGCAATTTCGTTATATCCCTCACGCCTGTAGAGAGACTGCGCCTCCTTGAGCGAGCGGTTTGTGTCGAGGCACACCGTCTTGGCGCCGAAGCCTGTTGCGATCGCCTCCAGCTTGTGCAGCATGCGGCTGGCGACGCCAAGCCCGCGCGCGGAAGGTGCTACCCACATCCGTTTGATCTCCGCCGTTGCGGGATCGATCATCCGCAGCGCCCCGCAGCCGACGGGACTGCCGTCGAGCCGGGCGATCACGAAACTGCCCATAGGAGGAATGAAATCGTCCTTGGTCGTCGTGTTTCCCCTGCCAGGGTCGAACCCCTCCTCGAAGCGCTGGGCGAGTTCGCCGAAATATCGCGCCAGGCATTGCCTTGCTTCGGCGGTATCGGCAGCCTCCTCCCCTACGGTGATCGACGTGGCGGCGAATAGCCGTTCAACCTCCGCCATCGCAGCGGTGAGCCGGTCCCGCGCACTCACCGAAAGCGGCTCGAGAATAGAATTCGCCAGATCGTCCGACAGGGCGTCGTAGGCTGCGTGCTCGGCACGGCCCTTCTCTGTCAAAATGGCGCGGCGGCTGCGGGCGTCGCCGTCGAGCTTGCAGACCGAGACGAGGCCTTGGGCCTCGAGCGAACGCAGCATGCGGCTGAGATAGCCTGAATCCAGCCCGAGCCGGGAGCGGAGTTCACCAAGCCCCGCCCCTTCAGGCCCGATCTCGAAAATGAGCCGTGCCTCGCCGAGCGGGCGACCGCGGCGCAGATAACTATCGTCCAGCGCGCCGACACGGCGAGTCACTGCGCGGTTGAAGCTGCGGATCTGGGCAATTTGCGAAACGTCCATCGCCTGACTTTAGTCAGGTATTTTGCCAAGGCAAGATTTATCTGACTTTGATCAGGTAAATTGCATTACTTGCTTTCCGCCCAGGTGCGGATGAGGTGATGGGCGATGGCGCCGTTGGGCGGAATAAAAATGCCGCCAGGGTGGGTTCCAGCCATGGCTGCCAAGACTTCCCCGCGGGAAAACCAACGGCAGTCCTCCAACTCGTTCATGTCGGCTGAAATGTCCTCGTTCAGGGCCTCGCCGAAGCAGCCGATCATCAGCGAATAGGGAAACGGCCAGGGCTGGCTCGCGTGATAGACTACCCGTCCGAGCCGGATTCCTGCTTCCTCGAAGGTCTCGCGTCGCACCGCGGCCTCGATCGTTTCTCCGGGTTCGATGAAGCCGGCGAGCGCCGAATACATTCCAGGCGCGAAATGTTTGCCTCGCCCGAGCAGGCAACGGTCGGCGGTAACAGAAAGCATGATCGCGACGGGGTCGGTGCGCGGGAAATGTTCGATATTGCAGGCTGGGCAATGCCGCCTGTAACCGCCCGCCCTCATTTCGGTCCGGTGCCCGCATCTGCCACAATAGCCGTGGCTGGCGTGCCAGGACAGCAGCGCCGCGCCCTGCGCCAACGCGCCAAGCGCCGCCGGATCGATGAGGCCCTGAATGTAAATCGAGCGGTGGTCGATCGCCTTGATCGTTTCGGGCAGGCTCTCGGGATCCAGTGTGCAGGGCGCCGCCAGTATTGGCCCGCTTTCGTCGAAACCGAGCAGGATCGCGTTGTCCAATCTCGCTTCAAGCGGACGGCATTCGTCCAGCGCAAAATGCGCGTCGAAGCGGTCCTCGATGCGCTTCAGGAAAAGGCGTCCCTCGCGTATCAGCATCAGCCGCGCGGCGGGATTTGCCAAAGCCTTCTCGACGCTATCCTCGCCGCGCAGTTCCGACTGCCGGTCGATCCGGTTGCCGGCGAAACCGATGAACTGGCTTGGCTCGCGCTCGGGTGCATCGAAAAGGCGGAAGCTCATTCAAATTGGCTCCAGGGAAAGTTTAGTTTTCCCGCAGATAGACAGCGGCTGCCGAGATTCCACGCAAGCGTAAAAAAGTAAACCGTCCCAGACGCGTTACAGCGCCGCCTTGATCTTCTCGGAAAAGCGCCGGATGTCGTCGGGCTTGTAGGGTTCACGCATGCCGTAGCCCCAAACCGGCCCCGGCCAGCCAGGATCGCCCTCCGACCGAGCGATCACATGCACATGAAGCTGGCGCACGATATTTCCGAGCGCCGCAGTGTTGATCTTGGTGCAGCCGGTTACGGATTTGAGCGCCTGCGCGACCATGTTGGATTCGAAAGTCAGCATCGCTTGGTCGAGCGGCGTCAATTCATGCACTTCCTCGGCTCCTGGACGCTGCGGGACCAGGATCAGCCACGGCCAGCGCCTGTCGTTCATGAGGCGCAGTTCGCAGAGTCCCAGCCACATAAGCTGTTCGCTGTCGGCCTCTAACCGCGCGTCAAGCTCGAATCCGGCCTTTTGGCCAGGCAGCATGGGCGTTTTCCTCGATTTTGGCGGAAAGGCTAGAGCGCCTTCCGGATGGCTGCAAGCGAATCATGGCGGAATCGCTCTTCCGGGCCGATTCGGCCGGTGGCCTTGCAATTTGCGATGCAATTGACGATATGGAGCCCGGGAGGTTGGTGGTGGACGATCCACTCGCCAACCGGGTCAGGTCCGGAAGGAAGCAGCCCTAACGAGCCCGGAACGGGTCATTGTTCCAGCCTCCCACCTCTTCGCAAACCGCTTTTCCAGGCCGCCGCGACATTGACGGCGCGTTGCGGCGCGGGCGACACTCACGTTTCTGGAATCGGCCGAGCACAGTTGGCCAGTGGAGCAAAACGGGCGAATGAGCGAAGCCGGAAGCAACCAGACAGGCAAGGCCGCCGGCGCCTACCGCGTTCTTGCGCGAAAATACCGGCCCGCCGATTTTTCGGGCCTCATCGGCCAGGAGCCGATGGTCCGCACCCTTACAAACGCCTTCTCTTCGGGCCGCATTGCGCAGGCCTGGATGCTGACCGGCGTGCGTGGTGTGGGCAAGACTACCACGGCCCGCATCCTGGCGCGGGCGCTCAATTACAAGACGGCCGAAATCGACCAGCCTTCCGTGGAACTCACGACGCTCGGCGAGCACTGCAAGGCGATCATGGATGGCCGCCATGTCGACGTGATCGAGATGGACGCGGCCTCGCACACCGGCATCGACGACATTCGCGACATCATCGAACAGGTCCGCTACGCCCCCGTCTCCGCGCGCTACAAGGTCTACATCATCGACGAAGTGCACATGCTTTCGACGCAAGCCTTCAACGGCCTGCTGAAGACGCTGGAAGAGCCCCCGCCGCATGTGAAGTTCATCTTCGCCACCACCGAGATCCGCAAAGTCCCGATCACCATCCTGTCGCGCTGCCAGCGTTTCGACCTGCGCCGAGTGGATGCCGGAACGCTGACCGCCAATCTGCGCAACATCGCCACACTGGAAGAGATCGAGGTCGACGACGACGCGCTGGCGATGATCGCGCGCGCCGCCGAAGGCTCGGTTCGCGACGCCCAGTCGATCCTCGACCAGGCTATCGCGCATGGCGCCGGCAGGGTGACAGCGGAGGCGGTGCGCTCGATGCTCGGGCTCGCCGATCGCGCCCGCATCGTCGACCTGTTCGAACACGTCATGAAGGGTGATTCGGCTGCCGCCCTAAACGAATTCCGCGCTCAGTACGACACCGGCGCCGACCCGGTCGCCGTGCTGACCGATCTTGCCGAGTTCAATCATCTCGTCACCCGCCTGCGGTTCGTGCCGTCGGCGGCCGATGACGCTTCGCTCTCCGAGGAGGAGCGCCGCCGTGGCCGCGAATTCGCCCAGGCGCTGTCGGTGCGCGTGCTGTCGCGTAGCTGGCAGATGCTGCTCAAGGGCATTCCCGAGGTGCAGACCTCCAACCGTCCGGTTAGTGCGGCCGAAATGGTGCTCATCCGCCTCGCGCACGCGTCCGATCTGCCGACGCTGGACGAAGCGTTGAAATCGGTTGGCGACGGGCCGTCGCCTTCAGTAACCGCCCCGCCGCGACAGCCGCTGCCGTCGGGTTCACCCACAAACCCTGGCGCTGGCGCGAGCGCAGTCGCCCAGAGCCGTATGCCGGCCGGCAATGGCGGCGGCCAGACGATGCGGCTGGTTACGACCGAATCCGCGCCGGCGGAAATGCCGAAGATCGAACCGGTCGCGGAGGTCGCGCCGCCTCCCGCCGTGCAGATCAAGTCGCTCGCCGATCTGGTCGCGTTGGCTGACACGCATCGCGACATGGCCTTCAAGGTGCTGGTCAAGCGCTGCGTCCGGCTGGTCAGGATTGAGCCCGGCCGGCTCGATGTCAGCCTGACCGGCGATGCGCCGAAGACGCTGCTCGGCGATCTGACCGTGAAGCTCAAGGCATGGACCGGCCGCAACTGGCTGGTTTCGCTGTCGCGCGAGGAAGGCGGGCAAACGCTTGCCGAACAGGAAACGAGCAAGCGCGAAAACGCCTTCCAGGACGCCCGCAGCGACCCCGCCGTCGCCGCGATCCTGGCGCGGTTTCCGGGCGCCAAGATCATCGACGTGCGCATCCCCGACGCGCCGGACATCCCCGATATAGACGCCGACTTGCCGCCCGAAGCGGCGATCGAAGATGACGACGAGAACTGAGCAAAGGATATCGCCATGAAGGATCTTATCGGCCTGATGGGCAAGGCGAAGGAAATGCAGGCCAAATTCCAGGCCATGCAGGAAGAGATCGCCAGTCTCGAAGCCACCGGCCAGTCCGGCGGGGGCCTAGTGCAGGTGACGATCTCGGGCAAGTTCGAGATGAGATCGCTGAAAATCGACCCGTCGCTGTTCAAGGAGGACGATGTCGAGATTCTCGAGGATCTGATTCTCGCCGCGCACAACGACGCCAAGACCAAGGTCGAGGCGATCATGCAGGAAAAGACCAAGGCGCTGACGGCTGGGCTGCCGATACCCCCCGGCATGAAGCTGCCTTTTTAGGCGAGCGGCCGCTGCATCTCGACAGCCGGAAGAACCACGCCCGGCCCCATCTCGACCTTGATCGGGCCAATCCGGCGAAAGCCGGCCGCGGCGTAGAATTTCTCCGCCGGCAAGGTCGACTGGCTCATCATGGTATGGACGCCCGCGGCGCGGGCTTCGGCAAGACAGTGTTCCAGAAGCAGGCGAGCAACACCCTTTCGCAGGTGAGCCGGATGCGTGGCGAAGTGGCGGATATGGCCGACGCCATCGACGATTTCGTCGCTGCCCGGCTTGTCCATCGTCCAGCCGCCGCAGCCCGCGGCCGCCCCGTCGATTTCGGCGATATAGTAGCTACCGCTCGCCAGCAGCTTCGGATTTGCGCGCGACATCAGCGGCAGCGCGGCCGCAAGCGCTTCGGAATCGTACGAACCTCGAGCGAGTTCGCCATAGGCGGCTGCCAGCAGGTCCGACAATATCTTCTCATCGTCGGGAGTGGCCGTGCGGATGATGATATCGTCCTTGCTCATGAGCCGCCTTTCTCGCTGCCTCCGGTGAAATCAGCATAGCTGGCGTCAAAGCCGACGCTACCCAATTTCCACCTTTCCCGCTAAACCAACGCGATGTCGAAACGAGTCGCCGGTCCCGAAATCGAACGCCTGATTCAGCTCCTGGCCAAGGTGCCGGGGCTCGGGCCGCGCTCGGCCCGGCGGGCAGCACTTCATCTCATCAAGAAGAAGGAGCAGCTTCTGGCGCCGCTCGCCTCGGCGATGGGAGAAGCCGTCGAGAAGGTCCGAATCTGCTCCAACTGCGGCAATGTCGATACGGCCGATCCGTGCATGATCTGCACCGACCCCCGCCGCGACCAGTCGACGATCATCGTCGTCGAGGATGTTTCCGACCTGTGGGCGCTGGAACGCGCGACTGGCCTGAATGCGCTCTACCATGTGCTAGGCGGCACGCTGTCGCCGCTCGATGGCATCGGCCCGGACCAGCTCACTATCCGCCAACTGGTCGATCGCATTGCGGCGGGCGAAGTCAACGAGGTGATCCTTGCGGTCAACGCCACGGTAGAGGGCCAGACGACGGCCCATTACCTGACCGACCAACTCGCTGAGTTCGGCGTCAAGGTGACGCGGCTCGCGCATGGTGTGCCGGTCGGCGGTGAACTCGACTATCTCGACGAGGGGACGCTGGCGGCGGCGCTGAAATCGCGCACCGTGTTTTGATCTAAGATCGGAAATCCACCTGCGATGAACGATTGCCTGACCACGATGAGAAAGATCCGGCACGCAATCTTGCGTACGCTTTTGCTCATGATAACCGTGCTGCTGTTGGTGTGGACAAATCCCGCATCCGCCGCAAAGATCGACGAGCAGTTCCGGGCATGGCTCCAGAACGATCTGTGGCCGCAGGCCAGCGCCAATGGCGTCTCGCAACAGACTTTCGAGGCGGCGTTCACCGGCATAAAACCCAATCTCGATCTGCCCGACCTGTTGATGCCGGGGCAAAAGCCGAAGACGCCGAAGAAGCAGCACCAGGCCGAGTTCGGCTCGCCCGGCAGCTATTTCGGCCCGATCGGCGGGGTGACGTCCGGCGGCAGATCGCGCGCCGGACAGCATGCAAAGACGCTTGCCGCGATCGAGAAGCGCTACGGCGTTCCGGGTGAGGTTGCGCTGGCGATCTGGGGCCGCGAATCTGGCTTCGGCACGGCAAAAATCCCGAACAACGCCTTCGAGGTGCTGGCGACAAAGGCGTTCATGTCCACCCGGAAGGACATGTTCCGCAAGGAGGTGATCGCCGCTCTCGTAATGGCCGAGCGCGGGCTTGCCAGCCCGAAGTCGATGAAGTCTTCCTGGGCCGGCGCGCTCGGCCAGCCGCAATTCCTGCCGACCTCGTTTCTCGAGCATGCCGTCGATTTCGACGGCGATGGCCGGCCCGACATCTGGAATTCGGCGCCCGACACGCTCGCCTCCATTGCCAACTACTTGGTCAATTACGGCTGGGTGAAAGGCCGCGACTGGGGTTTCGAGGTGACGGTGCCCGCCAGCGTTTCCTGCGCGCTCGAAGGTCCGGACCGGGGGAGAACAATATCCGAGTGGGCGGCGATGGGGATTGCGCGCGTCGGCGGCAAGCCGTTCCCGGCGCATGAGGCCCGCGCCGAGGGCTTTTTGCTGATGCCCGCCGGGCGCAGCGGTCCGGCCTTCATCGTCACGCCCAATTTCTACGTGCTCAAGAAGTACAATGAGAGCGACCTCTATGCTCTGTTCATCGGCCATGCCGCCGATCGCATCGCCGGCGGCGACAGGAATTTCGCCGGCCGGTGGGGCAAGGTCGGCGGGCTCTATCGCTCCGATGTGGCGGCACTTCAGCGCGGGCTGGAAGGGCTCGGCTACGACGTGGGTGGCGCGGACGGATTGCCGGGCTTCAAGACAAGGCGCTCTATCGGCGACTGGCAGGAGAAAGCCGGCCGCGCCGCAACCTGTTTTCCGGACAAGGCGCTGGTCGAGGCATTGAGATAGCCTGACGGGCAGCAGGAAAAGCCTGCAGTCACACCCGCAGGTGACTGAGCGGCACGTGGCCGGGGCCCTTGATGTTCTGCAGCACCAGCTGTGTGTGGACATCGCGCACGCCGGCAAGCCGCATCAGCCGGTGCATGACGAAAGCGTTGAGGTCGTCAACGGTTGGCACCATGACGTGCAGCAGGAAATCGTAGTCGCCGGTCATCGTCCAGCAGGCGGACACTTCGTCCATGCGCTGCACCGCCGCGATGAACTTTTCCGGCGATTCGTCGCTGTGGCTGGTCAGCCTCACTTGGATGAACACCTCGACCATCAGCCCGATCGCGCGGCGGCCTATCCGCGCCGAAAATCCCTTGATGATGCCGGCCTGTTGCAGCGCCTCGAAGCGCCGCGCACAAGGCGTGTTGGAAAGGCCGATCTCCTGCGCCAGTTCCGACACTGGCTTGCGCCCGTCGTGCTGCAGGATCTCCAGCATCCTGATCTCGAATTCGTCGAATTGAGGCAAATTCTCTCCGATCTTGGCCTTTTCTACGCATCTTACCTCATTTTCCCTCTTACCGCGACCGTCCGGGAAAACTTCACTCACGCACAGGGCGTATCCTGTCGGCAGATCGGCTTTGAGCCCTCGAAATGAGGAGGAACACATGGAAATCAGCGTTCAGGATTATGCGCGCGAATGCGCCGACAAAGGTTTGCGCGGCAATTATGCCGTCTGCCGCTCCGACTTTACCGTCGAACAGGAATACGACTACACCGATGCCGAGCAGGAGGTCTGGCGCATCCTGTCCGACCGCCAGACCAAGCTTACGAAGCGGCTGGCGCACAAATCCTATCTCGACGGTGTCGAAGCGCTCGGCCTCATCGACCGCATCCCGGATTTCGATGAGGTCAGCCAGAAACTGCGCAAGCTCTCCGGTTGGGAACTCGTGGCCGTGCCCGGCTTGATTCCGGCTCCGGCCTTCTTCGACCATCTCGCCGAACGCCGCTTCCCGGTCACCAACTGGCTGCGCAAGCGCGAGGAACTCGACTACATCGTCGAGCCCGACATGTTCCACGATTTCTTCGGCCACGTGCCCGCGCTGACGCAGCCGGCCTTTGCCGACTTCATGCAGATGTACGGCCAGAAGGCGGAAGGCCTGATCGAGCTTGGCGGCGGCGACATGATCGAGCGGCTTTACTGGTACACCGCCGAATTCGGCCTGATGCAGGAGGGTGGCCAGGTCAAGGCCTTCGGGGCCGGGCTGATGTCATCGTTCAGCGAGTTGCAGTTCGCCGTCGAAAGCCCCGATGCCCACCAGGTGCCTTTCGACATCGAAACGGTGATGCGCACGGTCTACGAGATCGACAAGTTCCAGCGCGCCTATTTCGTGCTGCCGTCGTTTTCGGCGCTGAAGGACGGTTTCGAGAAATCCGATCTCGCCGCCATCATCGCGCGCTGGAAGGACGCCCCGGTGCTTGATCCGGCGACCATTTGAGCAAGCTCTAGGCGCCCGCGCTGCGGCTCGACTTGGCGTCGATGCCGGCGCGGGCGCCCGTTCCCCCCGCGGGAACTCAGGAATTGCTGATCGTGCGGCTCAAGTGTTCTCCAAGCCTCAGCGCCAGCGTCACGATCGTGGTGGTCGGCGTGCACTGGCCGCTGGTCGCGAACACCGACGATCCGCCGACGAACAGGTTCGACATTCCGTGAACCTTGCAGTCGCGATCGACGACGCCGAGCTTCGGATCGTCGCTCATGCGGGTACCGCCCATGTGGTGGTTGCCGGCAATTTCCATGCCGTCCGGATAATCCTCGCCGTTGCGCACCCATTCGCTGATGTGAATGCGGCCGAGATCCTTGCGGGCAAACTCTTCGCCGAACAGGCGCATGCCTTCGAGCATCACCCGGCGATCACTCTCGTCCTTCTTCCAATGCAGGTCGATGCGCGGCACGCCCGCCGCATCGCGTTCGGTCGTCGACAGTGCGACACGATTGTGCTCGCGCGGCAACTGCTCCCAATCCATGTGAACGCGCGCCGTGCATTGCAGCCGCTGGCCGAGCTTGTGCGACAGCCATTCGGTCGTTTCGGGCGCTGCATAGCACGCCATGCCGGCGATCATCGCTTTCACCCCGCGATAAGGCGCGGTCTCCAGCTGCACATGGAAATTGGGCAGTTCCAAGCGCGCTATCGCCTCGGGCGAAGGCATGAAGAAGGCTTCGCCCTCGTGGTCGAGCTCGAATGCCTGGTTGGTGATCAGCGCGTCACCGGTGATATACATCGGGTGCTCCATCCAGTAGCGCCCGAGTGCCGCGGCATTAGGCACCACGCCGCCGTTCGAGCGATCGTTGGACCAGAGCAGCAGTCGCGAATTTTCGAGGCCGCCGGTGGCGACGACGAAATACGGCGCGTGGATCTCGCCGGCTGCCTGGCCGCGCGACCAGAGCTTGCCGCCGGTCACCGAGCGGCCGTCGCCGGAAAGTTCCGTGACCTCGGTGTTGAGGACGACCGCGATCGTCTTGCTCGCGCCAAGCTCGGCTGCATATTTTTCGCCGAATCGAACCGGCTCGCTCTTGATGACCTGGAACAGGCGGAAATTGTCGGTGACCGGAACATCCGGGCGGAACGGCGACAATCCCAGTATGTCGTAGGTCTCGTCGAAATAGGGCTCGATATCGCTGCGGCGGATCGGCCAGCCCGAGTTCTGGATGTAGGTCTTCGGCTCGAAATCGTAGGATTCGAGGATGCGGCACCAGCCCGCCCAATGATTGGAGGAGCCGCCGAAATAGCGCAGCCGCGTCGCGTCCAGATCGAAATAAGGATCGCCGATCGTCATGCCCTTGTAGGCATCCTGCGATTCTTCGGTCCATTCGTTGGAGCCGGCCTCAAGGAGGGCGACCGGAATGCCCGCCGCCGCCAGTCTCCTGGCGATGGTGATGCCGGCCGGACCCGCGCCGATCACGCAGACCTTCGGCGCGAAACCGGATGCCGCATAGGCGGCAGCGTCATGGAAGATCATAGTATGTCGCTCCGCTTCAGGATCCAGCCATCGACCTCGACGATGTCGTCGTGTTCGGTCAGCCGGATGTTGCGGAAGAAGAAGGCGGCGGCCGGTATCGCAAGCAACGTCCGGAGAAAGCTCCGGCGCGTTGAGCGTTTCGTTCTGGCTTCAGTCATGGTCATGGCTCCGTCAGGGGGCTGCGGCGAGCGCTCCGCTCCGGGACGCTCACGACGGATGAAGCCAGAACCATGCCAGGTGCGGTTTACGCACTAATCGCCGAAGGCCCCTGCTGGGAGTATGCTTACCGCAGGGTTAATGCGTCTGCGTGCAGGCGCATTCGATGGCGTGCTCAGCCGACCAGGAGCAGCAGCAGGATGCCGCCCACGATCAGCAGGCAACCTGCTGTTTCCAATGCATTTATCTTCTCCTTGAAGAAGAAGATCGACGACGCGAAGGTGAACAGCATCTCGATCTGCGCCAGCGCCTTGACCACGGCTGCCTGCTGCAAGGTCATGGCCATGAACCAGCCGAACGAGGCGGATGCGCCGACCAGGCCGACGAACAGAGCGGGACGCCATGCCTTCGCAATGTGTCCTATTTCAGCACGGTCGCGAAACACCATCCAGGCGCCCATCACCAGCGTCTGGAACACAATGACAAAGGCGAGCGTGACCGCCGCCTGCATCATGAAGTTCGGCCCCCCCAGCGCCAGCGAGGCGGCCCGGTAGGCCACCGCCGAAACGCCGAACAACGTGCCGGAAGCCAGGCCGATCAGCGAATTGCGGGAAACGACGGACGACACCAGCGTGCGCCAACTGACGGCCATATGGGCGACCGAGATCAGCATGACCCCGAACACGCTGACGGCAATGGCCGACAGCGTTCCGGCCGTCACCCGCTCACCGAGGAAGATCAAGCCGAACAGCGCGGCCTGCGCCGGTTCGGTGCGTGAATAGGCGGTGCCGACCGCGAAGTTGCGGAACGAGAACAGATAGACCAGCAGGAAGGTCGCGGCGATCTGGCCGAGCCCGCCGACGACCATCCAGGCGAAGAAGGTGCCGTTGACACTGGGCAGCGGATAGCCCGCAAAATGGTAGAGCGCGAAGACGAAGAACAGCGCGAACGGAATGCCGAAGCCGAAGCGCACGAATGTCGCGCCGGTCGTGCCCATCACGCCCTTCAGGTGCTTCTGCGCCGCCGACCGCAGGTTCTGCAGGAAGGCTGCGGCGATGGTAATTGGTATCCAGAGTTCCATGCGTCTTTGGCGGCCACTCATCCAAGGCGACCGGACGTCGCGGGGTCAGCCTTTAGGCCATCAGCAGCCACGAAGGCAACTCACACCGAGCGCTTCCCCCTCTGAAGCCTTTGACGGCGGCGCGATCATATGATCGGTTGCGGCAGAAGCGTCGCGTGAGGGAAACATGTTCGGAGAAGTCGAGGGAACCGGATTCGAGGTCATCGAACGCCGTTTTGCGGATTGCTTCGCCGGGCACGCGCGGGTCGAGCGCTTGTGGACCGGTGCGCGCTGGCTGGAAGGGCCTGCCTGGTTTGCCGCAGGCCGCTACCTAGTCGTGTCCGACATTCCCAATAACCGCATGCTGCGCTGGGATGAAACCAATGGCGTCGTCTCGGAATTCCGCAAGCCGTCCAACAATTCCAACGGCAATACGGTGGACGGCCAGGGCCGGCTTCTGACCTGCGAGCACCTGACCCGCCGGGTTACGCGGACCGAATTCGACGGCTCGGTCACCGTGATCGCCGACCGGTTCGACGGCAAGCGATTCAATTCGCCCAACGACCTTGTGGTCAAAAGCGACGGCTCGATCTGGTTCACCGACCCGACCTACGGGATCATGAGCGATTATGAAGGCGAGCGGCAGGACGAGGAAATCGGCGGCTGCCATGTCTACCGGGTCAGTCCGGCAACCGGTGCTGTGACGCGGGTAGCCGACGATTTCGTCAAGCCCAACGGAATCGCATTCTCGCCGGATGAAAGCTTGCTCTACATCGCCGACACCGGCGCCAGCCATATGCCGGGCGGGCCGCGCCATATCCGCCGCTTCTCCGTCTCCGACAACGACACGCTCTCCGGCGGCGAAATCTTCGCAGAATGCTCGAGCGGCTTGTTCGACGGGTTCCGAGTCGATCGCGACGGTCGTGTATGGACGAGCGCCGGCGATGGCGTCCACTGTTTCAATCCGGACGGCACGCTGATCGGCAAGATACGGATTCCGGAGTTAGTCGCCAATGTCGTTTTCGGCGGGCCGCGCCGCAACCGCCTGTTTATCTGCGGGACCACGTCGCTCTATTCCGCATACCTGACCATCAACGGCTGAGCCTCAGCGCGCCGCCTCGCGAATGGTCTGCAGCAGCACCTCGAAAGCCGGCGGCCGCGCGGTGTCGGTGCGCATGGTCAGCCCGACCGGCCCCCTTGTGTCCGCTGTGTCGACCGGCAACAGGGCAAGCGTCCCGTCGGAAAGATCGTTCGCGACTACGCCTTCCGAGATCACCCAGACCGCATCGCTGGTCCGCAGGAAGGCGCGTCCAAAACTGTCGGAAACCGTCTCGATCTCGGTTGCAATGGCTGGCATGCCGTTGGCGATCAGGAACCGTTCGACGAATGGCCGGATGATCGAGCCGCGTGTCGGCATCAGCACCGGGAAATCGCCGATCCGAGCGAAAATATCCTGACCGGCTTCGAGCAACGGATGCCCGCTCCGGACGACGAACACCACCTTCTCCGAATAGAGGTGTTCAAAGAAGAAGCCGCTCATTTTCTCCGGCGCCGCCAGGCGGCCGACGACAAGATCGAGTTCGCCGAGGCGGAGCTGGTCGAGAAGCACCGAATTCTCACCGGTCACGATTTTGATGCTGCTCTTGGTGTTCTCCTCTAAGAAGAGCGAGATTGCTCGCGGCATGATCCGGGCCGAGACGGTCGGCAACGCGCCGATGCGCAGTGGCGGCCCCTCGCCCTCATGGATATTCGTCATGGAATCAACACCCTGCCTCACCGCGCTGATTGCCATGCCCGCATGGCGCAGGAAAATCTCGCCGTGGCGCGTGATGCGGATGCGCCTGCCCTCGCGCTCGAATAGAGAGACCCCAAGCGTCTCCTCAAGTTCACGGATCGTCTTGGTCACCGCCGGCTGGCTGATATGGAGGAGATTTGCCGCCCCGATCACGCTTTTCTGGCGCGCCACTTCAAGAAAGGTGCGCAGATGGCGGAGCTTGATGCGTGGATCGATCATATCATGTGATAACCCAATGGTTATCGAACTGGCAAAAGAAATGATTTTACGAAACCGGAAAAGCATATCAATTTGAGGAAAGGAGGAGCCTGGATGCAGTTCACTGAGATCGGCGGCGTCACGCTGCATTACGAGCACAGGGACGGCGGGCCGGGAAAACCCCTGATCGTCTTCGCCAATTCGCTCGGCACCGATTTCCGCATCTGGCGCGAAGTCGCGGACGATCTCGCCGCGGACTTCTCCACACTCTGCTACGATATGCGCGGCCATGGCCTGTCCGGGCTCGGCGCGCCGCCCTATGCGATCGCAGACCATGTCGCCGATCTTTCCGGCCTGCTGGATTTTGTTGGCGCGCGCGAAGCGATTATCTACGGCCTGTCGGTCGGCGGGCTTGTCGCGCAGGGGCTCTATGCCGTCCGGCCCGAGATCGTGCGCGCGCTCATCCTCTGCGACACCGCCCACAAGATCGGAACAGCCGAGTCCTGGAATACCCGCATCGACGCCGTGCGCCGGGACGGCATCGACTCGCTTGCCGAGGGCATACTGAAGCTCTGGTTCACGCCGGCCTTCCACGCCGAGAAGCCGGCGCTGCTCGCCGGCTGCCGGGCAATGCTGGCGCGGCAGCCGGTCGAAGGCTATGCGGGAACCTGCGCTGCGGTGCGCGACGCCGACCACACTGCCTTGGTGGGACGCATCACAGTGCCGACGCTCTGCCTTGTCGGCGATCAAGACGGCTCGACGCCACCGGCGCTGGTCCGTTCGATGGCGGATCTGATTCCAGGCGCGGAGTTGGCGATTATCGAAAATGCCGGGCATATCCCCTGCGTGGAGCAACCGGCGCAGCTCGTCGCAAGAATCCGCGAATTCCTCGCGCGCAACGATCTCGGAGGCACTGCCGATGCGTGAGGCAGGACCAGCGGACCGCTACGGCGTCGGCATGGCGACACGGCGCGCCGTGCTCGGCGACGCGCATGTCGACCGCATGGAGGCCGCCAAGACCGATTTCGACCGTCCGTTCCAGGATCTTATCACCGAGGCGGCCTGGGGCCACGTCTGGTCGCGTCCGAACTGGACGCAGCGCGAGCGATCCATGGTCACCATCGCGCTTCTGGCCGCGCTTGGGCATTCCGAGGAGGTCGCCATGCATGTCCGCGCCACTGCCAATACCGGGGCGAGCCGCGAGGACATTTGCGAAGCCATGCTGCATGTGGCGATCTACGCCGGTGTGCCCGCAGCCAACCAGGCGATCAAGATCGCCAAGCAGGTATTCGACGAGATGGACGGCAAGGGCGAGCAGCGATGACGGAACGCATATCGAACCGCAGGCCCGAGACCGGTGCGTTCTTCCAGCGCGACCGCGGCCTGCATCCGCCGGCCTATACGCCGATCTACAAGACCTCCGTGCTGCGTTCGCCGCAGCGGGCGCTGCTGTCGCTTGACGGGACGCTGTCGGAGATCACCGGGCCGGTGTTCGGCCACAATATTCTCGGCGAACTCGACAATGATCTGATCCACAATTTCGCCAAGCCCGGCGAAAGCGCGATTGGGCCGCGCATCATCGTCTACGGCAAGGTCCTCGACGAACGCGGCATGGGCGTTTCAGGCGCGCTGCTCGAGTTCTGGCAGGCCAATGCCGGCGGCCGTTACCGCCACAAGAAGGAAGGCTACATCGCGCCCCTCGACCCGAATTTCGGCGGCTGTGGGCGCACCATCACCGGCGAAGATGGCTCATACGCCTTCCGCACCATCCAGCCCGGCCCCTACCCCTGGCCTAACGGCCCGAACGACTGGCGTCCGGCGCATATCCATTTCTCGATTTTCGGCCACGGCTTCGCGCAGCGGCTGATCACCCAGATGTATTTCGAGGGCGACCCGATGATCTGGCAATGTCCCATCGTGCGCACCATCCCCGATCGCGCCGCGATCGAGCGCCTTGTCGCAGCGCTCGACATGGAGGCGACGATCCCTATGGACGCTCGCGCCTACAAATTCGACATCGTGCTAAGGGGAAGGCGCTCGTCGCTGTTCGAAAACCGGCTGGAGGGCAACTGATGGTTCAGAGCCTCGACAGGCTGAAGGAAACTGCTTCGCAGACCGCCGGACCCTACGCCCATATCGGCTTGACGCCGAACTTCTCCGGCATTTCGGGTGTCTATGATGGCGATCTCGGCACCGCGATGGTCAACGAGAAAACCAGGGGTGAACGCATTACCCTGAAGCTCAGAGTAATCGACGGGTCGGGCACCCCGCTCAAGGATGCGGTAGCGGAAGTCTGGCAGGCCGACGCCGACGGTCTCTACAATTCGCCTTCCGAAATGCGCGGGATCGCCGATCCGAATTTTACCGGTTGGGGCCGGCAGGCGACCGACATGACCACCGGTGAGTGCCTGTTCGAGACGATCAAGCCCGGCCGCGTGCCGTTTCCTGACGGGCGGCTGATGGCGCCGCACATCGCCGTCTGGATCGTGGCGCGCGGCATCAATATCGGGCTGCACACCAGGATGTATTTCGGCGACGAGGAAGAGGCCAACGCCGAGGATCCGATACTTGCGCGCATCGAGCACCGTGTTCGCGTGCCGACGCTGATCGCGCCACGCGACGGCGATACGTACACATTCGACATTCATCTCCAGGGCGAGCGGGAAACCGTCTTCTTCGATATCTAGAGATGGCTGTTTCGGCTTTCGATCATCCCTTGCTCTCCAGCCTGTTCGGCGACGAAGAGGTCGGGGCGCTTCTTGGGCTCGAAGCCGAACTCGCGGCGATGCTCCGGTTCGAGATGGCGCTTGCTGAAGCCGAGGCGGAAGCGGGCGTGATTCCGGCGAAAGCCGCAAGCGCCATCGCTGATGCTCTGGCGGGCTTCAAACCCGACATGGCTGCACTTCGGAATGGCGTGGCGCGCGACGGGGTCATGGTTCCGGAACTCGTTCGGCAGATACGAGAAACGATCGGGACGCCGCATGCCGACAGCTTGCACTTCGGCGCGACCAGCCAGGATGTCATCGATACGGCGCTCGTGCTGCGGCTGAAGCCTATGTTGGATTTATTCGAGCGTCGGCTGGACGGACTGGTGGAGCATTTCGAGGGGCTGGACAAGCGCTTCGGCCCAGACCCGCTGATGGGCCGCACGCGCATGCAGGCGGCAATAAAGATCAGCGCAGGCGACCGCATCCGAAGCTGGCGCGAGCCGCTCGTCCGCCACAAGGCTCGGCTCGAGACGTTGCGTCCGGCGCTCCTGGCGGTCCAGTTCGGTGGCGCAGCCGGCACGCTGGACAAGCTCGGCGACAAGGACGCGGCAGTTCGGGCGACGCTAGCGCAAAGGCTCGGCCTTGCAGACGCTCCGCAGTGGCAGAGCCAGCGCGACCGCATTGCCGAGTTCGCAAGCTTCCTGTCGCTACTGACCGGCAGCCTGGGTAAATTCGGCCAGGACGTCGCACTGATGGCGCAGGCCGGCGACGAGATAGCGCTCAGCGATGGCGGTGGCTCCTCGGCGATGCCGCACAAGCAGAATCCTGTCGCGGCGGAAATCCTGGTAACGCTGGCAAGGTTCAACGCTACCCAGCTTTCGGGCATGCACCACGCACTGGTTCACGAGCAGGAGCGCTCGGGCTCGGCTTGGTCGCTCGAGTGGCTCATCCTGCCGCAAATGATCGTCGCGGCCGGCTCATCGCTTCGTCTTGCGGCGGAACTGACCGGCAAGATCGACCGGCTCGGAGCGTAGCCGGACATGCATTTAACCGTTTCGCGGAGAAGCCATTGCGCACGCAGGTTCTGATCGTCGGTTCCGGCCCTTCCGGCCTGCTGCTCGGGCAGTTGCTCGCCAGCGCGGGCATCGACAATGTCATCCTGGAGCGCGTCGACCGCGAGCACCTCTTAAGTCGCGTCCGCGCCGGCGTCCTCGAACAGGGCACGGTCGAGTTGCTCGACGAGGCGGGCGCGGGCGAGCGCATGCATGCCGAGGGGCTGCCGCATGACGGCTTTGCCGTCGCCTTCGACAACCGGCTGCACCGCATCGACCTCCACGCGCTGACCGGCAAGCGGGTGATGGTCTACGGCCAGACCGAGATGACACGCGACCTTGTCGAGAAGCGCGAGCAGGCCGGGCTGACGACCGTGTTCGAGGCCGCAAACGTTGCCTTGCACGACATTTCGGACAGCCCCTTCGTCACCTACGAGAAGGATGGGCAATCGCACCGCATCGACTGCGACTTCATCGCGGGATGCGACGGCTATCATGGCGTCAGCCGCAAATCGGTCCCCGACGGCGCGCTGCGCAGCTTCGAACGCATCTACCCTTTCGGCTGGCTCGGCGTGCTGGCGGAAGTTCCGCCGGCCAGCCACGAATTGATCTACGCCAATCACGAACGCGGCTTCGCCCTCTGCTCGATGCGCTCAATGACCCGCAGCCGCTACTACATCCAGTGCCCGATCGATGAGAAAGTGGAGGACTGGAGCGACGGCCGCTTCTGGGACGAGTTGCGCCGCCGCCTTCCGGCGGAGAGCGCCGCCGCCGTCACTACCGGGCCGTCCTTCGAAAAGTCGATCGCGCCGCTGCGCTCCTTCGTCGCCGAGCCGATGCAGTTCGGCAAATTGTCGCTGGTCGGCGACGCCGCCCATATCGTGCCGCCTACCGGCGCCAAGGGTTTGAACCTCGCAGCCAGCGACGTGCGCTACTTGTTTGCGGGCCTGCGCGAGTTCTACGCCGACGGATCGACAGCCGGCATGGACGCCTATTCGGGCCGCGCGCTGGCGCGGGTCTGGAAGGCGGTGCGCTTCTCCTGGTGGATGACCACGATGCTGCACCGTTTCCCGGAAGGCGGCGCGTTCGGGCAGCGCATCCAGGAAGCCGAGCTGGACTATCTCGTGCATTCGCGCGCCGCCTCAACCGCCTTGGCGGAGAACTATGTCGGCCTGCCCTACTGAGCGTCAGGCGCGCGGCATGCCCTTCGGCCGCAAATGCCGCTTCTGCGCCGCGATCCTGAACGGCGCGTTGGGAGCGCCGTAACCGCGGTAGCCGCCGCGGCGCTCGACGATCTCGAAGAAAAAGCCCTCCCCATAGTTCGGGCTGTAGAGCTGGAAATATTCGCCGCTATCGTCGCGGTCATAAAGGATGTTTTCCGCCCGCAGCCGATCGGCGAGATCGGGATCGAGGCCGAAACGAGCCTCCACGTCATCGTAATAGTTCGGCGAAATGTGCAGCGGCTCGAACCCATTCGCCCGGAGCGCGGTGGCAGCAGCGAAGATGTCGCCCGTGCCGAAGGCGACATGCTGGACGCTGGAGCCGAAGGACTCGTTGATGAAATGCCCGGCGAAAGTGCGCCGGTTTTCGGCGCCGTTCAGCGTCAGCCTCAGGCTGCCCTCGTCGTTCTCGATGACTTGACTGCGCACCACACCAGCCGGGTCGATAATGTCGACCATCGGCGTCTTCCTGGTCCTGAAGATGGATGTATAGAACAGCAGCCAGGTCAGCATTTCATCGTACAGCATCGTCTGGCCGACATGATCGACGGTCTTGAGGCCGGCATCCCGCGGTGCATCGTCATCCTCGATGGGAACGAACTCGGTCTCCCACACGCGGCGCAATTCCGACGTCTGGTCGATGAAGTAGATGACCCCGCCGCCGACGCCGCGGATCGCGGGGATGGTCAGCTCACCGGGGCCGACCGGCTGGCTGAATATCTCCGCGCCCAGTGCCCTGGCGCGTTCCACGGTTGCGGCGGCATCCTCTACCTTGAGGCCGAGCGCGCAGACCGACGTGCCGTGCACGACGTAGGAGGAATGAGCGAAACCCTCGTGCTCGGTATTGACGACCAGATTGATGTCGCCCTGCCGATAGAGCGTCACGTCTTTCGATATGTGCTTGCCCGACTTCCTGAAGCCCATGCCGCGGAAGAAGGCGGCCAGTTCGCGTCCCTCCGCCTCGTTGGCAGCGAATTCGATGAACTCGACGCCACTCACGGCGATCCGATCAGGCATTTCAGGCAGGCCGGCAGAGGCAGCCGGCTCGTCGCGGCGCACCTGGTCCATCAGGTAGATCAGCGAGCGACGGCCGTCGACCGAGATCGATTTCGGCGAGCCGCCGCGGAACTGGTCGTTGAATATCTCGAGCGATAGATAGCCGTCATAGCCGGTGGCCGCCACCGCGCGCATGAAATCGCGAACCGGCAGGTCGCCTTCGCCCGGCATGTTGCGGAAATGCCGGCTCCAGTAGATCAAGTCCATATCGATCAGCGGCGCATCGGCAAGCTGGACCAGAAACAGCTTGTCCTTCGGGATGGCGCGGATCGACCCGACATCGATCTTGCGCGCCAGCGTGTGGAAGGAATCGAGGATCAGCCCGACATTGGCATGATCGGCGCGGCGCACGATCTCCCAGGCGTCGCGATGATCGTTGATGTGCCGACCCCAGGCGAGTGCCTCGTAGCCGACACGCAGGCCGCGCGCCGCGGCACGCTCACCGAGCTCGCGAAAATCGTCTGCCGCGCGGTCTATGCCGCCGAGCGAGACGGAGGAGACGTTGGAGCAGACCAGCATCAGGTCGGCGCCCAGTTCCTGCATAAGGTCGAACTTCCGCTCCGCCCGGTCGAAGGCGCGTGACCGATGCGGCTCCGGCATGCCTTCAAAATCGCGGAACGGCTGGAACAGCGTGATCTCGAGGCCGGCATCGCGGACCATCCGGCCGGCCTCGGCGGGCGACGCGTCGGAGGCCAGAAGGTCATTCTCGAAAATTTCGACTCCGTCAAAGCCTGCCGCAGCGATCGCCGCCAGCTTTTCGGAAAAGTCTCCGCTGATAGAGACGGTCGCGATCGAGGTTTTCATCGGCTTTGGCCCTCCGATGGGCTTCTATGGATCAGGCCCGTTCCACGGCCACTGCTATGCCTTGGCCAACGCCGATGCACATTGTGGCCAGCGCCAGCCTGCCGCCGCGCTCCCTGAGTTCCAGGGCGGCGGTTCCGGTGATGCGCGCTCCCGACATGCCGAGCGGATGGCCGAGCGCGATCGCTCCGCCATTCGGGTTCACGTGCTCCGCGTCCTCGGCGATGCCGAGTTCACGGAGCACGGCAATGCCTTGAGAGGCGAAGGCTTCATTGAGTTCGATCACGTCGAAATCCCGCGGCGTGATGCCAAGGCGGGCGCAGAGCTTCTTCGTCGCAGGGGCTGGGCCTATACCCATGATGCGCGGCGCGATGCCGGCGGCCGCGCCGCCGAGAATGCGGGCAATCGGCGTCAGGCCGTATTTTCTTACCGCAACCTCGGAAGCGACAATCAGCGCCGCGGCTCCGTCATTGACGCCCGAGGCGTTGCCGGCCGTGACCGTCCCGCCCTGCCTGAATGGCGTCGGCAGCTTGGCGAGCGCTTCCAGAGTGGTGCCGGCGCGCGGATGTTCGTCCTTGCCGACGACGACAGGATCGCCCTTGCGCTGGGCGATACTGACTTCGGTGATTTCCTTGCCAAGCCGGCCGTTCTCCTGAGCGGCTACGGCCTTGTTCTGGCTGCGCACGGCGAAGGCATCCTGCTCGGCGCGGGAGATCGAAAATTCCTCGGCGACGTTCTCGCCGGTCTCCGGCATGGAATCGATGCCGTACTGCTTTTTCATCAACGGGTTGACGAAGCGCCAGCCGATCGTCGTGTCGTGGATCTCGGCGTTGCGCGAAAACGCGGTCTCGGCCTTCGGCATGACGAAGGGCGCGCGCGACATCGATTCGACGCCGCCGGCGATCATCAGTTCGGCCTCGCCGGCCTTGATGGCGCGCGCCGCGATCGTGACGGCATCCATGCCGGAACCGCATAGCCGGTTGACGGTCGAGCCCGGCACCGCTTCCGGCAGTCCGGCCAGGAGCAGCGACATGCGCGCGACGTTGCGGTTGTCCTCGCCGGCCTGGTTGGCGCAGCCATAAACCACATCGTCGACAGCCGCCCAGTCTACGCCAACGTTGCGCGCCATCAATGCCTTCAGCGGAACCGCGCCGAGATCGTCCGTACGGACCGCCGAAAGCGCTCCGCCGAAGCGGCCGATCGGCGTGCGGATGTAGTCGCAGATAAAGGCTTCAGCCATCGTTCGACCCTCTCCTGGCGGCGATCGCATCGCGCTTGTGAGCGGCGTCTGTACGCGCCTTCAGATCGCGAAGCGTGGCGAGTTCGAGTTCGCTCGGCGCCGGCGTCTCTTCGAGCGCCGGAGAGAACTTCACCGTCCAGCCGCAGGTCTCCTGGACCATTTCACGGGTCGCCCCCGGGTGCAACGACGCGACTGTGAACTCCTTCGTTTCGGGATCCGGCTTCCAGATGGCGAGGTCGGTGATAAGAAGAGTAGGCCCCGCCGTGTCGATGCCCAGTCGCTTGCGATGATCGCCGCCGTCGCCATGGCCGAACGAAGTGAAGAAGTCGATCTTCTCGACCATGCCGCGCTTGCTCTGCGCCATGGTGACGTAGATTTCGCGCGACGAGGTAGCGATTTCGGGCGCTCCGCCGCCACCCGGCAGACGCGTCTTCGGATGGGCGTAGTCGCCAATGACGGTGGTGTTGATGTTGCCGAATCTGTCGAGCTGGGCTGCACCCAGGAAGCCGATCGAGATGCGCCCGCCCTGCAACCAGTAGCGGAACATTTCCGGCACCGAGACGGTGGTCACCGCCGTATCGCAAAGCTCGCCGTCTCCGATCGACAGCGGCAGCACGTCCGGCGCGGTTCCGATCGTGCCGCTCTCGTAGATCAGGGTGATGTCAGGCGCATGGGTCAACCGCGCCACGTTGCAGGCGGCCGAGGGGGCGCCAATGCCGACGAAGCAGACATCGTCGTTCTTCAGCGCGCGCGACGCCGCAATGGTCATCATCTCGTTGGGCGTGAAGCCGGTCATGCCACGCTCCGGAGACTTGCGCCGGCCCTGAGGCCTTCCACGCGTGCGGCGAAGTCTTCCGGCTTCGCCCGCATCACATTCTCCTCCATCCAGGTGCGGAAGCGGTCGCGGTCTGCGGCGATCTCGTCCCATTCGAGATAGGCGGCGTTGTCGCGGGCGTAGTAGCCGTGTGCATAGGACGGATGCGAGCCGCCCGGCACGACGGAGATGGCCGAGATCGTCCAGCGCGGCAGTATGGTCAGGTTGGGATGCAGGCCGTCGAAATCCTCCACCACCTCCTCGACCGTAATCACCGCGCGCTTGGCGGCGAGCACCGCTTCCTTCTGGATGCCGATTATGCCCTCGACGAGCACGTCGCCGCGCCGGTTGGCTCTCTGGGCGTGGATGAAAGTCACGTCGGGACGGACCGCGGGAACCGCCGCGAGTTGTTCGCCGGTGAACGGACAGGTAATCGGCTTGATGTTCGGATTGACCTTCGCCAGTTCGGCGCCGCGATAGCCGCGGAAGACGGCGCACGGCAGCCCGGCCGCGCCCGCCTCATAGGCGTTGGCCATGGCGGCGTGGCTATGTTCCTCGATCTCCAGCGGGTTCGGGAAGCCGTTCTCGACCGCATCGCGCACTCGGCGCAGGAGACCTACGCCGGGATTTCCGGCATAGGAGAAGACCAGCTTTCGCGCCATGCCCATGCCGACCATCTGATCGTAGATCAGGTCGGGGGTCATGCGAATGAGAGTGAGATCTCTGAACCCCTGGCGGATCACCTCATGCGCTGCGGCGGTCGGGATCAAATGGGTAAATCCTTCGAAGGCGACTTCGTCGCCGTCGCGCAGATTTTCGGCGACCGCCTGTGCAAGCGGCAGGAACTTCGCCATTTGCATCTCCTCCCCAATCTCAAATGTTCTTATTGCGAACATTTGTTTCATATGTAATACTTTGATATCCGCGCAGATGTCAAGCTGTTGCAGCGGCCGGACCGTGATCGGGAGGACACATGGCCGAGACGCCACGCGACAATGTCGGTTCGCTCCGGCGCGGCCTTGCCGTGATGGAGATCCTGGCCGCCCATCCCGGCGGCCTGACGCTTACCGAAATGGCTGACAAGGCGGAATTGACGCGCGCTGGCGCGCGCCGTTTCCTGCTGACGCTGGTTGCCGCCGAATACGCTGTCCAGACCGGCCGTCGCTTCAGCCTTTCGCCCCGGCTGCTCTCGGTGGCGCGCACCTGGCTGCAGGGCGCGTCGCTCTGGTCCTACGCCGAGCCGTTCATGCGGGAAGTGGCGTCGCGGCTGAACGAATCGAGTTCGGCCGCCGTGCTCTCCGGCGAGGACGTGGTCTATGTCGCGCGCGTTCCCGGCAGGCACATATTGAGCGTTGCGCTGCATGTCGGCACCCGGCTGCCGGCCTGGTGCACCTCGATGGGACGGGTGCTTCTGTCGGACCTGCCTGCGCCGCAATTGCGGGAATTTTTGGCGAGCGCGAAGATCGAGCGCAACACCCCCAAGAGCATCACCGACCGCACGGCCCTGGCCGCCGAGATCACAAAGGTGGCGCAAGCCGGCTTCGCCATCGTCGACGAAGAACTGGAGATCGGGCTGCGCTCCATCGCGGTGCCGATCCACGGCCGCTCCCGCAAGATCGTCGCTGCCATCAACGTGTCGACGCAATCGTCGCGCTTCACCCCCGCCGAGATGAAGCGCGAAATCCTGCCGCACCTGCTTGCTGCTGCGCGCAATATTGAAGACTTTTTCATCGTCCAATAAGCGGCGTGTCAGCGGTTTGCGGCTCACCCGTTCGAGCGCGGAACTCCTCTGTTAAAATTTCTGGTGACTGCGAATTAGGCGCTTGCCGCATCATTAATCATACGTATGATGTTTCTGATGGCGATTTTACGGACCCGGCACCAGGATGCGGTCGACGTGATTGCCGGCTGGATCGTCGGAGGGCGGTTCGCCGCCGACTCCGTGTTGCCCACCGAGGACGAGATTGGCGACGAGCTCGGGGTCAGCCGCACGGTCGTGCGCGAGGCGATGCGCACGCTGGTGGCCAAGGGCATGGTCAATGTGCGCCGGCGTCATGGCACGCAGGTGCAGCCGGTCGATTCCTGGAGCCTGTTCGACCCACAGGTGGTTTCATGGCGGCTGTCGAGCGGTCTGACGCGCGAATTCATAGAGGATCTGATCCACTTCAGGCTCGGCATCGAGCCCTATGCGGCCGGACTAGCTGCTGCCAACCCGGAATTTCCGGGGGAGAAGCTGGATCTATACTTCCGCCGAATGGCGGCCGCGGTGGACGGCGACGGCGACTACCATCAGGCCGATCTGGCGTTCCACGAGACCATATTTCTCGGCTCGGGCAATCAGTTCCTGCGCCAGTTGGCGCCGCTGATGGCGAACACGCTGCGTGTGTCGTTCAGCCTGTCGGTCATCAACATGGATAGCGCGCGGGCTTCGCTGCCTATGCATCGGGCCGTCGCCGACGCTATCATCGGCCGCGATCCGGAGGCAGCGAAGGCTGCGCTCACCACACTCATTGAATCAGCACGCGAGGATATTTTCCAGGTGCTGCCACTTTCCACGGGAGGAACGAGTGCTGAAAGGGATCGACTGGCTGGTCCGCGGGCTTGAAGTCTTGCTCGTCATCCTGCTCGCGGGCATGGCGATCATGGTCTTCGGCAATGTCGTACTGCGCTACGGCTTCAACTCGGGCATCCTCGTCTCCGAGGAGATGTCCCGCTATTTCTTCGTCTGGCTGACCTTCATCGGCGCGGTCGTGACCTTCCGCGAAAACGCGCATCTCGGCGTCGAATCTCTGGTTCAGCAGTTCGGCCGAAACGGCCGCCTTATCTGCATGGTGCTGAGCGACATCATCATCCTTTTGTGCATGGCGGCATTCTTCTGGGGAACCTGGAAGCAGTATCCGATCAACGCCTCGATGACCGCGCCCGTCGTCGGCATTTCGATGAACTGGATCTACGGGATCGGCTTCTTCACCGCGATCGGCATTGGCGGGCTCGTCATCATCCGGCTCGTCCGCACCGTCACCGGCCGGATTACGGAAGATGAGATCAACGCCTTCGCCGGCGAAGGCGCCGAAGCAGCCGCCATCCGGGAGCGCGCCGAATGACCATCGTCGTTTTCCTCGTCTCCCTGCTCGGGTCCATGGCGATCGGCGTGCCGGTCGCTTTTGCGCTGATATTCTGCGGCATCGCTTTGATGACCTATGGCGGCATCTTCGATACACAGATCGTCTCGCAGCGCATGATTTCCGGCGCCGACACCTTCACGCTGCTCGCCATTCCGTTCTTCCTGCTTGCCGGCGAGATCATGAATGCCGGCGGCCTGTCGCGGCGCATCGTCGAATTCGCCATCGCCTGCGTCGGCCACATACGCGGGGGCCTCGGCATTGTGGCGATCGTGGCCGCGATCATCATGGCCAGCATATCCGGCTCCGCCGCCGCGGACACCGCGGCGCTCGCCTCGATCCTCATCCCGATGATGCGCGACGCCGGCTACAATGTGCCGCGCGCTGCCGGCCTGATGGCGGCCGGCGGCGTCATTGCGCCGGTCATCCCGCCATCGATCGCCTACATCATCTTCGGCGTTGCAGCTAACGTCTCCATCACTCAGCTCTTCATCGGCGGCATCGTGCCGGGCCTGATGATGGGACTGTCGCTGGTCGTGACCTGGCTGTTCCTGGCAAAAAAGGAAAGCGTGGCGGTGCTGCCCCGCCAGCCGATGGCCATGAAATTGAAGGCGACAGGGCGCGCCGGCTGGGCGCTCTTCATGCCGGTGATCGTGCTTGGCGGCATCCGCTTCGGCATCTTCACGCCGACCGAGGCTGCTGTCGTCGCGGCGGTCTATGCCCTTTTCGTCGGCATGTTCATCTACCGCGAGCTGAAGTTCCGCGACCTCTACGGCGTGTTCCTCACAGCTGCGAAGACGACGTCCGTCGTGATGTTCCTGGTGGCGGCGGCGCTGGTCTCGGCGTGGCTCATCACCTCGGCCAACATCCCGACGGAGATCGGCGGCATGATCCAGCCGCTGGTCGACCGGCCGAAGGTGCTTCTCGCGGCGATCATGGTTCTGGTGCTGATCGTCGGCACAGCGCTCGACCTGGCGCCGACCATCCTGATCCTGACGCCGGTGCTGATGCCGATCATCCGCGAGGCCGGCATAGATCCGGTCTATTTCGGCGTCCTGTTCGTCATGAACAATTGCATCGGCCTGCTCACGCCGCCGGTCGGCATCGTTCTCAACGTGGTGAGCGGCGTCGCACGTATTCCGCTCGGGCAAGTCATCGTCGGCGTCTGGCCCTTCCTTTTGGCGCAGACCGTCGTGCTGTTCCTGCTCGTCATGTTCCCAGAGCTCGTTCTCGTACCCCTCGCTTGGCTTCGCTAGGAATAGAGAGGGTACGTGTCTTTCGAGAAGCAGAAGTCCAAGTTCAACAACGGAGGAAACAAAATGAAATCAGCAATTCTCAAAGGCCTGACGCTCGCACTTGGCGTCGGCGTATTCAGCGGACCGGCGCTCGCCGAAATCCAGGAGCGCACCATCCGCGTCTCGAACGGCGTCGCCGAGACCCATCCGGTCGGCAATGGCGTAAAGGCGATGACGGAGTGCATGGCCGACAAGTCGGGCGGCAAGCTGAAGCTCACCGCCTTCTGGAGCGGCGCGCTGGGCGGCGACCTCGACGCCACACAGGCGCTGCGCTCCGGCACGCAGGAAATGGTCGTCACCTCGACCTCGCCTCTGGTCGGCATCGCGCCGGCACTCGGCGTGTTCGACCTGCCCTTCCTGTTCAACGACGAGAAGGAGGCCGACGCCATCCTCGACGGCGAGTTCGGCAAGTACATTTCCGACCAGATGCCGGGCTTCGGCCTCGTCAACCTTGCCTATTGGGAGAACGGCTTCCGCAATCTCACCAATTCGCAGCGCGCCGTGGCCGGGGTGGAGGACATCAAGGGTCTGAAGGTCCGAGTGATGCAGAACAACATCTTCCTCGATTCCTTCCAGAACCTCGGCGCCAATGCCGTCCCGATGGCCTTCGGCGAAGTGTTCACCGCGCTCGAAACCGGCGCCATCGACGGCCAGGAAAACCCGGTGGTGACCATCGACACCTCGAAATTCTCCGAGGTGCAGGACCATCTCACTCTGTCGCGGCACGCCTATACGCCGTTCATGGTGCTCTACTCGAAGCCTCTCTGGGACCAGCTCGACCCGGAAGAGCAGGCGATCCTCCAGGAATGCGCGGTCGTCGGCCGCGACGTGCAGCGCAAGGCGAGCCGCGAACTCGGCGCCAAGTCGCTGGAAAACGTCAAGGCTGCGGGCATGGAAGTGACCGAGCTTACCCCAGAGGCGCAGGCCGCCATGCGCGAAGCGGTGAAGCCGGTTTACGAAAAGCACGCCGCCACGATCGGCCAGGAGGTCGTCGACAAGATGATGGCCGAACTCAAGAAGCTGCGCGGCGAATAGCTGCTTAGGCGATTTGATACTTCCGGGCGGCGGCACAGTTCGCCGCCCGTTTTCTGCAGGGTTGCTCCATGAAGATCACATCCGTCGAAACCGTCCGGCTGGGCGAATTCGCCAACATCATATGGGTCCGCATCCACACCGATGAAGGCCTGACCGGGCTCGGCGAGACCTTCATGGGTGCCGCCGCCGTCGAGGCCTATATCCACGAGACTGTCGCGCCGAAGCTGATCGACCGCGACCCGCTGCAGATCGAGGCGATCAACCGCGACCTGATCGGCTATCTCGGCTGGCGCGGTGCGGGCGTCGAGACCCGCGGCAATTCGGCGGTCGACATCGCGCTATGGGATATTTTCGGGCAGGCGCTTGGCGTGCCGATCAGCGTCGCGCTCGGCGGCAGGAGCCGCGACTCGATCCGCACCTATAACACCTGCGCCGGATACAAATATGTGCGGGACGCGCGCGCCCAGGCGGTCGAGAACTGGGGCGTCGGCGCAACCGAGGGCCCGTATGAGGATCTCGACGGTTTCCTGAATCGCGCCGACGAACTTGCTCATTCGCTCATCGAGCAGGGCATCACCGGCATGAAAATCTGGCCGTTCGACATCGCCGCCGAACGCACCGGCGGCCTCGACATCTCCGCCGAGGAACTGCGCACCGCACTGAAGCCGTTCGAGAAGATCCGCGCGGCCGTCGGCGACCGCATGGACATCATGGTCGAATTCCACTCGCTGTGGCAGCTTCCCGCCGCGCAGCGTATCGCGCGCTCGCTCCAGCCCTTCGACACCTACTGGCATGAAGACCCCGTGCGGATGGATTCGCTCGAAGCGCTGAAAGCCTACGCCCCGCATTCGAAGGCGATGATCTGCGCCTCCGAAACGCTCGCCTACCCGCACGCCTTCCGCGACTATCTCGCGACCGGCGTCGCCGGCGTCGCAATGCTCGACCTCTCCTGGTGCGGCGGCCTGTCGGAAGCCCGCAAGATCGCCGGCATGGCGGAAGCGCACCACATTCCGGTAGCGCCGCACGATTGCACCGGACCGATCGTATTCATGGCCTCGTGTCATTTCTCGCTGCACGCCCGCAACGCACTGATCCAGGAATCCGTCCGCGCCTTCTACACCGGCTGGTACACCGAACTGGTGACCGAACTGCCGCGGGTGAAGAACGGCCAGATCAGTCTCGGCGAGGCACCCGGTCTTGGCCTCACTCTTCTTCCGGGACTGACAGAGCGCGCCGATGCCATCGTGCGAACCAGCAATTCCTGAGAACCAAAAATGACCGCGGAAGCACTGCCGGCCCATCCAAGCGCCTCTCGCTCGACGCAGCTCGGCATCGTCGTGATGCTCGTCGGCATCCTCCTGTTCTCGCTCAATGACGTGATGGGCAAATGGCTCGTCGCCACCTACAGCGTCGGCCAGGTGCTTTTAATCCGCAGCGCGGCGGCGCTGCTGATCCTGCTGCCCTTCATCTGGAAGGCGGGCGTTCGTTCGCTGGTCCGCGTGGAGCAGCCGCGAATGCAGGTGCTGCGCGTCGTCCTGTCCTCGCTGGAAGTCTACTGCTTCTATTTCGCGGTGATCTACCTGCCGCTCGCCGATGTCATGACCTACTGGCTGGCGGCGCCGATCTACGTTGCAGCGCTTTCGCCCTTCCTGCTCGGCGAGCATGTCGGCTGGCGCCGCTGGACCGCGATCTTCATCGGCTTCGTCGGTGTCATCGTTGCGCTGGAGCCGTCCGCCGCCACGCTTACCGCGCCGGCGTTGATCTCGATCTTCGGCAGCTTCGCCTTCGCCTTCATGATGCTGTCGGGCCGCTCTTTGCGAGCCACGCCGGACACGACGCTGGTGTTCTGGCAGACGATCGGCGCAGGCCTGTTCGGGCTCGCCACCGCACCGTTCGGCTGGGTGACGCCCAGTGGGCCCGATTTCGCCCTGCTCGGCCTGCTCGGTGTCGTCGCGATGGTCGCGCATGTCTGCGTCAACCGCGCGCTGAAGCTCGCCGACGCCGCGACGGTCGCGCCGTTCCAGTACACGCTGCTTCTATGGGCGGTGATCTTCGGCTGGCTGGTCTTCGGCGACATTCCGCGTCCGGCCATGCTGGCGGGCGCTGCGATCATCGTGGCGGCTGGCCTGTTCATCTTCTTCCGCGAGCAGCGCGTAAAAAGGAGCGCCGCCAAAGGGTAAGTTGGCCGCTCGATTAGGCCGGGAATGCCTCGGCTAAGCCGCTTCGGCAATCCCGCCATCGACGATGACCAGATTGCGGCCGCCGTTCTTGGCCTCGTAGAGTCGCTTGTCGGCGGCGCGCATCAGGTCGGACACGCTTGCTTCGGCCGCGCAGTTGGCGCCGCCTATGCCGACAGTCAGCGGGATCGTCCGCTCGTCGATCGGGCGGAAGCGGATCAGTTCGACCTCGCGACGGATACGTTCGGCGGCGCGCTCGGCTTCCTTCGCCGTGGCGCCGACCAGGAAGACGCCGAACTCCTCTCCGCCGATCCGGCCGAGCACGTCGCCGCCGCGGACGCCGCGGGTAATGGCCGCCGCGATCTCGAGCAGAGCCCGGTCGCCCGTCAGATGGCCGAAACTGTCGTTGATCTTCTTGAAATGGTCGGCGTCGATGATCAGCAGCGCGCCGCGATCAGACTTGCGACGCGATCGATCGAGAGCCGCGAAGAAGCTCTCGCGGTTGAGCATCCCGGTCATGTCGTCGCGGCTCGCCTTTTCGGCCAGGCGGCGATGCGCCGCGGCAAGCTGCGCGTGCGCGCGGGCGAGTTCGCGATGCGCCTGCTTCAGCCTGTCGCTTTGCCAGAAGGTGAAGGCGCTGGCCGGCCACGCCGTCGCCAGCGGGCACAGGATGCACATCAGGATGGCTGTCCCGTCCACCGTGCCGCCAAGTGCTGGAACGGTCGCCGAAACAATCAGCACCGAGACGGCGGCGGCCAGAAGCGCCACGATTGCCGATCTCACAATAACGCTGTTCATCCGCCGCCTCCGCCAGGCAGCTTCAATGCCGCAAAGCGCTGAAGGTCTCCTTTCCGCCATAGCTAAAATTTGAGCCATCGCGGCATTTGCACCACCATCGGTTGCGACAGAGCGGCCTGGCGACCGGCTTCCAAAAGCCTCGATGTTTGCGTAAGGAACCCTATGACCGAGCTTCCGGATCCCGCCCGCTTCGCCCATGTCACCGACTGGGTGTTCGACCTCGACAACACGCTATACCCGCACCACACCAATCTGTTCTCGCAGATCGATCAGAAGATGACGGCCTATGTGTCGGAGCTGCTGACGCTGCCGCGCGAGGAAGCGCGCAAGCTGCAGAAGGAGCTCTATCAAGAATACGGGACGACCCTGTCGGGCCTGATGCAGCGCCACAAGATCGACCCCGACGACTTCCTCAACAAGGTCCACGACATCGACTATTCCTGGCTGGTGCCAGACCCGGTGCTGGGCGTCGCGATCAAGCAGTTGCCGGGCCGCAAGTTCATCTTCACCAATGGCGACCGCGGCCACGCTGAGCGCACCGCGCGGCAGCTCGGCATACTTGATCATTTCGACGACATCTTCGACATCGTCGCGGCCGGGCTGACCCCGAAGCCGGCGCAGCAGACATATGACAAATTCCTGGAACTCCACCAGATCGCCGGGCGCAATGCCGTGATGTTCGAGGATCTGGCGCGCAATCTCATCGTGCCCAAGGCGCTCGGCATGCTGACCGTGCTGATCGTGCCGAAGAATTTCGAGCCGACGTTCTCCGAAATCTGGGAACGCGATCCGGCCTTCGACGACGCCGTCGATTTCGTGACCGACGATCTCGCCAGCTTCCTCAACACGCTGATCCAGGACCCGAAAGCTTGAAGCGCTTCACTTCGGTCGAAGCCCGGATCGACGCCGCCGCTCACGGTGTGCTCGATCGGCTTCCGGCACGCGGGCTTTACGGCGCGCTGGTAGAATTCCTGGTGTTCGGCCTGAAGCAGGCATGGGCCTGCCTGTTCGGCGGAGCCATGCTGGCGCTCATCATCGCCACCCGATTGTTCTGGCCGGACGACGCAAGCATCGAACGCTATGATTTCCTGTTTCTCGCCGCTCTGGCAATCCAGATCGGCATGCTGGGCTTCAAACTCGAAACGCTCTCCGAAGCCAAGGTCATCCTCATCTTCCACATCGTCGGCACGGCGATGGAGCTGTTCAAGACATCGGCAGGCTCATGGATCTATCCCGAGCAGAGCCTGTTTCGTATCGACGGCGTACCCCTGTTTTCCGGCTTCATGTATGCCGCGGTGGGTTCCTATCTCGCCCGCATCTCGCGCATTTTCGACATGCGCTACGCCGCTTATCCGCCGCTATGGGCGACGGCCGTTCTCGCGGTGGCGATCTATGTCAATTTCTTTGCTCATCACTATGTTGTTGACATCCGGTACGGGCTGTTTGCCGCGACGGCGATCCTCTATTTCCGCACGGTCGTTCACTACCGCGTCTTCCGTGTCCGCCACAAAATGCCGCTGCTGGTCGGCTTCCTGCTGGTCGCGCTGTTCATCTGGTTCGCGGAGAATATCGGCACATGGTCGCGCGCGTGGATTTATCCGGGGCAGCGGGACGCATGGACGCCGGTCTCGATCCAGAAGCTCGGCTCCTGGTATCTGCTGATGATTATTTCCTTCGTGCTGGTAACGTTCGTCCATCGGCCGCGGCATGCCGAGGCTGAGTTGGCCGCCAAACCGCAAGCGGCGGAATAGGCGCGGGATTCTCAGGCCTTGCGGCTGCCGCGCTTGATGTTCGAGCGGACGACCGCGCGTTTCAGCGCGTCTTCGGTCTCGCCGCCGTCGAGGCCCCGGTCGGTTCGCGAAACACCGAGCCCGTCATTGCCGCGCACGCTCTCCTCCAGCCGCCGCTCCAGCCGCTCGATGCGCTTCTCCAGCGCGTTTTCGTCGCTCGCCGCCTGGTCGACTGCCGGCTTTCCGGCTTCGGCCGCGCGTCGCTTGGCGGTCATTTCGTCGATCGGTTTCGTCGTGCGGGCCATCGGCGTCCTCCCCTGTGCATAGGCGAAGTTAACACCGAAGCCCGCACGACGTTCCCGTATCAGTGGTTGGAATGGTCCCCGCCGCCGGCACCCGCCTTGACCGGCAGTGTCAGTTCGACCTTGCCGGCCTTCTCGAACTCCAGCGTCAGCGGTACGCTTGCGCCCGCTTCGAAACGCTCGGCAACTTCCATGAACATCAGGTGCAGACCGCCGGGCTTCAGTTCGACCGTCGCGCCGGCCGGAATGTCCAGCCCGCCGGTCACCGGCCGCATCACCATCACGCCGTCGACCACCTCCATCGAATGGATTTCGGCCCTGCCTGCAGCGGCCGAGGTGATCGACAAGAGACGGTCGGACTCGCTTCCCTTGTTGACGATGGTCATATAGCCGCCGCCGGCCGGCTGGCCGGGCAGCATCGCGCGCGCCCACTGGCCGGTGATTTCGAGATCACCGACCGTGACCGCCGCATCCATCGGCGCGCCGTGACCTTCATGGCCGCCGCCTGCCGCTGCAATCTTCAGCATCGGCGCCGGATGCTCCAGCGAATGCGGGTCCTGGCCTTCGGCCGGCTCCTCGGTCCAGGCAACCTCGCCATCGGCGCAAAGCTGCGTTGCCTTGAAGAACAGCGTCTGCCCGGCCTCGACGCCGGCCAGCGTGCCGCTGACCGTGAATTCGTCGTAGAAATCGTCAGGCAGGTCACCGCCGCTACAGGTCACGTCGGTGACGCCCGAGGCGACCTCTTCGCCATGCAGGTCGTATTTCCTGGCATAATCGCCCTTGGCCGTGGCGACGGTCCAGCCCGGCTTCGGCATCGGCTTCACGCCGATATATCCCTCGGGGATTTGCAGGCGCACCGTATGGGTCGCCTGTCCGTCGCAGCCGTGGGGGATTTTCAGGACGGCCTTGTAGGAACCCGGCGAGGCCTCGCTCTTTTCGAGCGAAGCGTGGCCATGGGCGGTGATGATTGAAATAGCTGTCAGCGCACAGGCTGCGGCAAGCGGCATGAAAATTCGGCGCATGGTATTTTCCTTCGCGTCCAAAACAGATTTTCTCCCGCGCGCAGGGCGCAAGAGCATTCACGTTTCAGGCGGAAAGCGGCGGGGCGCGGATGGCCGGTGGAGGTTCGTTCAAACGGCTCGGAGGGTTCTCTGTCTTAAGCCAATGCGGGAACTGGCCGGCATAGGCCGCCGGCGCGGCGAAGGCGGGCTCGGAACCCGCCGAGAGCTTCGGGGGCGCGTCCATGCCGGCGCAGGGGCCGCCGATGCAGGTCGGGCAATCGTCGGCCGCGCCGGGCACGGAGTCATCGGCCGGGGATTTGGCCTCGCCGAACATGGTGCAGATCACCCAGGCCTTGGCTGTGTTGGCGGCATTCGCCTCGGCCAGCGGCTGGAACAGATGTGCGAAGAGAACCAGCGTCGCGGCCACGGCAAACAGCGCGCGGTCGCGCCGCAGCGTATGAAACCAACCCGGCGATGTCCTGCGGCCTGCCATTCGGAATCTTTAGCGGAATCGCTGGCGTCCTGCTACCGCGCCGCTCTGCGGCATGGCGGCGCTACGCTTGTTTTGCCGAATGATCTTGGCCGAAAGTGAGATGCAACTCCCGTGGCGTCAGTTTGGCGGAGATGTGACGCTCACCGCCGGCTTCATCGTGATCAAGCCAGTTGCGGGATGTATCAGTTCGCGGCCGGAACGGGGCAGCTCATGTCCCCCTCCTCGCAATTCAGGTAACCCTCGAAATCTTTGACGCGGGACTGCGCCAAGCCGTCCATGCACTGCGCGACGAGCATTGGCATCATGCTTCCTCCGGCCGCTTCTGCAGTCTGGAAACTGCACTCGGCGTCGCGAAATTTGACCCAATCGCGCTGTGCTTGAATGAGAAGCTTCTTGGTATCCGCATCGTCCTTCAGGCGCGTTTCGATCTGCTTGTAAAGCTCGTTGAGCTTCTTGTCGGATTTCTTGAACGCAACATCGGCGCACTCGTTCAGGGCAAGCTGATCCTTGGCGTCGTCGTAGCACTTGTCCTGAGCAAATGCGAAAGCCGGCATGGCCAGAACCATGGCAGCGGTGAGTATCGCGGTTTTCATCGATCGTCCTCCGTTTAGAAATCCACGGGCCAGGTTTGCCCCCCGCCAATGGTGTCGTCTCCGGCGATCATCACCGTCATTCCGTAACTGTCTCGGCAAAACACTTTGCCAGATCTTGCGGCGCTCCGAGTTTCTCTGCCCAGGATACCAGTTCAGGTTTTTCCGACGGATCGGCGTAGCCGCCCCATACCTCGCGAAAATGCTTCTTTCCGTTGACTGTCTGGAAGAACATCATGCCGTCATCGCTCACGGGCGTGGAGACGTAAGCGGCACTCCAGTCCCCGCTCTCCATGATCGTGCTGAATTCCACCTGAGCAGACTTGACTTTGTTCTCCATCGCCGACGCGACGAGAGGGGCATATTCCTGCTTGCGCGCCGTCGTCACTTCGACCTTTACGCCGCCGCAGTCGTGCTTTGCGGCGAAGGCAGACGTCAGAGTAATCCCCAGCCCCGCCAGGCTGATCATGACGAGTTTGGCAGGTCGACGGATAAGGCTGTTGAATTCAGGCATGATTGGCCATTCCTTTCCTTATCGCAGGACCCATCACTCAGAATCATCGTCGTCCGACGAACTGTCATTGTCCGACGAACCGTCGTCGTCGGGCGTATCGACCTCGCAACCGATGCCTCGGCATCCTTGGTAGTTGCCCTGTATATCGAAGTTGGGATTGCCTTCGCTGTCGTATTGCGGTCTGTCGTCGACGGTTTGATCGTCATCATCAGGATCGTCGACTTCACAACCTACCCCACGGCACCCGATATAGCGGCCCCGCGCATCGAAATTGGGATTGCCATTCCTGTCGAATTGCGGCCTGTCGTCGATGACGCTTCGCCGCCTTTCATCTGGCCTATCCACCAGGCAGCCCGTTCCGCGACAGCCATCATAGTCATCGGTGGTGCAGCCGGCGATTGTCAGCAAAGCAGCGGCCAGGATCGCATAGATTGCGAAGTTCATGGTTTAATCCCTGACTGGCTTCAGCGGTGGATTCTTCATCAGATCCATAGTCAGACGTGGCAAAACGTTCTTGGGCGAGCCGCCTCAACCGATCTCGATGCCCTTTCCGTTCATTCATTCGGTCCGCCCCACCCACGCACGCCAGCATGCCTGCTGACACGCCAAGGTTGCACATGAATGGAACCTCTGGCAAGGCATAAAAAAATGTTGCCTTAATTTAGATTGTACTAATATCAGATGTTAAAACAACCATGACAGGATAGAAGCCGATAGCATAGGCGGCTAACTAAATAAACTCATCATCAATTTAAGTAACATTACTTAGTTCCCCATGCACACCATCAAATTTAATCTTGTTCTTTTGACTCACATTTGCGACGTCAAACTTAGCGTCAGCGAATAACCTGCTCAATATCATTTCGCTGGTGTCGAGTTATCCTGAAGTCACCCCAACAGAAAAAAGGCTTTTCGGCGGGGCGCGAACGAGGCTCAAGGCTTCGCTTCTAAGGAAAAACCCAGTGGCGGAGTCTTAGTCAGTTCAATCGAGTTGACGCAGAGAATGCGTGGGGTTCAGGCGTTACCCAAGTTGATAAATTTCATTGCTTTTTGTGTTGTTGCTCTTGTGGCCGCAAGTTACAGCCAACGCTCTTTGGAGCGAGGCTAACTGTCGGTTAGAAGTCCTTGGCGGACTTTAGGCTTGGGATCATGCCTAGAGTTCATAAAACTTGCCGATGATCTGCCAAGCCTCGTCAGCCGTGTCGACGAAGTCGATGATATCCTGGTCGCCGGGCGTGATGGTGCCCTGCTCGGCCAGGAAATCGAGGTCGATGGCGCGCTGCCAGAACGCCTTGCCGAACAGGATCACCGGCACCCGCTCCATGCGGCCGGTCTGGATCAGGGTCAGCGTCTCGAAGAACTCGTCCATCGTGCCGAAGCCGCCCGGAAACACCGCGACCGCCTTGGCGCGCATGACGAAATGCATCTTGCGGATGGCGAAATAGTGGAAGTTGAAGCACAGTTCCGGCGTCACATAGGCGTTGGGCGCCTGCTCATGCGGCAAGACGATGTTGAGCCCGATCGAAGGCGCGCCGACATCGTCGGCGCCGCGGTTGCCTGCCTCCATCACGCCCGGCCCGCCGCCCGTCACCACCACGAATTCGCGGTAGTAGGAAAGCGCCGAATGCTGCGAGCACAGCCGCGCAAACTTGCGCGCCTCCTCGTAGTAGACGCTGTTCTTTTCGAGGTTGCGTTTCTGCCTCTCGTCCTTGGCCGCCCAGGCCTCGCCGCCCGGCTCTGGAATACGCGCGCCGCCGAACAGGATCACGGTGGAGCGGATGCCGCGCTCGGCGAGGATCATTTCGGGCTTAAGGAGTTCAAGTTGCAGCCTGACCGGGCGCAGTTCGCGCCGGGTCATGAACTCCTCGTCGTTCCAGGCCAGCCGATAGGTCGCGGCGCGCGTCTGCGGCGTGTCCGGCACGCTCCTGGAACGCTCCAGATCCTCGTCGGCGTGCGGTAGCGGCGTCCATCCCGCCTTTTCCGTCGGATTCATATGCTTCCCCGTCCACATTCTGCCTGCCTGCGCCGTCCCGTGACGCTGGGCGTGATTGACCCGATACATCCCCCTGACATAGGGTCCGCGCGATTTCAAACCACGTTAACGACAGCGCCCTTAACAGCGCGTGTAACGGAGCAGTTCATGTCCAAGCCCGATCTGGCCAGCCTCGAAAAGACCATCGAAAAGGCATTCGACGAGCGCGAGGCCATTTCGACGGAAACGCGCGGTGAAATCCGTGAGGCCATCGAGACCTCGCTCGACCTGCTCGACCGCGGCCAGGTACGCGTCGCCGAGCGCCAGCCGGACGGCGAATGGCGGGTCAATCAATGGCTGAAGAAGGCGGTGCTCCTGTCCTTCCGCATCAACCCGATGGAGATCGTCAAGGGCGGTCCGGGCGACGCGGTCTGGTGGGACAAGGTGCCGTCGAAATTCTCCGGCTGGGGCGCGGTCGATTTCGAGAAGGCCGGCTTCCGCGCCGTGCCGTCGGCCGTGGTGCGCCGTTCGGCCTACATCGCGCCCGGTGCGGTGCTGATGCCGTCCTTCGTCAATCTCGGCGCCTATGTGGATACGGGCACCATGGTCGATACGTGGGCCTCGGTCGGCTCCTGCGCCCAGATCGGCAAGAACGTGCATCTATCCGGTGGCGTCGGCATTGGCGGCGTGCTGGAGCCGATGCAGGCCGGACCGACCATCATCGAGGACAACTGTTTCATCGGCGCGCGCTCGGAGGTCGTCGAGGGCTGCATCGTGCGCGAGGGCTCGGTGCTTGGCATGGGCGTATTCATCGGCAAGTCGACGAAGATTGTCGATCGCGCGACCGGCGAGATCAGCTATGGCGAGGTTCCGGCCAATTCGGTCGTGGTCGCCGGCGCGCTGCCGGGAAAACCCTTCCCCAACGGCCAGCCCGGCCCGAGCCTGTACTGCGCCGTCATCGTCAAGCGCGTCGACGCTCAGACCCGTTCCAAGACCTCGATCAACGAGCTTTTGAGAGATTGATCTTTCCCTGAAACCGAAGCAACCTCCGCGTGCGCGAAATCAAGCGTGTTCCAAACCACATCAGGAGGGGTGACATGGACTGGAAATGGCTTCTCACCAGCTTTGACGGCCGCATCAACCGGGCCAAGTTCTGGGCCGGCGTCGGCGTGCTGCTCTTGCTCGGCATCGTCGCGACGGTGATCGATCTGATTATCGGTTCGTCGGTCGACGTCGGCGGCGGCGCGCAGATGGGCATCGTCAGCATTCTCGCTTCGCTGGCGTCCATCTACTTGGCGCTGGCGCTTTATGCCAAACGCTGGCATGACCGCGACAAATCGGGCTGGTGGTCGCTCATCGCCATTGTGCCCTTCATCGGCGCGATCTGGATATTCGTCGAGCTCGGCATGCTCGAAGGCAACAGAGGCGCCAACCAGTACGGACCGGACCCGCTTGCCTGACCGCGACCAGCTTTTCTGGCTTTTCTTCCGCTTCTCGGGCCGCGTCAGCCGCGCGGCCTATTTTCTTGCGGGGATGCTCCTGGCGATCATCCAGGCCTTCCTGCTCTACCGGTTCACGCTGGTTCCGCAGGGCAGCACCGAAGGGCAGCTCTGGGCGATGGCGTTCTGGGCGGTGGTGCTGGTCTCGATCTGGTCGAACGTCGCGCTCGGCGTCAAGCGCCTGCACGATATCGACAGGCCGGGCATCATCGCCGCTTCGCTGTTCATACCGGTCATATCCATCATTGCCTTCCTGGTGCTGTGCATCTTTCCCGGAACGCCCGGCCCGAACCGCTACGGCGCGGCGACCAACCAGCCGAAATAAGCTAGTTCACGACGGACGAAACATGTCCTACCGCACACTAGACCCGGTGCTCATCATAGGAACGGCCGAGCGGCTGGAGGAGCGCATTGCCGACCGCTTCCCCAATTCAGGCTTGCGCAAGGTCTCGGCCGGGCTGGTTCACTTGTCCCGCGACCTGGCCAAGGCAGCCAAGGAACTGGAGCGGCCGATCTGGTGGGTCCGCATCCTGATCGGCCTCGCCATCGCTGTCGGCGCTTCCGTCTTCCTGTTTGTCGGGACCTTCCTGTCTTTCGACCGCATCTCCACCGGCGCATTCGACTTCGTGCAGGGCATCGAGGCTTCGCTCAACACACTGCTGCTCGCGGGCCTCGGCTTTCTGGCCTTGGTGCGGGCAGAGGAGCGCATCAAGCGCAAGCGGGTGTTTCGCGAACTGCACGGGCTGCGTTCGCTCATCCACGTCATCGACATGCATCAATTGACCAAGGATCCGGCCACGCTGTCGGCCGGCTTCACGCCGACCGAGCACTCGCCGGTACGCGAGCTCGATGCCGCCGATCTTGCCCGCTATCTCGACTACTGCTCCGAGATGCTGTCGATCTCTGGCAAGCTCGCCGCCCTCTTTGCGCAATCGGTCAATGACGAGGTGGTCGTCGACGCCGTCAACGACGTCGAGAGCCTGGGCTCGAACCTTTCGCGCAAGATCTGGCAAAAGATCATGATGATCGAGCAATCCGGCGGCCGCACGAGGGGCTGATGGTGCGCGGCCTTGATCTGGATCTTGAGCATTTCATCCGGGCGAACCTGCCGATCGCCCCGGTTCCGGCCATCCCCGAAATTCGTCTCCACAAGGCTGGTCCGGCGAGCGGTCTACGCCGTCTTGCCGAACTGGATGAGCAAGGCTTCGGCTCCCCCTATTGGGCTTATTGCTGGGGCGGCGGACTGGCGCTCGCGCGGCACATTCTCGATCGGCCGGAAATTGTGGCAGGCCGACGCGTGCTCGACCTTGGCGCCGGTTCCGGTATCGTAGGCATCGCCGCGGCAAAGGCCGGCGCGAGCGAGGTGATCGCGGCGGAAACGGATCGCTACGCGGTGGCGGCAATCGACCTGAACGCCGCTGCAAACGGCGTGACAATCTTGGCAATCCTTGGCGATCTGACCGCCGGTCCGCCGCCTCCCGTGGACGTTGTCGCCGTCGGCGATCTTTTCTACGAGCGCGACCTCGCCGAACGCGTGACAGCTTTTCTAGATCGCTGCCTGAACGCAGGCATCGACGTGCTGATCGGCGATCCGTGGCGGGCCTTTCTGCCCCGCTCGCGGCTTCAGCTGATTGCCGAATATCCGGTGTTGGAATTCGGCGAGGCCGGGAATGCCGCAGCAAAGCCAAGCGCCGTCTTCTCGCTCATGCCGCAAGGACGCGCTGCTGGCCCAGCCGCAGCCGCGTGACAGGGGAGGCGGTTTGCAGTATCCCGCTTGTCATGAAGCTGCCTGCCGATCCCGCCGAAAATCTCGCAACCCTGATCCGCTGCCCGTCGGTCACGCCGGCCGAAGGCGGCGCGCTCTCCGTCCTTGCCGCCATGCTGAGACCGCTCGGCTTTTCGGTCGAGCGGCCGAGCTTTTCCGAAAGCGGCACGCCGGACGTCGAGAACCTTTATGCAAGGCTGTCGGGCAACGGCCCGCACCTGATGTTTGCCGGACACACCGACGTGGTGCCGGCCGGCGACGATTCGGCATGGTCGCTGCCGCCGTTTTCCGGCGAGATCCGCAACGGCGAGATGTATGGCCGCGGCGCGGTCGACATGAAGGGCGGCATCGCCTGCTTCGTCGCCGCCCTTGCGCGGCATGTCGAGGCGCACGGCAAGCCTAAAGGCTCCGTCTCGTTGCTGATCACCGGCGACGAGGAAGGACCGGCGATCAACGGCACAGCGAAGCTGCTCGACTGGGCTGCCTCCAAAGGCGAAAAATGGGACGCAGCGATTGTCGGCGAGCCGACCAATCCGGATACGCTCGGCGACATGATCAAGATCGGCCGCCGCGGATCGCTGTCGGGCTCGGTCACGGTGCACGGCCAGCAGGGTCACGTCGCCTATCCGCATCTGGCCGACAACCCGGTGCGCGGGCTGATCACGCTGGTCGATGCGCTGATCGAGCCGCCTTTCGATGCCGGCACCGCCGATTTCCAGCCGACCAACCTCGAAATCACCTCGATCGATGTCGGGAACCCGGCCGTGAACGTCATCCCGGCCAAGGCGACCGCAACGTTCAATATCCGCTTCAACGACACGTGGACCGCCGAGACCGTCCAGGCCGAGATCCACAACCGGCTCGATACAGCCAGCCGCCGCAAAAAGTACCGCAAGGGCCGACGCGAGCCGATCGAGTACGATCTCGCCTGGCGCGACCGTCCGAGCCACGTCTTTCTCACCCGCGACGACAAGCTGATCGAGACGCTGAGCGGATCGGTTAGGGCCGTGACCGGTAGAACGCCGGCACTCTCTACCTCGGGCGGAACGTCCGACGCGCGCTTCATCAAGGATTTCTGCCCGGTGGTCGAGTTCGGCCTGGTCGGCAAGACCATGCATATGGTCGACGAGCGCGTTGCTGTCGCCGACCTCGAAACGCTGACGCAGATTTATTCCCGTTTCATCGAAGACTGGTTCGGCTGAGAGCGAGATGCCGAGCGCAGCCGAAATCCAGCGATATCTGACCGGAGCCTGGCGGCTGATGACGGGCAGGTCCGACGGGCTGCTCATGCTCGACATCTCGGCCGACGGTTTCTGGAATTCCTTCTTCGCCATCGTCGTTGCTCTGCCGCCGCTTTTTGTCGGCTGGATCGGCATGGCCAACGAAATCACCGCGGAACCGGCGGCCGGCAGCCGGCTCTCGGTCCTTCTGCGGCTGGCCGCGATCGATCTCAGCGCCTGGGTTCTACCGCTCGCAGCGCTCGCGCTCGCAGCGCCCCTGGCCGGCATCGGCGCCCGCTTCGTTCACTATGTCGTCGCCAGCAACTGGGGTTCGGCGCTGATCATCTGGCTGATGCTGCCCGCCGCCCTGCTCAGGCTGATTTCGCCGTCCTCATCCGACTTGGCGTCGCTGCTGTCGATCGGCCTGTTCGGCCTTTCCATGGTGCTGACGTGGCGGCTGACCAATGTCGTCATCGGCAGGGGGCCTGCAATCGGCACGGCAGTGTTTGCAGGCATGTTCATCGCCTCGCTCGCGGTGCTCTTCCTGCTGCAGGCGGTGCTTGGAATCTATATTCCCGGATAGCGGACGCCGGTCAAATAAAGCCCTTCCGGCGGAGCCACCGCCCCGCACGCCGCGCGATTTTTCGCCTCAAGTGCGGCTTTCACATCGCCCGGCGTCCAGCCGCCCTCGCCGACGCGCTTCATCGAACCGACCATGGAGCGCACCTGGTTGTGCAGAAAGGACCGAGCCGCGGCGCGGATCTCGATCAGTTCGCCCGAGCACCTGACATCGAGCCGTTCCAGGGTTCGCACCGGGCTGCTCGCCTGGCACTGCACGGAGCGGAAGGTAGTAAAATCGTGGCGGCCGACCAGCATGAGAGCCGCCTCCTGCATGGCTTCGACGTCGAGTTGCTTCGGAACCCACCAGGCCCTGTTCTTCTCCAGCGCCGCTGGCGCGCGCCGGTTGATGATGCGGTAGAGATACTCCCTGCCGGTCGCCGAGAACCGCGCGTCGAAATCGTCCGGAGCGGGTCTCGCCGCAAGCACCGCCACGGCTTCGCCTGCCATCTGCAGATGCGCGTTTATGGCGTCGCGAACCGTGTCGGCCGGCCATTGCTTGGTCAGGTCGGCATGCGCCACCTGGCCCGTGGCATGAACGCCGGCATCGGTGCGGCCGGCGCCGCGCAACGCTATCTCGTCGCCGCAAAAGCTTTTGATCGCCTGCTCGATCGCCGCCTGCACCGAATGCGGCCCGTCCTGCCGCTGCCATCCGGCATAGGTGCTGCCGTCATACTCGATGTCGAGGCGGTAGCGCGGCATCAAGCGGCAAGAGCAGACCCGAAGGCCGATGCATAGACCAGGCTTCCCGTCTCAGGAGCGGTCTCGTCCCAGGCCAGCGCCTGCAGCGCCTCGCCCTGATACTCGCTTTCGAACTTCGCGGCGCGCTCATGCGAATAGCCGAAGCGGCCGTAATAGGCGGGATCGCCCAGAACCACAGAGAGTTTTTCGCCGGCAGCCTTGAGCTTGAGGTGCGCCTCGCGGATCAGCGCGCCACCGATGCCGGCGCCATGAAAGGCGGGCTCGACGGCAAGCGGCGCAAGTGCGACGGCGGGAAAGCTCTTGCCGTCCTTAGTCACGAAAAGCCGCGAAAACAGGATGTGGCCGACAACCTGCCCATCGTCTTCGGCCACCAGTTCGACGACCGCGTCTCCGCCGGTGACCAGTGCGTCGACGAGTCCCGCCTCCGTCTGCTGGCCGAATGCGTGCTCTTCGACGAGGCGGATCGCGTCGCGATCCCTCGGCGTTGCTGTTCTGATCGACATCATGCTCATGCGAGTTTCATTCCTTTTCTTGTTTTTGCGCCGCGCAGGAATTGCCCGGCGGTGACGGGCTTGCCACCCGCCCGTTGAATTTCTCTCAGCCGGATCGCCCCCTCGCCGCAGGCTACCGTAAGCCCGTCGTCGAGAATTTCGCCCGGCTCGCCGTGCCCATCGGCGAGCGTTGAGCGAAGCAGCTTCAGCCGCTCAACCTTGCCGGCGATCTCCACTTCACACCACGCGCCGGGAAAGGGCGAGAGGCCGCGAATATGGTTGTGGACCTGCCGGTTTGCACGCGTCCAATCGACGCGCGTTTCCGCTTTATCGATTTTACGCGCATAAGTCACGCCTTCGGCCGCCTGCGGCCGCAGCGTCAGTTCGCCCCGTTCCAACCCTGACATAGCCTTGACCATCAAGTCGGCGCCGATCGCCATCAGGCGGTCGTGCAACTCGCCCGCGGTCATGTCCGACGCGATCGCGACGTGTTCGGCCAGCGCAACCGGGCCGGTATCCAGCCCTTCGTCCATTTTCATGATCATCATGCCGGTTTCGCGGTCGCCGGCCATGATGGCGCGCTGGATGGGCGCGGCGCCTCGCCAGCGCGGCAGCAGCGAGGCGTGGCCGTTCCAGCAACCGAGCATAGTCCCTTCCAGAATGGCTTTCGGCAGAAGCAGGCCATAGGCGACCACCACTGCAGCATCCGCCTCCAGTGCGGCAAATTCCGTCTGCTCCGCTTCGCCCTTGAGTGAGACCGGCGTGCGCACCGCGAGCCCCAGCCTTTCGGCCTCGCGCTGCACCGGCGACGGGGTCAGGTCTAGTCCGCGCCGGCCTGCCGGCCGCGGCGGCTGAGTATAAACCGCGGCGATCTCGTGCCCGGCCTCGGTAAGCGCCCGAAGCGTCGGCACGGAAAAATCCGGCGTTCCCATGAAGATGATGCGAAGCGGCATGTGGTCCCGTTCGGCGGCGTGTAGATACGCGTGTTTTACACGCCTGCTTCAAACGGGTTTACGAGTTTCAGGTCAAGCCCATCGAAATCGCGCATGCCGCATCGACGCCAGACTCTGGTCCGTGGTCGCTACCCCACCATGCGGCTCGGCGGGCGGTCCTTGGCCAGTTTCTTGAACTTCTTCACCACCATGTCGCGCTTCAGCTTGGAGATGTGGTCGATGAACAACACGCCGTTGAGATGGTCGATCTCATGCTGGAGACATGTCGCCAGCAGACCTTCCGCATCGACCTCCTGACGTTTTCCGTCGCGGTCGAGGTATTTCACGCGCACGGTCGCAGGCCGCTCGACCTCGGCATAATAATCGGGGATCGACAGGCAGCCTTCCTCATAGACGGAACGCTCGTCGCCGCTTGCGACGATCTCCGGATTGATGAAGATCTGTGGCGCGGGCTCCTCACCTTCCTTTGCGAGATCGATCACCAGCATTCTGAGCGGTTCGCCGACCTGGATCGCCGCCAGGCCGATGCCCGGCGCGTCATACATGGTTTCCAGCATGTCGTCGGCCAGCTTGAGCAGCGGCGCGTCGACGCGCTCGATCGGCTTTGAAACCTGGCGGAGGACAGGGTCGGGAAGGATGATGAGAGGCTTGATCGACATCGTTTTCACGTAATCGCTCGCCTTAATCCCGTCAACCGTGACAGATGCGCAAATGTTCATGTTTTGATCTGCAGCCGAATCGCGTACGCTGCGCGGCATGAACGAACTCAGCTCCATACTCTCGGCTCCCGTCGTGCAGCTCGGCGCCTCGACAGTCACGCTCGGCCAGCTGCTCGCAGCCGCCGCCACGCTGTTCTTAGTCCTGCTGGTGGCGCTGATCGCGGCGCTCTGGCGCGCGGCGAATGCGCGTGCGGCGGCCGCGGCCGAAGCAGCCGACCATGCCCGCGACGCCGAAGCGCGTATGGCCGGCATATTGCAGGCGCAGGCCGAAATGCAGGGCCGGCTCGGGGCCGTGGCCGAGGTGTTCGGCGCGAGGCAGGCCGAACTCACACAGTCGATCGGCCAGCGTCTCGACGCCATGACGGGCCGCATCGGCCAGACCATGACCGAACAGACAAGGTCGACGCATGAGAGCCTGGCGAAATTGCAGGAGCGGCTGGCGGTCATCGACACGGCGCAGGGCAATATCCAGTCGCTCGCCGGCCAGGTCGTGCAGCTTCAGGCAATCCTCTCCAACAAGCAGACGCGTGGCGCCTTCGGCCAGTCTCGCATGGAGGCGATCGTGGCCGACGGACTGCCGCACAGCGCCTACGAGTTCCAGGCGACTCTTTCCAACGGCAACCGGCCGGACTGCGTCGTGAAAATGCCAAACGGCGCGCCGTCGCTGGTCATCGACGCGAAATTCCCGCTGGAGGCATGGAACGCCATCCGCGCCGCCGCCGACAGCGAGGGCTCCGAGGCGCAGAAATACGCAGCGCAAGCATTCCGGCGCGACCTCGAGGTGCACATCAAGGCGATCTCGGAAAAATACCTGATCAATGGCGAGACGCAGGACACCGCCTTCCTGTTCGTACCGTCGGAATCGATTTTCGCCGAGATCCACGAGAATTTCGAATCGATCGTCCACCGTGCTCACAAGGCACGCATCGTCATCGTCTCGCCTTCGCTGCTGATGCTGTCGATCCAGGTCATCCAGGCCATCCTGAAGGACGCCTCGATGCGCGAGCAGGCGCATCTGATCCAGGGCGAGGTCATCCGCCTGATGGAGGACGTTTCGCGGCTCGACGACCGGGTGCGCAAATTGCAGACGCATTTCGGCCAGGCCTCGAAGGACATCGACGACATTCTGGTCTCGTCCTCAAAGGTGACCAAGCGCGGCCAGAAGATCGAGGCGCTTGAGTTCGGAACGCCTGGAGCGGAGCCGGCCAAGATCGTCGCCGCGCCGGCGCAGGCGCGGAGCGCAGATTCCCGGACCGGCCAACTCAGACTGCGGGTCGTGGACGAGGCTGACGCATAGGCGCGACGGATCAGCATTCCCGCCTCTTGCCCTCGCCCGATTCCCCTGTTTCACTCTGCCGCCAACCAGCCGGAGGAACGAATCATGGCCAAGGGTCAGATGAAGAGCAACAAGGAAGCCAGGAAACCGAAGAAGGACGCCAAAAAGCCGGCGCCCGCGCCCGCGCTCAAGGCGGCGCCGGTTCCCGCAGCCAAGCTGAAGGAAAAGAAATAGCCTTCGGAAGGCCCCGCAACGGGCGGCCGGCGCGCGATAACGCCGGCCGTAATTTTAGAGCGCCGCGCAAAGGGCGCTCCGCGTCGGCGCGGGGACGGCCCTGCGTCTTGACTTTGTCGGTAGGGACGGCCCGCCGAGGCAGTGAGGGCCAGAATGGCTTGGACTTATCTTTTCTTTGCGGGATTGTTTGAAATCGGTTGGGCGATCGGCCTGAAATACACCGACGGCTTCACCCGCCTCACGCCGACGCTGCTCACCGTCGCCAGTATGGTTGTAAGTCTTGGCCTGCTCGGCCTGGCCCTGAAGACGCTGCCGGTTGGCACCGCCTACGCGATCTGGACCGGCATCGGCACGGTCGGAACCGCGATCCTCGGCATCTACCTGCTCGGCGAACCGGCCACGGTCATCAGGCTGGCCTGCATCGGCTTGATCGTGGCGGGCATTGTCGGCCTCAAGCTGGTCGCCTGAGGCCGGCTGCGAAAGCTCAGCGCTTGCGCTGCTTGCGCGCGGCATAGCGCGCGTCGCGTTTGGCCTTGCGCTCGGCTTCGTCTGCGAGAAGGCGGGCGATACGCTCGTTATCTTCCGCTTCCTTGGCCTTGGCCTCGGCCTGCGCGGCCTCTTCCGCAGCGATGCGCGCGGCTTCCGCCGACGCTTCGCGTTCGGCCCGCTCGGCTGCTTCGCGCGCCAGCTTTTCCTGCCTCAGCTTTTCCTTCTCCGCGGCCCGCTTCTCGCGCGCCTCGAGGATCGCCTTGCGCTCTGCCTGCTTTGCCAGCACCTGCGGATCATCCGCGGCCGGCTTTGCCTTGAACCGCTCCAGCAGAGCCCTCTTTGCTTCGTTCGCCGCGTTACGCCGCTCGAAAATGTCTTTCTCTTTATAGATAGCCAATGTCCGCCTTCAATTCTTGTCGTCGATCGCGCCGCTTACATACGCGCGATGGCCGAGAGTTCAAGCGTCAAATCGGCATGCCAGCCATGAAATCGCCCGCTATGTTGCCGCAGGGGAACGGTTTCGCGGCGTCTTTGAATGGACTGTTCACCGGAGAGGCACTGGCGGTTGCCCCGCCGCGCCGCTACCTGTGGCGGGCAACATAGCAAGGAAAAGCCATGGAACTCGGCCTCTACACCTTCGCCGACGTCAGCCTTGACAACGGGCCCGGCTCGGTAACGCCGCATCAGCGCCTGCGCAATCTCATGGAGGAGATCGAACTGGCCGACCAGGTCGGGCTCGACGTGTTCGGCCTCGGCGAGCACCACCGGCCCGATTATGCCGCATCCGCCCCCATCGTGGCGCTTGCAGCGGCCGCCGAGCGCACCAAGCGCATCCGGCTGACCAGCGCCGTCACAGTGCTCTCCTCGGACGATCCGGTGCGCGTCTTCCAGCAATTCTCGACGCTCGATCTCCTCTCCGGCGGGAGGGCCGAGATCATGGCCGGGCGCGGCTCCTTCATAGAATCCTTCCCGCTGTTCGGTTATGACCTGAATGATTACGACACTCTGTTTGCCGAGAAGCTTGAGCTGCTGCTCAAGCTTCGTGAGGGCGAGCGTGTCTCCTGGCCGGGCGGGAAGCATACGCCGAGGATCGACAATCGCGGCGTCTATCCGCGTCCGTTCCAGGAACGGCTGCCGATCTGGATCGCCGTGGGCGGCACGCCCAATTCGGTTGCCCGCGCAGGCGTGCTCGGCCTGCCTCTCGCGCTCGCCATCATCGGCGGCGAGCCGGCGCGCTTCGCGCCGCTCTTCGACCTCTACCGGCAGGCCGCAAGCCGCGCCGGCCATGATCCGGCAGCGCTCGCCACCAGCATCAACGTGCACGGCTTCGTCGGCGAAACCACCGAACAGGCCGCCGACGATTTTTATCTCCCGCAGGCCGAGGTGATGAACCGCATCGGCCGCGAGCGCGGCTGGGGTCCGACGTCGCGGGCGCATTTCGACCAGTCACGGTCCCCAAGCGGCGCGCTGTTCGTCGGCAATCCGGAAGAGGTCGCCGAAAAGATCGTCGCCCACCATCGCATCTTCGGGAACGACCGCTTCCTGCTGCAGATGGCGATCGGCACGATGCCGCACGCCAAGCTCATGAAGGCGATCGAGATCTACGGCACCAAGGTCGCGCCGATCGTCCGACGCGAGACGGCGGCCGCGAAGGCATCTGCCGCGGCGGACTGAAATCCTGCCAGCGACATAGCCCGCCTTCACGTGCCGGCGGAACATCGCCTTTGCCTGTGCATTGTTGCGCATGAATGGACTTCGCGCCGGCCAAGGGGCCAGATCAGCGAAGGTTCGGGGACTCGGGTCATGACCACACAGCCACCCGGTGCAGCGACTCCGGAAGCCGTGCGGACCGCCTCCGACACCAGGCTCATGCGCTCGCTGCTGATCGGCATCTTCATCTTCCTTGCGGTCTATGCGCTCTATTTCGCGCGCGAATTCTTCATGCCGGTCATCCTCGCCTTCATGCTCGCTCTGATGCTGACGCCGATCGTGCGTTTCCTGCGCAAGCACGGCGTCCCCGAGCCGATCTCCGCGACGCTTCTCGTTCTCCTGTCGGTCATCGGCATCGGCGGCACGGGATATTTCATGAGCGGCCCGGTTATGGATCTCGTCAACGACGCGCCGGCGATCGGACGCCAACTTACCGAGCGGCTGGCGGAACTGCGCCATCCATTCGAACGGATGATGCAGGTTTCCCGACAGGTCGAGCAGGTCGCCGAGACCACGCAGGAGCCGGGCGTGCAGAAAGTCGTCATGGCGCAGCCGGGCATTGTCTCCCAGGCCGCCGGCAACCTCCTGTCGGCCGCGACCACCGTAGCGATCACTTTCGTGCTGTCGCTGTTCCTGATGGCCTCCGGCACGATGTTTTACGAGAAGATCATCCAGTCCTTTGCCCGCATGAGCGAAAAGAAGCGGGCGCTGCGCGTCGTCTACGATGTCGAGCGCGAAATTTCCCGCTACCTGCTGACCGTCGCGCTGATCAATGGCGGCCTCGGCATCGCGATCGGCCTCGGCCTCTGGGCCATCGGCATGCCCAATCCGTTTGTCTTTGGCGTCATCGCGGCGTTTTTGAATTTCCTGCCCTATATCGGCGCGCTTATGACCATTCTTTTGGTAGCGGCGATCTCGATCATCAGCTTCGATAGCCTGACCTATGCGCTGGCCGCGCCGGCCTTCGTGGTGCTCTGCAACGTCATCGAGGGCCAGTTCGTGACGCCGCTCGTGGTCGGACGGCGTCTTGAGATCAACGCGGTGGCGATCTTCATCGCGATCGCCTTCTGGTCGTGGCTGTGGGGCTTCGTCGGCGCGCTGATCGCGGTGCCGATCCTGGTCGTCATCAAGGTCTTCTGCGACCATTTCGAAAGCCTGCGCCATGTCGGCAATTTCCTGGCGGCACAGCAGACGGCGGAAGAGGCGGAGGAGCAGTCGCAAGGCAGCCCCGCCGAATAGCCTTCCAGGTTGTCTCGACCCTGTGGGCCAGTATTTGCGGCCAAGGACATCGCTCCCCATATGCGAATTCCGATCCCCGGAAACCTCGCCATGATCCCCCTTTCCGTCCTCGACCTGTCGCCGATCACCGAAGGCGGCACCGCCTCGCAATCGCTTGCCAATACGCTCGATCTGGCGCGCCACGCCGAGCGCCTCGGCTACCGGCGCTATTGGCTTGCTGAACATCACAACATGCCTGGCATCGCCAGCGCAGCGACCTCGGTCGTCATCGCCCATGTGGCGGCCGGCACCTCGACCATTCGCGTAGGGGCCGGCGGCATCATGCTGCCCAACCATGCGCCGCTGGTCATCGCCGAGCAGTTCGGCACGCTGGCGGCGCTTCATCCCGGCCGCATCGATCTCGGCCTCGGCCGCGCGCCGGGCACCGACATGGCGACGGCTCGAGCGCTGCGCCGCAATCTCGATGCCGGCGTGGACAGCTTTCCGCAGGATGTCGTTGAACTGATCGGCTACTTCCAGCCAGCCGAACCCGGCCAGCGCATCCGCGCCGTGCCCGGCGAGGGCCAGGACGTTCCGGTGTGGATCCTCGGCTCCTCCACCTACGGCGCGCAGCTTGCCGCCATGCTCGGCCTGCCCTACGCCTTCGCTTCGCATTTTGCACCGGCCGAAATGGAGCACGCGATCGACATATACCGCTCGCGATTCCAGCCCTCGGCGCAACTCGACAAACCCTATGTGATGCTCGGCCTGAACGTCATCGCCGCCGCAACTGACGCGGAAGCCGAGCTTCTGTTCTCCTCGCTGCAACAGGCCTTCGTCAATTTGCGCACCGGCAGGCCGGGACCGCTGCCGCCGCCGGTCGCCGGCTACAGGAGCCAGATCGAGCCGATGGCCAGCGCAATGCTCGACCAGGCGCTTTCCTGCGCCATCGCCGGCTCGCCGGAAACCGTGCGCAGCGGCCTTGACGCATTCATCCGCCGCACCGGCGCCGACGAACTGATGGTCACTGCGCAGATATTCGACCATGCAGCGCGGGTGAGGTCGTTCGAGATACTGGCCGACGCGCACCGGGAACTGTCGCAAGCCGCGTAGGCGCCTCACCTCGTCCGCGAAAACTTCATCACCCAGTTGGTTTCCCAGGTCTCGCCGCCGTCTTGCGAAAATGCCTGCTCCCAGCGCGGGCTTTGCGCCGACGGTATCCAGGTGAAGCGGGCGCGCACCGTCCGGCCCTCATGCTCCTCGTCGCCGTAGAAGAGGCCAATCCCGTTCTCGAACCGGCCGACCATCGGCGGCAGCACGCGGTGGCGGTCATTGTCGGCCCAGTGGATCGACCACAGCCCGTCGTCGGGATTGAATATCCGCAGCGCCAGCCCGGCAAATCCGCTTCCGGGGATCGCCATTTCCTCGAGGTTGCCGGCGCCGTTCAGGAGTTTGCGGCAGGTCGAGGCGGCCGTGAACTGCGTCCACTCGTCGCGTCCCACAAACCGCTCCGCCAAGCGCTCGTTCTCGATCGTCCAGCTTCCGATCAGAAAATCGAAACCGGCCGCGCCGTCGTCTGCCCGCGAATTCATGCTGCTCTCCCCCTCCCGACCTTGCGATGATAGCAGTCTAGCTGACTGATCCTGACAGCTTTCTGTCAGGAGGTTGCGCCGGCATGGATCGCCGCATAGCGCCCGTCGGTGCGGTCGGTGCGGCTGCGCAGGGCGCGCGCCTCACCTTCTCCCTTTGTGGGAGAAGGTGGCCAAGCGGAGCGAGGTCGGATGAGGGGTGTTGCGTGGAGCAATAACAGAGGTGATTGTCTGCGTATCGCTTTGTATGTGTCCCATTTTCTCCGCCTCATTTCTTCCAACACCCCTCATCCGCCTTCACTTCGTTCAGGCACCTTCTCCCACAAGGGGAGAAGGGAGAGGCGCACGTCTCCGTCGCCACGCTGCGTTTTCCGCCCTGGCCATTGGAGAGCCCTTCGACAGGCTCAGGAGTCGGGAAGACGGGCGGGCAGGAAAGCGCCGCACGAATTCGTAAGACAAGAACAGGCACTCCCATGCCCGCCCGTCCGGTGTCTGTCGCCACGGTCGACCGGTCACGCGCCCCGCTCCATGTTCTTTCCATGGACAATGACG
>DASZDZ010000032.1:0-13514 GCA_035941355.1 Pseudaminobacter sp.
GCCCCGATTAAGCCAGACGAAATAGGCGCTTTGCCCCTGGACCAACTTGTCATAATTTCGGGCAAAGTCCCCTTCAGGCCTCTCGACCTTGATGACCCGGGCGCCTGCGTCCGCAAGGCGAGACGAGGCGTAAGGCGCAGCTACGGCCTGCTCCACGGCAACGACGGTGATCCCCTCAAGACTGTTCTGCATGGCAACACCGCACTTTCACCTGCTTTTTTCGACCTGAGCCCGACGGCGGTTCAGCATCGCCAACAACCGGTTCTGTTCATTCCCAACAATTGAAAATCCCTCGTCGACATCCATTCCGGGCTTTGCAAGCATCATGTCGGCCTGGGTTGCCACCGATACGTGGACAGAAGCCTGCGGTAGAGGTGCTGATCGACGGCGACGTGACGACGCTGATCGCCCTCGCCGATCGCCGCGACGGTCCGGCTGGGCGCGGCCTCGACGATCCTGCCGATCATGCCGTTCTCCACGCCGAGCGCGCTGTCGTTCTTCAGGAAAACGATCTGGTCCCCAATGTCGAACTTGCGCACGCCGTCCTCGGTCCGGAACGCATGGCCAAAGCCGACGATGCCGCGGGCGACCAGCTTATCGCGCGCCATCGTGTTGAGCATGCGCGCGTCGCGCCGCAAATGCGCCAGGATCAGCGAACTCTTGCTGACGTCGTAGTCGCGGTCCCATCCGCGATCAGGTGGGTGACGGCTTCCGCCTTCAAGTCCGGGCCGAGCACCCTGCCCTGCTCCCGATAAGCAGATATCGCCTCCGTGATCCGGCCGCGCGCCAAGTTGAGCGAGGCGGTGCGCATCCATTCCTCGCGCTGACGATAGATCGTCTCGAGCTCGGCATAGCCGATGCGCTCGACGATCGCCCGAACGCGGCGCCTGCTTCGATCGGCTGGAGCTGCTCGGGATCGCCTACCAGCACCAGCTTGGCGCCCGCTCTTACGGCGGCTTCGACGAACAGCGCCAGCGCCATCTGCTTGGAGGCGACCATGCCGGCCTTGTCGAGGACGAAGATGGTCCTTTCGTCGAGCGCGTCCCTGCCCTCTTTCCAACGCTGCTCCCATGACGCCAGCGTGCGGCTTGCGATGCCCGCTTCCTTCTCGAGGCCCTTGCCGCCTTGACGGCAAGCGCTGCGCCACCACACAGTAGCCGGCGAGCTCCCAGGCTTCGCGCGCGGCTTTCATCATGGTGGTCTTGCCGGCGCTGGCGCGGCCGACGACAGCGGTGATGGCGCCCGTCTTCGCGACATGCTCGATCGCCGTTCTCTGCTCGGCCGACAGCCGGTCATCGTGCGAGAAGACGCCCTCCAGCACCTGTTGCCGAACGCTATGCGAGGTCCGGTCCGCCAGCCAGATCGCCTGCCGTACCGGAGGCACCTTGCCGGCAATGTTCCCGCCGCCGAGTACGCCCTGCACCCAATATATGAACTGAACAGCAGGGGATCATTCAGTCCACGCGCTCTCGGATGCCGGCGACCACCTCCGCCGTGGCCGACTTGCCGACGAGGATGGCCGCTAAGTCGCCAGGCGCCAGCCTGAGAGGCAGTAAGACGAAAATCTTGACCATTGCCATGACGGCGATGGTCGAAACGACTCTGCGCGGGATGTAGGCCGCTATTACGCGGCTTTCTGCATGTTCCAAAACGGTATCCACGCCGGCACGCCGATGAGTCCAGTGAGCGTCTTGCGGCGCGCTATTGGCACGAAAGATTGACCTAGCAGAACCTGGGGCACATAGCCCCACAATATTCGCTGCATCTTGCGGGCTAGTGCCTTGCGCTCCTCGAGCGTTTCGACATCCGCCCATTTGACGCGAAGAACCTCATATTCGTCATTCATAGGCCAACCGTACCAACCTTGTTCGCCATTCATGGGCAGGGTGACGTCGGTGAGCGGATTGCTGAGCCCCGCTTCAGATGTACTCGTAATGAACAGGCTCCACCCGCCGGCCTCAACGGAGCCCTTGTTCGCTCGGCGCGCGACAATCCCGCCCCAGTCGCTCGGCGCAAGCTTGGCGTTGACCCCGATCTTCCGCAGCGCGGCCGCAAGAACTTGCGATGCTTTGTCGGCCGCCGCCCAGCTCGTGGGTTGGAGAATGACGACCTTCTCGCCGGCATAACCTGCCTCCTGGAAGAGTTGCCTGGCTGTTTCCGGATCGCCGCCGTTCTTGAACCATCCCGTATTTTCGTCGTTGGACACTGGCGTTTCGTTTCCAAAGATCGAAGTGACGGTGCGGAAGTATTTTGGGTCACCGAAAGCGGCGCGCATCATCGCCTCCTGGTCGACCAGGTGAAGCAGCGCTTGGCGTGCCTTCACATTGTCGAATGGCTTTTGCAGACAGTTCATGCGCAGGATCATGTCCTGGCCCCACTTGTCCAGAACTTGCAGTTCAAGGTTTGGATCGCTCTCGATGACCGGCAAGAGATCGACCGGCGGCCCCGACAAGAAATCAACTTCGCCTGCTTGCAAGGCCGCCAATGCAGTCTGCTGATCGCTGATATTTTCCCAGACGACCCGATCGATCTTCACGACCTTCCCGCCGGACAATCCGTCGGGCATCTCGCTGCGCGGTACGTATTTTTCATTGCGGTCGTAGGTGAAGCTCGCGCCCGGCCTGGCAAGAGCCTCGTTGAACTTGAACGGCCCCGATCCGATATTCGCGGTCACCTGCTCGGTTGCGGGACGATCTGCGTCCTTCTCGCGCATGATGAATGGGCCGGTGTAAGCCAGGATGTCGAGCAGAACCCCCAACGGCTCCTTGAGCGCGATTGTGAAGGTCTTGTCATCACTTTTCGAGACATCCTTGGCCCGCGTCATCATGAGCTGCCCGCCGGGAGCCACTTGGGCCCAGCGACGGATCGAAGCCACACAGTCCCCCGCGGTAACGGGAGTGCCGTCGTGCCAGCCCAGGCCGTCCCGGAGCTGGAACGTATAGGTCTTCTTGTCGTCGGACACGCCCAACTTCTCCACCATCTGCGGATGCGGCGCAAACTTCGAATCGGTCCCGAACAGCGTATCGTAAATCGCGAAGGCATGGGTGGAGGTTTCGGCAGCCGTTGTAACGACCGGATCGAACACACTGAGGTCTCCTATCACCATTCGGACTGTCCGAGCGTCGGCTGGCAATGTCTGTGCCCGCAGAACCGACGGGATCGATAAAGCCGTTCCGGCGGCCATGCCCAGTCTAATGAGGTTGCGTCGAGAGATTGTCATGTTCCATTCCCTTTCTTCCGTTAGTGGTAGGGCGGTCGATTAGCCCCTTGTGTCACGGCAAAGCCAGTTAGAGCCGCGGGCGCTTGTCCCCCCAGGGCTGGAGTTGTTCGAATGCCGCCGAGGCCTGCAGCACCCCCAGATCGTCGAAGCGTCTGCCGACGATCTGCAGACCCACCGGCAACCCGGCGAGGGTGAAGCCGCATGGCACGCTTGCGGCCGGGTTCCATGACATGTTGAACGGGTACAAGAACTCCGCCCACTCGATCCAGCCCGAAGGAGGCGTCGGCCATTCGTCGGGCATCAGCTTTTCGGCCGGGAAAGCGGCAACCGAAGCGGTCGGCGTCAACAGGAAATCCCAATCCTGGAACCAGCGATGGATGTTCGCGACATAGTCTAACTTCCGTTTGCGCATCTCCTGGTATCGCGCGAGGGAAATGTTCTGCGACTCCTTGATGCAGGCGACGTGGCCCGGGTCCATTTCCGCTTCCCATTTCGGAAGGTACTGCGCGAGACTGGTCATGTGCGCGGTCCAGAAGAAGCTCATCAGCTCGGGACCGTCCTTCGCCCAAGGGGTGAGTACTTCCTCAACGATCGCCCCGAGTTCGGCAAAGCGCGCTGCCGCCGCCTTCACCAGCTCCGCAACTTCCGGATCGACGCGTGCGTGACCGAGATCAGGACTATAGGCGATCCGCCTGCCCTTCACGCCATCGCACAGCCGGGCGAGATAGTCGCCGGGCTTCGCCTGGAGCGAAGTATGGTCGAGGAAGTGCGGACCGGCCATGATCTCGAGCACAAGTGCGCTATCGGCGACGGTGCGTGTCATCGGCCCGTTGTGGTTCGTCATGTCACTTCCGGGCATCGGATAATTCGGCACGCGCCCGAAGCTGGGCTTCAGTCCGAATACGCCACAGAAATGTGCGGGCAGGCGAATCGAGCCCCCGCCGTCATTACCAAGGTGCAAGGGCCCGAACCCTGCCGCTGCGGCGGCGCCCGCGCCGCCTGAAGACGCGCCGGCATTGAAGCCAAGCTTCCAGGGGTTGCTGGTGATCCCAGTTAGCGGGCTTCGCGAGACGCCCGGCCTCCCGGTGCCGAACTCCGACGTGGTCGTCTTGCCAAGGATGATCGCGCCCTCGTCGCGCAAGCGCGGCACGAACGCCGAATCCTCCGTCGGCTGATGACCGGCGAAGATCTTGCTGCCCTGCTGTGTCGGCATATCCTTCGTTGTCAGGAGATCTTTGATTGTAGCGGGCACGCCGTGCAGCCGACCGATTCGCGCACCACTCATCAGGGCACCTTCGGCCTTCTTAGCCTCATCCATCGCGCGATCTGCAGCAAGGTAGGCGAAGGCGTTTACTTTGGGCTCCAACTCGGCAATGCGGTCCAGCAGGCCTCGCATGCACTCCACCGGCGAAATCTCTTTACCGCGGATTAGCTCGGCCAGTTCGACTGCCGACATGAAGCCTATGGTCTCAGAGTCCATGCAATCAGCCCTCGCAAACTGACTTGTCGATCAGGACATCAGCGACGGAAAACGGCGCGCCCAACGCGATAGCGGACGCTGCTGTCCGCATGAAAGGTCTGCGGTTTACCAAACTGGTTCCTCCCGTTTTCATTCGATGACGATGGTTGACCGAAGCTTTCAACTTGCGCCACATATTCGCCCAACAGCACAATTTGCATCTACAAGGTGATCAGCAGCCCGGTTTCAGCTATCCCGTTTCGATGTGATTGATACCGACAAGAAGCCAGCTCATCGGTCACAAATCTCGCGGTGTTATCTAACCGGTAGTCGAGCTCGGGATTTTTGGTGGAGGTAGCGACGCCACTCGGTGACCTCGCTCCGTAGAGCGCGGAAGGGCTCGTCATGACGCATGCTTTGCGTTCCGATGTTTGGTTTTTATGGCGGCTCAGCGCCTCCTTTGCATGGATATTCAGCTAGTCGGCAAAGTGCGTCAAATTCAGTTTATATATTTGATACATCTGGTGCCGAGATGGCTGAACGATCATGGCCTGGAAAGAGGAGGTGCGCACTTTAATCCTTCCTGGCGTCGGTCTCCTGCACGGTCTGGATGGCGTTGCCGGCATAGGTCGGCCGCTTGGAGGTGTGGGCGGACACAACCATGATGTTCTTGCCGTCGGTGGTGGCCGGCGCGAGCGCGTCGTAGCCGTCGGCGAGCGAGACGACGAGTGCCGCGGTCGGCCCGGCCAGGCGCTGCCCTCGTGTACCTCGACCGCCTTCTTGCCGCCGCGCCCGAAGATATCCGCCGCCCCGTCGAGCAGTGCTTTCTTCCACTGATGGATCATCGTCGGATGCACGCCATATTCGGCGGCCAGCTCTGACACGGTGTGCTGGCCCTTCACGGCTTTCAGTGCCACGCGAGCCTTGAAACCCGCGTCATGGTTTCTGCGTTTCCGCATGATCTGATCTCCTCGCCTTGGAGACCAGCAGACGTCAAATCGTAGCTTCCGTCACTGTCCAATTTCCGGGGAGGTGCTCCGTCCACTGATGGTATTACCCAAATCTTAAGGAGGCCGGTTCGCGGGTAGGACTTCACCCTTTTCTGCGCTGGAGCGCAGCGAGCACTGCCTTTTCCGATTTGAGAAGATATGCTTCCAGCTGCGAAACGGCGTCCGGGACGTCGCCCTCTTCAAGCGTGCGGATTACGGATGCATTCAGGTCGATATATGGCTCATGGAGATGAGCCGAGTCTTCTAACTGCCCGAAAACAAGCCGAAGTTCGGCGAGCACCAGGTCGAAGCAGGCGCTGAGCCGAGGGCTGTCACAGAGTTCCACCATCGCGCGGTGAAATTCCATATTGATTGTTCCTAGCTGCCGCCAATCGCCATCAGCGCTCACCTTCCGCGCCTGCTCCGCCAGCCCTCGCATTCGTGCGAGGGCTGGGTGCCCCTTGGTCGCAGCTTGAACCGCGCCCTTCTGAAGCACCGAACGCACCCGATAGATATCGATTACCGCCGCCTCGTCCGGCGCCACAACAAAGACGCCGCGATTCGGGATGTAGGTCAGCAGTCTTTGGCTGGTCAGCAGTCGGAAGACCTCCCGCAGAGTGTTGCGAGAGATGCCGAACCGGGCGGCGACCTGCTGTTCCGAAAGCTTCTGGCCCGGTGCGAACTCGCCTGCGATGAGCAGCTCGCGTATGCGCGCCGCCACCGACTCGGCTAGCGATTGATCGCCGATTTCCAAGGTCTTTTTTTCGCTCGCCATCTCTTGCCTGCAGTCGCTTACGCCGTAACCAATATTCTATTGTTGAACAATCTGATACGTGTTATTGAACAAAATAGATCGGCAGACAATCTACGGCATGGCACGCATCGACCTCAACAGCGATCTCGGTGAAAGTTTCGGCCCCTGGCCGATGGGCGACGACTCGTCGATGCTCTCGATTGTCACCAGCGCCAACATTGCCTGCGGCTTTCATGCCGGCGATCCAGCGGGCATCCTTGCCGTCCTGACCGAAGCTGCAAGACGTGGGGTTTCCGTCGGCGCGCATGTTGGCTACCGCGATCTTGTCGGCTTCGGCCGGCGCAACATGGACCCGTCTAGCGCGGAATTGATCGGCGACACGATCTACCAGATCGGGGCCTTGCAAGGCCTCGCCAAAGCCGCCGGTACGACGGTGCGTTACGTCAAGCCGCACGGCGCGCTCTACAACACGATCGCGCAGGATGCCCGCCAAGCGGCCGATGTCATAGAAGCCGTCAAGGCAGTCGATCCCTCGCTCGTGCTGATGGCGCTCTCGGGCGCACCGATCGTTGAACAGGCACGTGCAGCAGGGCTCGAGGTCGTCTGCGAGGCCTTCGTCGACCGTGCCTACAATGCCGATGGCAGCCTCGTCAGCCGCCGGCTCGCGGGTGCCGTCATTCACGATCCGAAGGCGGTCGCGGAGCGCATGCTGCGCATGGTCATTGAGGGCCGCATCACCGCCATCGATGGCACGGACATTAGGCTAGAAGCCCAGTCGATCTGCATTCATGGCGACACGCCGGCGGCCGTCAAAATCGCCCGCGCGCTGTGCAATTCGCTTCTTGGCCACGGCATCGAGCTGAAGCCCTTTGTCCATGACTGAGGGCCTGCGATTCCTCCCCTCCGGCAGTGATGCCTTCTTGGTCGAGCTCGATGACCTCGCCGCAACGCTGACGCTGCTCGACGGACTGCTCGCCCAGCGGCCAGAGGGCACAGTCGATCTCGTGCCTGCCGCCCGTACCTTGCTTGTCCGCTTCGATCCTCTGCTGACGAACCGTGAAGAACTCATCAACTCCATATGCCGCATCGACCTTTCCGCGCGCAGAAAACGGCAGGGCGAGACCTTCGAGATTCCCGTCGCCTATGACGGCGGGGACCTCAACGAGGTCGCTGACATTCTTGGCTGGGAGGTGGACGAGCTCATCCGCCGCCATACGGAAGCGACCTACACAGTGGCTTTTAACGGCTTTGCGCCGGGCTTCTCCTACATGACGTGCGACGATCCCGCGTTCGACATACCACGTCGAAAGAGCCCACGTGTTCGGATACCGGCAGGCTCCGTCGCTCTCGGTGGCAGATTTAGCGGCATCTATCCCTCTGACAGCCCTGGTGGTTGGCAGCTTCTCGGGAGAACTCCGCTGAGGATGTGGGACACCACCCGGCCTCGCGCTGCACTCCTCGCCCCCGGCGACCGCGTCCGCTTCCGCGACATGACAAAAGGGGCAGCCGTTCCCATTCTCGCACCACCGAAACCGAAGACGGTCGTTTTCTCCGCGGCAGGCCTTCTCGTCACCCGCTCCGACAGCCCGGCGCTCTACCAAGACCTCGGCCGCCCCGGCCGCGCCGACCAAGGCGTCTCGGAATCGGGCGCACTCGACCGAGGCAGCCTCATCCAGGCAAACCTTTGCGTCGGCAATCGGCGCGAGGCTGCAGCAATCGAGATCGCCTTCGGTGGTTTTGCGCTCAAGGCTGACCGGGCGGTAACGCTTGCGGTCACGGGTGCGCCTGCCCCGCTTTCGATCCGAACCGCGGATGCCCGCAGCTTCTCAGCCCCATTCGGCCGGCCTTTTGCGCTCGACGCAGGCGAAGAACTGGTGATTGACCATCCGCCCGAGGGCATGCGCAAATACCTGGCGCTGCGCGGTGGGTTCGACGTCGAAGCCATTCTCGGCTCGGCGGCGACCGACACGCTGGCGAAGGTTGGGCCTGCGCCGATCATGGCAGGTGACATCCTGATACCGGCGAACGAACCCACCACTGCGGTCGATCCCTTCCAAACGATGTCCAAAAAACTGCCGAAGGCCGGAGACACCGTAACGCTTGATATGGTGCTCGGACCCCGCACGGATTGGTTCACGCAGAAGGGCGTCGAAGCGCTCCTTAATCAGAACTGGCAGGTAACGGCGGAATCGAGCCGGGTCGGCATGCGTCTTGCCGGCACCCAGCCTGTGGAAAGGCGTGATGCGGCGGAACTCCCTTCGGAGGGAACCGCGCTTGGGGCGATCCAGGTGCCGCATAGTGGCCAGCCGGTGCTCTTCCTCGCCGACCATCCGCTAACTGGGGGGTATCCGGTGATCGGCGTCGTCGCCCGTCACCATCTGGACCTCGCGGGCCAGATTCCCATCGGAGCGAACATACGCTTCAACGCAATCGCTGCCTTCGACCCGCTTATCAGGAAAACTCACAGATGAAGAAACTCCTGATCGCCAATCGCGGCGAAATCGCCATCCGTATAGCCCGCGCTGCGCGCGACTACGGCGTCGCCTCGGTCGCGATCTATTCCGAGATAGATGCCGGTTCGCTCCACGCCGAACTTGCCGACGAAGCCTATGGTCTCGGACCTGGCCGTCCAGCCGACACCTACCTGAAGATAGAAAAGATCCTCGACATAGCTCGCCGGGCTGGAGCAGACGCCGTACATCCCGGCTACGGCTTCCTGTCGGAGCGCACGGAGTTTGCGCAAGCGGTGCTCGACGCCGGCCTCATCTGGGTCGGTCCGGCGCCGCACGTCATCACAGCGCTCGGGGACAAGGTCGAAGCCAGGCGCATCGCAGCCAAGGTTGGCGCACCGCTGGTCAAGGGTTCGTACGGTCCCCTTTCCTCGGCCGCAGAGGCCGTCGCATTCGCCAAGGAAGTGGGCTTGCCGATTGCCATAAAAGCCGCATTCGGAGGCGGCGGACGAGGTATGAAGGTTGCCCGCAAGCTCGAAGAAGTCGACGAACTCTTCGATTCCGCGGTACGCGAGGCGACGGAGGCCTTCGGCCGCGGCGAATGCTATGCCGAGCAGTTCCTCGACAGGCCGCGCCACATCGAGGCGCAGATCATCGCCGATACCCACAGCAACACCGTCGTGCTGGGCACGCGTGACTGTTCACTCCAGCGGCGCAACCAGAAGCTCGTCGAGGAAGCCCCTGCCCCCTTCATTTCCGAGGAGCAGCGCGCCAGTATCCACGAGGCCGCGCGCGCGATTTGCGCGGAGGCCGGCTACACGGGCGCGGGCACAGTCGAGTTCCTGCTGTCGGAGAACGGCGTCATTTCCTTCCTCGAGGTCAATACTCGTCTCCAGGTCGAGCATCCGGTGACCGAGGAGACGACTGGCGTCGACATCGTCATCGAGCAGTTGCGCATCGCCGACGGTCTGCCATTGTCGATCAAAGAAACGCCCGCGCCACGAGGTCATGCTTTTGAGTTCCGCATCAATGCCGAGGATCCGGGTCGCGGTTTCCTGCCGACGCCGGGGCTGATCACCCGTTTCCGCGGACCTTCCGGCCCCGGGATTCGACTCGATGCTGGCGTCGAGATCGGCTCTGAGATTCCCGGCCTTTACGATTCCATGATGGCAAAGCTGATCGTCACCGGCGCGACGCGCGAGGTGGCGCTCATGCGCGCCCGCCGCGCACTTGCCGAATTCAGGATCGAGGGTGTCACCTCGGTGCTGCCTTTCCACCGCGCGGTGCTGGAAGAGCCAGACTTCAACGGCGAGGATGGCTTCCGGGTCCACACCAACTGGATCGAGACCGCGTTTCGCGGCGTTGAGCCCGCGCCGCGCGTCGACCCGATCGAGGGCGGTCTGTTTCGTAGCTTCATCGAGATCGACGGCAAACGTCATAGGCTTGGCCTACCGGCCGCGCTTTTTTCCCGCCTTTCCGCACAGGAGCCGACCGCCGCCGCCGAGCTGGCGAGCGATGGTACGCTGGCGTCCCCGATCCCCGGCACTCTTCAGCATTGGCTGGTCGAGGACGGGGAGGAGGTCGCCGAGGGCGAAGCAGTCGCGCTCATCGAGGCGATGAAAATGGAAACGCGCATTCTCGCCCCCAAGACAGGCCGCATCCAAATCAAGGTTGAAGCTGGCAAGGCGGTCGGCCTCGGCGCGGAACTGGCGACGATAGAATGATGCGGGCACGAACAAGACGGCGGTTGACGGCAAAAGCAAACGACGGAGAAACTCCATGAATCCATTCCGACGACTTCTGCCCCCGCAGATGCCGTTGCCCGCAAGGCAATCAAGCCGGTGATCTGCTATCCGGTCGAAACTTTGCCGCGGCCTGACCTTTCGGCCTATCGCGCGCTACGTGACGATCTGACACTCGTCGAGACTGTTATCGTGCCGCCGCGGAATGCAGCGACATGGACGGTGCCCGCAAAGCTCGGCCATGCGGCATAATCCGACTTACGGCATAATGGCCAAGCTCGTGAAAGCAGTGCGGTTATAGTCGATCTGCTCGAAGAAGGCCGGCTGCGGCGGCACCTGAATGTAATCGCCGGTGAGCGTGTAGAAAGCGCGCTCGCCCCCAATCCGGAAATCCGCGCCGCTTGAGCGAATGAGCGCCTCGGCCTGCGGGATGATTTCGCGCTGGGGCAGCGGCTCGGCGGCGGTAAAAAGGTGCTCGGGCAGGCCGTCGCACTGCGCGACATTGAAGACGGTGAAGCGCTTCAAATACGGCACGGCGGTTCGTCGCCCTCGGCCTTGGCGCGCTCCTTTTCGTCCTTCGGGATGAAGAGGTCGGCATGCACGATGGTCGTGCCGCGTTCGCCCTTCCTGACATTGCCGCCGAGGGAAAGCGCCTGTCGGAAGGTCAGCCAGTTCTGGCTGGGGTAACCGCGCTCGATGACCGCACCCCACAGGATCAGGATCTCGTAGCCGCACGTCCCAGTCGAGCCGCTCCTTGAAAACGCGGTATCAAAGCCGATGCATTTCGTGCAGTTCGTCGGCAAAGTCGTTGTACCAATCGGGTGCAATAAGCTGCATCATGGGGCCTCCGGGCAGAAATGAGACTGCCATTGGAGGCGAACGCGCCAGCCGAAACAGCCTGTGCACATGCACAGGGGACCAGACGAATCAGTTCTCAGAGAGTGGAACATCGTGAGGAGGCCAGCAGAGCGACGGCCTGATTTTTGGTGCGCACGCCGAGCTTCTTCTTGGCATTGTCCACATGGAAAGCGGCGGTGCGCGGCTTGATGCCCAAGATGCAGGCGATATCCCAGGCGGACTTGCCGCGCGCGGCCCATTGCAGGCACTCATATTCACGCGGTGTCAGCAAAACGCCGTCCACCGTCCGATTGCCGGACAGCTTGTGGCGAACGTGAATGTGAAAGCAGGTCGCCATGAGCTGAAGAGCCTGTTCATATCGCTCGGCAACCCGGACAAACGTCGGATTGGGCTCATCAGCGGCAAAAGTAATCGCGGCATTGCAGCCGCGGCGATCCACAATCGGGATCGTCAAACCACATCGGATGCTGAACTCGGCCGCTTCTTCGAACAGCCTCTGCTGAACCTGCGATGTCGCAAAGCCGCGCATATCCGATCCCCACTGAAACGGGCATCCGCCACAACGTGCACGAATAATAACCGGATCGACTTTCTGATACCGGTTTTGCAAGTAGTGCGCGGTCCAGCGAGATGGATAATTCGAGATCAGCCTGGGCTCGCCCGAACGTTGCGGCGGCAAGGACAAATAGGCGAAGGTGATCAGCTCGAGTCCTGCGGCCGCACCAGCCATGGCTTCGCGGAAATCCGCCTCATCGACGCTTTCCGACAGCTGTTCCAGGAATGTCTCGAAGAGAAGTTGCATGTCCTTCGTCATGCCTTGAACTCAATGCCTCAATTTCTCTGCAGTGGGCCGCCCGACGTGTATGCGCGACGATCAGTCTCCCGGCATGAGCGCGGCCGATCTCGCGGGCATTGGCCGGCCTTTTATGATGGTCTCGACAAGATGCCGCATGCGCACGAGCTCCGCGCCGGCCGTCGTCAGCCGCACGCCGCCGCTTAAGCGTTCGAAGATCAAAACCGCGAGACCCCCGTTCAACTGCGCAATACAGCGGCTCAGGGTTGACTGCTTGATACGAAGTGCTGGGTCGCGCGCCGGAAACTGCCCTGATGGGCGGCACCGTCGCGTAGCGGAGGTGTCAAAGTTGCGATGTGCCATCCGGATATGCCGATCACCTCCTTCTCAAACCCTTGATCGCGAACGCGCTGCAATCACCGCCATCCAGCGCTTTAAAAAAAATGCCCTGCCGATGGGGAGGAACACCGGCAGGGCGCGCCGCGCTTGGGTCGCGGACGCGTGGCGACCGGACAGCGCGGCAGGCTGGGCTTTGCGAACGAGTTTGCCTCTGGATTCCGCAAGGGGGTTTGCTCTGTTACATCGTTGGGCACGCTGCACAAACAGTCCGGTGAGTGCGGTCAAAGGGCAGGTGCATCCTTCAACATCTCCGCGCGCCTTACCGGGCGCGCGGTCCGCCCAAACCTCGATCGCGTGCTGTGCGGAAGCGAGTGCCTGGGGAATTTGACTCATTGGCGGGAATCCTAGCGGTATCCACCAGCTCCGTCAGGATCATATTGCGCCCTCGGCCTTCAGCGCGCGATAGGTCGTATCGACCGATTTCGCCGTCGCGTTGACGATGATGTCGATCTCTTTTCGGGTAATGATCAGAGGTGGGGCATAGCCGAGGATGTCGCCATGCGGCATGGCCCGACCGATGACCCCGTTTTCAAGCAGAGCAGCGGCGGCGCGCACGCCGACCTGAATTTCGGGTTCGAATGGTACCCGCCCTTTAGGATCCCGCATCAGCTCGACGGCGGACAGGATGCCAACGCCGCGAACTTCGCCGACAATGGGATGTCCCTCCAGTTCGGCTCTCATGCGGGCATGCCAGTAGGGTCCGACATCCCGGACATGCTCCAAGATGTTTTTTTCCTTGAGTAGTTGAATATTGGCAAGCGCGGCCGCCGCGCAAAGCGTGTGACCAGAATATGTCCAGCCATGGCCGAGAGGACCGTGCTTCTCCGTTCCTTGTTCCAAGACCGACCAG
>DASZDZ010000033.1:0-52211 GCA_035941355.1 Pseudaminobacter sp.
CGAGAAGACCATCTCGCTCCTTGCAATATCCGTGTCGCATCTCGAGACGCACATGGGGCTGCAGCTGGACCTTCCGCTTGGGCTTGAGGACGAAAAGCGTCGTCCCGGCACCAAGAAGGGTATGGCGCGCTGGGTGGCCGACCGCGCTGTCGACACCATCCGCCAACGTTTCGGTTGGCAGGCGGTCGGATACGGGTCGGTCGCGTTGGAAATTTCCCGTTCCGTCCCCGACGAGTTCCGCGAACTCGCCGAAAAGGACTTGTGACCATTTCGTGCGGTGGCGCGCTACCGCCGACTAAGCGTTCCTCTGTCCGTGCTCATCACGTGTCTCTGGGTAGTCACAAGCCGAGCTCGCTCCTCACCGCCGTTGCTCCCGGCTCTCCCCCAAAGGTGGTCACACCTTCGAGCCATGGCTCTACAACGTCGGGATGAGCCTTCAGCCAGTCTTTTGCAGCTGCCTTGGGCTCCTTGCCCTCGTCAAGGATGGCGCCCATCATCTCGTTCTCCATGTCGAGGGTGAAGCGCAAATTCGTGACGAACTTCGCGACGTTGGGGCATTCCTGGGCGTAGCCCGCGCGTATGTTTGTATGAATCTCGGCGCCGCCGTAGTTCGGGCCGAAATAGATATCTCCACCCGACAGATACTCGATTTCGAATCGTGAGTTCATAGGATGCGGCGCCCAGCCAAGGAACACGACCCATTCCTTGTCTTTGATAGCGCGCTCTACCTCAGCAAGCATTCCCTGCTCCGAGGACTCGACCAGTTCCCAGCCGTTGAGGCCAAAGTCGCCCTTCCCAACCATATCCAGGATCATGCGATTGCCATTGTTGCCAGGTTCGATGCCGTAAATCTTTTTGCCGAACTTGTCGGCGTGCTTCTGCAGGTCGGCGAAGTCCTTCACGCCAGCATCGGCAACGTATTTCGGCACTGCGAACGTGTATTTTGCGCCGGTTAGGTTCGTCGACACGACTTCGATCGACTTGTCTTCGAGATAGGGCTTACGATCGTCCACCATGCTCGGCTGCCAGTCGCCAAGATAAACGTCGACATCCTTGTTCTTCATGCTCGCATAGGTGACAGGTATAGAGAGTATCTGCGTCTCCGGCTGATAGCCGAGCGCTTCGAGGATGACCGAGGCGGTGGCTGTCGTCGCGGTGATGTCGGTCCAGCCAACGTCGGAGAAGCGGACGGTTTTGCAGGATTCGGGTTCCGCGGCCGCTGCTCCGGCAAGGTTCCATAGGCTGAATGCAAATGTGGCAAGGATAATTCTGCGCATGCTCGTTCTCCCGTTCGGTTAGCGGTTTTCAGTTCCCTCGTTTCTTGTTTTCCTTGCAGGTCACCACAGCGCACCGCCCGTGACCTGAATGTTCTCCATCGTGATGCCCTTGGCCTCGTCCCGGCAGAGGAAGGCGGCGAGCGCCGCGATTTCCTCGGGCTGGATGATCCGCTGCTGCGGATTTTGTGTCGCTATTTCGGCCATGGCTTGGGCCGCGCTGCGGCCCTTTCCTTCCCGTGCGACGACCTGTTCGACATTGCGACGCATCAGTTCTGTTTCGACCCATGTCGGGCTGATCATCACTGAAGTGACGCCGTGCGGCGCGCCTTCAAGCGCCACGCAGCGTGTGAGACCGAGAAGACCGGACTTCGAGGCGCAATAGGCCGGATTGTCTTTCCAGCCGACGCTCGCGGCGGTCGAGCCGATATTGATGATCCGGCCCCATTTGCGCTCGATCATGCCGGGCAGCAGCTTCCGCATCATTCGGAATGCGCCGTTCAAATTGGTGTCGATGATTTTCAGCCAGAGCTCGTCGGAATGACCCGTTACCGGCTGTTCGGCGGTCGTGCCGGCTGCATTGACCAGGATATCGGCCGGGCCACAGACGGCCGCCGCGGACTCGATAAACACGCCGATCGCCGAACTGTCGCAAACATCTAGATGGCCGGCAAATACTCCTACGCCTAACCTCTCCAGGCGATCGCGAACCGCCACGATTTCGGCCGCGTCGGGATAGGCTGCCGCGTCAGCTGGTCTGTCAGCAACGGCCCGGACATAGGACCCCACGGCAACATTCGCGCCTTGCTCCGCCAGAGCCTGCGCGATCGCAAGACCCTGCCCGGTAAGGCCGCCGGTAATGATCGCGGATCGTCCCTCGAGCGTTCTCATCTTTCGCCCTGGTTTTCCAGTAGCGGTTTCTGCAGCCAGTCCCGGTAAAATCCTTCGAGGTCAGGTTCGAAGTCATGGACGATCGGATAGCCTGGCGCACATGCCTCCACCTCATGCAGGGTGCCGCAGGTTGGGCAGATGAATTCGCGAATCTCCATCCAGTTCGGATCGGGGATGTCGCTATTCGGATAGATCTCACGCAACGCATCTTCAGTGTCGCGCACGTAGATGTGGGCCTGAAGCTTCCAGTTCTTCCGGTAGTCTCCGAAGCTGTGGCCGCACTCACATTTCGTTACCCTCTCATTGCCGCTTTGGCAGATGAAGAGGTGATCGCCAATCGGTAGGAGTATCGGGTCGGTCCACGGCACCCGGTCCTGAAGAACGCTGACCATTTTGAAGAAGCGGTCGTCGTCCTTGTAGGCGCTCATGATCCGCCGTGTCTGCGGCCAGGGCAGTTGCCCGGAAGCGAGATCGCGAATGACTTCCTTGCTGTAGCTGGTCATGGCAACTTCTCCGTGTCGAAGACAAAGTCGGGGCCGAGATTCCAGAAGCTCCGAAACTCGTCTGAAAAGCGCGGAGAGAGTTTCATTGCGCTGGCATACATTTTCCGGACTTCGGGTGCGAAATCCGCCTTCACTACTCGCCCCGCCTCAGTCCTGATCCAATCGGAAACCGGACGCGCCTTTTTTAGCCGCTCCCTTCGCATGGCAGCGCGGCGATCCTTCGTCGCCTCGAGGTCGGCGACTGGATAGCCGTCGTCATCATCCCTGAGGATGATCCCGAATACGTTCTCGGCAGCTTCCTTCGTCAAGAAGCCGTTCTCGACGTCCGCGGCGGTCTTCAAAGGGTCGCGCTCCAGCACATCGCCAAAGCCGCCGCCGCCATTGTAGGAGTGCGTGAAGATGTCGCCCGCTTTATGCGGCGCGGTGATGTAGGGGCCCTCAACGATCACGTGCTCGCCTTCGAATCGCCGTTCGAGTTCGGAGATGTGCGGATCGGTGCCGGGACCATGAGCCAGCGGCTTTCTGTCTGCCGCCAGTGCATGAATGTTGGAATTTCGCACCGCCCGATGCTTCTGGCAGGTCGGCGCCGGGTAGCCTCCGCACATGCCCGCATTGTCGAACACGCGCGACGAATGTTCAGAAGTATGCAGTCTGAGGTGCGAAGTCTTGTTGATCAGCCAGGTGGAAATGAAGGAGCAGCCGCCGCGGTATTTTCCCGCTCCGCCTGAGTTCGGCACGATGGAGCGGCCGATATAGACCATCGGCATCGACTGTTCCCAGATTTCGATATTGCCCATGTCGGATTCGGGGTTCCAGCCGACATACGCAGTATCGAGACCATCCTTGATAGCTAGTGCCCCGGAACCAGCGGCTGCGCATTCGAAATGCGCCATACCGAACGGCGTGCCGTGCTGGCTCTCACCGCCCATCTCGATCATCGGACTATTAACCTGGCCGACAAAGACCTCCTCAACGAAGCCTCGGGCCAGGAAACTGCGCGACAAAAGCCGCTGGAAGACGCCATAGGCTGGCAGCAGCAGCGCCCAAGAAGTGGCGGTGGCAACCATTTCATTATCGGGATTGGTCCAGGTGCCATGTGGCAGCTTCAATTCCGTCGCCATCCAGGCGCCGTCATTGACCAGCCCTTCGAAGTTCATATGCTGGGTCAACGTGACGAACATGCCGCCATCCATGCCGGCGGGAGTGCAGTTCATAGAATGATAGCCCCACGGCTGCGTCCCCTCGAAGTCCATCGTGATCTTGCCGTCGGTGGAGATCTCCATCTCGATTGGGATGTTGTAGAGCCAATTTGGATCGCCGAGCGGCTGAAACCCTGGTTTGCCTTCCGTGACATGGCCGTAGAAGGTGTGGCCGCGGTATTTGCCGGGGACGGTGAGTTGGCGGGTGCGGGCCAGCTGACCTCTGCGCCCTTCCTCGATGAATTCCTTCGACACCTTCATCCAGTAGTCCAGGCCGACCTCAGAGATCAGGTGCTTCACGCTCTCGCGCATATCGATGCACGATGCGACCTTGGCCTTCTCGTCGAGCACCCAATAGATCGGCATTCTGAGATTGCGCTCGCATCGGATGACGTAGTCGCGCCGGATCTCATCGTTCTCGCCGATCTTTTCAGCACAGACGAAGAGACCCTCGGTGAAACGCTCCTGAGCAAGGCAGACGTCGCCGCCGGGCGTGATACCGCCAACCTCGAGCTCATGGCAAACTGCGCCGGCCCAGCCGACCAGGGTGCCCTCGTAGAAAATCGGCACCACGTCCATGACATCCGGGACCTGAACTGTGCCGATGAAGGCATCATTGTTTGCGAAAATGTCGCCTTCGCGGATTCCGGGATTCTCCTCATAGCCATTCTTGATCATCCACTTGATGAAGCGGCTCATCGTATGAACGTGGACCATGATGCCGTTGGATAGCGCGATGGCATCACCTTCGGGCGTGTAGATGGCAACGACCATCTCGCCGACTTCGCGCACGCCGGGGGATGCCGAGATACGGCGGGCCATTTCGCGGGCCGATACACAGTAAGCCCTAAGCTTGCTATGCAGCGTCTCGAACTTCAGGGGATCCTGCCTGCGGAGCGAGAGTTCGGTAATTCCGTCATAACACCCTGTCGATTCCATCAACCGCTCGGATTCGAGGAGCCTCTCTCGAAGGCGAGCCGGCGAAGCTGGTCTGTTCAACATGACGGTCTCCTCAGGAATGGCTGTAGTGCAGCAGGGTCCACTCATCGACGAGGACGCGGTCCTCCGGATGAACGACCAGAGTTGTGGCGGGGTGTTCGACGATTGCCGGGCCAGTGATCTCATGACCAGGCTGGAGCAGATCCATCTCGTAAAGATCGGCCTTGTGCCAGCGCCCGCCGATATAAGCTTCACGCACACCCTTGTGGGCTGAGGCTGGATCCGACTTGCCTAGCGGGCGTTTCATCAGGATCGGCTTGACCTTGTCGGCAGTGGCGATCAATCCCAGTTCGGTGATCGAGAAGCCCGCCTCGCCGTAGCGCGAAACGCGGTGGTTGACCTTGGCGTAGACCTCCTCGAATTCGGCGATGACCTTCAGCATGTCGATTGGGGAAACAACTTCCGAAAGGGGCGCAAGGACTTCGACGTCCTCGAGTTGGCCCGTATAGCGCATCATCAGGAAGGGCACGGTCTTCAGCTTTTCGACAGGGTGACCGTCCGAGACCATCTCTTCGACCGCCGCCTTGGTTAGGTCGTTCCAAATCGCCGTAACTTTCGCCCCGGTTGACTCGAGTGAGGCCTCGCTCGCCTTGGCTGGAATGTCGATCTGTGTCGAAACCGAATGACGCCGCATGAAATCGGCCGTGGTGCAGCCGAATGCGGAAAAGGCCGCAGCGAACTGGAAAGTGATGATGTCGCGGAAGCCGATGCCTTTCGAACAGCCGGCAAGATGGAGTGGGCCAGAGCCACCATATGAGAGCAGGGTGAATTCTGACGGATGAATGCCCTGTCCCGAGATCACGCGGCGAAGCGCATTGTTAGCATCGGCTTCCAACATCTCGATCATGCCCTCGGCCGCTTCTTCGACGCCAACTCCCAGTATGTCGGCGCATTTCTCCTGGAAAGCGCGGCGCGCCTTCTCCACCTGGAGCTTGACTTTGCCTCCAAGGAAATAATCGGGATTGAGGCGACCGAGAATGGCATCGCAATCGGCGATCGTCGGCTCGGCTCCGCCGCGATCGAAGCAGATTGGACCGGGGTCGGAGCCGGCACTTTCGGGTCCGAGGCTGATCTTCCTGGTCAAGGGATCGACCTTCAGGATCATTCCAGCGCCGGCGCCGATAGTGTCGAGATGGAGCGTCGGCACATTGAGCTTGAACCGGTCCATCAATGGCTCGTTCTCGATGCGGGTCTGACCACGAGTGATGACACCCATGTCAAATGACGTTCCGCCCATATCTGAGCAGATCAGGGAGTCATTGCCGATCAGCTTGCCGACATAGGCCGCGCCAAGGATGCCGCCGATGGGGCCGGAGATCATGGTTTCATGCATACGAGGGTGATTGATTGAGGTCAGGCCACCAAAAGAAAGAAGGGTTTGCACGCCGTAACGGAAGCCATACTTCTTCGAGACATCCTCGATGCCCTTCAGCTGGGCACGGCCACGCGACGTTGCATAGGCTTCGATAAGCACGCTGTTCAGCCGCGACTGTTCGCGAATGACGGGTCGCACCTCATGGCTTGTATAGACCGTGACGTCGGCCTTTGCGCTTGTAATCTCTTCGCGGCAGATTTCCGCAATCCGTTTCTCGTGAGCCGGATTCACGTGGGAAAAGATCGTCATGATGCAGATTGAATCGACCTTGTCCTTGATCAGCGCCTGCGCCACGGTGACCACCTCGTGCTCGTAGAGCGGCAGGACTATGTCGCCGAACTGATCTATGCGCTCAGTCACGCCGTGGGTGCGGCGACGCGGGACCAAGGGGGTTGGATGGTGGTGGGTGATGGCGTGCAGGCGGTCGGCATAGGAATAGTCGGCCCATGCCTGCAGACCTCGACCCATCAGGATCATGTCTTCGAGGCCTTTGGTGGTGATCAGCCCAAGCTTGCGTCCAGTGCGCGACAGGAGCGTGTTCAGCATGCCGGTGCCGGAATAAAGAACGACATCGACGCCGGTAAACAGCTCCTCCAGCGAAATGCCCCAGGCGTCGGCAGCGTCTTCGGCCGAGCTCAGAAAGCCTTCGGCCTCGTTTCTCGGCGTTGTCGCCGATTTGCCGATCTTGAAGTGACCGTGGTGGTCGACAAGAATGGTGTCGGTCATGGTGCCGCCGGCATCGATGCCGATCACGATTGGGTTTGTCACGACGGCCGATCCTCCGTAAATCTCATCTCAATCAAGATGCTAGATCAACGAAACCGGTCATCGCCATGTGCCTATGGGCATAATGGAGGTCTAAACACACGAGTGGGCGAAGGGTCGAATTTTCATGCAGTTCGAGTCAATCTGGAAGCCGTTGTCGGCCGCAATCGCCGCCACAGGAACCGACCGGCATGTGGATTCCCTGATCGACCTAATCGGCACGTTGGCTACGCATGATCTGATTACCGTCACGCGCTATTCTGTGTCGTCAACACCGGAGTTCGTCAAACACCGGCGGTTCTCCGACGAGATGGTGAGCAAGTATCTCGACAGCTATTACGTCTACGATCCGTTCTACGCCTACTGGAGACGGAATAGACGCCTTGGCATCGTGCCGCTGAAGCGGCTGGCCGACGCCGAAATGAAGCGCGGGAAATACATCGCCGAGTTCCTGGCGCAGTCGAAAATCCGCGACGAAGTGGGCATCCTCCTTGAAGATGGCGGGGACTGGTGCCTGGGCATCTTTCTGGACCGCTCTGAGCAGTCATTCCGCGAGAGCGAAATCGCGGCGCTGGAGAATGCATTTCCCGTTTTTGCGTCTCTTCATGCACTCGACATCAGGACCCGTCGGCCAGGCTTCATGCGCAGGCCGGGCCAAGTGTCTCGCGGCGCATCGCCAGAGCGGGAACTGAAGATCCCGGCCGCCCTTTGGCCTGAACTAAGCGGTCGGGAGCGCGAACTTGTGCAACTGATTCTGACAGGCCACCCGACAGCCACTATCGCGGGTCGCCTCGGAATCACGGTTGGCACCGTGAAGAATCATCGTCGCCGCATTTACGAGAAGCTGGACATAACGACGGAACGCGAGCTTTTCCTGCAGTTCTTCCAATTTTAGCACGCTTACAAAATCCGAGTTGAGGTTGCCAAACCGCCGTCCAACGCCCTCTTTTGAGTTAGCCTCGCTTGTCTGGCACCCAACCAGAACTTCGATCCTATGCAATGGTCAGACCACTTCCGTTACCATTTTGAGGAGGCGTTCCGGCACGTGCTTCTGCCCCTTGCCATGCCCGGCCTGATGTCGGGTTCGCTCCTCGTATTCATGGTCGCGCTTGGCTACTACATCACACCGGCGCTCGTCGGGGCGCCGAGGACCAGATGATCAGCTCGATCATCGCATTCTTCGCCACTGGGACGGCAAACCGAGGCATGGCGGGCGCGCTCAGGCTAATCCTGCTTGTTGTGACCACCCTGCTTTATTTCCTCTACGGCCGGCTGTCGCGGTCGCCCACCATGATAGGACCGTAAGGATGAGCAGCCGATCGAGCCCTGGGCTGCTTGCTGTTCAGATCGTTTTCGGGTCGGCCGTGGTGTTCTTTTTGCTTGCGCCGATAGTCGTGATCCTTCCACTCGCCTTCAATTCGAGCGTCTTCCTCAACTATCCTATCGAGACCTTCTCCTCACGATGGTTCAACGAACTCCAGACTAACGCATCGCGGTTCACCTTGCCGGACACATGTCCAAACTCAAGAAGTGAAATATATTTCTGCATGTGAATTTTATTGACAGACCGGTAAACTCCTGCGATTGATCGACCACTGAGCCTCGGGAGGAGGTTTGGTTCATCAACCCACAAGCGGCGGCGCGTAAGTGTCCAGCCGCCCAATTGACTAGGCTTCGGCCGAGGGAGGACTCTTGCGCAGATTTTTGAGCATGCTCGCCATTTCGGCGGCAGCCACCACGCTGTTGGGGGCAAGCCATGCCGCGGCCCAGGCCGCCAACCCGTTCAAATGCGAGCCGGGTGAAAAATACGTCATGAACGTCATGGTTTCCGGCGTCGAATACTGGTTCCCTGTCTATGAGATGTTCAAGCAGGCCGGACAGCAGTTCGGCTGCGAGACCGAATACACCGGCACACCCGAATATGACGTGAACAAGCAGATCGCGACATTCGACCAGGCGCTGGCCCAGAAACCGGCCGGCATCCTCGTGCATCCGATGAACTCCGATCCGTTCATCGAGCCGATCAACCGGGCCATCGACCAGGGGACGGCGGTGGTCACGTTCGCCGCGGATTCCCCGAACTCCAAGCGAGTTTCCTACATCACCTCCGACAACGTCGCCGAAGGCACCTATGCCGCCGACGCTGTCGCCAAGGCGATGGATGGCAAGGGTGAGTATGCCGTCCTCGAAAATCCCGGACAGGACAATCACGACAAACGCATCGCCGCCTTCATCGCCCGCATGGAAGCCAAGTGGCCGGATATGAAGCTCGTCGGCCGTGCGGCCTCGAACCAGGATCCGACAAAGGCCTATCAGGCCGTGCTGAGCTTGGCGCAGGCCAATCCCAATCTCGGCGCGGTCTTCATGCCGGAAGCCAATTCGGCCATCGGCGCCGCCCAGGCGGCAAATGAAGGAGGCGGCAAGATCAAGGTCATGCTAGCCGACGTCAACGCGAAGATCCTCGACATGATCAAGGCCGGCGAGATCTTCGGCTCGGTCAACCCCAACCAGGGCATGCAGGGCTATATGGGCTTCATGCTGTTGTGGCTGGCCAAGCACCCCGACTTGATCGACCCAATGAACGATGCCAAGCGCTCCGGCTTCAACGGAATGAGCGTGCCATTCGTCGACAACGGGTTCTCCATTGTCACCGCCGAAAACGCTGACGATTTCTACTGGGACAAGTATCTCAAGCGGCGCGGCACCAAGGGCATCGAGGAATAAGGCCTCGCCACATTCTGCCTTCAGCACTCTTCGGAGATGCTCAAACCGGACGGGGCGCTCGCGCCCCGTCGACCGGACAATTATCGTCAATATCAACGCTGCAGGGGGACGGAGTGACTGCCGCCGCCATTCTTGAAATTCGTGACATCTCGAAATCCTTCGGAGCCATCAAAGCGCTGACCGGGGTCGATTTCACGCTGCAACGCGGCGAGATTCACGCGCTGTGCGGCGAGAACGGCGCGGGCAAGTCGACGCTGATGAACATCATCGCCGGCATTCTGCAACCCGACGAAGGCACGATCCGTCTCGAAGGGCAGAACGTCACGATCGCGTCGCCATCCGCCGCGCAGCGGCTTGGCATAGGCCTCGTCCATCAGGAAATCGCGCTTTGCCAGGATGCCACCGTCGCCGAGAACATCCTCATGGCGGCCATCAACAACCGGCGCGCGCCGCTTATGAATTTTCCCCAACTGTGCGCCGAAGCGCAGAAGGTGATGGATCTCTTGGCGCCGATCCCGGTTGAGACGCAGGTAGTCGACCTTTCTATCTCGAACCAGCAACTGGTGGAAATCGCCAAGGCGCTGACGCTGGACTGCCGCGTGCTGATGCTCGACGAGCCGACGGCCGCGCTGACCGAGACCGAGGCGCGGCGTCTCTTCTCAATCGTCCGCGATCTCAAGGCGCGCGGAATTTCAATCATCTACATCAGCCACCGCATGGCCGAGATCTTCAGCCTGTGCGACCGTGTCACCGTTTTCCGTGACGGCAGATATGTGTCGACCGATTTGATCGCATCAGTCACGCCCGACGATGTCGTGCGCAAGATGGTCGGGCGTGAAATCACGCAGCTCTACCCCGAAAAGCGCTCGGCTGAACGGCGCGCCCATCGCCCGGTTCTCTCCGTCGAAAACCTCTCCTGTCGCGATGGGTCAAGCGGCGTCAGCTTCGAGGTCCGCGCCGGCGAGATTCTCGGCATCGGCGGCCTGATTGGAGCCGGTCGCAGCGAGATTGTGCAGTCTGTTTGCGGCTTGCGCCCAAAGCTGTCGGGATCAATCGAGCTGAATGACGAACCGGTCAGCATCGGCACCTACAGTGACGCCGTCAGCGCCGGACTGGTCTATCTTTCCGAGGACCGCAAAGCGTCCGGCCTGTTCCTGGACCTATCGATTGCGTCCAATATCTCCGCATTGGACCTCCGGAAACTGACCACACCCTTCGGGCTGCTCGATCGCCGCGCCGAGGCAAGGCAAGCCACCGACTTGGCGGAGCGCCTCGGCGTGCGCATGGGTGGCATCGAGACCGAAGTGTCGAAGCTCAGCGGTGGCAATCAGCAGAAGGTAGCAATCGCCAGGCTTCTTTCAGTAGATCCCAAGGTGGTCATTCTGGACGAGCCCACGCGCGGGGTCGACGTGGGCGCAAAGGTGGAAATTCATCGCCTGCTTCGCGATCTTGCCGACCGTGGCGTCGGCGTCATCGTTATTTCATCCGAACTACCGGAGCTGATTGGGCTCAGCGACCGCGTGCTCGTCATACGTGAAGGCGTCATCGCCGGTGAATTGACGGCGGACGAATTGACTGAAGAGGCGATCATCATGCTCGCGTCTGGCGTCCGGCAGCAACCCTCAAACGCAACGTTGGCCCAGAATGTCGCTTGAACGAGCCGGAGGAACCCTCATGGATGCCGAAATCAAAGCGAGCGCTCCAAGGCTTGGTGGGCGCAACTGGCTACGTTTGGCGTCGATGCGCGAGGCCGGACTGATCGTGATCATCCTTGCGCTCTGCATCGCGATGACGTTCGCCTCCCCCCACTTCCTGACATGGGGAAATTTCCGGGCCATGCTGATGAGCTTCTCCATCGAGGGCATTGTCGTGGTCGGCATGACGATACTCCTCATCGTCGGCGGCATCGACCTTTCCGTCGGCTCGGTGGTTTGCTTCTCCATGGTCGTGTCAGGCGCTCTCTTCCTGATGGGTTTGGACCCATGGGCCGCAAGCCTTGTCGGGATAGGCGCCAGCGCGCTGATCGGCGTAGCGATGGGCTTCTTCGTAACCGTCATTGGCCTCAATCATTTCATCACATCGCTGGCAGCGATGGTGATCGTGCGTGGTCTTTGCCTTGTCATCACCAAGGGAACCCCGCTGTCGCTGTTCACTCTGCCGCCGGGCTTCAAGGCGATCGGCCAGGGCAGCTTCGGCAATGTGCCCTATGTCATCATCATCTTCGTCGCGGTCGTGGCTATCTTCGATTTCCTGCTTCGGCGAGCCACGGCCTTCCGCAAGGTCTTCTATACCGGCAGCAACGAGAAAGCGGCCCAGTTCTCAGGCATCAAGACCAAGCAGGTCAAATTCTGGGTGACGGTCCTCTGCTCCGCTCTCGCTGGCTTCGCAGGCGTCATCTACATGTCGCGCTTCGGTGCAGCGACCCCAACCTTCGGCGCTGGCATGGAGCTCAACATCATCGCAGCGGCGGTAATCGGGGGAGCGTCGCTCAATGGCGGCTCGGGCACCATTTTCGGAGCCATATTGGGTATGGCGCTGCTCTCGGTCGTCACAAGTTCGCTGATCCTGCTCGATATCTCGGTCTACTGGCAAGACATGATCAAGGGATGCATCCTGCTTGCGGCCGTCTCGATCGACCACTTCCTGCACCGCAAGAAATCCTGAGCCGCAGCGCGAGAGTTGAGCATCCATCATGGCACCGACCAATTCGCGGGACGACATCACGATCGTCCGCCAGATGTATCAGGCGCTTGTGCTTCACTACATGGAAGGCAAGACGCAGGCTGAAATCGCCAAGGAGCTCGGCATCTCGCATGCGACCGTCAATCGCCTGATCAAACGCGGTCATCAACTCGGACTTGTCGAGATCAAAATCAAGTCGCCGGTCGAGCAACTGGTCGATATCGAGGCGCGACTTGTCGCTGTAGGTGGAATCCAAAGGGCCATCGTCGTCCCTTCCGTTTCAGACAATCCGCAGACTGCGCTCCAGCGCGTCGGGGAGGCTGCAGCCAGGTTGGTGCTCGAGACGATCAAGGACGGCGACACGATTTCCATCACGGGGGGCAAGGGGGTGAGCGCCGTCGTCGCCGGCCTCAAGCCTAACCGCAGCTACGACGTCGAGGTCGTTCCCGCGACCGGCTTGGTTCAAGGCAAGCACTACACCGACGTCAATCATGTCGCGTCGCTGATGGCCGACAAACTCGGCGGGCGCGCCTACCAGATCCACGCGCCGCTGTTTGCCGACACCCCGGCCCAACGCAACATGCTGATGGGCGTCCGGGCCGTTTCGGATGTTTTCAGCAAGGCGCGGGAAGCGACGCTCGCGGTCGTAGGCATCGGCTCCATTCTGGCCGATGATTCGAGCTACTACGATCTGCACCCATCCTCGAGCGCCGATCGGCTGGCTATCGAACGCTCGGGCGCGGCGGGCGAATTGCTCGCCCATCTTATCGACAGCAACGGCAAGGTCGCGGACTACAGCCTCAACCGCTCACTCGTTTCGCTGACACTCGAGGAGTTCGCGACAATCCCGCGCTCGATCGGCGTCGCAAGCGGCGCAAGCAAGGTGGTCCCGATCCTCAGCGCCATGCGTGGCTCCCACCTCGATACCATCGTAACCGACGAAACCACCGGCCTGAAGATCCTCGAACTTGCCGAAGGAAATGCAGCATGAATTCTCGACAAGTCGCCCGCTCAATCGGCAAGTCCGGCGTTTCCGCCTCGGCCGTGGGGCTCGGCACATGGGCCATAGGCGGGTGGATGTGGGGCGGCACGGACGAAGCAGAGTCGATCGCTGCGATCCAGGCGTCTATCGATGCCGGCATCTCGCTGATCGACACCGCACCGGCTTACGGCCTTGGCCGCAGCGAGGAAATCGTCGGCAAGGCCATCAAGGGCCGGCGTGACCGAACGGTCATCGCGACCAAATGCGGCCTGAACTGGCATTCAAAAAAGGGCAACCACTTCTTCGATCAGGACGGAAAGCCAGTGAACCGATATCTGGGCGCCGACGGCATTGCTTATGAAGTGGACCAGAGCCTGAGACGGCTGGGAACCGATTACATCGATCTCTACATCACCCATTGGCAGGACCCGACGACCTCCATCGCCGAGACCGTGGAAGCGCTCGAACGCCTCAAATCAGCTGGCAAGATCCGTGCAATCGGCGCAAGCAATCTCAACGCCGCCGAGTTGCAGCAATACGTAGCCGCTGGCGAGCTCGATGCGATCCAGGAGAGATATTCGATGCTGGATCGCGCGATCGAGCAGACCTTGCTGCCGATCGCGCGCCATCATCAAGTCGCTACGCTCAGCTACTCGTCGCTCGCGCTCGGCCTGCTTTCGGGCGCGATCGATCCGGCGCGTGAGTTCAGCGGCGATGATCAGCGCAAAGACAATCCGCGCTTCTCCCAGGCCAATCGGCGCAAAGTAGCCGCTTTGAGGCAGGCCCTGGCGCCAGTCGCCGAAGGTCACCAGGCGACGATGGCGCAGATCGTCATCGCCTGGACGCTGGCGCAGCCCGGCATCACCTTCGCGCTGTGTGGAGCGCGAAACGCGAAGCAGGCGGTCGACAACGCCAAGGCAGGGGAAATCTCCCTGAGCGCCGCCGAATTGTCGGCCATCGATGCGGCGGCGGCAGAGCATCTCGTGGTTATGGATGCGTGATCGAAAGCGCGTCCAGTGATGAATCGCCTCCAGACGATCGCCGGCTTGCGCGACAACCCCGACATTGACGTGCTCGTCATAGGCGGCGGCATCAACGGTATCAGCGTGTTTCGCGAACTTGCTTTGCAGGGCGTTGACGTGCTGCTCGCGGAAAAAAGCGACTATTGTTCAGGCGCCAGTGCAGCCCTCTCGCGCATGGTTCACGGCGGCTTGCGCTATCTTGAAAATGGCGAGTTCAAGCTTGTCAGGGAGTCGCTGCTCGAACGTGATAGGCTGCTGAAGAACGCGCCGCACCACGTAGCGCCATTGCCGACCACCGTGCCGATCTTTGACCTGTTTTCAGGCATTGCAAACGGCGCAGTCCGTTTTCTTGGACTTAGCCGCCGCCCGGGCCGGCGCGGCGCATTGGTCATTAAAGCCGGCCTTGCAATGTATGATTTCTTCACCGCCGCACGGCGCATCGTGCCGACGCACAAATTCAGAAGCCGCGCTGAAACGCTCAAGGTATGGCCCGCAATCAATCCTGCGATCCGGAATTCGGCGACATACTACGACGCCTGGGTCAGCCACCCCGAGCGGGTCGGCACCGAGATGCTGCGGGACACCATGGAGGAACAGCCGTCCGCTCGAGCGCTCAACTATGCGCGCGTATCGCTCGAAGGCTCGAGTCTGGTGCTCAACGATCAGCTGTCTGGCGAAACCGTGGCCGTAAAGCCGCGGCTCATCATCAACGCCACCGGCGGCTGGATCGACCTGACCAATTCGGCGATCGGAGCCGTAGCTCCGAAGCTCATGGGCGGCACCAAAGGTTCGCATCTGATCGTCGACAATCGCGAGCTTCATGACGCGCTCGACGGTCATATGATTTATTATGAGAACGAGGATGGCCGCATCTGTATCCTGTTTCCCTATCTCGGTAACGTCTTGGTCGGCTCGACGGATATCCGTGTCGACGATCCCGACCAGGTGCGCTGCGTGGATGACGAGCGGCAATACATATTGCAGTCCCTGGCTTTCGTGTTTCCCAAGATCGAGATCCCCGATGACGATATCGTCTTCCAGTTCACCGGGGTAAGGCCGCTGCCGATAAGCGAAGACAGTTTTACCGGACGTATTCCCCGCGATCATTTCTGCGAACTCGTCGAAGCGACCGGCTCGCTGCCGCCGACGCTGTGCATGATCGGCGGGAAATGGACGACCTTTCGCTCGTTCGGCGAACTGGCAGCGGACATTGTTCTCGATCGATTGGGCCGGCAGCGGATCATTGGCACCGAAGACATGCCGATCGGCGGCGGTCGGGATTATCCCGCTGCTCCCGAAAAGTGGTGCGCCGAACGCGCAGCGACGCACGGCCTGCCGGTTGAACGCATTCGGAGTCTCTTCGAGCGCTACGGCACCGCAGCGGACGCCGTCGCGGCTCACATCGCAGCTGGACATGACCAGCTCCTGCCCGGCGGCACCTACTCGGCCCGGGAGATCCGCTATCTTGTCGCCAATGAATATGTCGAGCGGCTGGCGGACTTGCTGCTGCGCCGCACGACAATCGCCATCACAGGGGCTCTCTCGACTGACCTTCTCGATGCGGTTCTCGATGTTCTCGCTGAAGAAAAGAACTGGGGAGCCGCGCGCAAGGCGTCCGAGCGCGCCGATTTTCTCGCCCTGTTAAAACGCCAGCATGGCGTGGATCTCGATCAACCATCCCAAAAAGACGAAAGAAGGAGCGCCGAATGCGCATCAGCAAAAAAGTCCGCATGAACCGACTGTTCGGCGGAGGGCGCTGTCTCGACGTCGCAATCGACCATGGCGTATGCAACGAGCCATCGTTTCTGGAAGGGCTCGAGGATATGCCCGGCGTAGTTACCCAGTTGGTCGCCGCGGGACCTGACGCCATCCAGATGAATTATGGTCAAGCCGATTTGCTGCAGTCCTTGCCTGGCAAAAACAAGCCGGCATTGGTCATGCGCCTCGACATGGGCAATCCGTATAACAAGACACGCCATCGCTCGATGTGGGCCGTCCTGCAGAACGAGGCGGAGCCGGTAATCGGCGCGCTGGAAATGGATGCGGCTTGCGTCGTCGTCAATCTGTTCATGTTGCCCGACGAGCCGGACCTGTTCCGGCAATGCGTCCAGAACATTGCTCGCGTTCGCGCCGACTGCGAAAAATACGGCCTGCCGTTGATGATCGAGCCGCTGGCGATGCTGCCCAATTCGGAACGCGGAGGCTACATGGTCGACGGCGACCCCGAAAAGATCGTCACCCTGACCCGGCTCGCCAGCGAGATGGGCGCCGACATCATCAAGGCGGACCCGACCACCGATCCAAACGATTTCCATCGAGTGGTGGCTGCTGCGCGCTGTCCCGTCCTTGTGCGAGGTGGGGGCAAGGAGGATCTGCGCGCCGTCTACGACAAATCGGCGGCCCTGATGGCGCAGGGAGCGGCGGGCATGGTCTATGGCCGCAACGTTTACCAGCACTCAAATCCCCGTGCAGTCGTGAAAGGGTTGATGGCGATCATTCACGAGAATGCGGACGGCGCGGCAGCCTGGGAGCTCTACCAACAAGGATAGTCTTTGACGGTTTGGGAGGAGCTTCAATGCAAAAATATATTCTGGGTCTCGATGCGGGGAACACGGTCATTAAGGCCATCATCTTCGACACCGCCGGCCGCGAGCTCGCGCTCGCAGCGAGGGATGGACGCTCCTGCATGCCCAAGCCCGGCCATGTCGAGCGCGACCTCGCCGAGTTATGGCGGAACGCTGTCGAGGTGATCCGCCAGTGCCTCGAGCAGTCGAGCATAGATCCCCGCGATATCGCGGTTATCGGCTGTGCCGGCCATGGAAACGGGCTCTATGCACTTGATCGCGGCGGCGACCCGCTGCTTGGCATCCAGTCGCTCGACACGCGCGCGGTCGACATCGTCAGCGACTGGGCCGCCGCAGGCGTTGGCGATCGGACCTATGTCCACTGCCTGCAACGGCCATGGGCGGCGCAGACGCCGACACTGCTCGCCTGGCTCAAACGCCATGATCCGGCACTCTTTGCCCGGATAGGCACCGTCTTTCTGTGTAAGGATTTTGTCGTCAACCGGCTCACCGGTGCGCGCTCGACCGAGACTTCGGATATGTCGGGCTGCGGGCTCCTGCATATGCCTGACCGGCGCTACGAGCGTGAATTGTTGGCCGCCTATGGCCTCGAAGGCTGTATGGAACTGTTGCCCAGCGTGCTGGAAGCGGCCGACATCGCCGGCCACATCACGCGCGATGTCGCCTCCGCCACTGGGCTTCTGGCCGGCACGCCTGTCGTGGCGGGTCTGTTCGACGTCGTCGCCAGCGCCATCGGTTCGGGTGTCACCAGCACCGGCGCTGCCTCAATCATTGCCGGCACCTGGAGCATCAACCAGGTAATCACCGACGAACCTATCCGCGATCCGTCCATCTTCATGCTGTCGACCTTCGATCCGACGCGCTATCTCGCCATCGAATCGAGCGCGACGTCGGCCGCAAATCTCGAGTGGATCGTCCGTGAATTCTTCGAGCATGCGACGCCGGCAGGTGCATCGCCGTTCGAGATGTGCAGCGAGCTTGTTGCTTCGATCGATCCCGCTGGAGACGTGCCGATCTATCATCCGTTCCTTTACGGATCGCAGCAGAACGGCAAGGCGCGTGCCGGGTTTTACGGCATTGCCGGCTGGCATACGCGGGCGCACATGCTGCGGGCATTGTTCGAGGGCGTCGTCTTCGAACATCGGCGCCATGTCGAGACACTGCGTCGAGCGGGAGCGACGGTCAGCCAGGTGGTCCTTTCGGGTGGAGGCTCGCGCAGCGCCGTGTGGCCACAGATCTTCGCGGATGTGCTGGATGTGCCGGTGACCGTAGCGCGCAGCCGCGAAACCGGTGCATTGGGCGCTGCGATCGCAGCCGGAACGGGCGTCGGCCTCTTTGCCGACTTCTCCGCTGGCGCAGCTGCCATGACCGCACCCGACCGGCACTATCTGCCCAATTGCGAGATTGCACCGGCCTATGAGCAGCGCTATCGCCTGTATGGCGAGATCAACAGGGCCATGGGTCCGCTATGGGACAGGATAGCCCGCGAACGAGCGCCCAATTGACACAGACCGCTGCCGATTTCGGCCAATACGACTTCATCATCGTCGGAGCAGGGTCCGCCGGCTGCGTGCTTGCCAACCGGCTGTCGGCCGATTCCCGCAACCGCGTACTGCTGCTCGAAGCCGGTGGGAGCGATCGCTACCACTGGGTCAGCATTCCAATCGGCTATCTCTACTGCATGGGCAATCCGCGAACAGACTGGCTGATGAAGACCGAGCCGGAGGCTGGGTTGAACGGCCGCGCGCTCAACTATCCGCGCGGCAAGCTGCTGGGCGGCTGTTCGTCGATCAACGGCATGATCTACATGCGCGGCCAGGCGGCCGATTATGACGGCTGGCGGCAAGCGGGAAATCTCGGCTGGGGCTGGGACGACGTGCTGTCCTACTTCCGCAAGTCCGAGGACCATTTTGGCGGGGCAAACGATCTTCACGGCGCTGGTGGCGAATGGCGCGTGGAGCGCCAGCGCCTGTCCTGGCCCATCCTCGACGCTTTCCGCGATGCCGCCGTGGAACTCGGCATTCCGCGCACCGAGGATTTCAACGGCGGCACCAATGAGGGGTCGGGCTATTTCGAAGTCAACCAGAAGAGGGGCGTACGCTGGAACACGTCCAAGGCGTTCCTGCGCAACGTGCTCGGCCGACCGAATTTGCGCGTAGTCACCGGCGCCGAGACCGAGCGCCTCGACTTCGACGGGGCTTGCGTAACCGGCGTTCTCTTCCGCATGGGCGGCCAATTGCATCTGGCGCGAGCAAGCGAGACGATACTCGCGGCAGGTGCGATCAATTCGCCGAAACTGCTCGAGCTTTCCGGCGTTGGCCAGCCGGATGTGCTTGGCGCCGCGGGAATTCCGGTTCGCCACGCACTGCATGGCGTCGGCGAGAACCTGCAGGATCATTTGCAGATCCGCACCGTCTTCAAGGTCGCCAATGCCTCGACGCTTAACCAGCGCTACCATAATCTGTTCAGCCGAGCGGCCATGGGTCTGGAATATGCATTCCGCCGCACCGGACCGCTGTCCATGGCGCCGAGCCAACTCGGCATCTTTGCCAGAAGCGACCCGCGCCTGGAGACACCAGACATTGAATATCACGTTCAGCCGCTGAGTACCGACCGGCTGGGCGAGCCGCTGCATCGCTTCCCGGCGGTCACCGTTTCGGTGTGCAATCTCCGGCCGGAAAGTCGAGGCACTGTCCACATGGCCGCGTCCGATCCGCAGACCGCACCCAAGATCCGGCCAAATTATCTTTCGACAGAGGGCGACAGGGGCGTAGCAGTAGCCTCGCTTCGCCATGTCCGCCGCCTGATGAACACGCGCGCGGTTTCCCGTTTTTCGCCGGAGGAGATGCTGCCTGGTGCACAATATGAGAGCGACGAGGATCTAGTCCGCAAAGCTGGGGACATCGGCACGACCATTTTCCATCCTGTAGGCACTTGCAAGATGGGTTCCGATTCCACGGCGGTGGTCGACAGCCGGCTGCGGGTGCGCGGCCTCGCCGGCCTGCGGATCGTCGACGCTTCGATCATGCCGACGATCGTTTCAGGAAATACCAACTCTCCAGTGGTGATGATTGCGGAGAAAGCGTCGGACATGATTTTGCTCGACGCAAAATCACCAGAAAAATTCTCGGTGGCGGCTTCGACCTGAACTATACAGCCTGAAATATACGGCGAGCCGATGTCGCTTATGCGGCCAATCGTGCTCCTAGCTAGGATTCCCAAGCTGAACGCGCGGGTTCGATTCCCACTACCCGCTCCAGCCCCGCCGTCGTTCCAGGCAAGAGATCAGAGCCGGTAAATCCTGATGGCAGTGTCGCGCAGGACCGCTCTTTGCACCTCGTCCGGATACGGCGCCAGCGCGGCGCGATGCGCCGCGACAAGATCGGCATAGCTCGTCCACAGCTTTTCGATCGGAAAATTGCTTCCGAACAGGCAGCGTTCGGGCCCGAAAATGGCGATTGTTTCGGCAACGACATCGGCGACGTGAGCCGCGTCGTTGCGATGGATGAAGGTTCCCAGCCCCGACAATTTGCTGACGATATTTTCCTCGCCGGCCAGCCGTCTCATGCCTTCGCGCCATGCCTGCCGCCCGGCCGGCGACAGGTCCTCCAGCATGCCCGCATGCTGGAGGACGAAAACGATATCGCGATTGTCGGCCGCCAGCCTTGCCGCATCGGCCATCTGCGAAGTGAATACCTGCAGGTCGAACGACCAGCCATGCTCGGCGAGGAGGCGGATATTTTTCCGCAACCGGGCGTCGTTCATCAGGTCCGGCGAGGCAGCGAAGCGGTACATCTCGTTTTCGTGCCAGTGAAGCTGCATGCGGATGCCGCGCATCAGCGGGTGGATTGACTGGTGCCTCATGGTTTCGGGCGCGTCGTCCGTGAGAAGGTCGGCATAGCCGACGATGCCATGCGGCCAGCCATGTCGATCGGCAATGCCTTGTACCCAGGCGACTTCCTCGACCGCTTGCGCCTTCGCCCAGTTCGTCTGCACGTAAACCGATTTTTCGATATCCGATCCGGCGATGTCTGCCAGGAATTCTTCTATCGGATAATCCCGGCGGATGGGCTCGTAGGGACCGAAAATGCGCGGCACCATCGGCCCCTGCAGCCAGGGCAGGTCGGACTGCCGCCATATGTGGTGGTGCGCATCGACAATGCCGGTCATGCCGCAATCTCCGCAATGGAAAACCGCCGCGCCGCCTGGCCACGCGGCCCGTGTTCGGCTGCATCCAGCCTCGCGAAGAGCCGCTCCAGCGCGCCGAGGCCGCCTGCATCGCACAGATCATCCAGATACGGCAGAATGTCGGCCATGGCGCGCGTCAGCGGCCGGTATCGCGGATCGGCCGCCAATGGCGTCGCCCAGACGAGGCGATGGCTGAGTCGGGCCATTCGCTCGACCGCATGGACCATCTCGGCCGGATCGCCGCGCTCGAGGCCGTCGGACAGGACCACCGTCACGGCGCCGCGGACCAGCGCTGCATAACGCGACACCGAGAGGAATTCATCGAGCGACGAACCGATGCGGGTTCCGCCATCGAAGTCGAACACGATGCCCGCCAGCCGGGCGAGCGCCTCTTCCGGATCGCGATGCCTGAGCATGGCCGTGACCCGGCTGAGGCTGGTGCCGAAACAAAAACACTCGACCCGGCGGCGCTCGCGTATCAGCAGATGCGCGAAACGAAGATAGGCCTCCGACTGCGCCGTCATCGAACCCGAGACGTCGATCAGCAGCAGCAGCTTGCGCGGGCGTTCTGGCCGCGTAAGCCGCACTATGCGCAGCGTCTCGCCGAATGTGGCGCGCGCTGCCCTGCAGGTGTGGGCAAGATCGATCCGTGGCCCGCGCGGCGACGGCGTCCATTTGCGGCTTTGCATATGCGGCAGGCGGGCGACCTTGCGCCTTATGCACGCCAGCATTTCCGCGTCGGCATCGCTCACGCGTCCGAAATTCTTGCGTCCGCGCACAAGATCGTCGGCCGCGGCCTTGCCGGCGGCGTCGCCTTCCAGCGGATCAGTGCGAGATTGGTCGCCGCGCGGGGAGGACGGTTTCGGTGCTTCGTCCTCTTCGTCCGGCGCGACCGTAATCATGGGCGATTGGCCGAACCAAGCCTCGAACACCGCGTCGTAGATCGGGAAATCCGCCGGCGAACCGGTGAGCGTGACATGCCCGATCCGGGCAAGGTCGGATATGCGGCGAAGCGGAGCGGTTCGCGCGGCCTGGAGAAAGCACACCGCGCGGACGGGATCGATCGCCAGGCCGGCCTCGCGCAACGCCGCCGGAAAGCCCGCAAGCAGCTCGGCCGCAATGAGCGCTGGTCGGGATCGCGAGGCGGCGGGCGTTTTCACAGCACGCCCGCCTTCTGGATGGCGGCGAAATCCTCCTGATCCTTGACCAGCAGGCCGAGCGACCGCTGCAATGCTTCCGGCCAGGCGGCGCCATCGCGGTGGAGCACTTCGGCCGCGCGCGCCCAGTCGATGCTTTCCGATATGCCGGGCCGCTTTATCAGCGGCAGCCGCCTGATGCCCGCCACCGCGTCGACGAGTATTTCGGCCGCCTCGGCGGCGACCCCCGGCGCGTGGCGTTCGATGATGGCCCGCTCGCGCGCCCGCTCGGGATAATCGATCCAGTGATAGAGGCAGCGCCGGCGCAGCGCGTCGTGCAGTTCCCGCGTCCGGTTTGAGGTCAGGATGGCCACCACCGGCTGGGCGGCCCGCACGGTCCCGATCTCGGGGATGGAAATCTGGAAGTCCGACAGGAATTCGAGCAGGAAGGCTTCGAAGGCGTCGTCGGCGCGGTCGATCTCGTCGATCAGAAGCACGGTGGTCGAGGCATTGCGCAGCGCCTTGAGCAGCGGCATTTCGATCAGGAACTTTTCCGCGTAAAGATCGGATGTCTCGACTTTGCCGGTGCGCTCGGCGACGCGCACATGCAGCAATTGCCGGGCATGGTCCCAGTCGTAGAGCGCCTTGGTCGAATCGATGCCCTCATAGCATTGCAGCCGCAGGCATTCGCGGCCGAGAATAGTGGCCAGCGTCTTCGCCACCTCGGTCTTGCCGACGCCGGGCACGCCTTCGAGAAGCAGCGGCTTGCCGAGTTCGAGCGCGAGATAGAGCGCCGTCACCAGCGTCTCGTCGGCAAGATAGCCGGCGGCGGCAAGCTCGGCGTCGAGTTGGTCCTGGGTCAGGGGCGAGGGCAAGCCTTTGATCCGCTAGAACTGCTGCTTCTCGTCGCAGACCATCCGGAACCGGTTGGAGCAATGGGCGGCGGCGTCGCCGCCAGCGGCCTTGCCCGCTTCCGTGCCGAACGCCGCAGCCATGGCGGCTTCGTCGTCGAAATACATTTCAGACACGCCGTCGAACGGCGCGTCGGCATTCTCCGCGCGCAGCACATTGGAGGTGTATTTCCTAAGGCCCGGCAGATTGCGCGCGAACGCGACGTGGTCCTCGAGGATCCATTTCCTGAAATCCTCGAAGCTCATGCCGTCCTTGCGCTTCATCAGGGCCATCACCTTGATCATCTTTTCATCCTTCGCTGGGGTTCAATTGGTCTGGCCGCGCAGGGCGTCGAGCCCGCGCAATATCTTTTCCGGCGTGATCGGCATCGAAGTGACGCGCACGCCGCAGGCGTCGAAGATCGCGTTGGCGATCGCCGGTATCGGCGAATTTGCGGTCATCTCGCCGATGCCCTTGGCGCCGTAGGGCCCATTCGAGGCCGGCCGCTCGATGATGACCGAGTCCATTTCGGCGAGATCGCCGGGGCCGGGCATCAGATATTCGGAGAAGTCGAGCGCTCCATGCGAGCGGTCGGGGTAATAGGGTTCGGTGGTCTCGTAGAGCGCGTGGCTGATGCCCATCCACGCCCCGCCGACGATCTGCTGGTGCGCCAGCGCCGGGTTGACGGCGCGGCCGATCTCGTAGGCGTTGGTCATCTTGAGGACGGCGACCTCGCCGGTTTCGTCGTCCACCTCGACCTCGGCCACGGTGCAGGCATGCGCCTGGCAGGAATCCGGATCCATCTCGCCGGTTTCGGGCACGACCTCGCTCTTCGGCTTCAGGAAGATGCCGCGTCCCGAAATGGTCTTGCCGTGCTTGAAATGGGCGGCGAGCGCGACATCCAGGACGGCGATGCCCTTGTCCGGCGCGCCGTTCACATGGATGCGGCCCTTGCCGTCGGTAACGAGGTCGCCGGCATCAACTTCGAGTTCGGTGGCGGCGACATTGAGCATCACTTCACGGGCTTCCCGCGCGGCCATGATGACGGCGTTGCCGATGCGATGCGTGCCGCGAGAGGCAAAGGTTCCCATGCAATGCGGGCCGGTGTCGGTGTCGGCTGTATCGACCATGACAGTGTCGTACGGCACGCCCAGCGCCTCGGCGCAGATCTGCGCCGCGACCGTCTTGATGCCCTGGCCGAGATCGACGCTCGACAGGGTGATGACGAAGCTGCCGGTCGTGGTGGCGTGGACCAGCGCCTGGCTCGGATCGCCGCCGAGATTCATGCCGGTCGGATAGTTCACCGCGGCGACGCCGCGTCCCTTAAGCCTGGCCATGACCCGCCTCCTGCCTCAGCGACGACATCGATGCGAATTCCGGCGGAAGCGAATGCCCGGTCTGCTTCGCGGCCGCCTGGATCACCTCGACGAGTGACGCTCCGTCCACCTTCTTGCGATGCGCCTTCATGTCGCCGTCGCGATAGGCGTTGATGAGCCGAAGCTGCATCGGGTCCATGCCGAGGAAACGGGCGACCTGGTCCATCTGCGATTCCAGCGCGAAGTCGCCAATCGTCACGCCAAAGCCGCGCATGGCCGATGACGGCGTGCGGTTGGTGTAGACGCAGTAGGCGTCGACATGGACGTTGGGGATCGTGTACGGCCCCGGCATGTGCGCGGCGGCCTTGGTGGTGCCGTAGGTCGAGTGGCGGCAATAGGCGCCGGCGTCGACATAGAGCGTGACCTTGCGGGCGACGATGCGCCCGTCCTTCATCACGCCATCCTTGATGTAGATGCGCTCAGCGGCGCGCGGCGACGACACCTGCATCTCCTCGGCCCGACTGTAGGCATATTTGACCGGGCGGTTGGTGAGCATCGCGCCCAGCGCCGCGATCGGCTCGACCATGACATCGACCTTGCCGCCAAAACCGCCGCCGACCGTACCGCCGACCAGCCTGAGCTTGTTGAACGGCACGCCGAGGATCAGCGCCATATTGTCGAGCGTGAAGTAGAGCGCCTGCGTGTTCGAATAAACGGTGACGCGGCCATTGCCCTCGGGCTTGGCGATGCAGCCGGTCGTTTCGGTCGGCGCGTGCTCGATTGGCGAGGATTCGTAGCGGTGCTCGATGATGTGGTCGGCTGAGGCGAACGCCTTGTCCATGTCGCCGAACCGGATGCGGCGGCAATTGTGGCCTTCATAGACGAAATGGTTCGTGCCCTGTTTCTTGAAGGGCGTCGAAGTCACCGCCTCCTCAACATCGAACACCGCCGGCAGGTCTTCGTAGTCGACCGCGACCCTGCGCGCGCCTTCGAGCGCCGCCTGCGGCGTTTCGGCCAGAACGGCGCAGATCTGCTCGCCCATGAACAGCACACGGTCTTCCGGCAGCACCGGCTCGTCGTCCGGTTCGACGCCGATCAGCTTCAGGATCGTGTACCAGTTGTTCGGCACGTCCTTGTGGGTGAGCACGCGCACCACGCCCGGCACTTGCATTGCCGGCGCTACATCGAGATTGCGGATCAGCGCATGGTGCCTGGTCGAGCGCACCATCTTCAGGTGCAGCATGCCGGGAAAGCTGACATCCTCGTAGAACTGGGTCCGGCCGGTGACGTGGCCGCGCGCGTCTGCCCGCTGAACGCTGGTTCCGACCACATCGAGATCGGCTTCGCGCTCGGCTGAAAAGAAACTAGCGTCGATTTTTTCCATGGCGGTTTCCTCAGGCTGCCTGGGCGGAGCTGGCGGCGCTGACGCGCCTGGCAGCGTCGAGGACGGCATCGATGATTGCCTCGTAGCCGGTGCAGCGGCAGATATTGCCGGAGATGGCGCGGACGGCGTCTTCCCGCGTCGGATCGGGATTTCTGGCGAGCAGGCCGGCCGTCGCCATGATCATGCCGGAGGTGCAGAAGCCGCATTGGGTGGCGAAGCCTTCCAGAAACGCCTCCTGGATCGGGTGCAGTCCCTGTGGCGGGGTCAGCCCCTCTATCGTGTCGACCCGGGCCTCGTCGACGGTTTCGACAGGCACTATGCAGGACATCACCGTCCTGCCGTCCAGCAGCACCGTGCAGGCGCCGCAGGCGCCCTGGTCGCAGCCGCGGCGCGTGCCGGTCAGTCCCTGGTTTTCGCGCAGCGCGTCGAGCAGCGTGGTTCCCGGCGCGACCAGCATCTGCCGCTCCGCGCAGTTGACGGTCAGCGATACGACTGCGTGCTTCATGGCTCCCTCCCGGTGGCTCTGTTTCGGTTGCAGTTATTCGCCGATCAGCGCGCGCCTGATGTGCACCGGCGTTACTCGCCTGCGATACCAGGCGCTGGCGTACGCATCGTCGAACGGCTCGATGTCGTCTCCGGCTGCCTCGGCCGCAGTCATGACGCCCGCCCGGTCGAAGGTCTGCCCGAGCAGCTTTCCCTCCACAGATTTCGCCCGTACCGGATGCCTGGCAACGCCTCCGAGCGCGATGCGGCATTCTGCAACCTTGCCGTCTTCGAGCCCGATCACGGCGGCGACGGTTACGATGGCTGCGGAATTGAAGGCGCGGCGGGTGGCCTTGACGAATTTGAAGGTCCCCGGCGCAGGCAGCGTGAAGGAAATCTTGGTGACGATTTCGCCTTTCGCGACGCCACGCCGGACAAGGCTTTCGACAGGCTCGAAGCGCGCCGCACCGCCGTCAGCAACGGCGGCGGTGGCCCCGAGCGCAATGAGGCAGACGGCAAGATCGCCATAGGGTTGCTCGACGAAAAGATTGCCGCCGACGGTGGCCATGTTGCGGATGGTCGGGGATGCGATCGTGTCGATCGCCGGCCCCAGGAAGGCGAGCTCCGGCCTTTCCTGTAATTCACTAAGCGAGGTGGCCGCGCCGATGGACGCCTTGCCATCGCTGATAAAGATTCCGGAAAGACCGGCTTTGCGGAGACTTACCAGCGTGTCGAAGCTGTCCGTGCCGTAGTTCAGGACCGGCATCACTACCGTGCCGCCGGCCATCAGCGCCGCGCCGGGATGCTTGGCCAGTGCTTCCTGTGCGAGGGCGAGCGAACCCGGCACGATTACCGCCTGCAACATCGGATGTCCTCCCAGACGACGATGGGCTTTTCAGCCTCTTGATTATCTATTATCGATAAATGAGAATTATTTTGTCAACCGCGGCGGCGGAAAATAAGATGCTGCATTGCGGCAGGCGCCGAATCGGCGACCTTGAAGGCGGAACGGGCGGGCGGCGGGCATGAACCAACTGCGCAAGATCGGATCAGACGTCACGGCCGACCGGCATGAGGCGGCGTTCGTCAACATACCTTTGCGCCAGCGGCTCAAGGAGGCGCTGCTGCGCCGCATCCTGGGCGGCCACTACGATCCCGGCGAGCGCCTGGTCGAATTGCGCATCGCGCAGGAATTCGGGACCAGCCAGGGGCCGGTGCGCGAGGCGCTGCGCGAACTCGAGGCGACCGGGCTCGTCACCAACCTGCCGCGGCGCGGCACCTATGTCGCCGAGGTGATGGGCGACGGACTGCGCGAAATCTATGCGGTGCGCGGCGCGCTCGAGGAGCAGGCAACCCGGACCGCGACAGCGAAGCGGAGCTGCGACCTGGCGCTCTTGCAACGCGAGGTCGACATGATGCATGCGGCGGCGCTGGCGGCCGATACGCATGGCGTGGTCGAGCATTCGGTGAAGTTCCACCGCGCCATCATGCAGGCGGCCGGCAACCGGCTGCTGCTCAACATCTGGCAGTCGCTGCAGATCGAGACGCGGACGACAATCACCATGCTGGTCGAAGGCCTCGACCTCGTCGAGATAGCCGACAGCCACCAGCCGATCGTCGATGCGATCGCCAGTGGCGACGCCGAGCGGGCGGCGTGCGTGGCGCGTGAGCATCAGGAATATTTCGAGCGGCTGCCGGTGCCGACCCGCACCGGGTCTTGAGCGTCGCGTCCGGCCTCAGTCTGCCGGGCGGAAATGCTTGGACAGCTTCAGGCCCTGGGCCTGGTAATTCGAGCCGAGATCGGTCCCGTAAAGCGCCTTCGGCCGCGACAGCATGTGTTCGTAGACAAGGCGGCCGACGATCTGGCCGTGCTCGAGGATGAACGGCACTTCGTGGCTGCGCACTTCCAGCACCGCGCGGCTGCCGGTTCCGCCGGCGGCGGAATGGCCGAAACCGGGATCGAAGAAGCCTGCATAGTGAACCCGGAATTCGCCGACCAGCGGGTCGAACGGCGTCATCTCGGCCGCGTAAAGCGGCGGCACGTGCACCGCCTCGCGCGACACCAGTATGTAGAACTCGTCGGGATCGAGGATGAGTTCGCCCGAGCCGCCGCGATTGTAGAGCGGCTCCCAGAAATCGTAGACGCCGTGGGCGGCGCGCTTGTCGACGTCGATCAGGCTGGTGTGGTGTTTGCCGCGATAGCCGATGAGGCCCTTGTCGTCGCCGCTCAAGTCGATGGAGAGCGCGATGCCGCCGCCTGAAATGTTCGGCATTTCCGATGCGACCAGCGTTTCGCTGGCGTGCAGCTTGTGAAGCTCTGCCTCCGAGAGCAGCGCGTTGCCAATCCGGAAGCGGATCTGCGAGAGCCGCGACCCTGTCCGCGCGATGATCGGGAAGGTGCGCGGGCTGACCTCCAGATAGAGCGGGCCGGAATAGCCGGCCTGGATCTTGTCGAATTCCTGGCCGCGATCAGTCATGACGCGGGTGAAGATGTCGAGCCGTCCGGTCGAGCTTTTCGGGTTGGCGGAAGCCGAGACGCCGGCCGGCAGGTTCAGGCTTTCGAGCAGCGGCACGATATAGACGCAGCCCGTTTCGAGCACCGCGCCATTGGTCAGGTCGATCTCGTGCAGCTTCAGGCGGTCGAGCTTTTCCGAAACGCGATGGTTGGGCCCCGGCAGGAAGCTGGCCCGCACCCGCCACGCTTTCTCGCCGAGCCTCAGATCGAGGCTCGCCGGCTGTATCTGGTCGGCGTCGAGTTCCCTGGCAGACGCCAGCGCGCCGGACTGAAACAGCCCCGCAATGTCCTGGTCCGGAAGAATGCCCGTCTGCCGCAAGCGCCTAAGCTCCTTCAAAAACGTCCGGCGAGGTTTAATGAAGCCGGCAATTGACGCAAGCCGGCCGCGGGTCTAATGGACATTTATCCCGTGGTGATTTGGCCGGTCGGCTTGCAGCCACGTTAAATAAATCGCTAAAGGACCGTCGGGCCGCGAGGCCATATGGACCGGTTGCGATTTTCGCCGCCGGTTTTTTTGTATTTTGGGGACAGCGCAATGACCATCGAAAAGAAGCGCAACTGGAAGCCTGCGACCCAGCTCGTGCATTCGGGAACGATGCGTTCCGGCTTCGGCGAGACCTCCGAGGCGATCTACCTGACGCAGGGCTATGTCTACGACTCGGCCGAAGCCGCCGAGGCCCGTTTCAAGGGCGAAGAGCCGGGCTTCATCTATTCGCGCTACGCCAACCCAACCGTCGACATGTTCGAGAAGCGCATGTGCGCACTGGAAGGCGCCGAGGATGCCCGCGCCACCGCGTCTGGCATGGCGGCGGTTTCGGCCGCACTTCTGTGCGGCATCAAGGCCGGCGACCATATCGTGGCGGCGCGTGCGCTGTTCGGTTCGTGCCGATGGGTGGTTGAGACGCTGGCGCCCAGATACGGGATCGAGACGACGCTGGTCGACGGCACGAAGATCGAGAACTGGGAACGGGCGGTGCGCCCCAACACCAAGCTCTTTTTCCTCGAAAGCCCGACCAACCCGACGCTCGAAGTCATCGACATCGAGGCTGTGGCGAGGCTCGCCAATTCGATCGGCGGCCGGCTGGTGGTCGACAATGTGTTCGCCACGCCGCTGCAGCAGAAGCCGCTGACGCTCGGCGCGCATGTCGTCGTCTATTCGGTGACCAAGCACATAGACGGCCAGGGACGATGCCTCGGCGGGGTCATCCTGTCGGACAAGAAATGGATCGACGAGAATTTGCACGATTATTTCCGCCACACCGGGCCGAGCCTGTCGCCGTTCAACGCCTGGACGCTGCTCAAGGGGCTGGAGACGCTGCCCGTGCGCGTGCGCCAGCAGACGGAGAGCGCCGGCAGGATCGCCGACTTCCTGGCCTTGAGGCCGGAGGTGGCGCGGGTCATCTATCCCGGCCGCGCCGACCACCCGCAGGCCGATATCGTCAGGAAGCAGATGACCGGCGGCTCGACACTGATCTGCCTCGATCTGAAGGGCGGCAAGAAATCCGCCTTCGCTTTCCAGAACGCGCTGGACGTGGTGCTGATCTCCAACAATCTCGGCGATTCCAAAAGCCTGATCACGCATCCGGCGACCACCACGCACAAGAACCTCTCCGACGAGGCGCGCGCCGAACTCGGCATCGGTCCCGGCACGCTGCGCCTCTCGGTCGGACTGGAGGATGCCGGCGATCTGCTGGAGGACATCGAGCAGGCGCTGAAGATCGCTGGGTAACTGCAACTTGCATTGACGGTTGCCGCAGTGGACGGTTTACTTTTTTCCGCCCGCGCGCACTTGTCAACTGCCGCCGCCTTTCGGTGGAAAGAAAGTAAACTGTCCCCGGCACGCACCTCTCCTTTGCCACGCTGCGTTTCCGCCCTGGCCGTTGTTAGAGCCCGTCGACAGGCTCAGGAGTCGGGAAGCGGGGCGCTTGGCCTTGCCTACCGAAACTTAAATACGTGGCGCAGCTTCCGCGCCCCGCCGGTGTCTGTCGCCACGGTCGACCGGTCACGCGCCCCGCTCCATGTTTTTTCCATGGACAATGACGCGCGGATGATCCGCCTTCCCTTCACGAAGCATTGGCGCTTCGCTTGGGAATGCCGGCCAGTCGGACGCCCTCGGAGCCATGGGTTCCGATCCCATGGCGGGAGGTCACCGCCGTTCTGCCTGATACCCGGTGCGCACCAGGTCCCGCCAGAACGGTGAGGAGATTATGCACGAGGGGGCGGCGGGTGTGGATAAACGGGGGTGCGAAAATTCTTCTAGCCGGCTGTTATGCCATTGATCCGCAATGGATCTTTCTTCGATCGGGCTGGAAGGGGACATGGATTCTATCCACACATTGCCTAGGCGGCGCTGCTGGAGCGCGGCTCGCCCCCTCCGCCTCCGGCGGTCCCCTCCCCCGCTTCACAGGGGAGGAACCGGCGTCGCCGCCGCTGATCCTCCCCTGTTTACGGGGATGCTGGAGGGGGCGTCAGCGACCGAGCCTCTTCGGTGCGACGGTTCTCCAGGCGAAGGACATGGCGTGGCGGACGGTTTCTTTGTCCGCCTGCCCGAGCATGACCTGAGTCCAACCCTTGAAGCCCCATGAACCCTTGATCGGGACGAAAACGCCGCGCCCCGTCTCGACAAGAAGGTGCTGCTCGTCCGGGGAAAGCTTCAGCACCGCGCGGCCGTTGCTTTCGCGCAAAGTCGCAAAGATCTTCTTGCCTATGCGAAAATCGGCGATGTCGAAATGGCTGCCTTCGACCGCCCCCGGAAAGGTCAGCGCCAACGCCCGGAACTCTTCAACCGTCATTGGGTCCCTCCGAATGTTCGCACCGCAATCGCTGTCGAACGCAACCTGACTTGAATACACTGACCGTGAAACAATTTGCAGTTGGTGTGGAGATTTCCTACCACTTCTGGAAAGGAATATGTTCCAAGTCGTCGAGGAGATCTCCGTGCGTCACTTGCTTCCAATGCTGTCGATCGCCGCTCTGAGCACGGCAGCATCGGCCCAGACCATCGACGGGCAAGGTGCTGCTCAACTCTCGCACTCCCTCGCGCAGTACGTCAGCCAAGCCGCTTTTGACAAGGGCATCGTCAATGTCGTCGCCGACGGCGATGCCTACAGGATCGACATCGATTTCAATGCCCTCGGCACGCTTGTCCCTGTCGAGTCCCCCTTGAAATTCTACGTCGCGCCTTACGCGTTTCGCGTGAAGCCACAAGCCGACGGAACGTGGCAGGTCAACGGCGATCTGTGGCCCGACGGATGGGTCGAAGCGGGCGAGAAGCCAGACCTGCAGCGAACGGAATGGAAGACTGCCGACGGAAGCATGACCGGCGTCTACGACCCTGAACTAGGTGCATTCTCCAGCGCTACCGGGTCGTACGCCGGCATCAAGCTGATGTCGAAGGACGCCGCCAGCGAGGGCGAAAACAGCTACGGCGCGGGCACCGTGGCCATGACCGCGACCTGATCCGCATATGGCGGGGTCGATTTCTCCTCCAGGCAGACGATGGCCGATTATTCCCAAACCAGCAACGTCATCCTGCCCGATAGCAACACCAATTTTTCCGTCGCGATGAAAGCCGCCTCGCTCTCGGTAGAGGGCGCCGGCACCGGGATGAAGACAAAGCCGTTCCTCGATCTGCTGGCCTTCGGAGTGGCCAATGCTGATCCAGAGAAAATGAAGGTCAATCAGGCGGAGATGAAGTCGCTAATGCTGGCGGCGCTACCGGGTTGGGAACATATGAACGGAACTTATGCACTTGCCGACCTGTCGGTGACCAGCCCGGTTGGCATACTGCGTGCCGAAAGGTGAACGCTTCGGTCGCAATGGATGGCATCCGCCAGAAAGCAAAGCTGAGCTACGGCTTTCAACTCTCGAAGATGGAGGTCGCCTCGTTGTTCCTGCCCGCCTGGGCCTCAGTTCTTATCCCGACCGACGTGGACGTAAACTTCAGCGGCACGAACCTGAATCTGGACGCGCCGGCGAGGAAGGTAATCGACACCCTGGATCTCAATCGGGACCCTCCCATACCGGCCGCCGTGACAGAGGAGATTGCCGCGGAATTCAAGGCCAATCCGCCGAAAATCGTGTTTGCGAAAAGCACAATCAGGAACGCGGATACCGAGATCGTCGCCGAGGGCGAAATGACATTCGCCGAAGGTAAGCCCGTCATCAACATGACGTTTGACGCAACCGGCTATGACAGGGTTCTGGACGCGCTCCAGGCGACGTCGGATCCTCATTCGGCGGAAATCCTGCCCATAGCGCGCTTGCTTAAAGGATACGCCAACACCATGCCTGGCGGGCACCTGTTGTGGAAAGTCAGTCTGAACGCAGAGGGATCCGTCAGCCTCAACAACGTCATGCTGAAAAAGGCCGACCCCGCGCCGGCGCCGCAATGAGATTTCGCCGGCCAAGGTCAGGCAAAGTTCAGAATTCGTCCGTCGCTTCTCAGCCAAACGTCCGCCAGGCCAGCACGATTCTCGACAGCGCGGTGTAGAGCGTCAAGCCGGCAAACGCGTAGGCCAGCGGCGGAAACCAGGCCGGAAACAGGCAGAAGGCCGCGAAGACGGCGATTGTCTCGCTGGCCTCGGCCAGCCCGGTGGTGAAGAACAGCGATTTGGCGCCGCGCGCCTTGGTCGCGAGCTTGCGCTTCTCGGCCATCACGGCATAGGCGAGAAAGCTCGATCCGTTGACATAGAAGGAAAAGACCAGCACCGAACCCGCGACCGCGTTGGCCGCCGGATCGGCCAGCACGAAGCCGATGGGAATGGCGCCGTAGAAGACGAAATCGAGCACGATATCGAGATAGCCGCCAAGATCGGTCCTGCCGTTGATTTTGGCGACCGCGCCGTCGAGCCCGTCGCCGAGGCGGCTGGCGAGCAACAGGACGAGGCCGAGCCAAAAGAGGCCGCACGCGATCGCGACCGTCGCTGCCAGCCCGACAGTGCAGGCCGTGACGGTGACGGCGTTGGCGGAGACGCCGGCGCCGGCAAGCCGTGCGCCGATGATGTCGAGTGGTGGATCGAGGCGGCGGCGCGCCCAGCCGTCCATCATTTGTTGCCTCCCGGGCCTGTCTCTAGTCCGCAGTAAACGAAAAATTCCATAAAGCGGAAATCACAATCCGGTTTGCACCGGCCGAACGAGGTTGACCTGTAGGCCCGGCAGGCAGATTCTAGCTCTGAAGGAGCGCGCCAAATGTACAGCGCCGTCACGCGCGACATCGAAGTGAATGTCGAACCGTTCTATCTCGAAGACCGATCCGATCCCGCGGAGAACCGCTATATGTGGGCCTATCGGGTGACGATCGCCAACCAGTCGGACGAGTTCGTGCAACTCATGTCGCGCTACTGGCACATCACCGACGGCGCCGGCCGTGTCGAGGAAGTGCGCGGCCCCGGCGTGATCGGCGAGCAGCCGGGGCTCAACCCCGGCGACAGCTATCAGTACATGTCGGGCTGCCCGCTTTCGACGCCGTCCGGCATCATGGTCGGGCGCTACACGATGCGAAACCGCCGGGGCGAAACGTTCGAAGTCGATATCCCGGCGTTCTCGCTGGACCTGCCGGGGAAGCGGCGGGTGAATTGAGGGCTGCCCTGGGCACAGGCACAGGTATTCGTACATCCCCCTCTACCGCCTTCGGCGGTCCTTGCCGGCCGGGTCCCCGCTGCTGCGCAGCGTCCCGGCGTTCGCTGGCCTTCCATCGTGCCACCGGCACGACGGATTTGCCTTCGGTAAACCGGCTGCTCACCCCCGCTTTCGCAGGGGAGGATCAGAGATGCCCGATCACGCTTCCGCTGAAAATTCCGCCGGCTCGAATTCGTAGGCTTTCGAGCAGAATTCGCAGTTGACGCGGATGACGCCGTCTTCCGTGCTTTCCTCGATCTCCTCGGCGGAAAAGCCTTCAAGGATGCCGCGGATCTTGGCTCGCGAGCAGGAGCATTCGTCCTCGACATGGGTTCCTTCGAAGACGCGCACGCCGTGCTCGTTGAACAGCCGGTAGAGCAGCCTTTCCGAGCCGACCGAGGGGTCGAGAAGCTCGTTGTGCTCGACCGTCGCCATGAGCGCCTGCAGTTCGCGCCAGGAATCGTCCGCGACTTCGTGCGGCGGCTGGCCGGGATCGCCGTCGCCGCCGTGCAGGTCGGGCATGCGCAAGCGCTCCGGCGCCTTGGGCAGGAACTGCGCGAGCAGGCCGCCGGCGCGCCAGTGCTCCCGGCTGCCGCCGGCCGCGGGCAGGACGAGCTTGCCAACCGAAAGCCGGATGTCGGTCGGGATCTGCTCGGACTGGCGGAAGTAGGTCTTGGCCGCCTCCTCGAGCGTCTCGCCGTCGAGCGCGACGATGCCCTGGTAGCGCTGCATATCGCCGCCCTGGTCGATGGTGAGCGCCAGTATGCCGTTGCCGAGAAGCTTTTCCGGCGCAGCCTCGCCCGCCTCGGCGGCTGCGGCGAGCTTGTCGGCATCGAAGCGCGCATAGGCGCGCAGCGATTTCGGCGTCGAGAAGTCGGCCACCAGCATGTCGACGGGACCGTCGGTGCGGGTCTGCAGGATGAACTTGCCCTCGAACTTCAGCGAAGTGCCAAGCAGCACCGCCACGAGCGTTGCCTCGGCCAGGAGCCTGGCGACCGGGTCCGGATAGTCGTGGCGGGCGAGAATCTGGTCGAGCAGCGGTCCGAGCTGGACCATGCGCCCGCGCACGTCGAGCGCGCCGACCTCGAACGGCACGACGTCGTCGTCGCCGGCAAAGCCGAATTCACCAAGCTTGCGTTCCTTGTCGGTCACCGGGCCAAATCCTTCATGGCTTGTCCGGGACGCGCACGAATTGCGCCCGGCGAAAAGCCGTCTTCAAACAAAAAGAGAGTGTGATCCGACGCAGATAGGCGCTCGGGCAGCCTGCTTCAAGCGCCCAGGCACCACGCAAGCACCGCCTTCTGGGCGTGCAGCCGGTTTTCGGCCTCGTCGAACACCACCGAATGCGGACCGTCGATAACCTCGTCGGTGACCTCTTCGCCGCGATGGGCGGGCAGGCAATGCATGAAAAGCGCGTCGGGCTGCGCGTGCTTCATCAGGGCCGCGTTGACCTGATAGGGAAGAAAAACATTATGGCCGCGGGCGCGGTGTTCCTGGCCCATCGAAACCCAGCAGTCGGTGACAACGCAGTCGGCGCCGTCCGCCGCCTCCTCGGCCGACTTGGTGAAGCTCACTGAGCCGCCATTATCCCTGGCCCAGTCGACATATTTCTGCTCGGGCGCCGATCCTTCGGGTACGCCGACCTTCAGGTTGAAGCTGAAGCGGGCCGAAGCCTCGAGCAGCGAGTGTAGCACGTTGTTGCCGTCGCCGACCCAGGCGAAGGTCTTGCCCGCGACGCTGCCGCGATGTTCCTCGAAAGTCATGATGTCGGCCATGAGCTGGCAGGGATGGGTGTCGTCTGTGAGGCCGTTTATCACGGGCACGCCGGCGTTTTCGGTCAGCTCCAGCAGGCGCTCGTGCGAGGTGGTGCGGATCATGATCGCGTCGACATAGCGCGACAGCACCTTTGCCGTGTCGGCGATGGTTTCGGAGCGGCCGAGCTGCATTTCCGCGCCCGTCAGCATGATGGTCTCGCCGCCGAGCTGACGCATGCCGACATCGAAGGAGACGCGCGTCCTGGTCGACGGCTTGTCGAAGATCATGGCCAGGACCTTGCCTTCGAGCGGGCGCGAGCGTTCGCCGGCCTTCAGCCGCGCCTTGCGGCGGGCGGCGTCGTCGAGCATGCCGCGAAGCTCGGTCGCCGGAACGGCTGAAAGATCGGTGAAATGGCGAATTGTCATGTCGGAAACTCCGGCGATCAGGTCGCGGCGGCGGCAGGCGCAAGGCTCATGGCGCCCGCTCGGATACGGGCCAGCGCCTCGCGGATTTCAGCGTCGGTCACCGTCAGCGGCGGCAGAAGGCGCAGGACGTTTTCGCCGGCCGGGACCGAAAGCAGCTTCTGGTCGCGCAAAGCGGCCGCGACCTTGGCGTTGGGCGCCTTGCACTTGACGCCGAGCATCAGGCCTGAGCCGCGGATCGCCTCGATCACTTCGGGTAATTCGTCGGCGATCGCGGCGAGCCCCTGCTTCATCAGCAGGCCCTTGCGGCGGACCTCATCGAGGAAGCCCTCCTCCAGCACCACGTCGAGCACGGCGTTGCCGACCGCCATGGCGAGCGGATTGCCGCCGAAGGTAGTGCCGTGCACGCCGGGCGTCATGGCCGCCGCCGCCTCGTCGGTCGCAAGGCACGCGCCCATCGGGAAGCCGCCGCCTATGCCCTTGGCGATCGCCATCAGGTCGGGTGTCACGCCGGCCCATTCATGGGCGAACAGCTTGCCGGTGCGGCCGATGCCGCATTGCACTTCGTCGAAGATCAGAAGCAGGCCATGCTCGTCGCAGAGCTCGCGCAGGCGCTTCAGCGATTGCGCCGGCACCTCGCGGATGCCGCCCTCGCCCTGCACCGGCTCGATCAGTATGGCGGCCGTCTCGCCGGTGATCGCCTTCTCGGCGGCGTCGATGTCGTCGAACGCAACCTGGTCGAAACCCTCGACCTTGGGGCCGTAGCCTTCGAGGTATTTCTGCTGGCCGCCGGCAGCGATCGTGGCCAGCGTACGGCCATGAAAGGCGCCCTCGAAGGTGATGGTGCGGAAGCGCTCGGGGCGGCCGTTTACATAATGATAGCGGCGCGCGGTCTTGATCGCGCATTCCAGCGCCTCGGCGCCGGAATTGGTGAAGAACACCTTGTCGGCGAAGGTGTTTTCGACCAGCCGCTCGGCAAGCCGGGTCTGGCCGGGAATCTGGTAGAGGTTGGAGGTGTGCCACAGCTTGCCGGCCTGCTCGGTGAGCGCGGCGACCAGCTTCGGATGGCCGTGGCCGAGCGAGTTGACGGCGATGCCGCCGGCGAAATCGAGATAGCGGCGGCCGTCCTCGGTGATCAGCCAAGTCCCCTCACCCCGCTCGAAAGCCAGGGGAACGCGGGCGAAGGTCTCGAAAAGCGCCGAACCGCTCATTATATGCGTCTCCGGTACCGGAAAAATCAAAAAAGCCGCCAAAGCGGCGGCCATGCGGGCATATTGGATTTTTCGGTCGTGAAGTCAACGGAAACGTCGCCCGGCGGCCCGTTCAGTATCAAAGGGGTTTTTCGCCGGCAAGTTGGGGAAAACCGAAAAATCCGATTCGTGTTGCATTCCGGACTCTTGTCACCGAGTCACCGGATAGAGTAGTTTGCAGGTAAGAAATAACTAGATTTCGTGCGGCGGCCATAATCAACCGAATACATGTGGTGTCGAACCCGGCAGCGCCGGGACGGGAATGGATTCTGAGTCCCGCACGTTGATCAGGAGCATGAACTCATGAACTGGACCGACGAGCGCGTTGAAACCCTCCGCAAACTGTGGGCCGAAGGTCTGAGCGCCAGCCAGATCGCGGCGCAACTGGGCGGGGTCAGCCGCAACGCTGTCATCGGCAAGGTGCATCGCCTGAAGCTGTCGAGCCGCGGCCGCGCCACGGCGGCGCCGGCCCGCCAGAAGAAGGCGACGCAGGCTTCGGGTGGCAGCAAGAGCGTGTCGCGGGCGACGAGCGTGTCGCGCAGCGTGACCACCTCGATCGGAGCCACCGCGCTGCAGCAGCAGTTCGACGCCGAGCCGGTGGCGAGGCACTATCTGCGCCCGGTGGAAAACGTGGTGGTGCCGATCTCGCGCCGCCTGCAGCTCGTCCAGCTCAACGAGCGGACCTGCAAATGGCCGAACGGCGACCCGCTGTCGGAGGACTTCCACTTCTGCGGCAACGAGTCCGCCGAATCCGGGCCATATTGCAGCTATCACGCCAGGATCGCGTTCCAGCCGGCGTCCGAGCGGCGCAGGAGCCGATAGAAGCCCTTTGATAATTCTACTCCGGCGGGCACCTGACGCGGTTTTCTCCGCTTCCGGTGCTCACGGACCCGAATGTCCGCTGCGCTCCGGCTCTCGAAAACCACGCCATCTGCCTCGCCGGAGCGAATTCTTAAAGGACTTCACTGCCCATCGTCGGGCCTGACAAGCGTCACGCGGTGGCTTTTGTCTTCCTTGGGCCGGTCGGGCGGCATCTGCTCGCCGGTGACGATGTAGTAGATGGTCTCGGCGATGTTGGTGGCATGATCGCCGATGCGCTCGATGTTCTTGGCGCAGAACAGAAGATGCGTGCAGGGCGTGATGTTGCGCGGATCCTCCATCATGTAGGTCAGGAGCTCGCGGAACAGCGACGTGTACATGGCGTCGATCTGGTCGTCGCGATCGCGCATGAAGGCGATGCGCTCGACCGAGCGTGAGGCATAGACGTCGAGCACTTCCTTGAGCTGCGTCAGCGCCAGTTCGGCGAGCGCCTGGAGGCCGCGGAACAGGCTGAGCGGATGGCGGCCCTCGGCAACGGCCACGACCCGCTTGGCGACGTTCTTGCCCAGGTCGCCTACCCGTTCCAGGTCGGCCGAGATGCGGATCGCGCCGATGATCTCGCGCAGGTCGCCGGCGACGGGCTGGCGCTTGGCGATGATCAGGATCGCCTTGTCGTCGATCTCGCGCTGGCCCTCGTCGAGCACGGCGTCGTCATTGATGACCTTCTGCGCCAGAGCGATGTCCGAACTGACCAAGGCCGCAATCGACTGGTCGACCATGCGTTCTGCATGGCCCCCCATGGCCGCGATCTTGCGAGTGAGAAACTTCAGCTCCTCGTCATAGGCGCTGACGATGTGATGCGACTGCATTGCCGATACCGCTTTCCGCCGGGCGTGAATCGCCGCCCTGAATCCCGATCGATACGCTAGCGACATGACGGAAAAAAGAAACCGGCTTAGATTTGCCGGCTTCTTTATGGTTTGGCGAGGATCGGCGACGGCCGGCCGACCGGAAGGCAGTTCGCTCGCAGGCAGCGAACAGTGAATTCCCGCACCCGAAGGTTCGCGAATACCGGCGCGTCAGAGCGAAATCCCAGCTTCGCGCAGTCCCTCGACCAGCCGGTCGGGCACGCCTGGATCCCGGTAAGGCAGGGCTTTCTTCAGGTGCTCGAAGGAAAAGTTGGGATTGACCTCGAGCGTCTCGCGCCAATAGCGCCGCGCTTCCTCGTGACGCCCGGTCAGGCCATAGAGGCAGGCGAGATAGAAACGCGTCATGTCGGAACGCGGCGCAAGCGTCAGTCGCTTCTTGAAGGCGATCTCGGCCTCGTCATACCGCCCGAGGACCAGGAGGGCCCTGCCCAGGAAGTGCAGCGACATGTCGAATTGCGGATCGAGCCGGTGGGCCCGCGTATAATGCGCCACGGCCTCTTCCTGCCGGCCCTGGAACTCCCTTATGTTGCCGATTGCGGTATAGGCGTCGGCCGAATTGGGGTCGAGCGCGACCGCCCGTTCGGCCGGGCCTTCGGCCTCGTCCAGGCGCCGCGTCCAGCCGAGCGCGATCGAAAGCGAGATATGGCCCTGCGGCTCGGTCTCGTCCATATCGATCGCCTTTTGCGCCAGTTCCAGCGCCTGCGCGAGATTGTCGGGCGTGGCGTCGTTCCATCGGTTGACGTATTCGGCAAAGGCGATGATCGAAAGCCGCGCATAGGCGGCCGCCAGATGCGGATCAATCTCGATGACGCGTTCCAGCATGGCGCGCGCTTCCCGGGACGATGGGGCGCTGAGCTGCAGCATGGTCTGGCGCGAGCGGACGAGCAGGTCGTAAGCTTCCGGATCGACCTTGCCGCGGCTCTCGCGGCGCGCCTCCTCGCCGGCCGTAAGCTTCACCCTGAGCGCGCTGACGATAGTGCGTGTAACTTCGTCCTGGACGGCAAAAATGTCTTCAAGACCGTGATCGTAGCGCTCGGCCCATAGGTGCCCGCCGGTCGTGCCGTCGATCATCTGGGCGTTGATGCGGACCCGGTTGGCGGCCCTGCGCACGCTCCCTTCGAGCACGTAGCGGACGCCGAGTTCCCGGCTCACCTTGCGGACATCCGGCGACTTGCCCTTGTAGGCGAAGGAGGAATTCCGGGCGATGACGAACAGGCCCGAGACTTTTGACAGGTCGGTGATGATATCCTCGGTGATGCCGTCGGCGAAATAACCCTGCTCCGGGTCGCCGGACATGTTGTCGAACGGCAGGACCGCTATAGACGGCTTTTCCGGAAGCTGCGGCGGCGTCTGGGCGATAGCCTCGGAGACATTGGCGGCCGTGCCGTTCGGCGACCATGTCCAGATATGCACTGGGCGCGCTATGTTCTTGACCTCATGGCGGCCACCGTCGACGAATTCGATGCCGATACGGCCGTGCACATATTCGTGAACGCTGTCCGAAATCGCCACGCCTCCGGGAGCGGCAAGGGTTTCGATGCGGGCAGCGACATTCACGCCGTCGCCGAACAGATCGCTGTCATCGACCATGATGTCGCCGATGTTGACGCCGACGCGCAGCACGATCGCCTGATCTTCCGGCACGTCGTCATTCGCGGCTTTCATGGCCTGCTGAAGCGCCACGGCGCATTCGACGGCGTTGACGGCGCTGCCGAATTCGATGAACACGCCGTCGCCCATCCGCTTGAACACGCGGCCCTGATGGCGTTCGACGAGCGGATCCAGAACCTCCCTCCAGCGCGCCGTAAGCTGCATGTGCGTGGCCGTTTCGTCCCGCTCCATGAGCCGGCTGTAGCCGACCACGTCGGCAGCCAGGATGGCTGCGAGCCGGCGTCTGATGGGATCGTTGGCCATATGCGAAGGCGCCTTCTGGAAACGCACTGGTAGATTCTAATGACGCTCCGGTTGCAAGTCCATTCGTGGCGATGGACCGCGCGAAATGCAACGTGGCTTTGACGCGAAATGTGGTGGCTGGCGCGGCTTAATCAATGCCCAATCGGACACACTCCGCGGCGTTCAGCCGGCCGGCAGGTGTACGGTGAACGCCGCGCCCTCCCCGACCTTCGACTTGATCGACAGGCGGCCATTGTGGCGGGTGAGGATGTGCTTGACGATGGAAAGGCCGAGGCCGGTGCCCTTCTGCGCACGGCTTGTCTCGACATCGACGCGGTAGAAGCGCTCGGTGATGCGCGGGATATGCTCCTCCGGGATGCCCGGTCCGAAGTCGCGGATGGTGACGGCGACCTCGGGTGCCGGCCCGGTTCGCACGTTTTCGACCGACACGGCGACGCTGCCTCCCGACTGGCCGTATTTGCAGGCGTTTTCGAGCAGGTTCTCGAACACCTGGAACAGTTCGTCGCGATCGCCCGGCACCTCGAAGGGGCCGTCGGGAATGTCGCTTTCGATCGCTACGCCCGATTCGCGGGCCAGCGGGCTCAGGGAATCGATCACGCCCTGGACAACGGCGCGGAGATCGACCCTGGTCCCCGGCTTGAGATAGGGCTTCATCTCCAGCCGCGACAGCGACAACAGATCGTCAATCAGCCGCGCCATGCGCGAGGTCTGGTTTTGCATGATCTGGAGAAAATGGTCGCGCGCGGCGGCGTCGTTCCTGGCCGGGCCGCGGAGGGTTTCGACGAAGCCGGCGATCGAGGCGAGTGGCGTGCGCAGTTCATGGCTGGCGTTGGCGATGAAGTCGGCGCGCATGCGGTCGATGCGCCGGGCTTCGCTCTGGTCCTTGAACACCAGCACGAACAGTCCCGTCCCCCTGCCAATCGCCGATCCGGTGACGCGGTAGACGCGCTCGATCGGAACGCGCTCGACATAGTCGGCGACCTGCGGCGAACCGTTGCCGGCAAGCGTCGCGGCGATCAGTTCCTGCATTTCGGGCGCCCGGAATTTCAACTGCAGGGAGATGCCCGGACCAACGGCGGCGAAGGCGGTCAGCGCCGCATCGTTGGCGTGAACGACGGTGCCCGCGCCGTCGAACAGGACCAGTGGGTCGGCCACCGCCGCCGCCAGGTTTTCGCCCGAAAGCCTTTCTAGCGCCGACCGCTCGCCGGCCACGGCCGCTTCGGCGCGGCGCTGGCGGGCGGTGCGCCGCGGCGCGATCGCGGCCGCCACGAACAGCGCCGCGATGCAGACGAGAACGAAAAACGTCGATTCCTCGGCAATGGTGTAGACCGCCAGCACTGCGAGAATGCCGGCGGCGAGCATCCACCGGTTCTGGCTGAGCCGGCCGGCGACGAGCCGGCCCCACCGCCGCCCCTGACGTTCTCTTTTCGCTTCGGTCATCCGCAATTCCCGAGCCGCCCGCCAGCTGTTTGACCGGCCAATAACCACCCAATAGCATGCGCCGCGCAACGAGGAAGGTGTGGCGATGAAAAATGGCAAGGCCCGCAAGATTGAACAGTCCCCGTCGGTAGAACCGGCTGACACACCGCCGCTCCTGAAGCTCCAGTCCGGCGGTTCGGAACGGACGTTCGACATCGACAATCCTGAGCTTCCGGACTGGCTGACGAAACGGACCCTGACCTCCGGTGGCTACCCCTATGACGAGAAGATGCCGCGCGAAGAGTATGACGAGACGCTGGAGCGGCTGCAGGTGGAGCTTGTGAAGCTGCAATCCTGGATGCAGACCACCGGCAGGCGCGTGCTCATTCTGCTCGAAGGCCGCGACGCTGCCGGCAAGGGCGGCGTCATCAAGGCGATCCGCGAATACATGAACCCCCGCACCGCCCGCAACGTCGCGCTGCCCAAGCCTACTGAGACCGAACAGGGCCAATGGTATTACCAGCGCTATGTCGCGCAGTTTCCGACTTCGGGCGAACTCGTGACTTTCGATCGCTCCTGGTACAACCGCGCCGGCGTCGAACCGGTCATGGGGTTTTGCACGCCCGAACAGCACGCGCATTTCCTCGACGAGACGCCGGGTTTCGAACGCATGATCGTCAACGAGGGCATCCATCTGTTCAAGTTCTGGCTCGATCTCGGCCGCGAGATGCAGCTGAAGCGGTTCCACGACCGCCGCCACAGCCCGCTGACGTGCTGGAAGTTCTCGCCGATGGATGTTGCCGGCATGACGAAATGGGACGCCTATGGCGAGATGCGCGACCTGATGCTGGAGCGGACCCACACTGCCCACGCGCCCTGGATCGTCGTGCGCTCGAACGACAAGCGGCGCGCGCGCATCGCCGCGATAAGGCGGGTGCTGGCCAACCTGCCCTATACCGGCCGCGACCTCGCCGCTATCGGCAAAGCCGACCCCAAGATCATCGGCGAGGGGCCAGGTTTCCTGAAGGGCTAGCGATTAAAGTTTGACGGTTCCGGATCCATTGCGGAAGTTCCGGCAGGCGTAATCTACCGAGGCGGGCGCGATCAGCCAGGCGTCACGACCCAGCCATGGCGGCGTTCGACGTATACGGCTTGCGTAGGAGCCGGAAACAGCGGATCGGCGAAACAGCCGACGGCGACAGCAACTGCCGTGGGTTTTCGGGACGGATACCAGAAGACCGTCGCGCCGCACGCGCCGCAAAAGTGGAAGGTGACCGGAAATCCACTGTCGGAACCGCGTTGATACGAACGGGAAGATCCGATGACCTCGGTCGAGCGGGCATCAAAGAACGCCGCAATCCCGAAGGGGCTTCCGGTTCGCCGCTGGCATTCCAGACAATGGCAGAGCGAAATCTTGGCGGGCTCCTGTGTGCAGCGGATTTGGAGCTTGCCGCAGGCGCAGCACGCCACTCGCCTCATGATCGCTTCCTCCTATAGTCGGGAAAAGTATCAAATCGGCAGATTTGGGGAACTGGCTTTGTCGCCTCCCCACCTGATACGGTATCGCCCTCGAGCCTAGGCGTCGGCCTGCAATATCATCCATCGTGAAATCAGTCACGCCTGTGCCCCCGTAGCCTAAAACCGCCGATTCGGGGCCTGTACAAAAAATCGCCCCTATGTCGGGCCCACATGTCGGGATCGGACGATCCCGTTCGTCCTAGACAAGACAGGAACAGAAACATGCTCTACGCTATCCTCTGCTACAATTCCGAAGATGTCGTCTGCTCCTGGACCAAGGAGGAGGATGACGCGGTGATGGCCAAGCTGGACGTGGTCCATCAGAAGCTGTTGAAGGAAAAGCGGCTCGGCCCTTCGCTGCGCCTGCTGCCGACAACGGCCGCGACCACGCTGGTCAAGAACCAGGATCTGGTCATCGACGGACCCTACGCAGAAACCAAGGAACAGCTGCTCGGCTTCTATGTGGTCGACGTGGACGGGCTCGAGGCGGGGCTTGAAGTCGCCCGTGATCTGGCGCGCGCCAATCCCGGCGGCGCCTACGAATTGCGGCCGATTTCGCTGTTCCTGCCGGGAAGCGGGGTTACGTGAGCGACATGGTCTGGATAAACGCGGCGCTGACGGCCGCGCGACCGCAAGCGATCGGAGCGCTGCTGCGCTATTTTCGCGATCTCGACACCGCCGAAGAGGCGTTTCAGGACGCATGCCTTCGGGCGCTGAAGGCTTGGCCCAAGAACGGCCCGCCGCGCGACCCGACCGCCTGGCTGATCTTCGTCGGGCGCAACGCCGCGATCGATTCCGTCAGGAAGCGTAGCAAGCAGGAGCCGCTGCCCGCCGAGGAACTGGTCTCGGACTTGAACGACGCGGAGAGCGACCTGGCCGAGCGGCTCGACGGCTCCGACTACCGCGACGACGTGCTGCGCCTCTTGTTCATCTGCTGCCATCCCGACCTGCCGCAGACGCAGCAGATCGCACTTGCGCTGCGCATCGTCTCGGGCCTTTCGGTCAAGCAGATCGCGCGCGCTTTCCTGGTCGGCGAAAGCGCCATGGAGCAACGCATCACCCGAGCCAAGGCGCGCATCGCGCAGGCCGACGTTCCTTTCGAGACGCCCGGCGCGCCGGAGCGGGCAGAGCGGCTCGCGGCGGTGGCGGCCATGATCTACCTGGTCTTCAACGAGGGCTATTCGGCCAGCGGCGATTCCGCGCCGATGCGCGCGCCGCTCTGCGGTGAAGCGATCCGGCTGGCCCGGCTGCTCCTCCGTCTTTTTCAGACCGAGCCGGAGATCATGGGGCTGACCGCGCTGCTCCTCTTGCAACATTCGCGCACCCCGGCGCGCTTCGACGCCGACGGCGCGGTCGTGCTGCTCGAAGACCAGGATCGCGGGCTCTGGAACCGCAAGCTGATCGCCGAGGGCCTGGCGTTGATCGACAAGGCGATACGCCACCGGCAGCGTGGGCCTTACCAGGTGCAGGCAGCAATTGCGGCGCTGCATGCGCGGGCCGCCCGCCCCGAGGATACCGACTGGGCGCAGATCGACCTGCTCTATGCCGCGCTCGAGGAATTGCAGCCATCGCCGGTGGTGACGCTCAATCGCGCCGTCGCCGTCGCCAAGGTGCGTGGGCCGGCGGCCGCGCTGGAGATGATCGAGCCGCTGGCGCCGAGGCTTTCGGGCTATTTCCACTTCTTCGGCGTGAAGGGCGCGCTGCTCATGCAGCTCGGCCGCGCCGACGAGGCCCGCGAGGCCTTCGGCCAGGCGATCGCGAAGGCCAATACGGCGGCGGAGGCTGCCCATATCAGAATGCATCTCGACCGCCTGATGAAGGACAGTGGCGCGGCCAAGACCACGCTCGTCAAATCAGGCGCCTGAATCGCCCAAAAATTCCGGCGCGTTGTCGGTTCGCCGTTCTCCCGTTCGTCCTTGGTTCAGCCCGCCGCATTCTGCGGGGCTTTCGAACGAAACAGGAGGAACGACATGGCGACTTCAGCAGCGGCAACCGCAGCCCCCGAAGCACAGGAAACCCCGGCCGTCCTGGGCGGCGTGGTGGCGTATCTTTCCGTCGACGGCGCCACCAAGGCCGCCGAGTTCTACGAACGCGCCTTCGGCGCCAAAGAGGTGGCCAGGCATCCTGTAGACGAACAGGGTCGCACGATGCACCTGCATCTCTATGTCAACGGCAGCTCGGTCATGCTCTGCGATGCCTACCCGGAATACGGGCATCCGCTGAAGGAGCCGCAAGGCTTCACGATGCACCTGATGGTCGACGATATCGACGCATGGTTCGACCGCGCAGTGAAAGCCGGCGCGGAAGTCACGATGCCTGTGCAGGTGATGTTCTGGGGCGACCGCTACGGGCAGCTTCGCGATCCGTTCGGCATCAACTGGGCGATGGTCGGGAAGGCCTAAGCCGTGTTGGCCGGTCCGCTGGCGGGCCGGCCCTTCACCACGATCTTCGGCCGCGCGCTGCGATGAGGCGTCTTGTCCCAGTGATGCGGCCGACGGATCAGCTGGAAAAGCGCACACCAGGCCGCGACCGACATCATCGCCCAGTAGACCGGCGTGAACAGGCACACCTTCCAGAGCCCCTCCTTTTCATGACGCTTCAGGCCCGTCGAGCCGAGTGCCATGAAGGACGCGTATCCGAGCGCGATGTTGCCGGAATCGATCCAGAGCAGGCTCGATTGCCAGGTGCTCATCGGCACGCCGGCGGCGACGTGCAATATCAGCCATGCCAGCGTGAAGATCAGGATCGGATGGACGAGCGCCGATACCGCCATCCCGGCGAAGAGAATTTGCCCCACCCAGAAGGACATCGGATCGAGATCGCCAGCCAGCCGCCGCGGATTGCGCATATGGACGAGCCAGGTCTACATCCAGCCCTTGAACTAACGTTTGCGTGCGTGTAACGTCGTTCATGGACCTCAGGCAAATTCTTGATTCTTCGAGCTTTTCTGTCCACACCCGTTCGCAGGTGTTTACCTGCTTCCGAGAAAAATGTTGCTATGGTGTTGTAACGAATGGCGGTAGCAACAATTTTGGCGAGGGAATATGAAGAAGAGACTGACCGCTGTCGTGCTCTGCGCGCTCCGCCCCAAGGCGAGCGCCTACTATGTCTCGGACGAGCAACAGAACGGGTTGCGTGTTCGCGTCGCCCCTTCGGGTGCCCTGACTTGGAATGTCGCCTATCGGATCAAAGGCGAGCCGATGGCGAAAAGCGTTTCCCTGGGTCTTTGCGACCCAGATGGGCAGAACGGGCTCGGACTCGCTGAAGCGCGTGAAAGGGCGGCCGATATCATGAAGGCGGCGCGCCAGGGCCGTAACCTGCTTGATGAAGAGCGAGAGGCCCGTCGAACGAAGCAGGAGCGCCTAACGATCGAGGATTTGTTGCAGCGTTACGCAAGGAACATCAAAAGTCCGCATCGCAAAGGTGGAGCCCTGCGGACGGCCGACGACATTGACCGTCGGCTTAAACGCGCGCTGGGCATGAAGCTCGATGTGCCCGCCGATAGCCTCCGCCGCAGCGATATTGGCGGCCTGCTCGATCCCGTGGCAGATGGTTACCCGCGAGAAGCGGAAAAGCGCAGGCAAGTAATCGGTGCGATGTACCGCTGGGGAGTTGCAAAAGGCTATGTGACGACCGATCCCACGACAGGGACGGAAAGTTATGGCAGGGGCGATCCGCGCGACCGCGTGCTTACACCAGATGAGATCAAGGCTTTCTGGACGTGGCTCGATGCCGGGGCAGAGCGCATGCCACCAGACTGCATCGAGGTGCTTCGGTTACAAATTTGTCTCGGAACCCGCGTCGGGGAAGTCGCCGGCATGAACACCTCGGAACTCGAAGTGGTCGGCGACAGGCTTTTGTGGACGCTTCCGGCGGCGCGCTCCAAAAACAAGAATGAACGCATCACGCCTTTGGTTGGCCGCGCCCGCGCGATCGTCGAACAGGCGCTCGAAAGCCACAAGCGCGGGCCGCTCTTCAGGGCTGCCCTGTCGGAAAGGGCGCTTGCCTCTACTGACCTTGGCCATGCGCTCTTGCACCGTAAGTTGCCATGCGTGCGTTTCAGCACACATGACCTTCGGCGCACTGTGGTGAGTTGCATGGACGAGATGGGCATTGCTCTTGACACTATTGCCTCCGTAGTCGGACATCAGCGTGGAACGAAGGGAACTCGCACGCTGGTCCGTCACTACAGCCGGCCACGACTTGACGAACGCGTTGAGGCGGCGCTGTCGGCATGGGACGCCCGTTTGCACGATATCATTGAAGGCCGGCTTAAACAGTCTCACAGCAACGTGCTGAGGATCCACGGCTAGCAGTTCCGCAGGGATAGGACGGCCATCCGACAAGCCGGTAAAGCACCTCCCGGTTTCCCTGCGGTACTCAAGGTGCATTCGCGAGGTGCGCGATGCCAAGAGCCTTTTTGCGTTCACAGCTTTCGATTTGGAGGCGGCAGCAAGACTGGCCTTTCGAGCCTTCAGGTTACTATTTTTTGGCTCGCGCGGCCCAAATTCTCTGTCCTGATGCCAACGAAGGTCTTCAACAGAAGGCGGCAGCTCCAATGCGGCGTCAGCTTGCGGACGGAGAGCTTCGTGCGGCTGCCCTCCTGGGTAACGGCACGCTTGCACCGGTACCACCTGACGCGTGGGTTGTGGACGAGAATTTTTCCCAATGGTTTTCGGCGTGCCAGATCACGAATTTCGCGCTGTTTGGCTCCGGCATACACCCCCTGGCGGGTGTTACTCACCATTGGCTGTTCATTCAGAAAGCCGGCTTGGACGCGAATCTTGCGCGCCCAGAACAATCTGGCCGCAGTACGGTCGCTGGACGGGAGGGTTTCAAGCGGTGGCTTGTCGACCTGATGCTCGCCTCGCCCAACCAAAAAACGATTTCGAGGGATCAGCAGATCGCAGTCGGCACCGGCGAGCACAAGCTTTCAGCGCGAGACGCAGCAGGCGTTCGCGACCGGGCACTAAGTGAAGTGCCTGAAGCCGTGCGCAAAGCATGGTCTAAGTCGGGCCCAACGGCCTCCTCAGTGAGTTCGTAGCGCCTATTCGAATAAAGTTCGTTGAGGGTTCGTAGCGCCAATAATTCGCGGCGGCTATTTGCGTGCGCGTTCATGTGAACAATGGGGAGCGTTCCCGGACATTGACCCGGTGAATGCGCACTGGCCGGATTGCCAGCGGGTATGCCCCAAATGACCAAAATTGCAGTTACCATCCCCGAAGCGGTGGAGATTACCGGCATCGGTCGCTCTTCCCTCTACGCTTTGTTTAAGGCTGGCAGCCTTACCCGCCGTAAGAGCGGAAAGCGGTCCCTCATCCTGGTCGAAGAACTAGAGCGATACATGAAGTCGCTCCCGGTGGCATCGTGAGGTGCCACCATGAACCTACATAGCGAAACCGCCGCCCCGATGGGCTCAATCATCGGGAACGGCGGAGACGGTTTTTCAAAAGCTGTAGCAGCCCAGATTTACCGCAACTCCACCGAAACCGCAACCTCTGACTATCCCGCGAGTGTCGTTGCCAGCCGCTTCCGGCTGACGATTTCAACCGCCCGTCTTGTCTGCCATCTGGCAGGGCTTGGTGGTGCAGGATGAGCGCACGCCCGAAATGTCATGCACTTACAGCCGCCCGCGCTCGCGAGTTGCTCATCTATGATCCTGAAACAGGGGCGTTGACTTGGAGGGTTGCTCGTCCCGGTCTGCGAGCCGGGGCGCTTGCCGGAACACGGACCAGCGAGGGCTACACGCAAGTCGAAATTGATTATCGGCTGTACAAGGCGCACCGCGTCATCTGGCTGATAATGACCGGCAAGTGGCCCAAGCATCAGGTCGACCACCGGAACGGCATGCGCGCCGACAACCGGTGGCGCAATCTGCGCGATGCAACGCCTCTCCAGAACGCCCGCAACAGGCGTCCAGGGACCAGCAACACGAGCGGCAGGATCGGCGTCAGCTACAGCAAGGATCGGGCGAAATGGTCTGCGTATATTGGCTTGGACAGGCGCACGATCAATCTCGGTTCCTTCGACAAGCTCGACGATGCAGTTGCCGCAAGAGCCGAGGCCGAGCGCCATCACTTCGGTGAATTCGCTCCCGTCGTGGAGATGTCGCAATGAGCAAGCGCGAGTTCTCCAAGGTCTCCCCGGCTGTTTGGCGGTCGGGGAGATTCGCCCGGTTGGAGTGCAGCACCGCCCAGGTGCTGTATCTCTATTTCCTGAGCTGTGAGCACCAGAACAGCGCCGGATGCTTCCGGCTCCCCGACGGCTATGCCTGCTCCGATCTCGGATGGCTGCCGCCGAAATACACAGAATCGCGCGCCAAACTCGTTTCCGTCGAGCTGGTCAGCTTCGATCCGGCTACGGCCGAAATCTATGTCGATCGATGGTTCAAGCATAACCCGCCCATGAACGATAAGCATGCGCTCGGCACGCGGCGAATAATCGAAGCGATCGAAAGCGACGTGATCCGCGAGAAGGTGGAGACCGAGTTCCAGGCTGCCGACGAAGCCCGAGCATTGAAGGGCAATCCACTCGATGCGCCTTTCAACCATGGCGGCATTGCAAACAGCCGGCTCGTGAGAGGGAGGCGAGTCTGATGAACATACCCTATCAATACGGTATCGAGACACTATCGATATATAGAGATAGAGACAGAGACCTGAGACAGAGACCGAGAAGGAGACCAGACAGAGACAAAAACAAAGAAAAAGACCTTGAGACAGTCAAAACCGTTTTCGCCGAAAAAGACGGCTTAGGAGGGGAAGATCTTAAATCCCGAACTGTTGGCGCACTTCATGGAGGCTCCCATGAATAGCGCCAAGCCACTCACCCTCAAGCACGCAGCCGGCATCGCCGGAGTTTCACCGGACACCGTTGCTAGGTGGTGCAAACGATACGGGATAGGGAAGCAGCTTCATCCGAAAGCGCCGTGGCGGGTCGATCCAGCCGGATTGGCAATAATCGCGACGGGGGATGCCGAAGCCTTGGCGGCATTTAGGCGTGGCGATGTGGCTGAATGAACCTGCTCAGGCCAGGGTGGGCAGGGCAGGAACGGAGGGGATCAGATGAGCGCTTACCGATTGTTTAGTTGCGTCATCGAACAACTAATTGAAACCGACCCTCTCCCCTCATGTGGCCTTTTGGTGGCAGTGGAGCGGCAACCCGGTGTCATGGGCGGGTATGCGGTTCAGCCGGTTCAAGGAGGCAATGCGGTCGCCGGCGTTCACCCCCCACCTGAAAACAGACGCGAAACAGACGCCAGTTCCCCACTGAGAACAGTGGAGGAACAGTTAGCAAAATTCGGGACCAGGACGCGTAAGGGGCGACCCGTGCAGGGCGGAAGCGGATAGTTGGTCTGTGCGCCTCATCGCTCACGCCTTCCGAGAAGACACTGTTCAAGGCCCCGCCGCAACCGGTGTTGACTACCTCAAGGTGCTCGATACTCACACGGCCCAAGATATCGCTCGGATGATGACACCGTTTTCTCGCGTGCTGAAGGCAGTCGGCTCCCTCTTAGAGCCTGAATCAAAAAGGATGTTTTGATATCAAGCTCTTGCGAGCCTGCGTGTGAGCAGGCGAATGTGGGCGACGTATATCCAGGCTTCTGCGGAGGCGATGGATTTCTCCCAGTCCTTGGCCAGCCTGCGGCATCG